>CAVXTM010000011.1:0-420340 GCA_963764725.1 uncultured Gammaproteobacteria bacterium | reverse complement strand
CCGCGTGCCTCACTGGAGCGCAGCGACCTAATCACACGTGAAACTCGTCTTCCGGGTCAAGCTCGACTTCCGGCATTGGCTCGTATTGGGAGGCATCGAAGGGCGGCAGCACCGGCCGGCCGCACCGAGTTCCTGGAGATGGCGGCGGGCGTTGGTCAGGCCGAAGTGGTAGGCGTAGGGCGGCCCGTCGCACCAGGCCTGCCTGTACGCCTCGGTGGCGGCGGCAACGGCGGCCTCGCGGCGGCCCTGGTCGCGTTCAAGCTGTGCCAGGACGTTGAGCGCATCGGCGTGCAAGAGCGGATACGGCCCGCGCTCGGCGGGGTCCAGACCTGGTCGAGGAGTTCGCGTGCGGTGTCGTAGTGCTGCTGCTGCCGGTGCAGTTCGGCCAGGGCCGTCAGCGCGGGAAGTTCTTCTTCGACGAGGTTGACGGCGCGGGCGCGGGTGAGGGCATGGTGCAGGCGCTCGGTGGCGGTGGTCAGGTCGCCTAGGCCCAGGGCTGCCTCGCCGTGGAGTCGGGCGGCTCGGATGAGGTCGCGTCCTTGCGTCGGACGTGGGCCAGTTCCCAGGCGCGTTGCGCGAGCGGTAGCGCCTCGCCGGGTTGACTGAGCCAGAGGCAGCGTTGCGCGAGAAGGCATTAACGAGGCCTTCGCCTTGTGTGTGTTTCTGTGCAACCAGATATTCAGCGCACGGCACAGGGCGATCCGATGGGGAGGCTGCCCGCAAGCGGCGAGAGCGACACCAACCCATAGAGACTAATACCTTCCTGAAATCGGTCTGCCTTGTTCGCGGCACATCTCCAGCGCACGGCAAGCAGCCGTCTCGGCTGCACGGAGATGACCAGAGAGCCGGAGTGCATCGGAGAGGTTGCATAAGAAGGCTATGGCCACTTCGCCCAATCTTTTTCCTGTTCATCAATTTCTAAGGCACGCCGAAAGAGTGGCTCGGCACGACCGGGCTCGCCGCTGAATTGGTAAGCCATCGCCAGCGCATTGAGCGTGTAGCTCTGGTGCCGCGCGTTCGCCAGCCGGGGCAGCGTTTCCACGCCATCAGGAAAGAGCCGCTCAAGCAACTCCGCCCGCTGTCGACTCGCGCTCAGGCGGTAGAGCGTGGCGTCTTCGAGATGATCCCGAAAAACAACGAGGCATCCTCGTAGCGCTCCAACCCAATGAGCGTGTGGAACAGCTCAATGCCGGACGTCAGGTCTTCGAGGCTTTCAACTTTCTCCCATGCCGGTGGTCTCGGCGCCGCGTCGAAATAGCTGTGCAGGGCGCCGTAAATATCCCGCCGGGCGCGTGCATCCAGCGCCTGCCATACCACGCCACGCACGATGGGATGGAGGTCGTAGCGATTCGCCACCTTGTCCCAGCCGACCAGGCCGCGGTCTTCCAACTCCGTCAGCGTGGCGTCCAGCGCGCGGTCGTCCCGACACGGCTTCTGCTTCTCTGCGCCGACCAGCACGGCGCGCAGCGTCTCCCACGTGGCCGGCATGCGGAAGGCGGCGATGGTGTGGAGGACGTGGCGCTGCACTGCGCTTAAGCCGCGCAGGGCGAATTCCAGCACGTGAGTCTTGGCGTTTTGCAGCGGCAGCGCGGCGGGGTTGAAGTCGGCATGCGCCTGGCGCCAGCGGTCGAAATCTCCCGGCGCGGGCCTATATTCAGCCACCTCGCCGGCCAGGGCACGCAGCAGCAGCGGGTAGTTGCCAAAGGCGCGGAAGAGCGGCAGCAGTTGCTCGCTCGTGCCGCTCCGCGCCCGCCAATGAAGGCGCGCCACAGCGTCAGCGCGTCGTCGTCGCTCAGCCCGGTGAGGAAGAGGGGATAGCAGCCGGGCCGGGGCTGGGCCGTGTTCGTCTGGAGTTCCGCCGGGTAGAGCCGGGTGGAGATGAGCACGCGCGAGGCGCGCACCTGCGCCAGCCGCCGCAGGAAGTGCCCGGCGCGTGGGTCGGTGCACTGGCGCAGGCGGTGTTTTTCCAGATAGGTCTCCTTGACGTTGTCCGGCAAGCCGTAGAACTGGGCGATGTCATTGGCGGTCTGCTCGTCCAGGTCATCGTCCGGCAGGTGCGCGGCGTCCATGCGCGCATAGGCGAGCAGGATGCGCTCCAACCCGTCGAGCACCAGCAGGAAGGGGCGCTGGTCGAGCACGTGCCAGAGCTGGTCTTCGCGATCCGGCGCGGGCATCTGGCGCACCTCGGCCTCCTGGCAGCCCGGCAGCGTAGGCCAGCGCGCGTATGACGAAGTTCTCGAAGTAGGCGTCGCTCTCGTAAAAGCTCCACCACATCCGCCCTGCGAGGTGCGGCATTTCGTTGGGCGCGATGTCGTTGAACCACTTCCACGTGAGGGCGCTCTTGCCCATGCCGCCGATGGCGACAACATTGAACAGGCGCACGTCGCGCGGCACGATGGTGTTCGCCGTCACCCAATCGGTGAGCAGGTGCAATTCTTCACGCCGCCCAACCACCTCGCGCGTTTGCAGCAGCGAGTAGGGATGCGCGATGTACGGCGCGGGAGCAGTGGGAATGAGGTTGGGCGGATGCAAGCTGGGTGCCCGCTTCTCCTGGCTGGCCGCTTCTTCCTCCTTGAGCAAGGCACCTAGCGACTGGATGATATGGCCGCGCAGTTCAACGGGCGACTTGAACTCCAAACGCCCGCGGCCGTGGCTGGCGCGTTCTTTCAGTCGCTTGAGCTTTTCCTGGGCGCCCTCACGCGCCTCAACCATGTCGATGGTCAGCGGGTGGTCTTTGTGGATGAGGAAGACGAGGATCGGAATCCCGCGCTCGACGGCACGGTTGAATTCCATCTCGGTGATCGAGATGTCCTGGCCCTCGGGAATGTGGCCGTATCGCCAGGCATAGATGCCGATGTAGATGTCGGCCTGATCCACCATCTCCAGCGACACGCGGACGGCGTCGGCGTCGCGGGCCGGGAGATGCTCCATGGCCTTGGGGAAGATGTCTTCCCGCAGACAGGCGTGAAATTGCGGCGGGTACACAATGAGCATCACCGCAACTTTAGGCCGCGCGAATGCGCGCCCCACCTCCAGCCAGCCCGGCCCACGCCGCGTCGGCTTATAGGTCATAGTCCATGATCAAAGGTGCGTGGTCGGAGAACCGCTCCGCCTTGTAGATCGAGGCCTTGCGCACTTTGCTCCGCAGGGCCGGCGTAATAAACTGGTAGTCAATGCGCCAGCCCACGTTCTTGGCCCAGGCCGCTCCGCGGTTGCTCCACCACGTGTAGGCCTCTCCGGTGTGCTCGGGGTGCAGCACACGGTAGGCGTCCACCCAGCCGAGCCCTTCAGGTTCGGGGCCAAACGCCACATCCAGCCATGCGCGTTCATGCGGCAGGAAGCCGGAATATTTCTGGTTGGCCTTCCAGTTCTTGAGATCAATTTCCTTGTGCGCGATGTTCCAGTCGCCGCACACGATGAATTCTTGCCCGCACTTGATCCACTCGCGCAGCTTGGGCTGGAAGAATTTAAGGAAGCGGTCCTTGCTCGCCTGCCGCTCGGGACCCGCCGAGCCGGACGGCAGGTACAGCGAAACCACCGAGAGCTTGCCGAACCGCGCTTCAAGGTAACGGCCTTCCGCATCGAACTCCGCGGCCTTGAGCTGATTCAGGACCTCGTCGGGTTTCTGCCGGCAATACAGCGCAACCCCGGCATAGCCCGCTTTCTGCGCGTCGTTGAAATAAACGTGCCAGCCTTTGGGAAAAAACACGGGATCGGTGAGGTCGGTGATCTGCGCTTTGGTTTCCTGCAAGCACAGCACGTCCGCCCGCTGCTTGCGCAGCCAGTCGAACAGTCCTTTGCGGGTGGCGGAACGGATGCCGTTGCAGTTGAGCGTGATGATGCGCATGACGAATGCGGAATGCAGAAAAAGTTGAGAACCGGAAGCGGATGGCAGAATAGAACGAGATCGCGGATCCGCGATCGCAGGTCCAGTCACTGATTGATTCTATCTGAGATCCCGTTCCGTGCATAACGGAACACAAAGTGCGATAACTCGCGCTCCGTTGGTGGCGCCGTGGGCCGAGCAACCTACCCTGACCGAACTTTAAGAAAGACAGGATTGAACGCCCAGACGGAGAAAAAAATCGCTGCTCGCTTGCGTCGTAGTTTGGGATCGCTTGGAATACCGCAATCTTGGAAAAATGTGCGAAAAGTCACTGCGCAATCAGCATAGTGTTACGTATGCTGTTAAGAGCAGACCTAGAGTACTAACCATATTCCGTTCGGTAACTTGGTTTCTATTCTAATATCGTCCCGGAGTTTCTATGCTTATCAGCAAGCGGGGGTTATCTCGAAATGGCGAGTATTTTTATCAGCTATAGCCGTGCTGATCTCGATGCTGTTACTAATCTGTCCCAGGATCTGGGTTCGCTAGAACACCAAGTGTGGTATGACCAGGCGCTGACCGGCGGGCAGCGATGGTGGGACAACATACTCGCCCAGATCCGGAGGGCCGATATATTCATCGCCGTCATGACGCCGGACACACTAGAATCACAAGCGTGCAAACAGGAATTGCATTACGCATTTAACCTGCACAAACCCCTATTGCCCGTACGGCTTTCGCGCAATGTTAACTTAAACCTACTGCCGCGCAACTTGAGCGAAATCCAGTTTGTCGATTATTGCGATCAAGATAAAGCCGATTTGATCCGCATGAATCGCGCCCTCAAAAGTTTGCCGGCCGCGCCACCGTTGCCGACTGTATTACCCGACCCGCCGCCTGTGCCTCTATCGTATCTGGGGAATCTGCGCGAGCGGGTAGACACGCCCGATCCCTTGGACATTAAGGATCAGATTGCGTTGGTTTTTGAGATTAAAGCGCATTTCAAGGAACACGGGCGTGCAGTGATTGAGGACACACGCGAATTATTGAAACGATTAGGACAGCGGCATGATCTGTTTGCGACGGTGGCGAAGGAGATCTACGAAGTTCTGAATGCAATGAATAAAACCGGGTCGCAGGGCGTAAAGGCTGAAGTGGCGAAGGAGATCGATGAAATTCTGGATTCAGTGAACAAAACCGAGTCGCAGGGCGTAAAGGCTGAAAAGGGGCACCAGGTACCTACGCCCGCACCGCAAGCAAGGACCGACGCAACGGAATCTACTGCCCGTGAGCGACCGCTTCCCGAGCGGATCCGGACGGGGCGTCTGCTGGAGGCGAAATCACCACCGGATGGGAAACCCCCATCCTCGGTTGCGATGCACAAAGTCGCGGGGGTGTTATCGCTTGTTTTGAGTCGAACCATGAACAAAGGCGAATCATGGCAGATCGATGCGGACGATCACAATCGCCTAGTAATAGCACCGCTGTCGGAAAGTCCCAAATCCAAGATTGTTGTAACGGCAACAATGCGTGACAATGCCTCAAGTGAGAAATCGACCGCTCTTAAAGAAATGGGATGGAAAGTAAAGGATGGTGGATTTACCAAGGGTGCGCTGGGCGCAGCCGCGCTCTACGCGACTAGCGGCCTCGGTGCGCTGGCACTGCTGAGTAAAAGCGTACGCGACTATTTCATGAGTTATTCCGCGACGAAGGAGTGGAAGAAACCACGCAATGACAGCGAAGTGAGCGCGATTGCTGATGAGCTTAGATTAGTGCTGAATCGATTAGCGCCAGACGCCCAGCGAGTGACGCTGGATCGTTGCGAAGCAAATAGCCTGAGCGGAGACCCATCCTGATAGGATGCACTCACGAATCGACGCGGTCCGTAGCGCGTAGGATGTGGTAAGCGGAGCGAACCACATCAATCGCGAACGATGCGGTTCCTGCGTCACCGCATCCTACCCAGTTGGTACTCTTTTCAGGCAAGTCTCAAGCAGCGGGTTGCCGCCGGCGTCCCAGTAGCCGCAGTCGAGGGGTTGCCAGTTAAGCCGCGGGATCGCCTCCAGCGCAGCTTTCCGAAATTCGGCCACGTCTTCGAGAGTGGACGAAATGAACACCTTCGGCGTTTTCATAGCTCTATTCACCGCATAGTGGTAGTTTTCGGTGGGCAGGCATGGCGCAGCAATATTCGAGGATTGCCGGTAGGATGTCGCAAATCGTTGGCCGGCAGGATGTAGATCATCGTCGCGTCACAAATCGCTATTTCCGGGCGGCGTAATGCATCACATCAGCGCTATCTTCGGTCGCCGCTCGGCTCTAGAAGCGTATGGCGCATCGCGCTACAGGATTCTCGTTCTAGATGGTATGCTGGTATTAATCGAACATGTCTAAAGTCTTAGCGGGTTCCTTTTACTATTCGTATCCTGAGCAAGCGTCATGGTGACTCCAGTGCCTCACGGCGAGAAAACGAGTCACACCTATGCGGACTACGCCGCACTGCCCGAAGGTGTGCCGTATCAGCTTATCGATGGCGACCTTATCATGACCCCAGCCCCTAATACTTATCATCAGCGGGTTTTGAAGCAACTCGGGTTTTTACTCGTCGAGTTTATAGAGAAGACCCACCGGCTTGGCGAGGTGTTTCTTGCTCCGACCGATGTCTATTTTGGAGAAATGGAGGTTTACCAGCCCGACATCATCGTCGTTGCCCGGGATCGTCTTGACATCATCGGGGAGGTGAAAATCGAAGGGGCGCCCGATCTCGTGATCGAGATCCTCTCGCCCGCCACGGCCTACTATGATTTGCGCCAAAAAAAATCCGTGTACGCGCGCGGCGGCGTCAAGGAGTACTGGATTGTCGATCCGATGGAGCACAGCATCGAGGTCTACCAAAACGAACAAGGAGCGTGGGTCCTTGTCAGTTCCGCGGTATCAGCGGGACAGGTCGAATCGAGGCTATTTGCCGGGCTCAGCGTAATGCTGGAGCAGGTGTTTTGACGCGTTTCACGAACCAGGCGCGGACTAAGACCTGCCGCTGCCATAGCAGCTCGGCCGGGTGGTAAGGCCCGCCGGCCCGTGCCGTCGGCGATCTAATGGCGGCAACTGGTGCCGGGCGCGACAATCAAAGTCTCCGGGGCGGCGCCGCGGACGGCTGGGAAAAGTACTCGTCAGCCGACGCTGAAAGACCCATGCCGGCAATGTACTGCGGGCTGGGGGGAGACCTCGCGACCGCGGTTGTTTCGCTGCATATCATTTCCAAAGCAAGGAAACTGGGCGCGCCAAAAGCGATCCTGTCGAAGATGATGATCTGGAACGTCGTGATCGACACCGCGGTGGGCGCGGTGCCGGGAGTCGGCCATGTGTTCGACGCGTTCTGGAAAGCGAATCGCAAGAACATCGATCTCATCAAGAGGCACTATGACACTTGATCTTGCTGCGGCCTTGATCATTCTGTGGTGGCTGCTCGCGGGACTGCTGATACTCATTGGCATTGCGGGCACCGTGCTGCCGGCGCTGCCTGGAGTCCTGCTCGTTTTCTTCGGCTTGTTGCTCGGCGCGTGGATCGACGGCTTCACGCGGGTGAGCGGCGTAACGATGGGGATCCTCGCGATATTGACCGTGCTCTCATACCTCATCGACTTTACCGCGACCAGCGTCGGCGCGAAAAAGTACGGCGCGAGCACGCGCGCGATCGGCGGTGCCGCCCTCGGCACGCTCGCCGGAATTTTCTTCGGCATCCCGGGACTGATCGTCGGACCTTTCGCGGGCGCGGTGATCGGAGAGTACTCGGCCCGCCCTGACTTGTACAGAGCGGGACGCGCGGGCCTTGGCGCGTGGATCGGATTGCTGTTCGGCGCCGCGGCGAAGCTCGCGCTGGCCTTCCTCATGCTCGGAATCTTCGTCACCGCGCTCATTTTCTAGTCCCTTCAGACGTCACTCGCCATTCAGGGACTCGGCAAACCAACCGCCGTCAGCCGCTCGCGTGCGAAATGCGCGAGGAGTCTCCGCGGTGTCAATTGGACAGGTGGAATCGAAGCTATTTGCCGGGCTAAGCGTAATGCTGGAGCAGGTGTTTTGACGCGGGGTCATGACCTAAGGAAGCTCTGCAAAAGTGTCGCGAGCAAGCCCAGATGCCCGAAGCCGCGGAGCGAGTCGCGAGACATATCAGGTAGATAGGCGAGCGGCGAGCGAGCACGAAACAAAGCAGATGGGTTGCGCAGTAACTTTTGCATAGCTTCTCTAACGCGGACTAGACCTGCCGCTGCCACAGCAGCTCGGCCGGGTGGTAGGCCCGCCGGCCTGTGCCGTCGGCGATCTGATGGCGGCAACTGGTGCCGGGCGCGACTATCAAGGTCTCCGGGGCCGCGCCGCGAACCGCTGGAAAGAGCACCAGCTCGCCGATCCGCATCGACACCTCGTAGTGCTCGCGCTCGTAGCCGAAGGCGCCGGCCATGCCGCAGCAGCCTGAGGGAATGGTCTCCACCTGGGCATGCGGCAGGATCGCGAGCGCATCGAGGAGCGGCTGCATGCCGGCGAGTGCCTTCTGGTGACAGTGCCCATGAACCAGAACGTGGCAGGGGTTCTGATCGAAGGCTAGCGCGCCGAGCTTTCCTGCCCGAGACTCCTCGGCTATGAATTCCTCGAAAAGCAGGGTCCGCCCCGCAACGGTCCGAGCCTGCGCGCGCAGGTGGCTCGCCACCAGATCGGGCGCCTCATCGCGGAAGGTGAGGATCTCCGAAGGCTCCAGGCCCAGGACCGCTGTGCCTTCCGCAGCGTGGGGATAAAGCCAGGCGATGGATCGGTTAAGGATCCCTTTAGCCTGATGCAAGAAACCCTGACTGATCTGAACTCGGCCGGATTCGATTCCCCGCGTGAGACCGACTCGATAGCCCGCGCGCTCGAGAAAACCCGCGGCGGCGATACCGATCCCGGGTTCATGGAATTCGGTGAACAGATCGTTGAAGAGTAGCACGTCACGCCCTGCGCCGCTCGATGCCCGCTGTTCGCGGGTGCTAAACCAGCGGCTGAAGGTCTGCCGGGCAAGTGCGGGGATCCGGCGCTGTTCATGAATTCCGAGCAGCCGTTTGACCCACGTGTGATTGATCAACGCCGTTGCCGCCTCCGGGAAACGGGCCGCCATCCGGTTGAGCCGCCCGAACCCACCCAGAACGCGCGCCCGCAGCGGCACGCCGTGGCGATCCTGATAGTGCTGCAGGAACTCGGCCTTCATGCGCGCCATATCGACGGTCGCCGGGCACTCCGATTTGCACCCCTTGCAGGCGAGACAGAGATCCAAGACCTCACGCAACTCCGCACGGGTGAGGCCCGCGAGCGGATCGGGCGAGCTTAGTACCTGGCGGAACACGTTGGCGCGTCCGCGGGTGGTGTGCTTCTCCTCTAAGGTCGCCATATAGGAGGGACACATCGTGCCGCGCCCGGCGCGCTTTCGGCAGGCGCCCGCCCCGTTGCATTTTTCCGCGGCGCGCAGGAACCCTTGATCCGCGCTCCAGTCGAAATAGACCGGGATCTCGGCGCGCGTGGCCTTGACGCGCAGGTCACGGTCGATGGGAAACGCAGCCGTTACCTTGTGCGGGTTGAAGATCCCCTCGGGATCGAAGACGGATTTGATCCGGCACAGGATCTCATAGATTTCTTTCCCCAACATGCGCGCCACGAACGGCCCGCGCAGCCGCCCATCGCCGTGCTCACCGGAGAGCGATCCGCCGAGCTCCGCGACCAGATCCGCGACTTCCACGGCGAGCGCTTTGAATTTCTCGATCCCTTCGGGTTGCTTGAGATCAAGCTCGGGGCGCAAATGCAGCAGACCCACCGAGGCATGACCGTAGTAGACGCAACGCGTCTGGTATTTCTCCATCAATGCTTGGATTCGGCGCACATACTCCGGGAGCTCAGCCACCGCCACCGCCGTATCCTCGATCACCGTCACCGCCTTCATATCCCCCGGCACGCCCATGAGCAGGCCGAGACCGGCCGCACGCAACTCCCAGACCTGGCTCATGCGCGGCGGACCCACCACCGGAAATGCGTACCCGATGCATTGAAGGTCGTTAACAAGGTCGCGCGCGTGTTGCTCTACTTCCCTGGTGTCAGCGCCGCATAGCTCGATGATCAAAACCGCTTCCGGATCGCCCTCGATCCAGAAGCGGTTATGGCGTTGTTCGAGGTGGCCGCGGGTCGGTTCCAGGATGCGCCGGTCGACAAGCTCGACCGCCGCCGGCTGATGGCGCACGGCCACCAAGGTGCCGCGCAGCGCGCTGTCCAGTGATTCGAAGTGGGCGCAGACCAGGAGCCGAGATGCCGGCTTAACCACGAGATTGAGCGCGGCCTCGGTGATGATCGCCAGGGTGCCCTCGCTGCCGCACAGAAACGGGGCCAGGTTAAACTCCGGTCCCCCGGTGGCCCAGGGCTGGCCACGCGCCAAGACATCCAAGGCATAGCCGGTATTGCGCCGGAGCACGTCCGGGCCCGGGTAACGATCCAGGATCAATACACGGTGGTCATCGACGGCGTGGAATACCTCGCGGTAGATGCGGCCTTCCAGCGTGTCCAGGCCCAGCTTTGCCTGCAATGCGTTTTTATCCAGCGGACCGAAGCGCGCGACGCTCCCATCGCCAAGAACCGCCTCGACTTCCAGCACGTGGTCGCGCGTGGTGCCGTAGAGAATGGAGTGGGAGCCACACGCGTTGTTGCCGATCATCCCGCCGATCATGCAGCGGTTGGCGGTGGAGGTATCCGGCCCGAACATGAGCCCGTTGGGTGCGAGAGCGTCGTTGAGGTCCTCCAGAATCACCCCCGGCCGCACCCGCGCGCGGCGCCGCTCGCAATCGATCTCCAAGATGTCGGTCATATAGCGCGAGACATCGACCACGAGGCCATTGCCGACGCACTGGCCCGCGAGGCTCGTCCCCGCGGCGCGCGGGATCAGCGGGATACGATGGCGCGCGGCGAAGCGTACGATGGCCGCACAGTCAGCGCCGTGCCGCGGCCGCACAGCGCCGAGGGGCTGCTCTTGGTAGGGTGAGGCATCGACCGCATAGAGCATGCGCGTGACGGAGTCCGCGTGCACCTCACCGTCGATCCGGGCCGCCAGCTCCGACAATAACGGCCTCAGATCTTCATCACCCAGATGGCTCATGGAGGTTTCAGCTCACCCAATCTTTCTTCAATCAACCGGTCGGCATGGACATAATCGACGTGGTCCAAGTCGTGGATGCTCGCGGTGAGCGCGTCCAATATCTCGTCTTGGATGGCGCCCCGGCGTTTGGCCTCGGCGTAGGGAATACGGTGGAACATGACCATCGAGTAGCGGGGAATGAAGCGATTCGGATAGCGGTCCTCCAGCCGCCATGCGAGCTCCTTTTGCAACTGAAATCTCGGATCGCGCACACTGCTGCGCATCTCCAGGTAGTTCTCGAGAGACAGGTCCGCGATGGCGTCGGCATTAGGTTTACGCATGTCCTCAAACTCGGCAAGGGCGCTTTCCCAATCGTCACCTGACCGCGCCAGGCAGTCATTGAGAGCGCTGCAGTCCTCGAATGCACAGTTCATCCCCTGACCGTGAAAGGGCACGATGGCGTGCGCGGCATCGCCGAGGATCAGCGCCTCATCCCGGAAATGCCACGGATGGGTGCGAATGGTGCTCAGCCTACCGGTCGGGTGACGGAAGAACTCTCTAGCGAGCCGCGGCATGATGGCGAGGGCATCGGGGAACTGCTGACGGAAGAACGCACGCAACCGCACCCCGTCGCAGAGCGCCGCGAAACTCGGATCTCCTTCCTCAGGCAAGAACAGGGTGGCCGTGAAGCCGCCGCCGAGGTTCGGAAGCGCGATCAGCATATGATCGCCGCGCGGCCAGATATGCAGGGCATTGGCTTCCATGCGGAAGCTTTGATTTTCGCCCGCGGGGATGCTCAATTCCTTGTAGCCATGGGCGAGCGGCTCCTCCTCGCAATGGCCCGAGGCCGACTGGAGAATAGTCTGACGGATCCGAGACTGTATGCCGTCACAGCCGATGATCCGATCGAAGGCGATCTCAAATTCCTTGCGGTCATCCCGCAGGCGCAGTCGGTGGCGTTCAAGATCAACGCCCTGGCAGGTGTGATTGAAACGGATCGCGACCCGGCCGCCCGACTCGGCGGCCTCCATGAGGAGCGCGGTGAGCCCGCTGCGCGACACCGAGTAGATCACCTCGTGGGGTTTATGTCCGTAGGGCTGAAATCGGAGCCCGCCGCCGTCGGCGTGAATCATGCGTCCGCGCATGGGGATCAAGAGCAGCTTGACACGGTCCATCAGCCCGACCTCGGCGAGCGCGTGCATACCGCGATTGGCGAGCGCGAGATTGATGGATCGTCCCGCCGGGATCCGCGCCCGCCGCAGATCGGGACGGCGTTCATATACGGTGACCTCATAACCGCGCCGCGCCAGGTAAATACTGAGCAGCGCGCCCGCCGGGCCTGCGCCGATCACCGTGATGCGCTTCGATCGCATGTTAGAAGCTCGCCTTTAGAATTTCGACGAAGCGGTAGACCTCTTCGAAGCGGTTATAAAGCGGTACCGGGGCCACGCGGATCACATCGGGCTCGCGCCAATCGCAGGTGACACCGGCCGCGGTGATTTTTTCAAACACGGTCTTTCCGTGCCTGGTTTTGATCCTCAGTGAGAGCTGGCAGCCACGCCGGGAAGGGTCACGCGGGGTGATGATCTCGATGTCGTCGGCGAGCATCGCTTGCAAGAGAAACTCGAGGTACCCCGTGAGCGCCTCCGACTTTTTTCGCAGCGGCCCCATGCCGCCGGCCTCGCTGAAGACCGCGAGCGAGGCGCGCATCGCGGCCAGGGAGAGGATCGGCGGATTGCTGAGTTGCCAGCCTTCGGCGCCGGGGATGGGCCGGAACTCGGTGCCCATCTGAAACCGGGTCGATTTGTCATGGCCCCACCAGCCCGCGAAGCGCGGCAGATCGAAGCGCTCCGCGTGGCGCTCATGGACAAAGCAGCCGGCCACCGAGCCGGGTCCCGCGTTGAGGTATTTATAGCTACACCAACAGGCGAAATCGCAGCTCCACTCGTGAAGTTTCAAGGGGATATTCCCAGCCGCATGGGCAAGGTCGAAACCGGCCACGCAGCCTTGCCGATGACCGAGCCGGACGATCTCGGCCATATCGAGCACCTGGCCGGTGTAATACTGGACCCCGGGCAGTAATATCAATGCGATCGCCGCGCCTTCGCGCTCGATCAAGTCCACGATATCTTCGAGACGAAGGCAGTCTTCACCGGGTCTCGGCGTGACCAAGAGCAGGGACCGGGCGGGATCGAAGCCGTGAAACCGGATCTGTGATTCGACGGCGTAATGATCGGAGGGAAAGGCGTTTTTCTCGATCAGGATCTTGTGCCGCTCGGCGCTCGGGCGGTAGAAGCTCGCCATCATCAGATGCAGGTTGACCGTGAGCGAGTTCATCGTCACGACTTCCCGCGGCTCGGCCCCGGCGAGCCCGGCCGTCTCCGCGGTCAGAAACTCGTGATACGGCATCCAGGGATAGCGGGATTCGAAATGACCCCGAACCCCCAAGCGCCGCCATTTTTCCAGCTCCTCGATCACATACGCCTGGGTGCGCTGCGGCTGCAGCCCCAGCGAATTCCCGCAAAAATAGATCTCATCGGCGCCGTTCGCCTGTTTCGGGAGATGGAACTCCGCGCGAAAGCGCGCCAGCGGATCATCGCGATCCTGTGCCTGGGCGAAATCGAGTCCAAGCCGGTAGGTCATATCACTCACTGCGGTTCTGCTAACCAATTACGGCACTTCCGCCGCCCCGAGCACGTAGAGAAAGTCGTCTCCACCTGCGATCGATTCGATGATGTGCCCGGCTATGTCCGGCGGGTTCGGCCAACGGAGATCACCGGCCCGGTACACGAAGTTTACATACAGTTTTCTGTATGTAAAGTTTCCGCCTTTACTTTACATATAAAATCCTGTATGTAAAGTTCGCGATGAAAGCCCAACCCTTCAAAGCGGGCACTTACAGGCAACAGTATCAATACAAGAGCTTTACGCCCGCACCGATCAATCGCCCCTTCGCCTGGAACGATCCTGGTATCGATGTTCTGTTGGAAGACGCAACCAGATTTCTCGGCGAGTTAAACGCCTATTCTCAACTTGTGCCTGATGTCGATTTCTTCATTCACATGCACATTATCAAAGAGGCTACCACGTCAAGCCGCATCGAAGGCACGAAAACAAACATCGATGAGGCTGTCTTACCGCTTGACGAGATTGAGCCAGAGCGGCGCGACGATTGGTTTGAGGTGCAGAACTACACCAAGGCAGTCAACCATGCAATCGCTGCCCTGGAAAGACTCCCCCTATCAATGCGGTTAATCAAGGAAGCGCACAAGATTCTCCTCACTGATGTTAGGGGTCGGCACAAAAGTCCAGGCGAAATACGAAAGAGCCAGAACTGGATTGGTGGCGCCAGCATAAAGGACGCAGTCTTTATTCCGCCTGTTCACCAGGAGTTGCCAGAGCTGCTTAGTGATCTGGAAAAGTTTTGGCACAACAAAGACCTCGCAATCCCCCACCTGATCAGGGCAGCCCTGAGTCACTATCAATTTGAAACTATTCACCCGTTTCTAGATGGTAATGGCCGTATCGGCAGACTCCTCATAACACTCTACCTGGTGGACAAGAACATCCTTACGAAGCCCACCCTCTATCTTTCTGATTTCTTTGCCAGGAATAGAGGAGCGTATTACGACGCACTGACGGTTGCAAGAACATCCAACGATATCGAACACTGGATTCGATTTTTCCTAGTTGGAGTCGCGGAGACCGCAACTATTGGCAAGCAGACGTTTGAAAAAATAATTCAATTGCGTCAAAGCTGCGAGGGGAAACTTTTATCGCTAGGTAAACGGGCGAAAACAGCTCAGGAGTTGCTCAAGCAGCTTTATTCACAGCCGATCATGAACGCAGCTCAGATCGCGCAACGGTTGGACGTCTCCCATCAGTCGGCAAGTGCGCTCGCTCGAAGCTTTGAAGCGCTTGGCATATTCAAGGAGATAACTGGATTCAAGCGTAACCGCCTGTTCGTGTTTTCCGACTATTTGGGTTTGTTCATGAGCTCGTCTCCGAGCCAAGCCAAGAGCAATAAAGGGGTCACGTCTTGAAGGACAAGAACCTGACTTTTCGATACCAGACCCCGTCCGGGCGTCGGCGCGACTTTTCGGGTTCGAGCTTTCGAGGCAAGGTCAGTGCGCCACGGTTAACTCCCTCTCCCTGAGGGCTGTCTCTTGATCGGATCTTTTCACTGTTTTTTGAGGCTCAGAAATTGCGCGCTGACCTGAGTAGCATCGACGCGTTCCTGCAAGCGGAACCAGCCCTCCCACAATACAGCCCAGCCAGCGCGTCCGGTGCGTTTTGTGTCTATCCAGCCGCCCAGTTTGGCGAGGGTCTCGCAGGCCCACTTCAGCGAAGGCGCTTGCGCGGGCGGGCGGCACCGGTGCTGTGTGACCCACAATACTTTCCATTCCATCTCCTCGAGCACCCCGGCACAGCTGACTTGCCCTGCTGCCTCCACCGACAAGCCTTTGCCTGTAGCGCTATCGAGCCATTCGCGCAATTGCAGCAGCCGCACCGCGATGAATGCCAATATCACGGCCATGCGCTCCAAATTGTCGGCCGACTGCATACGTCGGGCTTCTACCCCAGCGCCGGATTTCCACGCCTTGTGAAAATCCTCCACTCGCCAGCGCCGCGCATAGTGGCTCAATACCCGCTGCGCCTCGATGATGGTAGCCACCGGTTCGCTCGCCAACAACAGCCAGCACAAGGGTTCCTGCCCATGCGGGGGATGTGCCTCCATCGCCAACACCGCATTGACCTGCAGCGAGGGCAGTCCCGGTGCGCGCCGTGGGGCGCAAAACTCAATGCAGGCGCTGCGCACCTGCAGATGCGCTTGCCGCGAACGCCGTGCATGCGCCCCACCGCGTTGCTGGACCCGCACGCCATGCGAACCCAACACCGGCGCACGCTCCAGGGCTTCGAACAGGTGGCGCGCCTCGCCCGCCACGCGCCGGTCCCAACTTGCGCGCACGACGAACCGCTCGCCACGCTCGACTTTGTACTGCAAATACTCGTAGACGTCAGCCTCACGGTCACACACCGAAATCTGGCGCGCTGCCACTTGAAGCTTTCCTTCTCCCCATAGGCGCGCTCCCCACGCTGGTGCCGCTTGCCACGCTCCGTCACCGGCCGACACCAGCGCTCTTGCTCGATCAATCCCACTGTGCAACCGCTCTCAGCCGCCAACAACACGAGTGCACAATGAACGCTCTCCTGCTTGGCGCCCAAATCGCCCAACTGCTCTCGTACTCTTCCACCGCCAGCCCACAGTATTCGCCGCCAACTGCGCCGTCGCCTGAAAGCCCCCTTCGGCGATCGCCTGCGGGTCTACCCCCTCATTGCGCAACGGACTCCTTCACAGGCCGCACCCCGACAGGCCCGCACCGGCGCTTGCCCCACATGCGCCGCCAATTGTGCACCCATCTTCACCAACCGTCGCGTGCGTCTGCCCAGCCGCGTCGCCCATTGCATCGCTTCATCCGGTACTCGCATCGACCTCGCCTCCATGGACATTATTATGGTCGATCCGATCCGCACACCACGGATAGAGACCGACGACAGTTTAGCCCGGGCGTTGCGGAAGAATTCATGCGATGGAACGGACTGGTCGAGGCCTTGTCCTGCGTCGAGATTGCTCGTGACGCCGGCAACGCTTTTGCATCCGGTAGTCTTTGAACCTGACGGTGCTGGACCGAATTCTCGGCACTTTATCGAATCCGGCGCGAGCCTCTTCTATGAGACTCTCGGCGCAGTGCTCAGCCGACATGGTTGCTGCTTTACGAGAGTCGCGCATCATTGGGTCGCGCTCGGACGTCTGCACTCTCGCTGGCGTTCTCGACCAAGAACCGAAGATACCGCCAGCGAAGGCGAATGGCAGGACTACTATCGTAATCCCTGTATTGCGGTCAACTTCGGCGTTGGCATATCTACACAGTGTATTCAAGAAGTTCGGACCAATCGGAGACAGCCGACTGGAAGGATTTGGCCTACGAGGACTCCGTGAAGCAGGACATCGAAGAAGGACTACGCGATAGCGAGGCGGGCCGTGTTACCGACAATGCTATAGCAATTCGGCCCTCCTGAACGAGGGCAAATTGGACTGCCAAATCCCTACAGCGCCTGCAACAGTTCCCCGATCAGATTGCTCTTGATTCAGCCGCTCAATGCCGATCGCTTCGTCGATCATTTGAACTCGTCGCGCGGAGACGATTGCGTTACAGCCGCGGGCGGTTGCATCGTTCCGGAGTACCAGTCGATGATACACGCTACTTCGGCAGGCGTGCTATGACCCTGCGCACTGGCATCGCTTGCAATCAGCGATTGCAACCGTGATTATACACCATCCGTGATTGGACTGTCAACAACCGGAATCTGGCGCTTGCCGGGCTGCGCCTGTGCGCGATCACCATCAGTCGACCTGCACGAGGCTAACCCGCTAACCACTCGTCCTGTCTGATGGCGCAAGCGCACGGCTCAGTCCGCGACATATCAGGCGTCGAGCGTTTATTGTCGCGTTCCGCACGCCGGCCGTGCCTTCCGCATCACGCTAACAAAGTTGGCGCGCGCAAGCCTGACGAACCTGCTGACTACCGGAAGGACTACAACGCAAGAAAAATCCTTCAACTCCTTGGCGGCATTAACCAAGACTTCTATCCAACGCCAGTTCTGCCACCCATACAACAAAAGGCAGGGCGCTGGCACTTTGAGCGCCGCACAGAGGGCTTCCTCGCGAAGAAGCAGTTTGACGTCATTCTATGATCGCCTCGGAAAGTTTCTGCACGCTGACAATCCATGGGGCAACGACAAGGGCACAAAGAATCTCTCCGCCGATATTCCTCGTGTAGTTGCCCAACTGCGGACATTGCTCGAATGGCACTTCACTGTTATTCGTACACCAAATTTCACGGGTGTCTGGATCTATTGAGGCGCCAGCGTCCGGAGCAGCCCCGCGTGTCATAGTAGGTCAGGCTCTCGGCGAGTTCGTTGTTCAATGAACAGACAGCAACAACAGGTTCCAGGGGACGTCCTTGCTGACCTTCGGGCGTCAAGACCGCCCCTGAACCTGGGGGTTTAGGCTTTTAGCTTTGCAGCGAAGCGATATGTCAGCCAGAACGAGCATTTTCGACAGCCAGTCCGAGAGCGAGTTGTTCCGCACCCTGGATTCGCGGTGGTCCCCGTCGTTTGGACTGTACCCGCAATTACCATTTCCGAAACTTATCGAGGTTGACGACGAGAGGCTGACTGACGGAGAGCGCAGGTTCTACTATTCGACAAACGTGGATTTCACACTTTGTGATAAGTCTGGACGGCCTCTTCTCGCAATCGAGTTTGACGGGATCGGTGGTGGATTCAGTCGTGATGGAGAATATGTGCCCGGTCGCGAGACCAACGATCCTAATCGGAAGTTAAAGCTAGATTTCAAGCTCCGGCTATCACGCGACCACGATTTTACGCTTGTTGTCATTTCTTACGAGGAAACTAGACAACTCGGACCCGGTGAGTCTCTTGCCATCGTCGACAGTATCATCGGCCAAATCCTATCGAGGAAACGATTAGACGGGCTCCTCTCGGAGCGCGTCAACGACGCACTCTTCTTGATCGAGACCTGGCCTGAGTGGGCGAGGAATGAATATTTGCAAGATGTTGTGATGGGCGCTGAAGTCGACGCCAAACTTGAAGCAGACCCCATCGCGCTTCTCGCGTCCCAATATGCCGCACTCTGTGCTGATTATGGCGTAGCCAATCATAGGCAAGAGTTTATTTCCGATCCTCCGCTCCCCGAGGTGAAAGACTTGTTTGACGTAGAAGAAGTCAAGGCTCGGATCGCAGCCATGCAAAGTGCAACGCGCATCGGCTGCCGTCTCGTTGTGCCTACGCCACAGGCAACCGTAGTTCAAACAATATGGGTGCGAAACTTCCAGGGCCTTGGAGTTTCGCCGTATGTCGTCGCGAAGAATATTGCCGAATACCTGGCCTTCAAGAGAGTTCTGCAACTCACCCGTGGTGGTGGGATGGAGTAAGAAGCCTAACTCGGCACTCAAGTGACGCCCGCACGGTTAAAGGGGCCACGATCGATATATTTGCGATATACTCAACGCGTGCGGCGTGTTCACCTCGAGGGAATACCCTTGCACATCGTGCAGTAAGCGTTGCCTGGACAAAGCGAAGCGGAATCCAGGGAGTTGGTAACCGCGACGGTAATTCAAGAAATGTAGGGTGGGTTCGGCATGCTGTTTATGCCGCAACCCACCGACTCGGCCCGCGCAGCGGGCCTCCTTTCAAGCCGTACTCCAAGGTGTCTATTGGGCTACCCTGTTCAGGGGTATACTCCACGACAACGAGCGCCGTGGTTGACGATCTCTATAGTGGAAACGCATTACCCTTCCTTTGCCCAACCGAGTAATCGCATGCGTTCCAACTACGTCCTCGGCCTCGATTCTCAGAGTTTCCATCGGATGCACTACACCGATTGGGGCGATCCCGCGAACCCACGCGTTGTGATCTGTGTGCATGGCTTAACGCGCAACGCGCGCGATTTCGACTGGCTCGCGCAAGCGCTTTGCGATACCTATCGCGTAATTTGCCCGGACATGCCCGGTCGGGGTCTCAGCGACTGGCTGAAGGATTACAACGATTACGCGTATTCCGTTTACCTTAACGATATCGCCGTACTCCTCGGGTATCTCCACGTCACCGCGATCGACTGGGTAGGCACCTCCATGGGAGGATTAATGGGGATGTGCCTCGCTGCTCGCGAGCACTGTCCAATCCGCAAAATGGTCTTAAACGATATCGGGCCCGAGATCCCCGGGCCCGCCTTGGAACGGATGGCGACCTATGTCGGCCGGGACCCGCACTTCCCCGATCTGGATGGCGTTAAAAACTATTTCAAAGAGATCCATGCGCCTTTCGGGCCTTTGAGCGAGGACGTGTGGGCGCACATGGCGCAGCACGGTGCAAAACGGATCGCAGAGGGCGAGTATCGGCTGCATTACGATCCGCTCATCGGTGAGGGCTTGCGGCAAAAGCTCCAAGGTCCGGCAGATCTCTGGCACGTCTGGGACACGGTGCGCTGTGCCGTTCGCGTCCTACGCGGCGCGGAATCCGATGTCCTGACCCACGCGGCGGCATTGCAAATGGCTCGCCGGGGGCCGCGGGCTAACCTCGTCGAGTTCAGCGGCATCGGCCACGTGCCCGCGCTCACGACGCCGGACCAAATCGCCGCCATACGGGAATGGTTGCTCGCGGATTAGGGTGCGAGCGGCCCATCGGATCCGGAGGCCTTAGTCCTCGAGCAACTCGGGAAGGTCGTTGAATGCCTTCAGCGACTCGGGATTTGCCAGCGCCTCGAGATTTTCTATTGGCCGGTGGTGGATGAGTTCGCGTACCGCGAGCTCGACGATCTTGCCGCTGCGGGTGCGGGGAATGTCAGGGACTCGGATCACCTTGGCCGGCACATGACGCGGAGAAGCGTGTTGGCGAATCGTATTTTTGACGCGCGTGATGAGATCCTCATCCAGCGTCAGGCCTTCTTGTAGCTTCACGAACAGAATGATGCGCACGTCGTTATTCCATTCCTGGCCCACGGCCAGGCATTCGAGGATCTCGGGCATGGCCTCGATGGGGCGGTAGATCTCGGCGGTGCCGATGCGCACGCCGCTTGGATTGAGCGTGGCATCGGAGCGGCCGTATATAATCACAGTCTCGCGTTGGGTGATCTCGGCGTAATCCCCGTGGGCCCAGACATTAGGGAAGCGCTCAAAGTAGGCGCGGCGGTAAGCAGTCCCATCGGGGTCATTCCAAAAGTCTATCGGCATTGACGGAAACGGGGCGGTGCATACAAGCTCACCTTTCGCACCGGCGATGGATCGCCCGGCCTGGTCGTAGACCTCAACTTTCATTCCCAGTCCGCGACACTGTAGCTCGCCGCGATAGACCGGCAGGCAGGGATGGCCCAAGGCGAAGCACGAGATGATGTCGGTGCCCCCGGAGATGGAAGCGAGCTGGAGGTCCTCTTTGATATCCTGATAGACGTAATCGAATGATTCCGGGGCAAGCGGCGAGCCGGTGGACAGGATCGTCTTGAGCGCATCCAACCGATGCGTCGCGCGCGGCTTGACGCCGGCCTTCTCGAGGCTCGCGAGGTACTTGGCGCTAGTGCCGAAGATCGTCACCCGTTCCTGTTCGGCGAGGTCGAATAAACTTTGAGGTTGGGGATGAACGGGCGAGCCATCGTAGAGAACCACGGTGGCGCCGAGCGCGAGGCTCGACACGAGCCAATGCCACATCATCCATCCGCAGGTGGTGAAATAAAAGATCCGGTCCTCGGGCTTGAGGTCCGTGTGCAGCGCCAATTCCTTCAGGTGCTGGATGAGCGTGCCGCCCGTGCCGTGGACGATGCACTTGGGCTTCCCGGTCGTACCCGAGGAGTACAGGATATAAAGCGGGTGGTCGAAGGGCAGCGCCGTGAAAGGCGGATCGGGCAGCGGCTCTGGCCCTAAGAAATCCGCATAAAGAACACTCTGCGGTAGCAAACGGCGGGCGGTTTCCCCCGCATCGAGATAGGGTACGGTGATCACGCGTTGCACCTCGGGCAGGTGCGGCAGGGCTTGCCTGATGCGTTCCAATGAATCGA
This sequence comes from uncultured Gammaproteobacteria bacterium, assembly GCA_963764725.1. Lineage (GTDB taxonomy): Bacteria > Pseudomonadota > Gammaproteobacteria > JACCXJ01 > JACCXJ01 > USCg-Taylor. The sequence goes on along the minus strand of CAVXTM010000011.1, from coordinate 398,746 downwards.
TGCGCTTGCCGCCGTAAAGATAACCATCGGCCGTGAACAACAGCTTGGGCTTGATTTGGCCGAAGCGATCCAAAAGGCCCGCGCTGCCGAAATCCGGTGAGCACGACGACCAGATGGCGCCTAAGCTGGCACTCGCCAGCATGGCCGTGACGGTCTCCGGGATATTGGGTAAAAAACCGGCGATCCGGTCGCCTGCGACGACGCCCTCGGCCTGTAAAGCGCGCGCGAGCCTTGCCACCTCGGAATAAAGCTCGGCGTAAGAGACGGCGCGGTAACGGCCGCGCTCGTTCCAGGCGATGAGCGCGGGATGCCGGTCGCGCCGCCGCAATAGATTTTCGGCGAAGTTGAGCCGCGCGCCGTTGAACCACCGCGCACCGGGCATGCGTGCGGGATGTTCGAGCACCGTATCCCAAGTGCGGGAATGCTTGATGTCGCAGAAGCGCCAAACCGCAGGCCAGAATTCTTCCGGTCTGCCTATCGACCAGTGATACAACGACGCATAGTCGCTGACGCTCGGCGCATACTCCTGGCGCACCATGGCCAGGAAACGGGTCATGTTGGCCGCGTTGACCCGCTGTGAGCTAGGAGTCCAGATCGGCATCGTTTATTAGACACACACCCGGCGGTCTTGTCGCGGGGATCTTGGCGATGGGGTTTCCAAAGGGGAGAAGCGCAGCTCTCCCCTTTGGTCAAGGGCGGGGTTCATGCCCCGCCCGCGAGGTATATTCATCTCGGCGGCATGCGCAGCGCACCGTCCAAGCGTATAACCTCGCCGTTCAGCATCGGGTTTTCATAGATATGGCAAACGAGCGCGGCGAATTCGCCGGGACTGCCCAAGCGCTTGGGAAAAGGGACCTGGTCAGCCAAGCCGGCGCGCGCCTTTTCGGGCAAGCCCGCGAGCATCGGGGTATCGAAGAGACCTGGTGCAATCGCCATGACGCGGATGCCGAGCGCGGCGAATTCGCGGGCGAGCGGCAGCGTGAGGCTGGCGACCCCGCCTTTGGAGGCGGCGTAGGCGGCTTGGCCGATCTGGCCCTCGTAGGCGGCAATCGAGGCCGTGTTGATGATGAGCCCGCGTTCACCGTCGGCGTTCGGCGCATTGTGTTGCATGCGGTTGGCGGCGGCGCGGCAGACGGTGAAGGCGCCGATGAGATTGACGGCGATGACCCGCGCGAACTCCGCCTGATCGAGCAGGCGCTCGGCGCCGAGCACGCGCTGGGCCTGCACGATGCCGGCGCAGTTGACGGCCAAGCTGATCCCGCCGAGCTGTTCCGCGGCGACCTCAAACGCCCGGTCCACCGCGGCTTCCGAGGTGACGTCGGTTTCAATAAAAAGAGGTCCCCCCGAGCTCGGATCGGCGAGCGGTTCGGCAGGAGCCGAGCGGATATCGAGGATCGCTACGCGCGCGCCGGCTTCGAGCAGGCTCGTTGCCGCCGCCAGGCCAAGGCCGGAGGCGCCGCCGGTGACGATCGCTGTCGCTTCACAAAGTCTCATCAGGCGATATTATAAAACATCAAACCGCAACCAAGACCTGGATTTTAAATTTGTAGCTTCAACTTGACACCAGCAAGATTTCCCGCATTGCGCTGCGCTCCATTGCGGGCTACGCTTGAAGAAACCCAGGGCGCCCGAGGTGAATACCGTGAGCATCCCCAACCGTCATATTCGGTTCAGCTACGAGGACTATCGGTCGCTCGTCGCCACCAGCGACAAGCGTTACGAGCTCTTCGATGGAGATATCGTCATGGTCCCCTCACCCACGACTGTACACCAGCAGGTCTCCCGCAATCTGGAGTTCCTGCTCCTCGCCCATGTGCGGGCGCAGAGGCTCGGGACGATTTTAGATGCCCCGATGGATGTGGTGTTTGGAGCAGGCGCCGATCGCGAGGTGGCCCAGCCCGATCTCCTCTTCGTGCGCGCCGAGCGGCGCGCGATCATCGGCCATGACGCCGTCGGGGGAGCCCCCGATCTGGTGGTCGAGATCCTCTCACCGGGCACGGAAGCACGCGACTGCGGCTACAAGAAATCTCTCTATGCACGTTTTGGCGTCGCCGAGTACTGGATCGTGGATCCCAAGGCGCAGGCCATCGAAGTGCATGCCCTCGGCAGCGATGGATACGAGATGAAAGGGCGTTATCGAAAGGGCGATCGTTTCGCTACTTTGCTCTTTCCCGGCCTCACGCTGCCATTGGACGAGGTCTTCGAAGCCGAATAAGCGCACGCCGAGCCGCGTCGATTTCGAGCGCGAAGCGTAGATCCCGACGCGCAACGCGCATGTCGTCGGCTTTGCCGCAGGCACTGAGCACTTTCCAGGCCCCCGGCAGCGTTGCGGTAACTCCGTGCGCGGGGATGGTAGTCTGAGGCCCGTTTCACCAGCCGCCTTTGACAACTCACGAGCCACGCCATATGCTTCCTCGCGGAAAGAAAGGGGGTTTGTCGACTTTACTCTACTCATGCCAATGCCGATGGATGAGCTAGCCGAACCCAACACGACGTTGAGTGCGCCTGACGAGCAAGGGGCGGAAAGCCCCTTTCCCATCGTCGGGATCGGCGCTTCCGCCGGGGGCCTCGAGGCCTTCACCCAATTCCTCGCCCATCTGCCGGCGCAGACCGGGATGGCCTTCGTGCTCATCCAGCACCTCGATCCCCATCACGAGAGCCGGCTGACCGATCTCCTGGGCCGCGCCACCCACATGCCGGTCATCGAGGGGAGCCACGGGCTTGCGGTCGCGCCCGATCACGTCTACATCATCCCGCCCAACGCCACCATGGCGATCGCCCACGGTCTGCTCCAGGTCATCGTGCGCGGGGAGGCGCCCGGTCCGCACCTACCGGTCGACCACTTCCTGCGCGCGCTCGCCCAGAAGCAGCAGACCCAGGCGATCGGGGTGGTGTTCTCGGGCACGGGCTCGGACGGGACGCTCGGGCTCTTGGAAATCAAGTCGGTGGGCGGGATCACCTTCGCCCAGGAGCCCGGCTCGGCGCGCCACGGCGGCATGCCGCAAAGCGCCATCGGCAGCGGCGCGGTGGACTTCGTGTTGCCGCCCGAGGGGATCGCTCGGCGGCTGGCCGAGATCGGCAACCACCCCTATCTCGCGCCGGGCCCGGTCGAGGCGCCGCCGCCCGAGAGCGAGGACCACTTCAGGCGCGTGCTCGGCGCGGTCAAGGCTGCCACCGGGGTCGATTTCTGCCACTACCGCGACACCACGATCCGCCGGCGCGTCGTGCGGCGCATGGCGTTGCACGGTCAGTCCTCGCTCGCTGCCTACGCCAAGCGGTTGGAGCAGGATGCTCTCGAAGTCGATGCCCTCTGCCGGGACATCTTGATCAACGTGACGAGCTTCTTTCGGGATCCCGCGCTCTTCGAGGCCCTGAAAACCAGCGTCTTCCCCGAGATCCTGAAGGCCAAGCCCGCGGACACGCTGCGCCTGTGGGTGCCGGGGTGCTCCACGGGCCAGGAGGCCTATTCGCTCGCCATCGCGCTCTGGGAGTTCTTCGACGATAAGCCCTTGCGCCGTCCGTTCCAGATCTTCGCCACCGATCTCAGCGATCCCGGCTCGCTGGACCGGGCCCGCGCCGGGCTCTATCCCGAGAGCATCGAGGCCGAGCTCACGCCCGAGCGGCTGCACCGCTTCTTCATGAAGGAAGACCACCTCTACCGCATCAACAAAGCGATCCGCGATAGCTGCATCTTCTCGCGCCAGAACCTGACCGCCGACCCGCCGTTCTCGCGTGTGGATCTCATCAGTTGCCGCAATGTGCTTATCTACATGGACCCGGAGCTGCAGCGGCGGGTGCTGCCGGCCTTTCATTATGCGCTCAACGTACCGGGATTCCTGGTCTTGGGCTCTTCCGAGACGGTGGGGAATCACAACGGGCTGTTCGAGGCGATGGACCGAGTGAACAAGATCTATGCGAAGCAAGTCACGGCCAGCCGGCCGCTGGTCCAGTTCGCGATCGAGGACTACTCGGCGGCGGGCGCGGCCGGCCGGCGGGCGAGCGCTAGGTTCTCGAGCCCGACCGACTTCCAGAAAGAGGCCGATCGGCTGCTCTTAAGCCGTTACGCCCCGCCTGGGGTGCTCGTCAACGAGCGCCTCGACATCCTGCAGTTCCGGGGGCGCACCGGCCCCTATCTCGAGCCGCCGCCGGGGGAGCCGACCATGAACCTCTTGAAGATGATCCGCCCGGGGCTGTTCGTGGAGCTCCGCGGCGCCGTGAACGAGGCCCTAGCGCGAGGCGAGTCAGTGCGCCGCGCGGGCCTACGATTACGCGACGAGGGGGTACGTGAGGTCGCGATCGAGGTTCTGCCGGTGCGGCCGCACGAGGCGGCGGCGCAATGCTGTCTCGTGCTCTTCGAGGAAGGCGGCGCATGCGAGGTGACCACCGGGCCCGCGCGGCCCACCGGATGGCGCGCGCGCCTCTTCCGGTGGTTCCATGCAAAGGCTCATCCGGCCGTGGCGGTCCCGGCGGGGCGCGAGGGGCTCGCCGAGCCGGAGGGCGAGACCGCGCAGCTCCGCCAGGAGCTATCCTCCACCCGCGAGTACCTGCAATCGCTGCTCGAGCAGCAGGACGCCGCCAACGAGGAGCTGCGCTCCGCCAACGAGGAGGTCCTGTCCGCGAACGAGGAGCTGCAGAGCACCAACGAGGAGCTCGAGACCGCCAAGGAGGAGTTGCAGTCGACCAACGAGGAGCTATCCACGGTCAACGAGCAGCTCCACCACCGCAACCTGGAGCTCAACGAGACCACCAACGACCTCCAGAACCTGCTCGCGAGCACCGCCATCCCGGTGATCATGGTGGGGCCGGATCTGAGGATCCGCCGGCTGACCCCGGGGGCGCGCAAGATCATGAACCTCCTGCCCTCCGATCTCGGCCGGCCCATCGGGGATCTCAAGGCCAACGTGGATGTGCCCGATCTGGAGGCGTTGATCGGGGAGGTGATCGAGGAGATCCAGGTCCGGGAACGGGACGTGCGGGGCCGCGACGGCCGCTGGTACACCATGCGCGTCCATCCCTACCGCACCGCGGACAACAAGATCGACGGGGCCGTGCTGGTGCTGCTCGACGTCGACGACATCAAGCGCTACCAGGAGGAACTGCGCGAGGAGCGCGACTACGCCCAGGCCATCGTGGAGACGGTGCGCGAACCGCTCGTCGTCCTCGACGGCGAGCTGCGGGTGATGACGGCGAATGCGACCTTCTACCGGACTTTCGGAGTCGCAACCGGCAGAAACGCTAGAGCGCCTGATCTATGACCTGGGCAACCAGCAGTGGAACATTCCCGCCCTGCGCAGACTGCTTGAACAAGTGCTACTCCAGGAGCAGGCCTTCGAGGGCTTTGAGGTTCAGCATTACTTCCCCCGGATCGGTCAGAAAACCATGCTCCTCAACGCCCGCAGGCTGTACCGCGCGGACCGCCCATCGCTGATCCTGCTCGCCATTGAGGACAACACCGGTAACAAGGAGGCCGAGAAGCTGAGCTATCAGGCCACCCATGACCCCCTCACCGGGCTCATCAACCGCGGCGAGTTCGAACGCCGCTTCCAGCGCGTGCTCCACACCGCCGAGACCCAGGACCCGCATGCCCTGCTGTACCTGGATCTGGACCAGTTCAAGCTCGTGAACGACACCGCGGGTCACAGGGCCGGCGATGAGCTATTGCGCCAGCTCGCCGCCGTGCTCGAGGCGAAGACGCGCAAGCGCGATACCTTGGCGCGGCTCGGTGGCGATGAATTCGGCGTGCTGCTCGAGCATTGTGCGCCGGAGCAGGCGCTGCGAATCGCGCGGGGGCTGGTGCAAGCGGTACAGGAGTTCGACTTCGTCTGGGAGGCCAAGCGCTTCACCATCGGTGTCAGCATCGGCTTGGTCTCGATCCCCGATGGCGGGGAGACCCTTCCCGAGGCGCTGAGCGCGGCGGACCGCGCCTGCTATGCCGCGAAGGACAAGGGCCGCAACCGCGTGCATGTCTACGCGGCGAGCGATGAGGAGCTGGCGCAGCGCAAGGGGGAGATGCAATGGATCCCACGCCTGCATCAGGCCCTCGTGCAAGACCATTTCCGTCTCTACGCCCAGCCGGTCGTCGCCCTGGGCGATCACGACGCCGACGTCGAGTATCAGGAGGTGTTGCTGCGGCTCGCCGACGATGAGAAGGGCGTGCTGCTGCCGGGGGCCTTTATCCCCGCCGCCGAGCGCTACCAGCAGATGCAGGCGCTGGACCGCTGGGTGGTCCGAACGGCCTTGGCGAACCTAGGCATACACGGCAACTGCTCGGCGCGGCTCGGCATCAATGTCTCCGGGCAATCCCTGGGCGATGCGGGCTTTCTCGACTACGTGATCGAGCAACTGGAGCACAGTCGAGTGGTAGGCGGGCAGATCTGCTTCGAGATCACGGAGACCGCGGCCATCACCGATCTCCAGCATGCGCTCAATTTCATGCATGCCCTCAAGGCGCGCGGCTGTCGCTTTGCGCTCGATGATTTCGGTACCGGGCTGTCTTCGTTCGGCTACCTCAAGACCCTGCCGGTGGATTACTTGAAAATCGACGGTCGCTTCGTCAAGGATCTGAACGAGGACGCCTTCGATTGCGCCATCGTGCAGGCCGTGCAGCAGGTCGGACGGGTGCTGGGGATCAAGACCATCGCCGAGTCGGCAGAGACCCAGCCGATCCTGGAGCGGCTCCGGGTGATCGGTGTCGATTACGCCCAGGGCTACGCGATCGCCAGGCCCGAGCCGCTCCCGGGCCCTTGAATCCCTGCGCGCCGGGCTCGAGCAAGCGCCTTGCCACGGCCAGGCCGAGTCTGGAGGCGCCTCCGGTGACAAACGCTTTCGCGTGACCAAGTCTCATGCCAATGATCCTCGCTGCTCGGTTGCCCGGCTCACGCGGCTTTGGTTTTCACGCCCGAGCATGGCGCAGATATAACGGCCTACCGCGATTAATTTATTGAGATCAACGCCGGTCTCGATCCCCATGCTGTGGAGCATGTTGACCACATCTTCGGTCGCGACATTGCCGCTCGCGCCCGGCGCATAGGGACAGCCGCCGAGCCCGGCCACCGAGCCATCGACCACTTCGGCGCCGAGCTCGATACAGGCCAGGATGTTGGCGAGCGCTTGGCCACGGGTGTCGTGGAAATGTAGCGCGAGTTGGGCGGCGGGGACTTGCCCGGCACAGGTGGCGAACACCTCCCGCGCTTGCAAGGGCGTCGCGAGACCAACGGTGTCACCGAGGGCGATTTCTGCACAGCCGAGCCGATAAAAATCACCGGCGAGCTTGGCCACGATCTCCGCGGCGACCGCACCTTCGTAGGGACAGCCGAATGCGCAGGAGACATAAGCACGAACCGCGAGCCCCCGCCGGCGAGCCTCGGCGATGACCGGCGCCAGGCGTTCCATGGATCCCGCGATGCTACAGCGGCTGTTCTTTTGGCTAAAGGTCTCCGTGGCGGCGGTGAAGACGGCAATCGCTCGCGCGTTGACACTTAGCGCCCGTTGCAGTCCTTTGTGGTTGGCCAAGAGCACAGGGTACTGTACGGAATGCTTGCGCTCGATGCGGGAATACACCTCCTCGGCGTCGGCGAGTTGCGGCACCGCCTTGGGATTGACGAAGCTCGCCGCCTCGATGACCGGGAGCCCGGTCGCCGACAGCCGATCGATGAATTCGACCTTGGTGCCGGTGGGGAGCTGTGTGGGCTCGTTCTGCAAGCCGTCGCGAGGGCCGACTTCCACTAGCTTGACCCGTTTCGGATAGCGGACGGTCATGCGATGTCTTGCCAGGACGGCTTGCGCTTCTCCACAAAAGCCGCGATCCCTTCGCGCGCCTCCGGCGATCCGCGCAGCCGCGCAAGGAAGGCTTCAACGGTGTCGCAATCTCCGTGCGGTAGCGGCGAATAGTTCGCGGTCAAGCGCTTGAATTCGGCGATCGCCGTCGGCGCTGACTCGAGCACGCGCTCGATATGGATATCCAGTGCACAATCCAGTTCGCTAGGCTTGACGACCTGGTGCAGCAGGCCGATCCGCAGAGCTTCCTCGGCGTCGATGGCTTCGGTGCCGATCGCCAGGCGGCGGGTCTCGCGGACGCCGATGGCCTGCAGCAGATAGGGCGCGATCATGGCCGGCAGCAGACCTAGTCTGAGCTCGGTAAGGGCAAAGCGCACGTTGTCGCCGGCAATGGCGAGATCACAGCAAGCGATGAGACCCACGCCGCCGCCGTAGGCCGAACCTTGAATGCGTGCGATGCTCGGTTTGCTCAGTCCGTGGAGGGTCTGTAACAGCAGGGCGAACGTTTTGGTCTCATCACCACGCGATCCCGGTTCCGGGCTGGCGAGGGCTGTAAGCCAATCCAGATCGCCGCCGCTGCAAAACGACTCCCCGCTCCCCGTCAGGATCACGAGGCGGACCGTGGGATCGCGTTCCAGCGCTTGCAAGTGGGACAGCAGGGCACCGATGAGAGGGCCATCGAGGGCGTTGTGCCGCTCCGGGCGCTGTAGCATTAAGGTACACGCCCCGCGCCGGTCGGTCGTGACAGATAACGATTTTGTCGCGAGCATCGGCTCACATCCGAAAGATACCAAAGCGCGTGGCGCGTATCGGCGCGTGCCTCACCGCGGCCAGCCCCAGTCCCAAGACCTCGCGCGTCTTGGCCGGGTCGATGATGCCGTCGTCCCAGAGCCGTGCCGTGGCGTAATAGGGATGACCTTGCGCCTCGTATTGGCCCCGGATCTGCTCCTTGTAGGCGTGTTCCTCGTCCGCGCTCCAGCGTTCCCCGCGCCCTTCCGTGCCCTCACGCTTGACCGCGGCCAGGACCGAGGCGGCGATTTCACCGCCCATCACCGAGATGCGCGCGTTCGGCCACATCCATAAAAACCGCGGCCCGTAGGCGCGGCCGCACATGGCGTAGTTACCCGCCCCGAACGAACCGCCGATGATCACGGTCAGTTTCGGCACCGCCGCGCACGCGACCGCCGCGACCATCTTGGCGCCGTCCTTGGCGATCCCTTCGTGCTCGTACTTCTTACCGACCATGAAACCGGTGATGTTTTGCAAGAAGACCAGCGGGATCTTGCGCTGGCAACAAAGCTCGATGAAGTGCGCTCCCTTGAGGGCCGATTCCGAAAACAAGATGCCGTTGTTGGCAAGGATACCGACGCGATAACCCTCGATATGCGCAAAGCCGCAGACCAAGGTTTTGCCGTAGAGGGCCTTGAATTCGTGAAACTCCGAGCCGTCAATGAGTCGCGCAATGACTTCGCGCACGTCATACGGATAGCGCGGATCGCGCGGGATCACGCCGTAAATCGATTCGGCTGCATACCTGGGCGCGGACGCTTGCCCTGACGTCAAAGCGGATTCAGGCAGCTTCGAATACGCGAGCACATCGCGCGCGATGAGGAGCGCGTGCTCGTCGTTGTCGGCCAGGTGATCGGCGACGCCGGATAGCCGGCAATGCACCTCGCCTCCGCCGAGCGTCTCCGCATCGACGGTCTCCGCGGTCGCCGCTTTGACCAAGGGTGGCCCGCCCAGGAAGATCGTCCCTTGGTTCCTCACTATGATGGTCTCGTCCGACATCGCCGGAACATAGGCTCCGCCAGCGACACAGGTGCCCATCACTACGGCAATCTGTGGGATGCCGCGGGCCGAGAGCCGCGCCTGGTGGTAGAAAATACGGCCGAAGTGGTCGCGGTCGGGGAACACCTGGTCTTGCAGCGGTAGGAAAGCGCCGCCTGAATCCACGAGGTAAACGCAGGGTAGATGGTTTTCCGCCGCGATCTCCTGCGCCCGCAGATGTTTCTTGGCCGTCAAGGGATAGTAGGTTCCGCCTTTAGAGGTGGCGTCATTGGCGATCACCATCACCTCTCGGCCGTGGACTCGGCCGATTCCGGTAATGATCCCGGCACAGGGGATCTCATCGTCATAGAGTCCCAGGGCGGCCAAGGGCGAAAGCTCAAAGAACGGACCGCTCGGGTCGAGCAGCGCGGCGATGCGTTCGCGCGGCAACAGCTTGCCGCGTTGCCGGTGCTTCTCGCGAGCGGCCGGCGGACCGCCTTCCCGAGCCTTGGCAATCTTGACGCCGAGATCATCGACGAGGGCGAGCATATGCTCCGCGTTCTGCTGAAACGCGGGCGTGTTCGGATCGATCTTGGTCTCAAAGACAGGCATAAGCGTCATACTCTGAATATCCCATACCCGCCGTTTACGGCGGGCACTCTAAGCATTGGGGTTTCCAAAGGGGAGTAGTGCAACTCTCCCCTTTAGTCAAGGCGGGGTTCATACCCTGCCCGCGAAGTAAAATTGATTAGCTCCAATGCGATCGCCGTGGCTTCCCCGCCGCCGATGCAAAGCGCGGCGATCCCGCGGCGTAACCCATGCCGTTTCAGCGCATGCGCGAGCGTAACGATGATGCGTGCGCCGCTCGCGCCGATGGGATGCCCCAGGGCGCAAGCGCCGCCATGGACGTTGACCTTGGCGTGTTCGAGATCGAGCGCCTGTTCCGCCGCCATGGTCACGGCGGCGAACGCCTCGTTAATCTCGTAGAGGTCGACATCGCCGTCTTGCCAGCCGACTTTTTGGTACAGCTTGCGGATAGCGGCGATGGGTGCGGTGGTGAATGCCTCGGGGGCTTGCGCGTGGGAGGCGTATGCGACGACGCGCGCGAGCGGCGTGAGCTCGAGCCGCTTCGCCTCACTCTCGGCGACCAGCAAGAGCGCCGCGGCGCCATCGGAAATCGACGAAGAATTGGCGGCCGTGACCGTTCCCGTCTCGGGTCGAAAGGCCGGTTTGAGCTTAGGGATCTTGACCGGATCGCATTTGTGTGGTGTTTCATCTTCATCGATCTTTTGGCCGCCGCAAGTCACCGGCGCGATCTCGGCACGGAAGGCGCCGCTTTCGATGGCCGTCAACGCCCGCCGCACCGACTCCGCCGCGAAGGCATCTTGCGCCTCGCGCGTGAAGCCGTAGTGGTCCACGCATTGTTCGGCGAAATAGCCCATGAGCTGCCGATCCGCGGGGTTTTCAAGGCCGTCGTAAAACATATGATCGAGAAGCGCTTGGTGGCCGGGCCGCTGCCCTAACATCGAGCGGCGCACGAGATAAGGAGCGTTGCTCATCGATTCCATGCCGCCCGCGACGACGATGGCGACGCTGCCCGCGGCGATGGCATCGCAACCGAGCATCACCGCCTTCATGCCCGAGCCGCAGACCTTATTCACCGTCGTGCACCCGGCCGCGAGCGGCACCCCGGCCGCGAGCGCCGCCTGCCGCGCGGGCGCCTGGCCGATTCCGGCGGGCAACACACAGCCCATGAAAACCTCATCGATAAGCGCGGGGTCGAGGCGGCAGTCCTCCAACAGCGCGCGGATGGCCACGGCGCCGAGATCCGGCGCCGCGAGCGCCGCCAATTGGCCACGGTAGGCGCCGATCGGCGTACGCTTGGCGCCAACAATGACGCTGCTCTTCATCGATCGGGTGTCTCCTCGAACAGTTCCCGACCGATGAGCATGCGCCGGATCTCGTTGGTCCCGCCGCCGATGTCGTAGAGCTTGGCGTCGCGCAACAGCCGGCCGACCGGTGCGTCGTTCATGTAGCCGCGCGCGCCCAGGCTCTGTATGGATTCCAAGGCGACGTTGACGGCGGCCTCCGAGGCAAAGAGCAAGCACGCCGCGGCCTCCTTGCGCGATCGCAGGCCGCGGTCAAACTGCTCGGCGACACGGTAAACATACGCCCGCGCCGCTTGCAATCGCGTATACATATCCGCGAGCTTAGCCTGCATCAGCTCGAAGCTACCGATGGGCCGACCGAATTGATGGCGCTCGCGCAGATAGGGGAGGACGGTGTCGATGGCCGCCTGCATGATCCCGAGCGGTCCGCCCGCGAGGACCAGCCGCTCCGAGTCCAGACCCTGCATGAGCATACGCACCCCACCGTTGACTTCACCGAGCACGTTTGCCGCGGGGACGGCGCAGTTCTCGAACACTAACTCGCAGGTATTCGAACCACGCATGCCGAGCTTGTCGGTGCGCTTCGCCCTTGCGGAAACCTCGCATGCCGTCTTCGACGATAAAGGCGCTTATGGAACGCGATCCCGCTTCAGGCGGGGCGGTGCGCATATAGACGATCAGCACATTGGCCTCGGGACCGTTGGTGATCCATTTCTTGACGCCGTTCGCGATCCAAGCGCCGTTCGTAAGCTCGGCGCGGCAGCTCATGGCGCCGACGATATCGGAACCCGCGCCCGGTTCGGACATGGCCAGCGCACCCACCCACTCACCGGTGCATAGCTTGGGCAGGTAGCGTGAGCGCTGCACCTCCGAGCCGTGGCGGCCGAGGTTATCCACACAGAGATTGGAATGGGCCGCATAGGAAAGTCCGACGGAAGGCGAGGCGCGCGAGATCTCCTCCATGGCGATGACATGGGCGTGGTAGCCGAGCCCCCGCCGGTGCGGCCCCGCGGTGATCCCGAGCAGACCGGCCTCGCCGAGCTTAGGCCAGAGATCGGCGGGGAAGTCGTTGGCGTGATCGATGGCCGCCGCCCGCGGCGCGATCTCGGCCTCGGCAAACGCCCGTACCGACGCTCGCCAAGTCTCCGGGTCGAAACTCATGACCGCTCCTCTTGCTCGGACAAAGTCAATGTTAGCATGGAACTGCACATCGTTCGTGTAATTGGACTGCAACGCGGGCCTGCCGTTCCGGCGTCGTGGTTAGGGTTGGCTCCGTCTCCCGCCGGATGTTTTCTTCCGTGATGCTTGGGATGCAGGGCGATGCGAGCGAGTTTGTCGGCCAGCGCCCCGGTGCCGTGGCGAGATCGCCGCGATCCTCGATGTGAGCGGGGGGCGTTGAAGCTCAACGCGCGCGCCGCAGTTCGACCACGCGCTCGGCCTGCTCGCTGTTCAGCCAGAGCCGGCCGGTCATGCGCCGGCCCGCTTCTCCGACCGTCGCCTGCAGGTTGCCACCGTCGATCGGGCCCTCGCCTCTCTGGGTTTCGATGCGCACCGCCACGTCGATGGATCCCGGCGCGCCGGGATCCAAGCGCACGGTGCCCTCGCCGCGGTAGACCACGCGGCGCAAGTCCTGGCCGGTGCGCTCGCGCCAGAACTTTCGATACGCCGCCCACGCGGGGTCGCGATCGATCTCCACCGGCACGCTGGTCAGGTGGAGCCGATCGCCGTCGTGCTCGATCCTGAACTGCAGGCGCTCGGCGTTCCTGACCGTGAGCGCACCGCGCGGCGCGATCATCGCGGTCCAGGTGCCGGACAGTCGGGTGGCGTTGCGCTGCCCCTGCCACCACCACCAGCCAGCCCCCGCCGCGGCCAGCAGCGCCAGGCCGCCGAGGCCTAACAAGACGGTGCGCCGCCGCGGCGCCGGTGGTGCGTCCCCGGCTGGCCGCGTGGCGGTCGCATCGGTCCGCGGTTCAATGCCGAACGCGCGCAGGTCGGCCGCTAGCCGCGCGACGTCCTGCTTCCAGTCGTAGGTGCGCAAGCGGCGCCAGGTGCGTTCGGCCAACTGGTCCAGCGGCGGCGGCAGCGCGTCGGCATCGGGCGTCTGCGCCACCCCGTCGCACAGCACGGGAATGATTTGAGCGTCCGCCGCGAGCGCCGCCGCGAGCTCGTTGCGCACCGGGTCGTCGGGCACCTCGATGCGGCGCCGGCCCTGCGCGTCGAGCGCGTCCAGGTACTGCGGCGTCACCAGCACGAGCAGCACCGGCCGCGCCCCGAGCGTGTGCGCGATCACGTCGCGCCACCGCGAGCCGGCGGGGAGGTCGTCCTTGTCGAGAAAGACCTGCGCGTCGCCAAACAGCGCATCGAGCTCGCGCGCCAGCGCCGTGGCTTTGTCGGCGCCGTCGCTCGTGCGGTAGCTGATGAAGACACGCGGTGTCATGGGGTGGGCCGTTGGCGAAAGGCGCGCTTCTGATTAAAGGGGCCAGGTCAGTTTGTTTGTGAGCATGCTTGGTCAGCTTCCCAAACAGCGAGTCTCAAAAATCCATGAATATCTTCAAACCGAAAACCCAAGCGCTTCGCCATACCTCGCCTCCACTCTTTACACCTCGGCACAGCATGATCTCGCTAAGCTACAAAATCAATGGGTAACAGAATAAACTTATATCATAAAATGAGGGGAAATCTGAGGGTTGGATGTGCAAAGGTAGCAAGCCGCTGTCCCAGGCGGCGAGCAATCAACGCCACCGGCGCGGCAGCAGCCCAAAGTACAGCAAGAAACAGCGCGCAATCGAGCGCACTGTCTTGCGCAGAGCGCCTTGCTTCAGCCGCCGGTGGTCGGAGGCAAAGACCGCCAGTGCGAAGGTGTCGATCCAAGGAACGCCGGGATGTTGCGTATCTCGTTACGCGTTGGAACGATGCTGGCGATATGTTCAGCTCGCACAGTAGGCGAGGTACTGGCGTAGTGTCCCGCGGATATCCACCGGCGGGGTACGAACACCCGTAGAAAACGCCCCGCCCGTGAGGGTGGTGCAGCACCCGCGAAGGCCTTCGGGGTAATTGGAATCGCCTGTCCACCGCGCATCAACCGCCCGCTCACGCGGTCGAGACAGAACGGCCCGAAACAAAAACTCTCCTTTCTGCTCCGTCTTTTCGTATTTCTCCTCCTGAGAATCAATTCTCGGAGGCTCCTATGCCCGTCCCTAGTTAAGTTAGGTGCGGTGCTCTGCCCTAACCTCTAAACGGCATTTTCTGTGCCCGCCTTTACCATAATTTTACTCAAAATTAACTGAAACCTTATGACTGTGCGTGGATTAATGCCAATACTATTTAGGCGCAAGCGTGTGCCCGCCGGAGGAGGCGGCGCCAACGCCGGAGAGACAAGTCTGCCCAGCCGCGCACGTGCCTACTGGGCTTGCGAGTTGACCTCGGCGCTGCGGACTAGCGACTCAGTCAAAAGGCCCCTAGCGAGAGGGGACGTTTTTTCCATTTTAGGCGCATCGCCATGTTGAAATTTACGCTCGTCGAACGCCTCGAATGCACGGCCGCGACCAGCGTAGCGCATCCGCGAAAGCACGTTTATTTCGTTTCTTATCTTATAATGTCATGCACTCTGGCTGTTGTCGATGCCGAGGCCGTAGGCAACCGAAACCTTAGCGAGGTGCCCGAAGATCGGGCGGCGGACGTCGGAGTAGACGACGCTAGCACTCCAGTGGACCTCGGGTCGGGACCTCGCCGCGGACCGTCGGCGGGTAAGAGCAGCGGCTTTAAAGAGTTCGATGCGGCGGCGCTGATCCCGCCGCCCGATGCACACATCAAGGGCGTGTTCGGCGATCCCTTTTCAATGCGCCTCATTCCAATTCACGCGGCACTTCTCCCGAACGGTAATATTTATTATTACGGGACTGACGACAGGCGGGGAACCAGGGCGCGAAATTGTTGCACGCGGTTTGGGAACCTGAACTTGGTCCGGATGCAGTATTTGCTACCGGAACGCACAAGCTGTTACCCCACAGCACTGGAACCGACACCTTCTGCGCCGCGCAGGCCCTGTTACCGAACAGCGGCCAATTGATGATCACCGGCGGGGATGCGATCGTCAATGGCCAACGGAATTGGGCGAATTGGGACACGAATGTTTACGACTCTGGGACCGGGCTGGCGTCCCGCCAGCCGATGGCTCACAAGCGCTGGTATCCTACGCTCCTTGCACTGGCAAACGGTGACATGCTGGTCCTCGGCGGACGAGATGCGAGGGCCCCCGCAACCTTCTCGCCTATCCCCGAGTTATATACCCCGGCTACGGGCTGGAAAACTTTGAGTACCGCAACGAGCAATCTCGCGTACGGAGGAACCAACACTTCTTGGTATTATCCGCGTGCATTCCCAGCTCCCAATGGTAAGGTTTTCATACTCGCGCATCATGGCGAAATGTTCTATTTAGACCCGACAGGAACCGGATCGATCATACGACCGACCAACACCCTCGCGCCCGACTCGTCTCTTAGTTTACCGATCGTGAGCTTCGCGCCCGGCAAGATTATTTCCCTGCGGATCAACAAGAGAGTGGTCATCGTCGACCTGACCAAGACACCACCGACCTTCAAGAATACGGCTCCGGTCAGCAGGATACGCTACTGGTCGAACTTAACGATCTTAGCAAACGGCAAGGTCATGGTCAGCGGCGGTTCCGGAGTTGGCAATAAGCTGACTAACGTAGCGTACAACGCCGAAATCTGGGATCCGGCTACCGGTAAGTGGACGCTTGGAGCCGCCGCCCAGAAGCCGCGTCTTTATCACTCGATTGCACTGCTGCTGCCCGATGCGAGCGTACTCACGGCCGGAGGGGGTGCGCCCGGACCGGTAAAGAACTTGAACGGTGAGATATTCTATCCGCCGTACCTCTGGAAAGCGGATGGCTCGGGGCTAGCGGACCGTCCGTCGATTGTGAGCTCGCCCGCGGCCGTGGCTCTGAATGAGACATTTTCCGTGAGGGTCGGAGATGAAGACTCCATCGAGCGCGTCACATGGGTGCGACACGGATCGGTGACGCATTCGTTCGACCCTGCCACGTCCTTCACGGAGTTGAGCTTCACCCAAAGTGGCGGGACCCTGACCGTTACCGCTCCCCAGAACGCGAACGTGGCAACGCCTGGTTACTGGATGATGTTTGTGATAAATCAAAACGGTGTGCCCTCAGTCGCCAAGACGCTTCGCGTGACGCGCACTTAAGGCCCGATTCCTCGCTCCCAGGTAAGCTACGGAGCCTGCGGAACACCTCCCAAAAACGCCCCGCCCGTGAGGGTGGGGCCAAGGTTCGGGGGGAGCGGTTTGCCGGTCGAGGCAACGGCCTACCAGTAGGCCTGGGCGCGGAGCATGAAGGCATCGGGCTCGGCCCCGTCGAAATCGCCGCCCTTGAGGTCCAGGACCTTCACGTAGTTAGCCATGAACCTGAAGTTGGGGAATCGGGTACTCCCAGCATCACCCACCAGGTCTCGGGCATCCGCTGGGCCCAGCTGCTCAGCGGGTGTTCGATATCGATATTGCCCACTGCCCCACTGCGGTACGACCGCCCAAAGTTGACGCTACCGAGAAGAAACCGATTTTACCTCGCATCCCTCGGTCGGTCTCTCCCTAGGACTACGAAACACGAACATTTTGGCGCGGCTTTACGGCTATAAGATTGATGCGTTCGTAGAGCTGCGAGCGTCGCGCAGTAGGTATGTGCAGGAATAGCACCTGCTGGTATATCCAATGTATGAAGGAGTAACGCGATGCTGTTCGCCTGTCGGGCCACTGCGAGCTGGAAGCCGGACATAGGAGTAGCTCGCGCTGAGCAAGGTGATTACAGCGATTCTCCACTGCCACAATATTTTCATTCAGCAGGGCGGCCACCGCCGAGGCGGAAAATTCAAACCCTATAATGCTGGCGGCCTCTAAGACACCGCGATCGTAGTCTGAGAGTAACTCCGTTTGTTCGTCTACCAGCGCCCGAATACTCTCGGGTACGCCTATCCGCACGTCGCGCAATAATTTGTCGAAATCCCTTTCTTCGTCAAATACATTGAACAGGCCTTTCTGCTTCCAGTGGTCCAGCATTTGTATCATGAATAGCGGATTACCTTCGGTCCTTTCGTGCAGGATCCGGGACAACTTGACGCTAGCCGGACTATCGGGTAAATGGCTGGATACAAATTTCTGCGCAACGGATCCATCCAGACCGCCGAGTGAAAGCTCGTCGCAGGCCTGTCTAGCCTTAAGCTCTCGCAGCAACGCCTTCAAAGGATGAGTTTTCTTTAATAGTTCGTAGGAGCGATAGCTGCCGATCATTATGAAGGGCGCCGAACTCCGCCGATGTGTGAGATAACTGATGAGATCGACCGTTGCATAATCACTCCAGTGTAAGTCCTCGAGTACCAAGACCAGCGGTTGCCCCGCCGTTAGCGCCTCGACATACGCGGCAAACTCCCGTGGCATCCGCTGCCGGACGGTGCCGTTTAACTCGCTAGGTACGTGCTTATAGGAATCGACGACCATCGGCAATTGCATGGCCCAGGTCGGCGCCCATTGACTCAGCAGCTCTTGCGCACGGTCGCCCATCGGACCACGGCATAAGCCATGAAGGGCTTCGATCACTGAAAAATACGTTTCAGCATCGATGCAGTGCTCGAAGCTACGGCCTTGAGCAACGAATACCGTTTCGGTTGCCGTCGCACGCTTTAGAAAGGATTCAATCAGGGTAGTTTTCCCGATACCGGCTTCCCCTTTGATCAAAACAACTTGCGGCACGCCCTGAGCCGCGCGCGCGAGACAGGAATCGAGTCGTTCTAATTCTTTCTCACGTCCCCAGGCGGACGCGGCGGAGTAATCCTGAAGGCCCATGTTACCGGCAGGCGACAGATTGCCAAAGTGTGCCAGCCGAACTCGTCCGTTGCTTAACGTTGCCTGAGCACCGGTGGTTGAATGCGGCAGACGGGTGATGTTGCCGATGAAGCGATAGCCGCGGCTATGGACGGTTTCGATAAAGCGGGGCTGCTGGCTTGGGTCTCCAAGCGCGCGGCGGATCGCGCCGATACATACCTTGAGCACACCGTCACCGACGCAGACCCTGGGCCATACGGCCTGAAGCAGCTCGTCCTTCGTGACCAGTTTCTCCGGGTGCCGAAGCAGATAGTGCAAAACCATGAAGGCCTTGGGCGTCATTAAGATCGGTTGCCCATCTCTCAACAGGCTTCCGCGCACGGGATCCAAACAAAAGGACCCAAAACAAACGGTCTCCATGGTATTTTCCCTCCAGTTTACCCTATGAAGCTCCTCAGTGCCGCTCCTTCGCAGCCACTGCCTATTTAATTAGCATTTAATATGCCCTAGACAATCTTCACAAACGCGGTTTACAGATTTGACCAACGTATTAACGTTTAGCTCATTTTACGGATATTTTACAAAAAAAATACGCATCCTTTATGACTGCGACTGGTTTTTGGTTAACACTGTGCTGGTAAGCACTTCCCCGCTTTTTTTTCGAAGCGATGAAAGGACTGGAGCGTTGAGCCTAAGATAGATTCTTAGAATTGCACACTGCGTTATTTGTCCATGGAAAGTCCATGGTAAGGAGGGGTCACATGAAGCGCGTTTATTTCGTTTCTTATCTCATAATGTTATGTACTCTGGGTGTTGTCGATGCCGAGGCCTTAGGCAAGCGACACCCTGGCGAGGTGCCCGAAGATCGGGCGGCGAAACTCGGCGTAGACGATAGCGCTCCAGTGGATCTCGGGTGGGGACCTGGTCGCGGCCGACCGTCGGCGCGTACGAGCATCGGGCCTACCTCGGGTATCCAACCTGCTGCGGAAGGCTTTCGAGAGTTCGATGCGGCGGCGCTGACCCCGCCGCCCGATGCACACATCAAGGGCGTGTTCGGCGATCCCTTTACCTGGCCCATCATCCCGATTCACGCGGCGCTTCTACCCGACGGTAAGGTGCACAGCTACGGGACTAGTACGACCGGTGCCCAGGGCGCGGCACTCGTGCACGCCTTATGGGACCCTGAACTTGGTACTGCGGCCTCGGCGCACACGCTGCTGCCCAATACCACTCCCACCGACACCTTATGCGCCGCCCAGGCGCTGTTGCCGAACAGCGGCCAACTCTTGATCACCGGCGGAGATACGACGGTCAACGGCAATGTGCATTTTGGTACCGCTGACACAAACATCTACGACTATACCACCAACAAACTGAGCTCGGTCGTACCGATGGCTTACAAGCGCTGGTATCCTACGCTCGTTGCGCAGACGAACGGCGCGCTGCTGGTTCTGGGCGGACGACAGGAGACGATTCCCTTGTCCTATGCACCCACCCCTGAGGTGTATACGCCGGGTGCGGGGTGGCGGCGCCTAACGACGGCAACGAACCAACTCGCGTACGGAAGTTCCTATGATTCTTGGAATTACCCGCGCGCGTTTCCAGCTCCCAACGGCCAGGTCTTCATACTGGCGCACCATGGCGAAATGTTCTATTTGAACCCGACAGGAACCGGATCGATAAAACGAGCGACCAAAACCCTCGCGCCCATTTCGTATGCTAGCTTACCGATCGTGAGCTTCGCGCCCGGCAAGATATTATCCCTGCGGATCAACAAGAAAGCGATCATCGTCGACCTGAACAAGACACCACCGACCTTCAAGGCTACGGCTTCGGTCAGCAGCCTACGCTACTGGTCGAACGCGACGGTTGTAGCGGACGGCAACGTCGTGGTCACCGGCGGTTCCGCAGTTGCCAATACACTGACTAACGTAGCGTACAAGGCCGAGATCTGGGATCCGGTCACCGGTAAGTGGACGCTCGGAGCCGCCGCCCAGAAACCGCGTCTTTATCACTCGTCCGCGGTGCTGCTGCCCGACGCGACCATACTCACGATGGGAGGGGGTGCGCCCGGACCGGTGAAGAACCTGAATGCGGAAGTATTCTATCCACCGTATCTCTGGGAACCGGGTGGCTTGCCCGCCATCCGTCCGTCGATCGTGAGTGCACCGGGCACTGTGGTTCTGGGTAATACGTTTTACGTCGAGGTCGGAGACGTAGACTCCATCGAGCGCGTCACACTGGTGCGAAACGGATCGGTGACGCATTCGTTCGACGCTGCCACGTCTTTCACGGAGTTGAGCTTCATCCAAAATGGCACGAACCTGACCGTTACCGCTCCCAACAACGCTAACGTGGCAATGCCTGGTTACTGGATGATGTTTGTGATAAATGAAAACGGTGTGCCCTCAGTCGCCAAGACGCTTCGCGTGACGCGCACTTAAGGCCCGATTCCTAGCTCTCAGGTAAGCCGCGCAGCCTGCGGAACACCCGCCAAAAACGCCCCACCCGTGAGGGTGGGGCCAAGGTTCGGGGGAAGCGGTTTGCCGATCGAGGCAACGGCCTACCAGTAGGCCTGGGCGCGGAGCATGAAGGCATCGGGCTCGGCCCCGTCGAAATCGCCGCCCTTGAGGTCCAGGACCTTCACGTAGTTGGCCATGAACCTGAAGTTGGGGGTCGGGTACCAGTTGACTCCGAAGGTGAAGTTATCCTCCTCGCCACCGTCGACTGTCTCGTCGTTCAGGTCGAGGGTGCTGTAGCGCGCCGCAAGCTCCCAGGCCCCGATGCCCCCCTTGCCGACTATGCCCTTCGGTTTCGGATTCTTAAACCTCCCTTCCTGAAAATCATAGAGGCGGGATTCTCCCGTGACGATCCAGCTACCAAAGATGTACCAGCCATTGAAAGCGAGATCCGGGTTGACATCGGTCCCCGACTGGGTGGCCCACAGGTACTCCCACTGGAGCGAGAAGGGCCCATAGACCCCGGCGGCCTCGGCGCCGAAACGGTTCACGTCGTCGGTAGCGAGGTTGCCCGTGTTGACCAGGCGGTCGGCGCCGACCCGCATCTCGGGCCGCTGGCGGTACCGTACCAGGTCGGTATCGTCGGGGTTCAGCCAAGAGCCGGAAAAGCCGAGGTGCACGGCGCGATTCTCCGTATGGACGGGCGACAAGGTGAGGCGCCCGACGAAGGTGATCGGATCGGACGCGTCTTCGGCGTCCTCGTTGTCGCCGGTGGTTCCCGCGGCGTTGGGGCCAAAGATCCCCGCCGAGGCCGTCCAGAGATCGTTGCCATAGGTCTGTACCCCCACGCCGATCCGGCGCCCGTCGCTGCCCCCGGCGATATCGTTGAACGTCCGGGAGGGCAAGGCCCGCTCCATGAAAGTGATGTCGTTGGAGCTCGTGATACTCTCGAGCCCGAGGTACTCTTTGAACTGGCCCACGGTGATAGAAAGAGGCCAACCCGCCGTCCAGAGATAGCGGAGATAGGCATCCCGTATACCTTCATCGACGTCAGTGTCGTTGCCCGCAAAGTCGTACTCGAACTTGAGCTGCCAGTGGCGATACAAGGTCGCCTCCACGGCCAAGCGGGCGCGCCGGATGTCGACGCCGCTGGAGAGGGTCGTGGTGTCGCCGGATCCCGTATCGTTGTTGTAGAAAGCCGCATCCGTGTGGAGGCGCCCGCCGAATCTCCACTTGAAGGCCCCATCGGGTGATGCGACCTCGAATTTGTCCTTGGTCTCGATCTTGGGCAGGGTCTCGGCAGCCTGCTTGATCTCGGACTGGCCGGCCGTGTTCTGTTCGTCATCGGCCTGGGCAGCACCCTTGAGCTGTTCATAGGCCTCCGGGGTGATCGTGCCCTGGTCTTTCAGTACCTTGAGCAACTCGACCATGGCGTCGTTGGCCGCATCAGCACGGGGCGCGAAAAACACGGCGCTGGCCGCGAGCGTCAGTCCCGACAATGCAATCAACCGTCTATTCACTGGGTATTCCTCCCGATAATTATGGATTTTTAGGCCCCTAGCAGGCGCGGACTCGGGGAATCGTAAGGTTTCAATATTTCTATTCAGTGACGGTATGATGACGGTTGTGTGACAGGACCAAGCGCCCGGCGGGCGCGCGAATGAGCGGTCACACTCCTGTAATGCGATTGACTTTTAATTGTGAATACCCGCCGTTTACGGCGGGCACTTAGCAATGGGGTTTCCATAGCGGAGTAGTGCAACTCTCCCCTTTGGTCACGGGCGGGGTTCATAAACACCGCCCGCGAAGTAAAATTGATTTACGCGGTAATCTTTGACGGCAATGCCTATGACGGAAAAGATCCTGATCGTCGATGATGAGCCGGCGCTCCGGCAGATGCTCGGGTTGGCGCTTTCGGGAGCTGGCTTCGAGTGCATCGAAGCCGCGGATGCTGAAAAGGCCGAAACTGCGATCGCCGCCGGCGTACCCGGTCTCGTGTTATTGGACTGGATGCTCCCGGGGGTGAGCGGCGTTGACCTCGCGCGGCGGCTCAAGCGCGAAGCACGCACCCGCGCCATCCCCATCATCATGCTCACGGCGCGCGGCGAGGAGGCGGATAAGGTGCGCGCCCTCGACGTCGGCGCCGACGATTATGTCACCAAGCCCTTTTCCACCCGCGAGCTGGTCGCCCGCATCAAGGCCGTGCTCAGGCGCACGGCCCAGGAAGAAACACGGGATGCGATCGAGGTCGAGGGCCTGCGGCTCGACGTTAGAACGCATCGGGTTACGGCGCGAGAAACCTCTTTGCAGCTCAGCCCGACCGAATTTCGGCTGCTGCACTTTTTTATTTCGCATCCCGAACGGGTTTACACCCGCGGCCAGTTGCTCGATCAGGTGTGGGGAAACAACATCTACATCGAGGAACGCACCGTGGACGTGCATATCCGGCGGTTGCGAAAAATCATGGGGCCGCACGGATACGATCGCTTGATTCAAACCGTGCGCAGCGTCGGCTACCGGTTCTCGGCCCAATAAGGGGATTCTACCGTCCCGCCCGCCCGTGATGCGTCCGGACTTGTGGCGATTCTTGGGGGTCTCGGTAGTCTCCGGGATCATCGGCGCCCTCATCGATCAATTTTTCCTCGCCCTCTGGCTCGGGACGCTGGGATACTGCGTGTGGCACTACCGCCGGCTCGTGCAGCTCCGGTTTTGGATCCCGCATCGCAAACATCATCCCGCGCCCGATTCTCCGGGGCTCCTCGAGGATATCTGCCGTGCAGTGGACGTTCTGGGCAATCGCGAAAAGAAGCGCAAAAAGAAGCTTTCCGGTTACCTTAAGCAATTCCGGCACGCCACCACCGCCCTACCGGATGCCGCTGTCGTGCTGGGAACGAACGACCAGATCGAATGGGCCAACCCCGCGGCCGAAAACCTGCTCGGGATCCAGTGGCCGCAAGACTGGCGGCAACGGATCACCAATCTGGTGCGGGATCCGACGTTCACCGCCCTGCTCAACGAAAACCACGATACCGGTTTGACTCGCACCGCGGAGATCCCCTCGCCGCTCGGCGCCGAGCGTATACTCAGCATCAGCATCGTGCCCTTCGGGGCGGACCAGCACCTCTTAACCGCGCGCGACATCACCCGCCTGCACCGCCTCGAGCAAGTGCGCCGGGATTTCGTAGCCAACGTGTCCCACGAGCTGCGCACGCCGGTGACGGTCATTCGAGGCTATCTCGAAACTTTGGTCGATGATCCGGATCGCTGCCCCGAGGCCTGGCGACCGATCTTAGCGCAGCTTGAGACGCAAACCTTAAGAATGCAAAGCATCATTGAGGATCTGCTGTTGCTCTCGCGGCTGGGACAATCCGATAAGATCGCGGACGCGCGGCCCGTACAGGTGCCCGAGCTCATCGGCACTATTTATCAAGAGGCGCAGGCGCTCGCAGGAAAACCGCGCCACCTGTTCTCGCTCGAGATCGATCCGGCGCTAAGCATCTTCGGGGCAAGACACGAATTGCACAGCGCCTTTTCGAACCTGGTCGTGAATGCAATTCGTTATACGCCTGACGGCGGGGTGATCCGCATCCGCTGGTATAAAGACGCCTCGGGGGCGCATTTCGAGGTGAGCGATACCGGGATCGGGATCCCGCCCCAACACCTGCCGCGGTTGACGGAGCGGTTTTACCGAGTCGATCAGGGCCGCTCGCGCGAGAGCGGCGGCACCGGCCTCGGCCTGGCCATCGTGAATCACGTGCTAAAGCGGCACCAGGCGCGCTTGCACATCGACAGCACCGTCGGGAAAGGCAGTACGTTTCGCTGCGATTTTCCCGGCGATCGCATCACACCGCCACCCGCAGAAACCACGATCGAATCCTTAAAATCGAATTAGGGGTTCTATCCCACAGCGCCGGTTACGGGATGCTGGTCGCCGTCTCGCAGCTGACCCCAGTATCGGTACCGCTCCCGCCCCTACAGATGTCGGTGCCGCTACCACCGTTGAGCGCATCCGCGCCGGTGCCTCCGAAGAGCTCATCGCCTCCCGTACCGCCGCAAATGATATCGTTGCCCTCGAGCCCATCGATAGTATCGCGCCCGGCGAGCCCATGGATGACATCGGGTCCCGGGGTGCCCGAGAGAAGACTATCATTCCCTACGGTGCCGAGTATTCTCGCTAGCCGCCCACCGCATCGCACGGGCGGACCCTTCTCAAAAGCACCGATGTCGCAAGCCGCCCCTTGCGGGCGGGTCACCCCGCGCTGATCCGTGGGCCGGCAGCCGCTATTGGCGGGGCTCGCATTGAGTGCCCGACTGCCGACGGGAAGGGCATGGGTCCGCGTCGGCCCGCCGTTGTCGGCGAGCGGTCTGAGGATGGCGTTGAGGGCCGCGTTCGGCACGATGTCGGTGGGGCCGGGGTTGAAGCCTGCTACGCCGGCGTCCCCGTCGTGGCCAAAGAGATTGTGGTTGTTGGTGACGACGGTTCCTCCAAAATTCTCAACCTCGCCGCTCGGGCTGCAATAACCCAGGTAGCATTGCCGGTTGCCCGAGATCAATGTGCGGGCCAGGGTGAGGGTGCCTCCATCGTTGTACACGCCGCCGCCATAATCACCGGTGTTACCCGAAACGGTGCTGTTGGTCAGTGTCAGGGTGCCGCGGTTGTGGATGCCGCCGACACCAGCACAGCGGCCGCAACCGCCTCCGGAATTTCCCGAGACGGTGCTGTTGGTCAGAGTCAGGGTGCCGCTGTTAAAGATGCCGCCGTTGACCGGAATACTTCTATTACCCGAAACCGTGGTGTTGATCAGGGTGAGGGTGCCGCTGTTCGACACGCCGGTGCCGGAGTTATCCGAGACGGTGCTATGGGTCAGGGTGGCCGTACCTATGTTGCGCATGCCGACACCGTACCCGGGAAAGGTGCCATTACCCGAGACCGTGCTGTGGGTCAGGGTTAGCGTGCCACCGTTGTACAACGCGCCGCCGTAGAAACCGGAGTTACCCGAGACTCTGCTGTTGGTCAGAGTCAGGGTGCCGCTGTTAAACACGCCGTCGCCGCCGCCAGGGAGATAAAAGCCCGCGCTTCCCCCGCTCACCGTGATGCTATGGAGCGTCAGGTTCCCGCTGCCGGCCACGGCCAGAATACGAAACTCTGGCGCGCTACTCTCCCGCCGGATCGTGCTATTACGGCCCCGGATGGTGACGGTCGATCTGATGACCGGCAGTCCCGTGGGACCAAGGGTGGTGTTGTTCGACCGCCGTGAGCGACTGCGTGCTCCCGATTGGCAACACGATCGTGTCGGCACCGCTGCCTTTGGTGCAGCCACCCACGGCAGTGTTGGTATTGGCCGAGCGGATGGCCTCTGCCAGGGTACAGTTCGTGCCATCGACATTGATGGTCGCGGCCAGCGCCGGCGCCTGCCCTAAGGCGAGGAGCAGGGCGATGGCGGAGAGCGAGCGCCGCCATTGGCGTTGCAACTGCCGCCGCACCCGGCGCGGCAACTGGCATAGCTGCCGATAGTAGCCCGAATAGCGAGGATAGAGATCCGCTGTCGGGCGTCTCAGCAGGCGACTCAGTACGGGGGTCTCACGGGCTTCGGCGAGTTGGGATTGAAATCGGACCCGTATCTCGGGGTCCGCGGTGGAATTGACGGATGGTTGTTCGAATTAGGGGTTCTATCCGACAGCGCCGGTTACGGGATGCTGGTCGCCGTCTCGCAGCTGACCCCAGTATCGGTACCGCTCCCGCCCCTACAGATGTCGGTGCCGCTACCGCCGTTGAGTCTATCCGCGCCGCTGGCTCCGAAGAGCTCATCGTCTCCCGTACCGCCGCAGATGATATCGTTGCCCTCGAGCCCATCGATAGTATCGCGCCCGGCGAGCCCATGGATGACATCGGGTCCCGGGGTGCCCGAGAGAAGACTATCATTCCCTACGGTGCCGAGTATTCTCGCTAGCCGCCCACCGCATCGCACGGGCGGACCCTTCTCAAAAGCACCGATGTCGCAAGCCGCCCCTTGCGGGCGGGTCACGCCGCGCTGGTCCGTGGGCCGGCAGCCCGCTATTCGCGGGGCTCTGACCGATGCCGGGCTGCCGGCGGGGAGGGCATGGGTCCGCGATGGAACTGACGGATGGTTGTTTCATAAGTCCCTCCTTGTTCGGCCTAAACCTACCGAAATTCCCCGCGCAACCGCAACATCTACGCCCTTCTTGGGAGGGTGTCAAGTCTCGGAAAGCACCGCGGCCATTAGGGGTTCTACCGGTGCTTTGCGGCCTTCTCGTCGAGCTTCGTCCACCGCTCGAACCTTTCCGCCAGGTGCCGTTCGATCTCTTCGGACCGCTTGCGATCGGCCTTGATCTGTTCGCCGCCTCGCTTGTGGTAATCGGCACGACTCATACCCGCGGTAAGCTCGTGCTGCTCGCGCTCGAGCGCTTCGATCTCGGCGGGGAGCTGTTCGAGCTCGCGGGCTTCTTTGTAGCTCAGCTTGACGCGTGAGGCATTCGCCCTCGCCCCAGCGCTCTCCCGGCCCTCTCCCACCAAGGCCGGAGAGGGAACGGAGGGCACGGGCCGCTGGCTGAGCCAATCGCTGTAGCCGCCGGCATATTCCTGCCACTTGCCGTTGCGCTCGGCCACGAGCGTCTGCGTAACCACATTGTCGAGAAAGGCACGGTCGTGACTCACAAGGAGCAGCGTCCCCGGGTAGCTCTGCAGCGTGTCTTCAAGCAGCTCAAGCGATTCGATGTCCAGGTCGTTGGTCGGTTCGTCGAGCACCAGCACGTTGGCGGGACGTGCGAAGAGGCGCGCGAGCAGCAAGCGGTTGCGCTCACCGCCGGAGAGCATTTTCACGGGTGCCTGGGCGCGTTGCGCCGGAAACAGAAAGTCGGCAAGGTAAGTCATCACGTGCTTGCGTTGGGCGCCGATCTGCACCCAGTCGGAGCCGGGGCTGATGCTGTCGAGCAGCGTGCGCTCGGAATCGAGCTGCTCGCGCATCTGATCGAAGTACGCCACCTGTAGGTTGATGCCCAGTCTCACTTCGCCGGCGTCCGGTGTCAATTGGCCGAGCATGAGCTTGAGCAGTGTGGATTTGCCGGCACCATTCGGTCCAATGAGTCCCAGGCGATCGCCCCGCTGGATATGCAGTGACAGGTCCTGAACGATCGTTCTCTCGCAGAAGCGTTTGCTGACACCGGCCAGTTCCGCCACCAGCTTGCCCGAGCGCTCGCCCGCAGCGAGCGTGAGTTTGACAGTGCCGAGACGCTGGCGCCGGGCCGCGCGCTCGCGCCGCAGTTGTTCGAGCCGGCGCACACGACCTTCGTTGCGGGTACGGCGTGCCTTGATGCCCCTGCGGATCCAGACCTCTTCTTGCGCCCAGAATTTGTCGAACTTGCGATGGGCGATGCTTTCGGTTGCGAGCTGATCGGCCTTGCGGCTCTCATACGCCGCAAAGTTCCCGGGGTAGGAGCGCAGGAGCCCGCGGTCGAGCTCAACGATGCGATTGACCACACGATCGAGAAACGCGCGGTCGTGCGTGATGACGATAGCGGCCGGACTCTTCAGCACCAGGTCTTCGAGCAAGGTGATGCCGTCGATATCGAGATGATTGGTCGGCTCATCGAGCAGCAGCAGATCGGGTTGGCGCGCGAAGGCGAGCGCAAGTGCCGCCCGCTTAGATTCGCCACCCGAAGTGGTGTCGGGCGCTTGCGCCGGATCGAGGCCAAAGCGATGCAGATACGCCACGAGCCGGGCTTCCAGGCGCCAACGCTCGCGCTCGTCGTGGATGTGGTTGAGCTCGCCGCGGATGGCGAGGCTTCCGCGCAGGGACAAGGCGAGCGGCAGTTCAGGCTCCTGCTCGACGAGCACCACGCGCAGGCTGTCCCGGCGCTTGAGCTCGCCGTCATCCAGCGCCGCGAGTCCGGCGATTACTTTCAGGAGCGACGACTTGCCGGTTCCATTGCGGCCGATGAGTCCGATGCGCTCGCCTTCCAGCACCGTGAGGCCGGCGCGATCGAGCAGAGGATGCAGTCCGTAAGCGAGCTCCGCGTCGAGGAGGGTGAGAAGCGCCATGAGCCCTACAGCAGCCGCTTCAATTCACCCACTGCCGGCTTGTCCTTGCTGTTGCAAAGAGAAGAAAACGTCGTGTTTGAAATTCCCAGCCATGGCAAATCCGTTGTTTGGAAAGAGAAGCGTAAGAGAATAAAGGCTCATCGTGAAAGTGAGTGGGTAGAAAATGGTGTTTTCACAGTACCGGCAGCATGCAGGTAAGCACCTTGAGGCGCAGGTAATCCTCGTCGCGGAGTCCGTAGGCGCGGCGCTGGATGACGCGGATCTTGTTGTTGAGTCCTTCGACGAATCCGAGAGAGATCTTGTTCTCTGGTTTGCAATAAGCAGCGATCCCATCCCAATGGCGCTCGATCATCTCGGCGAATTTCTCGTACGGTTTCAGACGCTGCCATTTAAGCGCGTTACGCCAGTTCTCGAAGAAACGTCGCGCCCACGCTTCACGCTCGTAGCTCCACAATTGGCCGAAAGATTCCTTGAGCAGATAAGCAGTGTTCAGCCGCTTGTTGGCGGCGAGGAGCCTCTTCAAGGCAGCTCGACCATCGAGGGTCAGATTCTCCCGCCGGGAGAGCAGGGTATATTTTTGGCCCTTGATGTAGGTACGTTTCTCGCCGCTGAGTCGGGCGTACTCCCCCTTGCGGACCTTATCGAGCGCTTCGCCCAGATGACGCGTCACGTGAAATTTGTCGAACAGGATGGCCGCCTGGGGCGCTTGTTCTCTGGTGCTGTTGCGAAACGGCTTCCACATATCCATCACAGCCAAGCGCACCCCCTTGGTTTTACGCGGCCCCAGCCATTTGAAGAATTCGTCCATGCTGGCCTGAGAGCGGTCAGTCCCGCCAAACCAGATCGGTCGGCCACGGAGGAGATCGCTGACCACGATGCGATAGGTGTGACCTTTGCGGATGGCGATCTCATCGATGCCGATAACCGCAGGTCCTGGCCGGCCAGCCCGTGCAAGCTGCGCACCCATGTATTGCTTGTCCAACTCCTTGACCGTCTGCCAGTCGAGATCCAACTCATCGGCCACCGCCTTGATGGTGCTCGTGCGGCAGCGCCGCCCGACGTAGAAAGCAAAGCGCTTGGTGTAGAAAGGGTTGTCGGCCAGAAAGTCCAGACGCTCGCGCTTCACCTTGCCGCACTGCCGGCAATCCACACGCCGGACCTCCAACTCCAGCCGCACGTGCGTATCCCCGCAGGAGAGATCTCGAACCTGCCGCAGCTTCTTGTCGTACCAACCGCGATGCAACGTACCGCAGACTCCACAGCGTGTTTTTTTGAGCGTCGTACGAGCGTGACGATGCGGACCTTCGGTTCCCCGAAAACCCCGCGTACCGTTGCTTGTGGACGAAAGCCGTCAAAGGCGTATGTGTCGGTGAGACGACGAGAGCGTTTGCGTTGGGTAGCCATCGCCACAGCATGCCAGAAATTACCGTCCCTTCAACCGGGCGTAATCCCTTGCGGAGCAAGCCTTGCAGCGTGATCATGGAAACAAAATTACCCACACGTTTTCACGAAGACCCAGAATAAAAAATCCAATGCCATTTCTCAACGGATCCCTGACCCCGATCTATGTACGTTACGCCAGGTCAGGTATCAAAAAAGTCAATTACGTCGAAGCTCGACGTGCATGAAGTCATTGTTAAAGGGATCCCTGGAAGTGCATTGAAATACATGGTTGCTCATGCAAAGATCATGAATGCCGCGGACGTTTAACGTACGCCCTTGAAGAGGGCCCGTAGGCTTTTTTGGGAGTGGTAAGCAGCTACCAAGAGCGTGGGTGACAAGCCTTGTGGCGTGTTATAACATCATAAAATTGCGGTTGACCCGATACGAGATTGTGAGATGAGGCTACCAACTCGAAGGATTGGCAATTCGCAAGGGCTTATTCTGCTCATGAGCTTATCGTCCCAGGAGCACAGCGCATGAGTATCGCGACGAAACGCGGTGACGGCGGTCAAACGAGCCTGATAGGCGGTAATCGTGTCTCGAAGGGCGAGCCGCGCGTGGAAGCCTACGGGAGCATCGACGAGCTGAATTCGGTGATGGGATTCGCGCGCTCGATCTGCGATGACGTCGAGGTTTGCGAGCTTGTCAAGGCGATCCAGCGCGAGCTTTTCGCGCTCGGCGCGGCGGTGGCCACGCCAGTCGGGAACAGAAAGAAACCTCCGCCCGTCAGCGCCGAGATGGTCGAGAACCTCACCGAGCAGGTTCACCGCATCGAGGCCATCGAAGGTGTGCTCTCCGATTGGTCGCTCCCCGGCGAGCATCCGGCCGCTTCGGCCTTCGATGTGGCGCGCACCGTGTGCCGCCGGGCGGAACGCGATCTGGTCCGGCTGATGGACTCCGGCGAGCACATTGACCCGGACGTCCTGGCCTATTTGAACCGCCTCTCCGACCTCTTGTGGTTGTTCGGCCGGCTGATCGAAGCGCGCGCCGGCCTCGACGCCTCGTTGCGCGACGAGAAACACAAGGGCAATCGCTGGTCGCGCGCCTGGTGACGGCGGCGGCCGGGTCCTTCTCCCCGCTCAAGTGCCAGGCCGATAGGGGGATCCTCCTCTCCTTCAAGCCGCGAGCTGTTGCTCCATCGCGGCTATGTATTTCCCCAGCGTTGCGAGGCCATTGCACTTGGCGCGGTGGTGGAGCGCCTTCTGTGCCGCGGCGAGGTTCTCAGCTTTGCCGACCCAGATCTTCAGGGCCGGATCTTGGAGGGCGCGGCCGTACGAGAAGCTGAGCGGCCAAGGGTGTTTCATGGTCATCGCGTTCATCGCATTGAGGTGTGCCGTCGCGGGCTCGGCCTTCTGGCCTCCGGAGAGGAACACAATGCCAGCGACTGCCGCCGGAACGGAATAATGTAGGCAGCGCACGGTCATCTCGGCAACCTCTTCGACGCTGTTTTGCTGCGGGCACTGCTTTCCTGCGATGACCATATTGGTCTTGAGGATGAGATGCTCCAAGACCACGCGCTGTTCGTAGAGATTCTGGAATACCCGCCGCAAGGTCGCTTCGGTCACTTCATAGCAGCGGTCGATGGTGTTGTCCGCATCCATCAGAACCTCGGGCTCGACGATGGGCACGAGCCCTTGTTCCTGGCACAGCGCGGCGTAGCGCGCCAAGGCGCTCGCGTTGGCGTTGATGCAACCGCTGGTCGGGATCCCGTCGCCTATAGTGATCACCGCCCGCCACTTGGCGAAGCGGGCACCGAGGTTGCGATACTCGATCAGGCGTTCGCGCAGACCATCGAGACCTTCCGTGATCTTTTCGCCCGCTAGGAGGGGCATGTCCTTCGCACCTTGGTCCACTTTGATGCCCGTGATTACACCGGCATCGGGGAGCGCTTTAGCGAAGGGGATCCCAGCGGCCGTCGATTGCCGCAAGGTCTCATCGAAGAGGATCATGCCGCTAATGAACTCGCCAATCCCCTGGGTGGTGATAAGCAGCTCGCGGTAGGCGCGCCGGGTGTTTTCCACCGATTCGATACCGATGGAGTCGAAACGTTTTTTGATGCTCGGGAAGCTTTCGTCAATGGCAAGAATTCCCTTGCCGGGAGCGACTAATGCTTCGGCCGTTTGTCGCAGATCGGACATGGCGTGTTCCTCTGGTTCATAGTAACGATAGTCTAACCTAGTTCGCGCGGATCGCGTGGAAACCGCATTGATTCTGAATACCTCGCCGTTTACGGCGGGAACTTTAGCATTGGGGTTTCCAAAGGGGAGTAGTGCAACTCTCCCCTTTGGTCAAGGGCGGGTTCATATCCCGCCCGCGAGTAAGATTCATCTTATAACGCCGATTCCGCGGCCAGCTCCCCTACGCGAACGATCTTCATGCCGTTGGTTCCACCTTGTTTACCGCGCAAATCACCTTTGGTAATGACTACGATATCTTCTTCGTGGATCGCGCCGCGCTCGAGCAGAATATCGATCATTTCACGGTTGACTCTCAGGAAATCGGTGTGCGTGACGTCGAAATTGATCGGGTACACGCCCCGGCAAAGCGTCACCCGCCTGAGCGTCTCGGGACGGCGGGTGAAGGCGAAGATCGGGATCCCGGTGAGCACGCGCGACATCCATATACCGGTGGCGCCGGTCTCGGTGAGCGCGAGAATGGCTTTCGCGCCGATGTGGTTGGCCGCGTAAACCGTGGACATGGCGATCGCTTCATCGATGCGGTCGAACGGCGAATCGATGCGGTAGTCGGCCCCCCGGAGGCCCCACTGGGTTTCCGTCTCCAGGCAGATCCGATCCATCGCTTCGACGGCTTTGCGCGGGTACTTGCCCACGCTGGTTTCGGCGGAGAGCATGACCGCATCCGTGCCATCCAACACGGCATTGGCGACGTCGAAAACTTCGGCCCGTGTTGGGATCTGGTTTGCGATCATCGACTCCATCATCTGCGTGGCCGTGATGACCAAGCGGTTCGCGTTACGGGCTTGCTGGATCAAGCGTTTCTGGACCGGGGGCAGGGCCGCATCCCCGATCTCGACCCCGAGATCGCCGCGCGCGATCATGATCCCGTCCGAGGCCCGCAGCATCTCATCAATACACTGTAAGGCTTCGGCGCGCTCGATCTTGGCGATGACGCCGCAGGTGCCGTTGCTCTCGGCAATCACGCGGCGGGCTTCCTCGATGTCGGCGGCATTGCGCGGAAAGGATACGGCAATGTAGTCGGCGCCGATGTCCACGGCGTGGCGTATGTCAGCGCGGTCCTTGGAGGTCAGCGCGCCCGCCGAGAGCCCGCCGCCGGCGCGGTTCAAACCCTTGCTGTCGGAGAGCCCGCCGCCCACCCGCACCACGCATTCGACGCTGGTCCCCATGACGCGCTTGACTTCAAGCACGATACGGCCATCGTCAATGAATAAGGTGTCGCCGTGCTTGACATCGTTCGGGAGTTCCTCGTAGGTAACTCCGACGCGGTGTTCATCTCCGTCCGCGGGCGGGATGGCGGTGTCGAGCGTGAAGGAAGCCCCTTCCCGCAGTTCCACACGGCCGCCGCGGAATCGCTGGATGCGGATCTTCGGGCCTTGCAGATCGGCGATAGCGCCGACTTGCGTGCCGCGCGCCTGGGAGCAGGCCCGAAGTTGGTCGATCCGGTGTTTATGGCTGTCGTGGGAGCCGTATGAGTAGTTTAGCCGGATGACGTCCACCCCGGCCGCGATGAGGCCATCGAGCACCTTGGGATCGTCGGTAGCCGGGCCGAGAGTGGCAACGATTTTCGTTCTGCGCATGCGGGGCGTTGCGAGCCTAATTCCCTGTATCGATGAATGCTGATCAAATTGCCGACGCCCGGGACGTGGCATTAATAACCCTCGCTCGGATGCACGTAATCGGGATGGGAGCGGGCGCGCTCCTGCAGGATGGCGACAGCAGGTAGGGTTTTTCCCTCGAGAAACTCCAGGAACGCCCCACCGCCGGTGGATATATAGGACAGCCGCTCGCCGATCCCGTACTTCGCGATGGCCGCGAGCGTCTCGCCGCCTCCGGCGAGGGAATAGGCTTGGCTCGCGGCTATCGCCATCGCGACCGCCCGCGTCCCCTGGCCGAACTGGTCAAATTCAAAGACCCCGAGCGGGCCGTTCCAGACGATCGTTTGAGCCTGTCCAAGCAACGCGGTGTAGCGCCCTGCAGTGCGGGGACCGACATCCAGGATGAGATCGCCGGCTGCGACGTCGGAAATATTCTTTATCGTGGCCGTCGCGGTTTCGGAAAACTCCCGGGCGCAGACCACGTCCTCGGCCAAGGGGATAGCCGCGCCGCGTGCGGCTGCCCGCCCGAGTAGCCGCGAGGCCACCTCGACTAAGGGAATTTCAACGAGAGACTGACCGACGGCATGGCCCGCGGCGAGAAGGCACGTGTTGAGGATCCCGCCCCCGACAATGAGCTGATCCACGGTCTCGACCAGCGATTCGAGCACCGCGAGCTTGGTCGAAATCTTCGACCCGCCCACAATCGCCATCAGGGGGCGTACCGGTTGTTTCAAGGCTTGGCTCAAGGCATTGATCTCGGCCTCGAGCAACGGCCCGGCGCAGACCTGGGGAGCATACTTGGCGATCCCGTGGGTCGACGCCTCGGCACGATGGGCGGTGGCAAAGGCATCATTCACGTACACATCGCAAAGCACCGCTATCTTTCTGGCCAAGGCGTCGTCGTCATTTTTCTCGCCGATCTCAAAGCGCACGTTTTCGCATAGAGCCGCTTGGCCGGGTTCGACCTTGACTCCGTCGATCCAATCGTTAACCAGCGCGATGTCACGATGCAGCAACTCGGATAAGCGCGCCGCGACCGGTGCCAAGCTCAGCGCCGCGTCGTACTGGCCTTCTTTCGGGCGGCCGAGATGCGAGACGAGCATTACCCGGGCGCCCGCCGACAACGCCTTGCTAATGGTAGGGAGCGCTGCCCGCAAGCGTGTGTCATCGAGGATCCGGCCCGCTTGGATCGGTACGTTGAAATCTTCCCGGATCAACACCCGTTTCCCGGCAAGGCTCAGATCGGACATCGACATCATGGACGGAATCGGCCCTTACTTGGCGTTCATCAAGGCGATCGTGACGTCCAACATGCGGTTGGAAAAGCCCCATTCGTTATCGTACCAGGACAAGACTTTGACCAGTGTACCTTCGATGACACGGGTCTGGGTCGCATCGTAAATGGACGAGGCGGGGTTGTGATTGAAATCGACCGAGACCAGCGGCTTGTCGTTATACTCCACAAGTCCCCTGAGCTCGCCTTGGGCGGCCTCTCTCAATACCGCATTGATCTCCTCCTTGCTGGTCTCGCGCGCGGCGACAAAGCTCAGGTCCACCAACGATACGTTGAGCGTGGGGACGCGCACGGCGTAACCGTCCAGTTTTCCGTTCAACTCGGGAAGCACCAAGCCGACGGCCGCGGCCGCGCCGGTCTTGGTCGGGATCATCGACTGCGTCGCAGACCGAGCCCGGCGCAGATCGCTATGATAGACGTCGATCAATACCTGATCATTGGTGAAAGAATGGATCGTGGTCATGACGCCGCGCAGAATGCCGATGCGCTCATGCAGGGGCTTCACCAAGGGCGCTAGGCAGTTGGTCGTGCAAGACGCATTGGAGATCACCGTGTCGCTCCCTTTGAGCGTCTGATGATTCACGCCATAGACAATCGTAGCGTTGACCTCGCTAGCCGGAGCCGAGATGATGACCTTCTTGGCGCCTGCTTGGAGGTGGGCGTCGGCCTTGGCCTTACTGGTAAAAAGTCCGGTGCATTCGAGGACTACATCGACGCCGAGCCGGGTCCAGGGGAGTTTGGCGGGATCGCGCTCGGCGAGAATGCGGATAGGATCGCCGTTGACCACCATCGACTGGTCCGTGGCCGTGATCTGACCCGGAAAGCGCCCGTGGACGCTATCGTAGCGGGTTAAATGCGCGTTGGTCGCGACATCACCGAGGTCATTGATCGCGAGGATTTGGATCTCGTGAGTCCGCCGCGACTCATAGAGGGCGCGCAGAATATTGCGGCCGATACGGCCGTAGCCATTGATTCCAACCTTAATTGCCATCGATCTCTCCGATTGATTAAGCCACGCTTCTTATCTCGTAGTCCAAAGCTCCCGGGTATCGCGTACCATGCGCTCTTGGACGGCTTGAACGCAGGGACAATGGTTGCAAGTAAACATCACTAAGCGCCCTTGCCGCCCTTGCATTGTTGCAAGGTCCAGGTCTTGCCGTCGATTCCAAGCAGGGCAAAATGGACGGCCGGCGTGTCGAATGCCGAGATCGTTGTGCTCAGGAGTGCCATGCTACGTTATGCCTCGAACTATACATAACATATGACATATGTCATAAATCCTGCCTTGCGAGCGGATGGGTTCGCGCGGCCAACGTAAAGAATGGCTACTGTCATTCCCCGAGGGGCGTCCCACAGGCGCGGATGTTAGCTGTTAATCCTCGATTTATAAAGTAAACTGATTCGCTTTTTGCAATACTTAAAATTCCCACGAGAAGATATCATGGACAATACCCGCTTGTTTACTTCCGAATCAGTCTCCGAGGGTCACCCCGACAAGATCTGTGATCAGATCTCCGATGCGGTGCTCGATGCGATCATCGGGCAGGAACCGGGCGCGCGCGTGGCGTGCGAAACGCTGGTCACTACCGGCTTGGTGACCGTAGCGGGCGAAATATCCACCTCTTCGTACGTGGATATCCGCAACGTCGCCCGGCAGGTTATCCGAGATATCGGGTACGATAGCTCGGAGATGGGGTTCGATTGGGAGTCCTGCGGTGTAATCGTCTCCATAGGACAACAATCAGCGGATATCGCCCTCGGCGTCAACGAAAGCGGCGAGCACGAACAAGGCGCGGGCGACCAGGGGTTGATGTTCGGATATGCCTGCAACGAAACCGACGTGCTCATGCCGGCGCCCATCACCTACGCCCACCGCCTAGTCCGGCGGCAAGCTGAAGTCCGCAAGACGGGCCGCCTGCTCTGGTTGCGCCCGGATGCCAAGAGCCAGGTGACGTTTCGCTACGCGAATGGCCGTCCCTGCGGCATCGACGCCGTGGTCCTCTCGACCCAGCATAGCCCCGAGATAAGCCATGAGGTCCTCAAACAGGCCGTCATGGATGAGATCGTGCTTCCGGTGCTGCCGAAGGAATGGATAAGCCCTACGACCCGATTCTATGTCAACCCGACCGGCCGCTTCGTGATCGGCGGGCCTATGGGTGACTGTGGGCTGACCGGGCGCAAGATCATCGTCGATACCTATGGCGGCATGGCGCGCCACGGCGGCGGCGCGTTTTCTGGCAAGGACCCTTCCAAAGTAGACCGCTCGGCCGCCTACGCGGCGCGTTACGTGGCGAAAAACATCGTGGCCGCGGGCCTCGCCGATCGCTGTGAGATCCAACTATCCTATGCCATCGGCGTGGCGGAGCCGACGTCGATCAGCATCGATACCTTTGGTACGGGCAACGTGGACGAGTCGAGGTTAATTGGAGCGGTGCGCAAGAATTTCGATCTCCGGCCAAAAGGGATCATCAATATGTTGAAGCTCTTGCGCCCGATATACCGGCAGACCGCTGCGTATGGGCATTTCGGCCGCACCGAGTTCGATCTTACCTGGGAGCGCACCGATAAGGTTGATGCCTTGCGCGACAGCCTCGGGATAGCCGAATCGACGCCGCGCGAGCCTCTGGTCCGGGCGAGTTAGTTTTCTACCCTTACAGGAGTCGATTGATGAACACGCAACCGATGGAAAAGATCACACCCGATTACAAGGTGGCGGATCTCAAGCTTGCCGAATGGGGGCGCAAGGAGATCAACATGGCCGAAGGGGAAATGCCTGGCCTGATGGCCTTGCGGGAAGAATACAAGGGTAAAAACCCGTTGGCGGGGGCCCGCATCGCGGGCTGTCTGCACATGACCGTGCAGACGGCGGTGTTAATCGAGACCTTGATCCAGTTGGGCGCCGAGGTGCGGTGGTCATCCTGTAACATCTTCTCGACCCAAGATCATGCCGCGGCAGCGGTGGCGGCCGCGGGTATTGCTGTCTTCGCGTGGAAAGGGGAGACGGAACAGGAGTTCTGGTGGTGTATCGATCGGAGTATTTTCGGCCCGGGCAGTTGGCGCCCGAATATGCTGCTCGACGATGGCGGAGATCTGACGCAGGTGATGCATGAGCGTTATCCGGAGATGCTGCAAGAGGTGCGCGGTGTGTCGGAAGAGACCACGACCGGTGTGCGGCGCTTGTATGAAATGGCACAGACCGGCGCGCTGAAGGTGCCAGCGTTTAATGTCAATGATTCGGTCACGAAATCCAAGTTCGATAACCTCTACGGTTGCCGGGAATCCTTGATGGATGGTTTAAAGCGGGCCACGGGAGTGATGATCGCCGGCAAGATCGCCGTGGTAATTGGCTATGGAGATGTCGGAAAAGGCTGCGCTCAGGCATTGAAGGGTCTTGGTGCGACCGTCTGGATAGCAGAAATTGATCCCATCTGCGCACTGCAAGCGGCGATGGAGGGGTATCGGGTGGTGCGCATGAACGAGGTCGCGGCGCGCGGGGACATCTTCGTCACCGCCACGGGCAATGTCCGGGTGATCACCCACGACCACATGCGGTCCATGAAAGACCAGACCATCGTGTGCAATATCGGCCATTTCGACTCTGAGATCGACGTCGCCTCTTTGCGTCAATACCGTTGGGACAACGTCAAACCCCAGGTGGACCAGATCCTGTTTCCAGACGGCAAGCGCATCATCCTTCTGGCCGAGGGCCGCTTGGTCAATCTGGGTTGCGCCGCGGGGCATCCGAGCTTCGTCATGTCAGCGTCGTTTAGCAACCAAGTGCTGGCGCAGATTGAGCTGTGGAACAACTTTAAAAACTACCAGAACCGCGTCTATACACTGCCCCAGCATCTTGATGAAAAGGTGGCGCGCCTGCACCTGGCCAAAGTCGGTGCGGATCTCACGGTGCTCACCCAAGAGCAAGCGGAGTATATCGGTGTCTCGATCGAAGGGCCTTACAAACCAGTATATTATCGCTATTAATGCCCGCTGTGGCAGTGATCGCTGCCCCGCGGGCGATTAAAATGCACGGCGGTGGTCAACAAGCGCCATGGGAACTTCAACTAATCATAGCTTCAGCTTCGAGTTTTTCCCGCCACGGACTCCAGAGGCGATCGGCAAGCTTCAGGTCACCCGCGATCGGCTCGCGCGCCTCAAGCCGGATTATTTCTCGGTTACCTTCGGGGCGGGAGGCAGCACCCGCGAGCTGACCTTCGAAACGGTGCAAGAGATTCGCGCGGCGACTGGGATCGCGGCCGCTCCGCATATATCGTGTATTGGGAGTCCCATCGCCAGCCTGCGTGAGATCTTAAGCACCTACAGGAGCGCCGGCATAAAACATATCGTGGCATTGCGCGGCGATCTGCCCTCGGGCGCTGCGGGCCACGGTGAGCTGCGTTACGCTAATGAGTTGGTGGAGTTCATCCGCGAGGAAAGCGGCGACTATTTTTTCGTGGAAGTCGCCGCCTATCCCGAGTTTCACCCGCAGGCGCCGAGCGCGGACATGGATCTCAGGAACTTCAAGCGCAAGGCGGAGGCAGGGGCCGACCGCGCGATCACGCAATACTTCTATAACGTCGATGCCTACTGGCGGTTCGTGGAGAGCTGCGGAGCGCTCGGCGTCCAGATCCCAATCGTCCCCGGGGTCATGCCGATCATCAACTGTACGCAATTGCTGCGTTTCTCGGACGCCTGCGGCGCCGAGATCCCGCGTTGGATCTTGCGGCGCTTAAAGGATTTTGGGGATGACCGCGTCTCGATTCGCAATTTCGGCATCGATGTGACCACCGATCTGTGCCGTCAGCTCTTGGACAAGGGAGCGCCGGGGCTGCATTTTTACACCATGAATCAAGCCGAAGCGTCCGAGGCGATTTGGGGTAACCTCGGGTTGCGCCGTGAAAGACCCGCGGTGAAGCTCTCAGGCGGCTAGCGGACCATCGCTACCCTTGTCCGCGCAGCTTTCCACACGGCCTTCCAAGATCCCGCTTCTGCTGGTCGATGACGATGCGTTGATCTTACATGAGGCGGCAAGGCAAGAGCTGCTGTCTTATGCTTTCCCCGGTAAAGTGCGCGAACTGCGCAATATCGTTATTCGCCTCGGTGCGAAATATCCGGGCAAGCAGATCTCGGCCGCGGCGCTAGCAGGAGAGCTCGAAGCCGATATGGCGCTGGCGCCGGGGAAGAGACAGACCGACTTCGATACTGCGGCCGGGCGGCAACTGCGAACGCCCGGATTTTGCCTCGATGAAATCAAGGATGTTGGGAGCGGCGCTACATCGACGCGGCACTCAAGCTCAGCCATAAAAACCTGAGCCACGCAGCGCGTTTACTGGACATCAACCGTACGACCCTGTATAGCAGGATCGAACGGTTCAATCACCTGCAACGCTAATGTATTACTCCTATTTCGGCTTGCGCCAGCCACCCTTCAAGATCACGCCCGACACGCGCTTGTTCTTTCCGGGCGGCAACCGCGGGGCGGTCCTGGAAGCCTTGGTCTACGCGATCGCAACTGGCGAAGGCATGGTCAAGGTCGTTGGCGAGGTGGGAAGCGGCAAGACCATGCTCTGCCGCATGCTGGAGCGTGAGTTGCCCGAGAACGCCGAGATCGTGTATTTAGCGAATCCCAGCCTCTCTCCGGACAACATCCTGCACGCCATCGCGTTTGAATTACATCTGCCGGTCGCGGGGGGCGAGGAGCGGCTCAAGGTGATGCACGCACTGCAAGAATACTTGGTAAGGAAACACGCGGAAAATCGGCGCATCGTCGCGTTTGTTGAAGAAGCCCAGAGCATGCCGCTCGAAACCCTGGAAGAGATCCGCCTGCTAAGCAACTTGGAGACACAGGATGAGAAGTTGTTGCAGATCGTTTTGTTCGGACAGCCAGAGCTGGATGAATCCTTAATAAATCCGCGCATCCGGCAACTGAAAGAGCGCATCACCTACAGCTTCTATTTGCATCCGTTTTCGATTGCCGAGGTGCGGGAATATCTAAGTAGCCGTTTGCGCGCGAGTGGCTACAAGGGAATGGGGATCTTCACGCGCGGTGCGATTCGAAGCCTTACGCGCTATTCCAAGGGGCTGCTGCGTAGGATCAATATTCTCGCCGATAAATCCTTGCTCGCCGCCTATGCCGGGGGCGAGATCAAAGTGAGAGCCAGACACGTGCGCAGGGCGGCGCGGGACACCGAGTTTGTCGCCAAACCGGGCGCCGCCGTGCTGGCGATGACGCTGACCTTTTGTCTCGCCCTCGCGGCGATCGGCTGGTTCGCGTGGCAGCGTTTTATTCCAGTGAGCGCGCTCGTCGAGGATACGCGCTCGTTCAAGGACGTGCCGTTGTCTGGGGCCATCGGCCGCAGGCTTGAGGGCGCCGATTCTCCAAAGCAGCCATGAAACCGGTGCTGGTGACAGGGGGGGCTGGTTACATCGGCAGTCACGTCGTGCGCCAGCTCGGGGAGGGCGGCCGCACGGTTGTCGTCGTGGACAATCTGTCTACCGGGTTCGAGAAGGCCGTTGTGCACGGGACCTTTATCGCCGGCGATGTTGGCGATCGCAGCCTAATGGATCGCATCCTCCGGGAACACGGCATCGACACCGTCATGCATTTCGCCGCCCATACCGTCGTGCCCGAATCGGTCCGCGATCCCCTGAAATATTACGGCAACAACACCTGTAAGACACGCGCCTTATTGGAGGCTTGCGCGCATGCGGGTGTAACGCAATTTGTATTCTCCTCCACCGCCGCAGTCTATGGCATTCCCACGACACCGCTGGCGTACGAAGACAGCCCAACCTGCCCGATTAATCCTTACGGAACGTCGAAACTCGTGAGTGAATGGATGCTGCGCGATGTCGCGGCAGCCTCCCGGCCGCGCTACGTGACCTTGCGCTATTTTAATGTCGCGGGATCGGATCCGGAGGGCCGCATCGGGCAGTTGACGCGCGAGGCGACGTTATTGATCAAAGTCGCCGCCGAGGTCGCGCTCGGTAAGCGCGCCGCGCTCTCTATTTTTGGAACCGACTATCCGACCCCGGACGGAACCGGCATCCGGGATTACATCCACGTGGATGACCTCGCTTACGCCCACCTGCGGGCGCTCGATTATCTTGAGCGTGGCGGTGAGCCGGTGGTCCTAAACTGCGGTTACGGGCACGGCTATAGCGTGCGGGAGGTTATTCGCGCCATCGAGAAGATCCACGGACAGCGCCTCAATGTGCGGGAAGAGCGCAGGCGCGCGGGCGATCCGCCGACGCTAGTGGCCGGCGCCGATCGGATCCGGTCTGTTTTGGGGTGGCACCCGCGCTATGACAATCTGGAGTTTATCGTCAAGACTTCACTCGACTGGGAGCACCGCAGGTTCTATTAGCACGCGGGTCAGGGTTTCACTTGTGGTGAATCAAGCGAAAACGCATTTCAGGAAGCGTAGTACATGGTTGAAAAGGATTCCACCGTATAGCGCCAGACCTGAAGGGTTTCGGGATCGGCATTTTGAGAAATTCCGGCTTTCCGTTTTAATTCGCGCAGAAATTCCGCGCGGTCCGGTAGCGATTCCCAGACCGCCGGCAAAAACGTCGCCCGCCGGTCCTGTTGCTGGAGGAGCACGCCGTCGGCACCAGGTGCGAGTTGATCTAAGAGCTCCGTTTCGGATTTGAAATTTAACGGGACCGGCGCATTCAACACCGAGATGTGGATGGCAAGCCTTGCGCACTCCTCGCGAATCAGGGGCTGGAAACGCGGATCGCCGAAGGCCGCCGCGCGCGCATTCTCGGCAACATCCACGACCAGGGGCCGATGAGGCTCCAGGCTACCGATGCACCCCCGCAATTGGCCGTGTGTTCTTAAGGTCACGAACGAGGCCCGGTGGACGCGCAGGCGTTGCGGATAATCGGCGCTGTCAATCGCCGCGTCCGGGACATGCTCGAAGCCTCGCGCGATAGAGCGAGAGGCGGTGTCCAGAAGGAGATGGCGGTCTTCCGGGCGCAAGGGGGGTGATTCGCTAGGCGAATAGAACGCGAAAGCGCCATAGCCGACGACGCGATCCCTCGGGCCGGCCGTATCGCCCGAATTGCGCATATCGAGCGCGGCGATGCGGAGCTCATGCGTGCGCGCGAAATGGAGTAAGCCGTTGATAGGCGCGCACCCGCACGCCTGCTCCGGGCGAAGGGTGGCCGTGCCCCTCACGATCGCGGCGGCCGTCTCCCGGTCTATTTCCCGCGCCGTCTCATAGTCGTGGTAGTGACTGAGGTCGGAGCTGACGACAATGAGAGTCTCGGCCTCCTCCCACAGCACCTCAATGACGGCGCCGACATCCTCCGGCGCGGCGCCGCCCACCACCAGCGGCACGATGGTAAATTTCTCCAGGACCGTTTGTAGGAACGGGATCTGGACCTCGATACTATGCTCAAGGACATGCGCATGATCCATCACGCTAACTTGCGGGAATACTGCCAGTTTCTGGGTGGCGCCCGGGTCGAGCTCGACCTCCCCCAAGGGGGTCGCGAAGTGCTGGGCGCTTGGCAACGCGAGGCCCGGGACATAAACCCGATGCCCCGGCCCCAAGAGAACAACCCGGCGAATACGCGGGCGCGCATCCGCCAGACAAGCATACGCGGATCCGGCGACGGCTCCGGAATAAATGTAACCGGCATGGGGTGCGATTAAGGCTTTCGGCACTTGCGAGCCGGCCTCTTTTGTCCCCAAAAAACTGCCGATCATCCGGCGGAGGTCCATCGGATCGCTGGGATAAAACTGTCCTGCAAAGGCGGGGGGACGCGTGTACACAAGGCTTCTCGCTTAGCTGCTGTATGCATTCGATTATAAGCCGAAAGCGTCCTGGAAACTGTCCGAACCACCGTTATCCGGTTCGCGGCGCGGGCGGACCGCTCAAATTGCCCGAATGCACTTGAAAAAAGAGCCTCAGAACCCTATCATTATGGGTCCGACCATTGCGGGGTGGAGCAGTCTGGCAGCTCGTCGGGCTCATAACCCGAAGGTCGCAGGTTCAAATCCTGCCCCCGCTACCATAGCCCCGAGAGCCGGGGCTTTTTATTTTAGTCGGTAACGTGCGCGTGAATACGAGGGAGTTAGAAGCCATGATCAAGCCCGTCGTGACGGGCCTCGGTTATGAATTTGTCGGCATTGAGCGTACCGTCGCCAGACGCGCGC
The DNA here is from genome assembly GCA_963764725.1 of uncultured Gammaproteobacteria bacterium. Classification (GTDB taxonomy): domain Bacteria; phylum Pseudomonadota; class Gammaproteobacteria; order JACCXJ01; family JACCXJ01; genus USCg-Taylor. The sequence goes on along the minus strand of CAVXTM010000011.1, from coordinate 354,248 downwards.
CATTGATACGGGTGTATATCGATAGCGCCAGTGGAATTACATTGAGAGATTGTGAACGCGTGAGTCAGCAGGTTAGCAGTGTCATGGATGTTGAGGATCCCGTCACCGGGCCCTATACGCTCGAGGTCTCTTCGCCAGGATTGGACCGCCCGCTGTTTACTCTCGATCAGTATTCGCGTTTTCTTCAAAGCACCGTGAGCATTGAGACGATACGTCTGGTCCACGGGCGCCGAAAATTCCGCGGGCGCTTGAACGCGGTTACCGTTAACGAGATCAGCATCAGCGAACAGGAAGGGGAAGCCTATACACTGCCCTTCGATCTTATACACCGGGCCCGCTTGGTGCCGCAATTCGAGTTTGAAAAACCGGCGAGGCGTAGCAGATGAACAAGGATATCCTTACCGTCGTCGAGGTTGTTTCCAATGAGAAGGGAGTAAATAAGGAGATCATTTTCGAGGCCTTGGAAGCGGCGCTCGCCAGTGCGACAACCAAACGTTATCGCGACAACATTGATGTCCGCGTATCCATCGATCGCCAGACGGGGGACTATGAAGCCTTTCGGCGTTGGCAGGTTATCGATGAGACCGTAGCCACCCTAGCGGCGGACGTCGGAACCGATGGCATCCCGATCGGCGCGGGCGGGATCGAGTTTCCAGAGCGCCAAATCTCTCTGCTCAAGGCGCGCGAGATCCGTCCCGAGGTGAGCCACGGCGAATATATAGAGGAACCCATGGAGGCTGCGGCGTTTGGGCGTATCGCCGCGCAAGCGGCGAAGCAAGTCATCGTGCAGAAGGTGCGCGAGGCCGAACGCAAGCAGATTGTGGAAGCCTATGAGAGCCGCATGGGTCAGCTAATTACCGGCGTCGTGAAGCGCGTCGATCGCGGTAGCGTGACATTGGATCTCGGCGGCAACGCGGAAGCGATGATTGCGCGCGAGGACATGATCCCACGCGAAGCAGTACGGCCGGGGGATCGGCTGCGAGGATACTTGAGCGAAGTGCGTCCGGAGAAACGCGGCCCGCAGTTATTCGTCAGCCGCACGGCCACGGAACTCCTAATCGAGTTGTTCAAGATCGAGGTTCCCGAGATCGGTGAAGGTCTCATCGAGGTGCTCGGGGCAGCGCGCGATCCGGGTCTGCGCTCGAAGATCGCCGTCAAGAGCAAGGACCCTCGGATCGATCCGGTCGGCGCCTGTGTCGGCATGCGCGGCTCGCGCGTGCAAGCTGTCTCCAACGATCTCGCCGGAGAACGGGTCGATATTATCCTTTGGAATGAAAACCCAGCGCAGTTCGTCATTAATGCCATGTCGCCCGCCGAAGTCGTGTCCATCATGGTGGATGAGGATGCGCACAGCATGGATGTGGCGGTCGTGGAGGAGCAACTATCGCAGGCGATCGGCCGTAACGGGCAGAACGTCCGGCTCGCGAGCCAACTGACCGGCTGGGAGCTAAATGTGATGACCGAAACCGAAGCGGCCGACAAGACCGAGGCGGAAGCCCAGCGTATCCAGCAGATATTCGTAGAAAATCTGCATGTCGACCAAGAGGTCGCTAACATTTTGACGCAGGAAGGCTTCTCGAGCATCGAGGAAGTCGCGTTCGTTCCGGAACACGAAATGATCGAGATCGAGGAGTTCGATGCGGATCTGGTGGCCGAGTTACGCAATCGGGCCAAAGATTGGTTATTGACCAAGGCTATCGCCACCGAGGAACGTCTCGGTGATGTCATGCCGTCGGAAGATCTGCTCAATATGGAAGGCATGGATCTAGAGCTAGCCTACCGCTTGGCCGCGGGGGCAATCGTGACGATGGACGATTTGGCAGCGCAGTCGGTAGATGAGCTGGTAGAAATCGGTGGGATCAGCGGCGAGCGGGCCGGCCGGCTAATAATGACCGCCCGCGCCCCGTGGTTCAAGGCTGCGCAAGAAGAGACCGGGGAGCAGGTGCATGGGTGAATTGACGGTTAAGCAGTTCGCGGACGTGGTTGGAATTTCCATCGACCGGTTGCTCGCGCAACTTGGGGAAGCCGGGCTGCCGGATAAACAACCCGGCGATCCAATGAGCGATCGGGAAAAGAACCAATTGCTCGTCCATCTGCGGCAGCTCCACGGGCGTGCCGATGAAAGCGCCGAACCGAACCGCATTGTCCTGCGCCGCAAGACCATCAGTGAGATCAAGCTCCCTACCGATCGGCGTAGCGTGCGCAGCAGCAGCACAAAAACGGTGAGCGTCGAGTTCCGCAAGAAGCGCACCTATGTGAAGCGTAGCGTATTCGCGGAGGCAGAGGCACAGCGCCGAGCCGACGAGACCGCACAACAAGAACGGTTGGTGGCCTTGGAGCTCGGCCGCGCCCGCGAGGAAGAGATCAAAACCCAGGAGCTGGAAGCGCGCCGGCGTGCCGAGGAAGCGGAGGCTCGCATACGGGCGGACGCCGTGCCGGAATCGGTCTTGCCGCCGGTAGAGGAAACGCTCCGCGCAGTGCCGCCACGGATTCCGATCCCGGCCGCTGTGGAGCCGCTGGTAAAACGCCAAGCCTACACGGACAAGGCCCCGGCCAAGCGCCAAAAAGAGCCGTCAGGCGAACCGGTTATCGATCAGCGAGAGCTGCATGTCGCAATCAATAGAACGACCCGCCGGAAGAAGAAACCGGGGCCTCGGCGAATAGTGGTGCCGCTCGCGCCCAAGCACGGTTTCGAGATGCCGACCGCGCCCATTGTGCGTGAGATCGCGATCCCTGAACGGGTCACCGTCGCCGAGTTGGCACAACGGATGTCGGTCAAGGCGGCTGAGGTCATCAAAGTCATGATCAACCTCGGGACAATGGCGAGCATTAATCAAGTGCTCGATCAGGAGACGGCGGTGATAGTGGTTGGGGAGATGGGCCACAAGGCCAAGCCGCTTAAAGACGATGCGGCGGAGGCGGAACTGCTCGGAGTTTCCGATACCGTCGAGTGCGAGAAAGTGGCGCGTCCCCCCGTAGTCACGATCATGGGCCACGTCGATCACGGCAAGACCTCATTGCTCGATCACATACGCCGTACCCGAGTTGCCGCCGGAGAGGCCGGCGGGATCACGCAGCATATCGGCGCTTACCATGTGCTCGTCGGGAAGGGCTCCATTACGTTTTTGGATACGCCGGGTCATGCGGCTTTTACGGCCATGCGGGCGCGCGGCGCTAAAGTCACCGACATCGTGGTATTAGTGGTCGCGGCCGACGATGGGGTGAAAACGCAAACGATCGAGGCCGTGCAGCATGCGCAAGCGGCGAATGCGCCGATACTGGTCGCCGTCAATAAGATTGATAAGCCGGGCGCGGACCCCGACCGCGTTAAGCAAGAGTTAACGGGACACGGGATCGTACCGGAGGAGTGGGGAGGGGATGCGATTTTCGTGAACGTTTCCGCCAAGACCGGGGAAGGTATCGACCGCTTGTTGGAATCGATTCTGCTGCAGGCCGAGGTTCTCGAGCTCCTGGCGGTGCCGGTCGGACCAGCGTCGGGGGTGGTAATCGAATCCAGATTAGACAAGGGACGTGGCCCGGTCGCCACGATCTTGGTGCAACAAGGTCTGCTCAAGCGGGGCGATATTTTGCTCACGGGCCAGGAACTCGGCCGCGTCCGCGCGATGTTGGATGAAAACGGTCAATCGATCGAGGAAGCCGGGCCGTCGTTCCCCGTGGAAGTCCTGGGCTTGTCGAGTGCTCCCAATGCGGGTGATGAGGCGGTGGTCGTCGCCGATGAACGCAAAGCGCGCGAAATCGCTGAGGTTAGGCAGGGCAAGACGCGGGAAGGCAAGCTCGCACGGCAACAAGCAGCCAAGCTCGATGATGTTCTTCTGCAGATGGAGGACGGAAAAACCAGTAGCCTGAACGTTTTGATCAAAGCCGACGTGCAAGGATCTGCGGAAGCCTTGGTCGATGCCTTGACTAAACTCGCCACCGATGAGGTACGCGTCAACGTCATCGCGAACGGTGTGGGCGCGATCAGCGAATCCGATGTCAATCTCGCCGTGGCGTCGAAGGCGATCGTGATCGGGTTCAACGTGCGCGCCGATACCAGCGCCCGCAAGTTGGTCGAAGAAACGGGCGTGGAACTACATTATCACAGTATCATCTACAACGTAATCGATGAAATCAAAGCGGCATTGAGCGGTATGCTCGCACCGGAGGTCAAGGAGCAGATTGTTGGCATGGCGGAAGTACGCGATGTGTTTCGATCGTCGAAGTTTGGCGCGATCGCGGGTTGTATCGTCACAACCGGCGCCGTGCGCCGCGCCAACCCTATACGCGTGCTGAGAAATAACATCGTGATTTACGAAGGGCAACTGGAGTCGCTACGCCGCTTTCGGGACGATGTCAACGAAGTGAAATCCGGCACCGAATGCGGAATCGGCGTTAAGGATTACAACGATGTGAAGCCGGGCGACCAGATTGAAGTCTTCGAGCGCATCACGCTCTTGCGCAGCATCTAGAGCGCAATGGGACAGGAATTCGGCCGCAAGCTACGCCTTGCGGAGCAAATCAAACGGGAACTCGCGCCCCTCGTGTCACGGACCGCGCAAGATGCCCGTTTGGGTCTTGTGACCGTCACGGCGGTGGATCTCACGGCGGACCTTCGCGACGCTAAAGTCTATGTATCCTGCCTTGGGGGCAGCGCACAGGAGATCGTGGCCCGGCTAAAGCGCGCCGCGGGGTGTTTCCGCACGGTCCTAGCCCGGCGCTTGAGGCTCCGGACAGTCCCGCGCCTGCTCATCCATCATGACGAGAGTTTGGAGCGAGTCGAACGTCTGGCGGCGCTGCTCAAAGGGACCGATTCCGGCGGGGAGTTTCCGCGTTCGCGCTAGAATTGACATTGGGCTCGATGGCGAACCGTCACGACCCCGGAAAGGCCGAGATATCCACGGGATCTTATTGTTCGACAAGCCTCTCGGCCTTAGCTCCAACGATGCCCTGCAAAGGGTAAAGCGCTTATTTCACGCCCGCAAGGTTGGGCACACGGGAAGCCTTGATCTGTTGGCCACCGGCCTGTTACCGCTCTGCTTTGGGGAGGGCACCAAGCTTTCGGGGTTTCTACTGAACGCGAAAAAACGTTACCTCGCCACGATAAGACTGGGCGTCTCGACCACCACCGGCGATGCCGAAGGCGACATCACGCGCGCGGTGAGGCCGCCGGTTTTCGATCTGGAAAGGCTCAACGAAGTGCTGGCATCGTTCACCGGACGCTTACAACAGACTCCGCCCATGCATTCGGCGATCAAGCACCAAGGCCGCCGGCTGTATGAGCTTGCACATCAAGGGATCACGGTCGCGCGCACGCCGCGTACGGTGGTCCTACATGCGCTGCGTTTGCTGCGCTATGGCGATGATGGTCTGGACCTAGCGGTTGAGTGTTCCAAGGGCACCTATATCCGAACCCTCGCGGAAGATATCGGCGAGCGGCTGGGTTGCGGCGCCCACGTGCGGGCGCTTCACCGGGTTGGAGTCGGGCCGTTCAACATTGACGCCGCGCTCGATTTCGATACGCTGCAACGATTAGCGCGGGAAGGGATGGAGGCGCTGACGCGCTCGTTGCTCGATATTGATAGAGTCCTATTCGCTGAGCCGCATATCGCTTTGTCTCCGGACGCCGCCTACTATTTGTGCCGCGGCCAAGCGGTGGTGGTACCGCATGCGCCGACGCATGGCCTAGTCAGGCTTTACGACCACCATATGCATTTTTTGGGTGTCGGGCAGGTGCTCGAAGATGGCAGAATCGCGCCGCGGCGCCTGCTGCGGCGGTGAAAAGCGCCGCTTGTCCGACCCTGCGTTTATGCGCGTTCCTTGTTCGTACCCGGAGCACTCGTTACAATAATCGGCTAAAATTGTGAGTTGCATAGGATTAGGGGGTCTGATGGTATTGCCGCCGGCACTAAAAAAAGAAGTCATGGATAAATTTAAGCGTTCCCCGGGCGACACCGGATCGCCCGAGGTGCAGGTCGCGCTTATTACCCGCCGTATCGAGGATCTGGCGGAGCATTTTAAAACACACCAATCCGACCATCACTCTCGCCAGGGCTTGCTGAGGATGGTCAACAAACGGCGTAAGTTACTGGATTATATTAAGCAATATAATATGCAGCGCTATCGAGAGTTAATCAGCGGATTGGGATTGCGCCGATAGGCAATTGCTATCACCTTAGACCACTCGCCCCATCGATGCGGCGGTTTGCACCTACCATTTCCATTTAGTCGAGCACCAGCATGCGCCTTGTAAAAAAATCATTCCAGTACGGATCCCATGTTGTTGTTCTAGAGACAGGGGAAATCGCGCGACAAGCTTCGGCGGCAGTGAAAGTGAGCATGGGGGATACCGTAGTATTGGTTTCCGTGGTAGGGAACAAGGAACCGGTGCCGGGCCGGGATTTCTTCCCTCTGACCGTGGATTATCAGGAGCGCACCTACGCGGCGGGAAAGATCCCGGGAGGGTTCTTCAAACGCGAGGGCCGTCCGAGCGAAAAAGAAACCCTCACCTCAAGGTTGATCGATCGACCCTTGCGTCCGTTGTTTCCCGAGAGAATGACGAACGAGGTACAAATCATCGCCACTGTGCTGTCGCTCGATCCCGAGATCGATCCGGACATCCCAGCGCTCATCGGCGCGTCGGCGGCCGTAAGCATCTCGGGGATCCCGTTTAAGGGGCCGATTGGGGCAGCGCGCGTTGGCTATCTGGATGGAAACTATGTACTCAATCCGACCTTCAGCCAGATCAAGTTGTCGCGCCTCGACCTCGTTGTGGCCGGCACCCAATCCTCGGTGCTCATGGTCGAATCGGAGGCCGATCAGCTCGCCGAGGACGTCATGCTGGGGGCGGTGATGTTCGGCCACGAACAAATGCAGGCCGTGATCCGTAACCTCCGGGAATTCGTCCACGAGGCAGCTCCGCTTCCCTGGAACTGGCAGCCTGCGGTACAGGACACGGCGCTAATGAGTGCGGTCGAATCACGGGTCGGGCAAGCTATTCGCGAGGCGTATGCGATCACCGATAAGCTAGCGCGCCGACAGCGGATCAATGCCCTTCGCAAGCAGGCACAGGAGACCCTCGGCGGGCCGGCGGACGGTGCCCCGTGGGCCGCGGAGGATGTCGTGAATGCGTTCGCGGAGATCGAACAGCGGGCCGTCCGAGGGATGATCCTTGATCAACGGCGCCGTATCGATGGCCGCGCCATGGACGCGGTCCGACCGATCACTGTCCGCATCGGGGTATTACCTCGCACGCACGGTTCGGCGCTGTTTACACGAGGCGAAACCCAGGCCTTGGTTATCACCGCCTTAGGAACGGGGCGGGATGCGCAGATCATCGACGCCATTGAGGGGGAGCGCAAGGAAGCCTTCATGTTGCATTATAACTTTCCGCCCTATTGCGTCGGCGAAACCGGCCGAGTGGGATCACCCAAACGGCGAGAGATTGGGCACGGACGGCTGGCGAAGCGAGGAATTCAAGCCGTGATGCCGGATGCTTCCGAGTTTCCATACGTGGTTCGGGTAGTGTCGGAAATCACCGAGTCCAACGGCTCAAGCTCGATGGCTTCCGTGTGTGGAACCAGCCTGTCATTGATGGATGCCGGTGTCCCGCTCAAGGATGCGGTCGCCGGGATCGCAATGGGCCTCGTGAAGGAAGGTGAGCGGTTCGCGATACTATCCGACATTATGGGTGATGAGGATCATCTCGGCGACATGGATTTCAAGGTTGCGGGAACGGCGCACGGCGTGACGGCGCTGCAGATGGACATCAAGATCGATGGGATCACCCGTGAAATCATGGATCTGGCGCTGCGGCAAGCCCATCAGGGCCGTTTGCATATACTTGAGCGAATGAATGCCGTGATCGCCAAACCTCGGCCAGAGATGTCGGAGTACGCGCCGAGGATTATCACCATCAAGATCGACCCTGAGAAAATCCGGGACGTTATCGGTAAGGGCGGTTCGACGATTCGTGCCATCACCGAGCAGACCGGAGCCGTCATCGACATCACCGACGATGGCACAGTGAAAATCGCCTCCATTGATAATGCTGCGGGGCAAGAGGCGCGGCGCCGCGTCGAGCAAATAACAGCCGACGTTCAAGTGGGCATGATCTATGAGGGCCGGGTCGCCAAGCTTATGGATTTCGGTGCGTTCGTGACCATCTTGCCCGGGAAAGACGGCTTAGTGCATATATCGCAGATTTCCGATGAGCGCGTCGAAAATGTGAGTGACAAGCTGCGCGAGGGCGATACCGTGCAGGTAAAAGTGCTCGAAGTAGATAAGCAAGGGCGCATTCGCTTGAGCATGAAGGCGGTAAACGCCGGAGGGACGGCGAATTAAAGCGCGGCGCGGTTGTGCCTGGAGCAGGCACAGAATCATTAAACTGGAGTGGTTAGGAACAACATGGTTAGCATTCGTTTGAGCCGGCACGGCACCAAGAAAAGGCCTTTCTACCACATCGTAGTCACCCATAGCCGCAACCAACGCGACGGGCGCTACCTTGAGCGCATCGGTTTCTTCGATCCCCTCGCGACCTTGAGCGACAGCAGCCTGCGTATCGATAACGAACGCGCTGGCTATTGGATTTCCAAGGGCGCCAAGGTTTCCGAGCGCGTCGCCACTTTGATGAAGCACGGTTCCGCTTCATAAGGGTTCCCAACGCCGCTGTTAGAGTGCGCTGAGCCGTGGCGGAAGATGTTGACGGTTTCGTCGTCGTAGGTTGTTTCGTGGGGATCCATGGCCTGCGAGGCGATGTTAAAGTTTTGTCGTACACGCATCCGCGGGAAGGCATCTTGCGGTACGCGCCCTGGTATGGGTGCTTTGAGGGCGAATGGCGCGAAATAGCGCCTGCGAGCGCAACCGTCAAGGGTAAGGGATTGGTGGCGCGCATCAAGCATCATTCGGCCCCCGAAGACGGGCAGCGGCTCATGGGGGTCCCCATCGCGGTGCGGCGCAGCCAGCTTCCGGTACTGCCTATTGGGGAGCATTATTGGCACGATCTCATCGGCCTCGACGCGGTCGCGGAGGATGGGGCGCCCCTCGGTCGGGTCGTGGATGTCATCGCGACCGGCGCCAACGATGTACTTGTGGTTAGGGGACGCCGCGAGCACCTGATACCCTATGTACTCGATATATACGTGCAGCGCGTGGATTTGGAGCATTCCCGGATCGAGATCAGGTGGGACCCCGAGTAATCACCTACAAATCCTAAGATCCCTGTGGCAAGACCGCGGGCACCAATATATTTGAATGTTACACCTTGGGGTCGTGACGCTATTTCCCGAGATGCTCCATGGGCTAGCAGAATATGGGATCACCGGCCGAGCGGTCGAGCGGGGTCTGGTCCAACTGCGTCTCTGGAATCCTAGGGAGTTCACCCGCGACAAGCACCGCAGCGTCGATGATCGCCCCTATGGGGGCGGGCCGGGCATGGTGATGATGTATGAGCCGCTGCGGGACGCGATCCACGCCGCGGCGGCGTGGCTTGGAGATGGCGCTTGGGTGGTTGCCATGACACCGCAAGGGCGACGTTTGGAACAGACCTACCTGGCAGAATTGCTCGCGCGAGGCAATGTAATGCTCGTGGCGGGCCGCTACGAGGGTATGGACGAACGCTTGATCGAGGCGGAAGTCGACGAAGAATGCTCGATTGGAGATTATGTCATCAGTGGAGGCGAGCTAGCGACCATGGTGTTAATCGACGCGCTCGTGCGTCTGTTACCGGGAGCCTTGGGTCACCAAGACTCGGCCCGCGAGGACTCCTTTTATACCGGTCTTTTGGATTATCCCCACTACACCAGGCCGGAAAATATCGATGACAAGACCGTGCCGCCGGTATTGCTCAGCGGCAACCACGAGGCGATCCGCCGCTGGCGATTAAAACAGGCCCTGGGACGAACCTGGTTACGGCGTCCGGATCTGCTCAAAAATAGGCCATTGCGGATCGAAGAGCAACAATTGCTGGATGAATTCGTCACCGAACGGGCCGCCGAAACGGCGGGTACCGGCGACAATTTCAAGGGATCATAAACACAAGGTGCCGGCATGCTAACATAGCGACAAGATGAATCCGTAGGAAGTTAGCTCATGAATAATATCGTCAGCCAGTTAGAATCCGCAGCCATGGACCGCAAGGTGCCCGATTTTCGTCCGGGGGACACGGTCGTTGTCCAGGTGAAGGTCAAAGAGGGCGAGAGGGAGCGCCTGCAAGCGTTCGAAGGGGTCGTGATCGCGAGGCGCAATCGTGGTTTTAACTCATCACTCACGGTACGCAAGATATCGCACGGCGAAGGGGTGGAACGCGTGTTTCCCCTGTATAGCCCTCTGCTCCAGGAGATCGTCGTTAAACGCCGTGGCGACGTGCGCCGGGCCAAGCTATATTACACGCGTAAACTAAGCGGTAAGGCCGCCAGAATTAAGGAAAAGATTAAGCGCCAATAGTGCGCACCTAGGCTATACCGGCGGCGTCGATCGATCACTTGAAATCAAGCGCTGGCTCCTCACCCATGAAACCGGCGCCGGGTATTAAGACCACGCGCGAAGCGGCAGATGTGGCGGTCATCGAGGGTTTTCTCGATTGCCTCTGGATGGAACGCGGGCTAGCCAAACATACGCTAAGTGCCTATCGTTCGGATCTCACCGCCTTTAGCCGCTGGTTAAGCAGAGAGGCGCGCGACCTTCACTCCGTGGATCGTGGCGACCTGTTGCGATATCTCGCTAGTGGCGTGTCGGCAAGGACCACGGCGCGCCGGCTATCGAGCTTGCGGGCCTTCTATCAGCACCTATCACGGTTAGGCTTGGTGAAGGAGGATCCGACGGATCGAGTGCAAGGACCGCGATTGGCGCGGTCGCTACCCGGAAACTTGTCGGAAGCGGAGGTGGATGCTCTGCTGCGGGCGCCCGACGGCGACAAGCTCATCGGCATGCGCGACCAAGCGATGCTTGAGCTTATCTACGCAACGGGTTTGCGGGTGTCGGAGCTGGTCACGCTCACCTGCAGCCAGATCAATCTACGGCAAGGTGTGTTGCGCGTGACGGGCAAGGGGAACAAAGAGCGGCTGGTGCCGATGGGTGATACCGCATCGGAGATGCTCACGCGATATCTTAATTTCGCTCGTCCGGAATTGTTAGTAGGCCGGGGGGCGGAACTTCTGTTCATAAAAAAGCGCGGCCAAGGCATCACGCGGCAGGCTTTCTGGAAAACGGTTAAGCGGTATGCATGGCAGGCTGGAATTCACAGGCCTATTTCTCCGCACACCTTGCGGCATGCGTTCGCGACTCACCTCTTGAATCACGGCGCGGATCTACGCGTCGTGCAACTCCTCCTCGGACATAGCGACATCGCGACGACGCAAATCTATACCCACGTGGCGCGCAGCCGGCTCAAGGAACTTCACGAAGCGCACCATCCGCGCGGTTAGCAGAAGCGTCAGGATGCGAACTGGACTTGGTCTAACACAAGAGTAAGATCACCCGCGATGTCGATGCCGGTCTTGTAGCGCCGCGCGGGGTCCTTGGCCATAGCGCGTTTGACGATGCGTTCCATAACCTCTGGGAGGTCTGATCGAACTTGTCGCAGGGGAGCTGGCTCCGCGTTCAAGGTCATGAGATTGATCGCTGCGATCTTATCGGCCATGAACGGGTGTTTACCGGTCAAAGCGCGGTACATCACCACGCCAAGCGAAAACAGATCACTCTGCCCGGTGAGCGGTTCGTGTTTGACCTGCTCGGGAGACATATAGAGCGGGGAGCCGGCGAGATCGAGTGTGGCGGGGTCGACGCCTTCGGCGGGCACCGCGATGCCGAAGTCCGAGATTTTTACATCGTGTTCGGGGGTTAAGAGGATGTTCTTGGGCTTGATATCCCGGTGTACCACGCCTTTCTTGTGGGCGTAGTCGAGCGCCAGCGCACAGCGGTAAAAAATGCGGATGAGCCCGTCGAGCGAGAGGAGTTTATGCACATTGCAGAAATCGGCCAGAGTCTGGCCGCCGGGTACGTACTCCATCGCGATGTAATGGGTATAGCCTTCTATGCCGGCATCGAAGATCGCGGTAATATTCGGGTGCATCAGCATCCCAGCGGTTCTGGCCTCGTTAAAGAAAAGTTGCTGAAAGACCTGGCTGGTTTCCGGGCAAGTTAAGCGCTCTTGATGGGCAACTTTCACGGCGATAAAACGGTCGATGAATAGATCCCGGCCAAGATAGACGCTGCCCATGTTACCGCGGCCAATCTCACGAAGGAGCCGGTATTTACTCAGCGTTATCTCGCAACTCTGGGTTTGGGCTTCCGGTATCATCGTCGGTAGGGCGTCCTGGCTCTGTGCCGGTGTATATCGGCTGTTACACGGGTCCTTTTAGAACGTTCACGCCTTCCGCGCTAACCGAATTTGCCGGACGTGATAGGAACATACTTAATTAACATCGGGTCAGAAGGAAGTACCCATCCGGGGGAACATAAGCGAGGAATATGAGATGCGAATACTAATGGCCATCGTAGCGGGAACCGTGTCCGTCGCACATGCCGTCGTCTTGGCGGATACTGCGGTGGAACAAAGGCTTAGGTCTGTTCTTGGCGAAGCCTTACCAGGGATCGAGATAGCGTCGATACGCCCGGCGCCGCTCAAGGGGATGCACGAGGTCGTGCTCGGAGGAGAGGTGATCTATGTTTCCGATGACGGACGCTTCATATTAAAAGGCGATCTGATGGATCTGAAGGACAAAAGGAATATCAGCGACGAGCGGCGGGCCCAGGCGCGGATTACAGGCTTAAAGGCAGTTCCCCCCAATACCATGATCGAGTTTGCGCCGCCGGACACCCAGCACGTGTTGTACGTTTATACCGATGTCGATTGCGGCTACTGCCGTAAATTCCACCAGGAAGTCGGGACCTTGAACGCGGCGGGTATCGCGGTCCGGTATCTCGCATTTCCACGCACGGGCGTAGGCTCGGAATCCTTCAAAAAATCGGAATCGGTCTGGTGTGCTACAGACAGAAACGCGGCCCTGACCGAGGCCAAAGCCGGCAAGCCCGTGCCAGCGGCGACTTGCGATAATCCTGTTAAGACGCATTACGAGCTCGGAACGCGCATGGGGGTGAGGGGTACGCCCGCCCTTATCAGCGAAGACGGGCAGGAGTTGGGAGGCTACGTTCCGGCGGAGCAACTGATTCAATATGTAAGGAAGGGCCGGTCGTAACTACGGAGCAGCGGGCCGCCACCGCTTCACGAGCCTGCGCGCTCAGCGCCTGTTTGGTTCGTCGCGCAGGGCGGGAATGCCCGTTGCCCGCTCGATAAGCGCCGTGATGCGCCTGCCGTTTCTCAAAGTGGTGTCCGCGCGCACGGGTAAATACCGCCACCGAATCGCGCACCAGAACGTTGTCGAACGCTTACTCTTTCCTTGCCGCCGTTCGAGTCTGACGGCGCGTATCTGTCCGAGCGGCGTGTCCACCACTTCCTCCCCGAGATACGCAAAACGGTAGTCTTTGATCTCGCCGCCATCGACAATTTGATAGGAGAGGGAGCGTTGGCCGGCGGCCAGATCGCGCATGATGGCGATCTGGTATGCCAACTTGTCGAGCAGGTTCGGCGTCAAGCGTAAACGCCAACTCTTGTTATCCTCGCGGTTATCAATCGTTTTGGCGCGCCAGTCGAAACGTACGGTTTGGACGCTGTTTTTGCTGCCGCTTTGACGATAGACGTAGCGCTGCGGATGGATGTCTTCTCCGGAGAGTAACCAGGTACTTTTTTCGATGACATGATCCTTAAGAAAAAGCGCAATGATCCCGCTGGAGCGGCTTTCGGAACGAAAAACATACCGCCCGTTCTTGTCTTTCTCGAGCACACGCACGGACTCGCCCACCTTTAGACCGTTCGTGTGCAACGAATAGGAGACGGAGAAGGGTTGCGGGATTTCAGCAAGCGCCGTGAGCGAAACGAGAAGGTTGATAGCCGTCGCGCGGAGGTAGGATCGAAGCATGGCTTTAGTTAAGGGCCAACGATTCGGTTAGGTTGGTACCACTCTAGAGAGTATCTCGTGGCCGCTGCAAGTCGGCTACGATGGGAAGTCGAAATGCTTCTATTAGCCGACCGCCGCCAGGCTGTATGGTACTATTCCCGTAGTCCATTCGAGCTGTTAGATCTCTTTAGCGACGACAAGCCGATAGCGATGGTATCCCTCTCCTTCCATACCGCCTCGGTTTTGGTGGTTGGCGATGTCATTCTCGATCGGTACTGGTCGGGAGCAACCACTCGTGTGTCGCCCGAGGCGCCGGTACCCGTCGTGCGCATCACGGACAGCGAGGATCGTCCCGGCGGGGCCGCTAACGTCGCCGTGAATGTGGCCAGCCTTGGAGCCCGCGTCACGCTCATCGGGATCACCGGCGTCGACGAGGCCGCGCATCGGGTCTTGGAACAGCTTCAAAAGCACCGCGTCATTTGTGCCCTGACCCGCGTGGAAGGATTCACCACGGTCACCAAACTCCGCGTGCTGAGCCAACATCAACAGTTGCTACGGCTCGATTTTGAGGATCCGTCAGCCATACCGAAGCGCGATGGACCTACACATGATTTTTGTCATCACCTTCCCGCCGCGGACATCGTGATTTTGTCAGATTATGCCAAAGGGGCGTTAATGGATGCGCATACTCTAATAAAGCTCGCCCGCGACGCCGGAAAGCCGGTCGTGGTCGACCCGAAGGGCCATGATTTTACCCGCTATGCTGGCGCCACTATCATGACACCGAACCTGAAGGAATTCTGCGCTGTTGTCGGTCCCTGCGCGAGCGAGGATGAGATCATCCTCAAGGCGCGCAACCTCTGCTCCGCCATGGATCTCGAAGCTTTGTTGGTTACGCGCGGAGAGCACGGCATGACGCTCGTTCCGCGCCACGGCGAAGCGTGCCATCTGGAGGCCAAAGCGCGCGACGTGTACGATGTCACCGGCGCCGGGGATACGGTAGTTGCCGTCTTGGCCACGGGTCTTGCCGCGCGGTTCGACCTGCAACGCGCGACCGCGCTGGCGAACGTAGCCGCCGGCTTGGTCGTGGCGAAGCTCGGCGCGGCGGCGGTCACGGTAGCGGAGATCGAGGCTTCTTGGAACGGGGCCGGCGCTACCGACGCCGCCGTGGTGACCGAAGAGGCTTTAATCGAGCGCATCGCGCTCGCCCGCGGGCGTGGCGAGCGCATCGTCATGACCAACGGTTGCTTCGATGTGTTGCACGCGGGTCACGTGCGCTATCTCGGTGAGGCGCGGAAATTGGGATCCCGCTTGGTCGTCGCGGTGAACGACGATGCCTCGGTAGCCCGCCTCAAAGGCTTGGGCCGGCCGGTGAATCCGCTCGAGCAACGCATCGAGGTCCTCGCGGCGCTGAAGCCGGTGGATTGGGTGGTGCCGTTCTCGGAAGACACCCCGAGGCGTTTAATCTGCCGCGTTTCGCCCGACGTGCTGGTCAAGGGCGGTGACTATGCCGTCACGGAGATCGCGGGGCATGACTGCGTCATCGCCACCGGCGGGCAGGTGGTGACTCTGCGTTACCAAGAAGGGTGTTCGACCTCGAGGATCCTCTCGGAGTTGGCCCGCGTGCGCGAGACCGAGCCGCTTTGATCCTGGTCACCGGCGGCGCCGGTTTTATCGGCAGTCGACTCATTAAAGGGCTGAATGCCAATGGCCACGATGACATCCTGGTGGTCGATAACCTCGAACGCGGAGAGAAGTTCAAAAACCTAACCCACTGTCGGATCCGGGATTACTGGGACAAGGATGATTTCATTGCCGAGTTGCGATGCAATCGCAAGCTGGGTGTTTGTCCCGAAATCGTATTCCATTGCGGCGCCTGCACTGTAACCACCCTCTGGGACGGGCGCTACATGCTGCGCAACAACTATCAATATTCCAAGGAGTTGCTCGAGTACTGCCTGGAACACGGAGTACGGATGGTTTACGCTTCGAGCGCGGCCGTGTACGGGTGCAGTGAGACGTTTTCCGAATCGCAAGCCGCGCTGACCCCGCTCAACGTTTACGGGTATTCCAAGCTGCTCTTGGATGACTATGTCCGGCGCCGGCTCCCAACGTTCCCGGCGCAGGTGGTGGGACTGCGTTTTTTTAACGTCTATGGCCCGGGCGAGGACCATAAAGGACCGATGGCGAGCCTCGTTTATCATCTCGATCGCCAGTTGCGGGAGCACGGCGCGGTGCGGATTTTTTCCGCCAGCCACGGCTTCGGCGACGGCGAACAGCGGCGCGATTTCGTCTACATCGACGATGTCGTTGCCGCGTGCCTATGGTTCCTGGAGCATGGTGAGCATTCGGGCATTTTCAACCTCGGCACCGGCCGCAGCCGTTCGTTTAATGACTTAGCCCGGGCGGTCATCGCCTGGCACGGAAAAGGAGCGATAGAGTACATTCCCTTTCCCAAGGAGCTGATCGACCATTATCAGGCGTTTACCGAGGCCGATCTCGGCGCGCTCCGGGCGCTCGGTTACGACCGCCCCTTTCTCGCCTTGGAAGAAGGCGTGCGCAAATACCTCAATTGGCTGAACGCTTGCAGCGGATCTATACCCTCGTCCTCTATCTCCTGACGCCGTTGTTATTGGTCCGGCTTGCGCTCTTGGGCGTGCGCAATCGTGGCTATCGGGAGCGCTGGCGGGAACGCCTGGGCTTTGTGCCGACGCTCCCCACGGCTGGAATCAACCTGTGGGTACATGCGGTCTCGGTCGGCGAGGCGCAAGCGGCTTCCGCGCTGGTGCATGCACTGCGGGCGCGCATCTCGCCGATCACGATCTTGGTGACCACCACGACCCCCACCGGAGCGGCCATGGTGCGGCGCCTATTTCGCGATGAGGTGCGGCATTGCTACCTGCCCTTCGATCTCCCCGCGGCGTTAGCGCGCTTTATCGAACGAGCTCGCCCCGCCGCCTTGGTGATCATGGAAACCGAGCTCTGGCCCAACCTATTGCACTGCTGCCGCCGCGCGTGGATCCCAGTGGTCATCGCCAACGCACGGTTGTCAGAGCGGTCGTTCTCCCGGTACCGGCGCTGGCCGGCCAGCATGCGCGGGATGTTGGCGGCGGTCACCGCGGTCGCCGCGCAGTCGCGGGCAGATGCGGAGCGGTTCATGGCGCTCGGCGCGGCCGAGTCTCGGGTGCATGTAACCGGAAACATCAAGTTCGACGTCACTGCCCCGGGCGATCTCCAAAACCGTGCCTTGCGGTTGAAGCAAGAGCTCGCTCCCGACCGGCGGGTTTGGATGGCCGCTAGCACCCACGAGGGTGAAGAAGCGGCGGTGTTGTCGGCGTTCGCGGTCCTGCGCCAGCGCGATCCCGGACTGCTGCTGGTGCTGGCGCCGCGTCACCCCGAGCGTTTCGAAAAGGTCTTTGATCTCTGCCGCCAGCGGGGCTTCGCAACTGCAAGGCGCACCGCCCCTTCGAGCGAGCGGCCGGACGTGTTTCTCGCGGACACGATCGGAGAGCTGCCGTTATTCTATGCGCTGTCGGAGGTGGCCTTCGTGGGCGGCAGCCTCGTCGCCGTGGGTGGTCACAATCCCCTCGAGCCCGCCGCCCTTGGGATCCCCATCGTCACCGGCCCGCATATCTTCAATTTCGCCGCCGTGTATGGTCTTCTTACCGCTTCCCAAGCCGCGTGGGTCATCAATGATGCGGACGAGCTTCTGTCCCGGCTTCTGATCTTGCTCGCCGATCCCGACTTGCGTGCAACCGCCGGGCGCCGCGCTCAAGCGGTGGTAGCCGAGAACCGCGGCGCCGTGGACCGCGTCATGGCGATTTTGATGCCCCTGCTGGAGCCGCCGGCAAACCAATCAGTCGCGGATTAAAGGTAGATACGCCAAGGTATTACTCAGGTGCTTCGTAAGCTGATAGCCTTGGGCCGTCAGCAGGTTCTCGCAGTGCCGCCTCGTCTCGCGCCACAGGTGCTTATGCTCGTAGATGATCATCCGCGGTCTAAAGCGCGCGAAGTCGATCTGCTTGATTACCTCGAAGTCGTGGCCTTCCGTATCGACGGACAAGAGATCGATTTTCTCGACCTGATGCTTGCGGATTAAGGTTGCAAGCGTGATACACCGCACCGGCTCAGCGACGATCGCGTCTTCCAGATCCGGAATCACCCAACGGTGCTTCTTGATGACGTCGAGGTGCAGCGAGGCGAGGCCTTTGGACCAGGCCGGAAGCTCGGCGGCGGGATCATCGATGCGGTAAAGAGTTCGGGTGCCCTCGGAGATCGAGATCGCCGACTGCTCGACGACGACAGCGGGAACACCTTGGTAATGGGCGCGCAGGAGATCGCAGTATGCCGGGACAGGCTCGACGAGGATGCCGTGCCATCGATACGCGCGAATGTAGTTGTGCAAGAAGTCGTGGGTCACGCCGTCATTGGCGCCGATCTGCACGAAGAAGAAGTCGCTGCTGTCAGCGGAATGCTTTGTGATCAGTTCGTCAACTGCGGACCACTCGGGGCGGTACACCAAGTAGAACAGATCGTTCGCAAGTTTGCTGAGCGTGCGGGCAACGCGGCGCTTAAGCGCTTTGACCCGTGCCGGCCGCGCGCACCGCTCGGTGTCGGCTCTAGAGCGGATCATCCCGGATCAGGACGCGGGTACCGAGCTCGACTCGGTCGAAGAGATCGATTATGTCGGCGTTACGCATACGAATGCAACCGCGCGATCCCGGTGTGCCCATCGCGACGTCATCGGGGGCGCCGTGAATGTATATGAAGCGATTCTTAGTGTCGGCCGAACCCCCCTGGTTAAAGGCCGGCTGTAAGCCGGTTAACCACAGTATGCGCGTGAGGATCCAATCCTTTCCAGGATAGAGGGTGCGAAACTCGGGAATATAGACCTTGCCATCCGGTTGGCGGGCAACGAACACCGTGCCGCTCGCGCAACCCGCGCCGATCTTTTCACAGATCGCATGCCACCCGCGCGGTGTGCATTCGCTGTTTTCCATTTCTCCGGGACCGTTCTTGGCGGTGGAGACGGAATAGCCGCGAACGATGTTGCGCTCGTACAGTAGCCAGAGTTCTTGTTGCCGCAGTCTGATCTCGATATGCATGGTGCAGGCGCTCGGCTGCGTGCGAAAATAGGATATCCTATGTTGTGCTCGGTGTCCCGAAATGCAAGCTAAATCCACGTGCCATTAGGTCCTCTCATGTTCGATCTCCAGGGGCCCGAGCTGATGCCCGTCGAACGGGATCTGCTGGTTCATCCGGCCGCGGGCGGCGTGATCCTTTTCACGCGCAATTACGCCAACCGCGAGCAGCTCGCGCGCCTTGTCGCGGAGGTGCATGCTGTGCGCGATCCACCCTTGCTCGTGGCCGTCGACCACGAAGGGGGGCGGGTGCAACGTTTCCGTCCTGGTTTTACCGCGCTGCCTCCCTGCGCGGCATTGGGCCGGCTCCACGACAAGGATCCGCAACGCGCCCGGGCTATGGCTCGGGAATATGGTTGGCTCATGGCGATCGAGCTGCGTACCCTGGGTGTCGATTTCAGCTTTGCGCCCGTGCTCGATCTTGGGATCGGGGTGAGTCAAGTGATTGGAGACCGGGCGTTCCATACAAACCCGCGGACGGTCACCAGGCTCGCTCAGGCCTATCTCGATGGAATGCACGAGGCGGGTATGGCGGGTGTCGGCAAACACTTTCCCGGTCACGGATCGGTCGCGGCGGATTCCCATTGCGAGATTCCCGTGGATGGCCGGAGCCTTGAGGTGATAACTAGCGCGGATCTAGCGCCGTTCGCGGGTTTGGTTCGCGCGGGACTAGACGCCGTCATGCCGGCGCATGTCATTTACCCCGAAGTGGACACGGTGCCCGCCGGTTTCTCGGAGGTATGGCTGCGGCAGGTGTTGCGGCAGGATCTCGGATTTCAGGGCGCCATCTTCAGCGATGACATCGATATGGCGGGCGCCCGTGGGGCCGGTGCTCACAGCGAACGCGCGCAGCGCGCACTCGCGGCCGGCTGCGATATGGTGCTCATGTGCAATCGACCGGGGGCGCTGCCCGCGGCGCTGGACGCATTGAGCGCCTTGCGTGAACCGCTAAGTGAGGCGCGGCTTTCGCGCATGCGCGGCCGGGCGGTGGGGAGCGAGCGAGCGCTGGTAGAGCGCCGGCGCGCAGCCAGGGCGACCGTCGCCGCTTTGGCGAACCAAGAGACAGCGGCGTGATTTATCGATGAAACGGTTGCTGGCCGTTGCGCTGCTCTGGAGTCTCGCGGGGCCGTGTCGGGCGCTCGAATGCAAACCGCTCGTGCCCGCCACGACGCCTGCCGCCTTTGCCGTCGGCAAGTATACGGAGGGGCTTTTATTTCGCATCTCGAAAGCGGGTGTTCCACCGAGTCATATCTTCGGCACGATTCATCTCGGCGATCGGCGCGTGCTCGATTTGCCCCGAGTGGTCTCGTCCAGCTTCGAGCAAAGCCGCCGCTTTGTCATGGAGGCCGTGCCCGATGAGGCCGGCATCGCCGAATTCTCAAAGCTGATGTTTTACGGCGATGCTACCTCATTCAAGGCGCAGGTGGGCGCGGAACTCGCAGGCGCGGCTGAACCGCTTCTTGCCCGTTACGGTATTACGGCGGAAATCGCGCATCGCATCAAGCCTTGGGCCGCGTATGTGACGCTCAGCGTACCTCCGCCTTCCAGCCTGCTACCGCTCGATCTCGCGTTAATGCAACGAGCCAAGGCGAATGGGATGGCGATTTCGGGTCTGGAGTCGCTTGCGGAACAGGCAGGGGTATTGGGTGGTCTGCGCCTAGAAGACCAAATAGCCTTGCTTAAGGATGCCGTTTGCCACTACGAGCTACTGCAGCAAGACCTCGAGCCGCTGACCGCGTTATATCTAAAGCGTGACCTCGGGGGATTGCTGGCGCTTGCCGGCAAGTATGAAACCAGACCGGCGCACTACTACGAACGCTTCCTGGACAACCTGCTTTGGAAACGCAATCGCCGCATGACCGCACGCGTGCAGCCGTGGCTGAAGGAGGGGAATACCTTTGTTGCGCTCGGCGCATTACACCTCGTCGGGGACAAAGGAGTGCCGGCGTTGTTGGAGCGGGCTGGGTATCGCGTGACGCGCTTGTATTAGATCAGCATTTCTAATCCAAGATTTTTGACATAGACTACAGGACGCAACGCGCGCCTTCCTGCGGCGCACGCGAAAGCGTGAAGGACGCGATTACAACCTGATTTGCCGCGGCGTTTTCACCGCCCGGCTTGATGTGAGGACTTGATATGTTGTATGCAGTAAAAACATTCGTCGATACGCTGGCTGGGATCACTCGGCTTGAGAAAGGTCCTCAGCACCTCCCAGCCTCCTATGCATTGCTGCTCACGAGCATTGTTGTCTACACGCTTATTCGCTTCGGCGTTTATATCTACAAAGTGCCGATCGGATCGGCGGTAATTATGGGATTAACCGATACCGCGATTACGGTGGGGATCATCGTATTGTTGCTTGCGGTGCGCGGAGTGACGTTCCGGGCCCCCCAAATGCTGACAGCCTTTACCAGTATCGCCTCGGGATTTGGGTTGGCCATCATCTTTTCACTGGGGTTAATCAGCTTGATACCGGATGTCCCGTTGGTGCAGGGTTTTAGAAACGTCGTGATCTTTCCGCTGGTTCTGGTTAACGTCGTGATCGCCGGCCACTTGTTTCGGGCGTCGCTGGCGACCAATCTCGCCACCGGGGTAGGCATCGCATTGGTGTTATTATTCATCGTCACCAATGTGACCGACCGCTTCGATCCGACGCTCGAACGCACGGGAGCGGGCTCGGCGCGCATGACCCCCTCTCCGCAGATGGTACCGGAGCGCTAAGAGCTTGTGAATAAATCTACTGCGCAGCCCGCTCGCATCGTTGCGCGGTGCTCGGAATCCTCATGTATTTCCATATACACTGCGGTTCCTGCGCGCCGCGCGCCTCGCGGGCGGGCGTGGTGCTCGCTACGATTTCTTCACAAGCTCTAAACGGGCGGCACGGCCAAGCTGCTTTCGGCTCAAGCACTGGCGGGACGCATCACACAAACTACAGATATCGGTGATTACGCGTCCTGGCGATCACCGCGGCGATCTCGGCCTTGCGGCGAAGCGGATCACGCTCGATCTCGGCCAGCCGCGCCGCGGCATCGGCTACGGGCGCGTTTTCGGTAGGAATTGCGAGCCGCTCATTGCGGGCCTCGAAGCGTGCGCGGGCGGCGTCTGCGTGCGTTTGATCCCAATTGAGGCCGGCCGGGATCATTTCGATGCAATCCATGGGGCAGGGCGGCAGGCATAAGTCGCAGCCCGTACAGAGATCCTGAAGCACGGTGTGCATGTGCTTTGCCGCGCCGAGGATGGCATCCACCGGGCAAGCTTGTATACACTTCGTACAGCCGATACAAAGCTCCTCGATGACACGCGCGGTACGGAGCGGTTGCTCGGCGCCGTAGCGAGGATCGAGAGGTAGGGGTCGGCGCCCTAGCAGGCCGGCAAGCCGTTCGATCGTATGGCTGCCACCCGGTGGACATCGATTGATGCCGGCCTCGCCGCGGGCAATGGCCTCGGCATAAGAGCGGCATCCCGCATACCCGCATCGACGGCACTGTGTCTGCGGTAGCAGGGCATTGATCTTTCCGGCGAGATCATGGGAGCCGTGGGCCGTTGTCAAGTCAGTCACTGGCAAGATGACGCCACCACCAATCGCGCGTTAATTAAGAGGTTAACCAAGTCGTGTGTGCCGCTTCGGCTCGAACAGGCAGTGTCAGAGCACCCTGCAAATCGCCGCCTTGAGATAATTGGTCTCGGGGATCGCGGGGTGAATGGGATGATCCGGCGATTGGTGCCCTTGCTCCAACAGTTGTATCTCCCGCCCGGCACGCAGTGACGCTTGCCGCAACACATCCACGAAGCCCTCGTGCGTGAGGTGATAGGAGCAGGAGGCGGTTATCAAGATCCCGCCGTGCCGAACGAGCCCGAGCGCCGACTGGTTGAGGCGCCGATAAGCCAAAAGCCCTTCGGCAAAATCTTTTTTCTTTTTAATAAAGGCAGGCGGATCCAAAATCACCACATCATAGATTTCCGCGGCGGACTGCAAGGCCTTGAGCGTCGCGAAGGCTTCGCCGTGCATGGCCGCAACCCGCACGTTATTTTCCCGCGCATTGCGTTCGATATAGCGCAGCGCATCGGCTGAAGACTCGATGGATTGCACGGAAAGGGCGCCGGCGGACGCCGCTTGGACGCCCCATGCCCCTACGTAGCTAAATACGTCGAGGACGCGCACACCTTTGACATAGCACAGCATCCGCGCGCGGTTAGCGCGCTGATCGTAATACCAACCGGTTTTCTGTGCGCTAAGCACGGGGACATAGAACCGGACGCCGTGCTCCGTGAGGCATATCTCCTCGGGCACCTGACCGAACGCCAATTCAACGTACAAGTCGAGACCTTCGAGGAGGCGGGTCGGGGAATCATTGCGCAACAGGATCGCCTTCGGATCGAGGACCTCCCGCAACGCATCGATGACATCACTCAGGCGCCTCTCCATCCCGGCCGTATTGAATTGCGCCACCAAGAGAGCACCGTAGCGATCGACCACGAGCCCAGGGAGACCGTCCGTGTCCGCGTACACGAGGCGATAATAGGGTTCGTCGAACAGGCGCTCGCGCAAGGCCAGCGCGCGCTTCAGGCGCTCTCTGCACAGCGCCGCCGACCAAGGACGGTCGCGGTCCAACAGGCGCGCGCAGATCAGCGAATGCGGATTCACGTACCCCGCTCCCATGGCTTTACCGCTGCTGGTGAGCACCGTGACGCTGTCGCCGGGGCTAAGGGCGTGCAAAGGCGTCGTATGCGTATCCACCTCATTGCTGTAGACCCAGAGATGACCGGCGCGTAGGCGCCGATCTTCGCCCTTCTTTAACACCAAGGGTTTTGCAGGCATGATGTGATCTGCGACTGTCATATTCGTAGCATTAGGGACTGGTCTCTAATTGAACCGCTACCAGCGTGCCCAGGTCTTCGATCGCCTCCAAGCACAGAGACCTCATCCGGCCACCGAGCTTGAGTATCGAACGCCATTCGAGCTGCTGGTGGCGGTGATCCTTTCGGCTCAGGCAACCGACGTTAGCGTCAACAAAGTGACGCGGCGACTGTTCCCGATCGCGAATAAACCCGCGGCCATCCTAGGTCTCGGGGAGGAAGGTCTGAAATCGTACATCAAAACCATTGGGCTTTATAATGGTAAGTCCAAGAATATCATCAATACCTGCAGGATCCTTTGCGATGAGCACGGCGGACAGGTGCCTCATGACCGAGGGGCATTAGAACAATTGCCCGGCGTCGGGCGCAAGACGGCCAATGTAATTTTGAATACTGCCTTCGGAGAACCCACGATCGCGGTGGATACGCATATTTTTAGGGTCGCGAACCGCACCGGACTCGCCCCGGGTAAGACTCCCGCCGTCGTAGAACGGGCGCTCATGGCCGCGGTACCGAAGCGATTTAGGAAAGACGCCCATCATTGGTTAATCTTGCATGGGCGCTACGTCTGTCAGGCGCGAAAACCGCACTGCGGCGAATGTATCATCCGTGATCTCTGCGAGTGGAAAGAGAAGGCGGAGATAGGTCGCGTTTAGCTGTGCTGGTGCAAGATCAACCGTCGGCAAGGAAGTATTTTATAGATGTATGGACTAAGCACTCGGCGAGCGATGCCCTACAGCCTATCGAGAACCTGATTTTAAAGGTGATCCTCGCTCACCCCGAATACCACGCATTACTACGGGATCGAGAGCAGGCTCTATCAAGGCACTATACCCCCGAGGGGGGCGAGACCAACCCTTTCCTGCATATGGCCATGCATGTGGCGATTGAGGAGCAGTTGCTGGTGGATCGGCCTGCCGGTATTGCACGTATCTATGCGGATCTGCAAGGGCGTTGGCCCACCTATCACGAGGCCCAACACGAAATGATGGATTGCCTGGCCGAGGCCTTATGGCAAGCGCAGCGCACTGACGCTCTTCCGGATGAGCGGCGCTATCTGGAGTGCTTAAGAAACCGGCAGCGGTAACTCGCCCACTTGCCATAGCGAGCATCCGACGGCTCGACGAGGTGGCTTAAGCCGCGAGAAACTCCATTTTTATGCCCGCCAATTCAATGACATCACGATCGTTGAGCTGATGACTCCGCGCCCCGGTCGGTTGCCCGTTGATTATCGGATAGATCGGTTGTTCGGCGGTCCCGCCCTCGATATGCGTAATGAAATAGCCTTGTGGCCGCCGTGATATCACGGCAACCTGCACGCCGGGCTTACCCAAGGTAATCGAGGCCTTGATCAGCTCGAGCTGCTTGCCGGCAACGGGCCCGTTTAAAATGCTTAGCCGCCCCAGTGGCGAGCTCGCGGGCTGCAAGCTCGGCGAAGCCGCCGCACCAAAGCTTGGCCCAATTGACGTCTGGCCAATGGCCTTCGCGAGCGCCGCGGCCGCTGAGGCCGTTCCGGGGCGCATGATTATGGTTTTTTCGAACTCGTCGTCATCGGCGGTGGCGTGCTCGTTGACATACCGGATCTCGTGTTTCCCGATGGTGATGACATCGCCGTTCCGTAGGGCGTGTTTCTTTATGACCTTGCCGTTGACGAACGTCCCATTCGTGCTCCCCAGATCTTCAAGAAAGGAGTCGTCCAAGATTGTGATGACCAAGGCGTGTTTACCGCTAACCGCAAGATTGTCGACCGCAATATCGTTGTCCGCTTTGCGGCCAATCGTCATGCGTTCTTTGGTAAGCGGGTAGTCTCCTTGTACCACGCCGTTAAGACTGAGGACGAGTTTTGACATAAGGACGCTCTATACGATTAACTAACCCATCGTTGTAATTTACGGGGCCAAACAAAAATCGCTCTCCGATACGCACGCAGCCGAGCGATGACGAGAGAAATATTATCATGACCCCCCCGCTCATTGGCTAGAGCGATTAATCGGTCCCCCGCCGCTACAAGATTAGCATTATATTCGCGCAGGGTTAAGTGAATTTCTTCATTATTGACCATATCGTGCAGGCCGTCGGTACACAAAACGTAGATGTCCCCGGGATTTAAACTTTCCTCGTAGATATCGACCTGGACAGCCTCGTCGATCCCGAGCGCTCGGGTGACCAGGTTTTTCGGAGCCGCCGCCGCGGCCTGCTTCGGCGTCATTCCCGCCTGATCGATCAGTTCTTGGACGACCGAATGGTCGGTGGTAATCTGATCGAACGAACCGCCCCGAAGACGGTAAAGCCTGGAATCACCGACATGCCCAACGGTAACGTTGTTTCCCTGAAATAAACAGGCGACCACCGTGGTTCCCATGCCCTGGCATTGTGCTTCGGTTTGTCCGGTTCGATAGATCATCGAATTGGCGTGCGTGATCGCGTGGTTAACGATGGAAGAGTGTTTCGACGCGGCGTGGTGTCGCCCCGAAAGCCGCGCCGAGTCTAACGCTTTGCGCACATGGCTCATCACCGAAGAGACCGCGATGGCGCTCGCCACCTCCCCGGATCGATATCCCCCCATGCCATCCGCCACCACCGCTAAACCCAGATGCGCGTCGCTCGCGGTACTATCCTCGTTATTCGGGCGTCTGCGGCCCCGGTCTGACAGATTTATGATTTCAAGAGCCCCCGCTTGAAACATGACGCCTCGCTTATAAACGGATCTGGTTTAACCCTGAAAGCAGGTCACGTGCCATCTCTGCACCGCGTTGGTATCTTTCGGAGGTCGTTTTTTTTAGCGCTTTGTTCGACGATTCGCCCTAGATACGGTGCGGTGCGGGCCAAATCCGGACGAACGTCGAAGAGACTGATCGGCGCATCGCGCACGATCTTGTGCATCAAGGCATCCATCGTTCCCGCAGTAAACGGCAGGGACCCGGTGGTAAGTTGGTAGAGCATCACCCCTAAGGAGAAAAGGTCGGAGCGGCCATCGACCGGATCCTGGAGGACCTGTTCGGGGGACATGTAAAAAGGTGTGCCGCCAGCCAATCCCGTTGTTCCAACATGCGCGTCGATGACGCTCGCGATGCCGAAATCGGTGATCTTGACCGTATTCTTCGACGCCGCATACATCACGTTGCCGGGCTTAATATCCCGGTGAGCGACCTGCTGGCGATGCGCATAATCGAGGGCGCGCGCCAGGGTGGCGACTAAAAATAGCGTTTTCCTTACCGGCAGCAAATCATTCTTTTTGATGTAGGGTGCGAGCGTGGTTCCCTCAAGGTACTCCATCCCGATATACGCCAAATCGTGCTCATCCCCTGCTTCATACACCGCCACGATATTCGGGTGATGTAGACGCCCGATGGTCTCGGCTTCCCGGAATAGGCGCGATTTTATCTCGTCGAGTTGCGCTTCTTCCAAGATTTCCGCTAAGCAGATGGTCTTAACCGCGACGTAGCGATTGGCTGCCCGATCAAGACCCAGGTAAACCACGCCCATCGTTCCGCGGCCGAGCTCACGCTGTAACTGGTAACGGCCAAGCAGCGGTTTATGCGAGAGTGATTGCGCCATTGTGTGCACAGTTGGATAAGAATCGTCGCGACCTGATCGGCGGGTGCGCGCGGAAATCAATCACACCAGTGTTCCACTGCTTCGCGCGCGCCTCGTTCGGCCTCGACGCGCTCGTTGTGCTCAAACACCACGCGATTTCCTAGTCTATCCTTCTTATAAAGCATCGATGCGTGTTCGTAGTTGAATAGCTGCTTACGGGCGAGCTTGCAATTTTGATTGCGTTTCTCTTTCTCCAAATGTTTCTCTTGCGCCGCGGCCACCTTCTCCTGACGCTCTTCCTCGAAGACCTTTAATAGCCGTTCTTGGCGCTTGAACCTTTCTTGATCGCGTATGCCGACGGACGGCTTCGCGGCTACGGTAAGCTTCACGGCGCCTTTATTTGGCGGCCGCTCCCCGTAGTGTGCGGTCCCATGGTCATCGACCCATTTATAGATCTCTGCTCCGTACAAACCTTGCGCTTTAAGACAAAATGCGCCACAGATAACGGCAACCAGCCATCTGCAATTCGCGTCGAGCCACCGGATTTCTTGCATCGGAATCAAGGGTTTTGATGGGTAGAAATGCGTGTCCCCGGCTCTCCAGGGCGGGGAAGTTACCAACGGCCCGTGTTATCGGCGCGGACAAAAAATAAATGAAGGAAAACCGGCGGAACGGGTGATCACCGCGTCCTGAACCGGGCAGGCGTTGCTGCGTGAAAAACGGGTAGTGCGACCGCGGATCGACGGCGCCTCCCTGGCGCTAGCGCTGCAGCATGTCCAACTTTCCCTTGACCTCGCGCCACTCGTCGGCGTCCGGAGGCGCCGGTTTACGCTGGTTGATGACCGGCCACGCCTTCGCCAACTCCGTGTTGAGGTCGAGGTAATGCCTTTGTGATTCAGGCAAATCATCTTCGGAGAGGATTGCATCCACCGGGCACTCCGGCTCACACAGCGTGCAATCGATACACTCGTCGGGGTCGATGACCAGCATGTTGGGGCCTTCATGGAAGCAATCGACAGGGCACACCTCCACGCAGTCCGTGTACTTGCACTTTATACAGGGTTCGGTAACGACGAACGTCATTGCTTTCTCTTTCTCCAAAAGTCTCTTGTTATTATAATCGGGAATCGGGCCGGCGCGATAAGCATTGCTCATGCGCAAGGCTATTCCACCAGCGCGCGCAAGCGGTAAATCTCCTCCAAGGCCCGCTGTGGGCTTAAGCCATCGGGTTCCAAGGTGCGCAGTACCGTGAGGGCTGGCGGTTCCGCGATCTCATCGAATAACTCCATCTGTGGCGCGGCCGGTTGAGGCGTCTCCAAGCGTCGCCGCCGTTCCAACCGCTGCAGCTTATCCCGGGCACGCCTTACCACGGCGCCGGGGACGCCGGCCATTCGCGCCACCTGCAGTCCGTAGCTTTGGTTTGCCGGGCCTTCTTGCACCGAGTGCAGAAAGACAAGCCGATCACCGTGTTCCACGGCATCAAAATGCACATTCGCCACCCCTTCCATTTCGACGGCCAACTCCGTTAACTCGAAATAGTGCGTCGCGAACAGCGTATAAGCGCGTATTTCCCGCGCTAGGTGTTCGGCGGTCGCCCACGCGAGCGACAATCCGTCGAAGGTGCTGGTGCCCCGTCCGATCTCATCGATCAAGACCAAGCTCTGCGAGGTCGCGTTGTTGAGAATATTAGCGGTTTCGGTCATTTCGACCATGAACGTGGAACGTCCGCTCGCCAGATCATCCGCCGCGCCGATGCGCGTAAAGACGCGATCCAACGGACCCATCTTCGCCTTCGCGGCCGGTACGTAACTCCCGCTGTAGGCGAGGATCACGATCAACGCCGTCTGCCGCATATAGGTCGATTTCCCGCCCATGTTCGGGCCGGTGATCATCAACATGCGCCGCTCATCGGCGAGGTGAAGATCATTGGGCACAAAAGGCGTCTCGTGGACCCGTTCGATGACCAGGTGCCGGCCCCCGTCGATGGACAGCCCGCTGTCGTCGCAGAGCTCCGGGGCGTTCAGAGCGAGCGTCTCGGCTCGTTCTGCAAACGACGCGAATACATCGGCTTCAGCCGCGGCGGTGCCCGCCGCCTGCAACAACGGCAGTTGTTGAATCAAGCGCGTAAGGACCTCCTGGTAGATCTCTTTCTCCTTGTCGAGCGCTCGCTGTCCCGCCCGGAGCGCCTCGGATTCGAGCGCGGCCAGTTCCGGTGTGATATACCTTTCCGCCGCTTTCAGCGTCTGCCTGCGCACGTAATCTGCCGGGATTTTTTGCTGATGAGCCCGGCCGATCTCGAGGTAATAGCCGTGCACGCGGTTGTAGCCGACCCGGAGGTTCCCGATACCGGTGCGTTCGCGCTCGCGGGCTTCGATCGCAACCAGAACCTGCCCGACGTCATCGCGCAAACTTCGCAAATCGTCGAGCTCGCGATCGTAACCCGTCGCGATGACACCGCCATCGTTTACATGGGGAGCGGGATTCTCCGCGATGGCCGCCTGGAGTAAGGTGCGCAGCTCGGGAAATCCCGCGATCGTTTGGGCTAGCGATTGCAGCCTGGGACTGTCGATCTCATTGAGCCGACAGCTCAATTCGGGTAAGGCCTCGAGCGCGTTCCGGAGCTGAACGAGGTCCCGAGGACGCGCCGACCGAAGTGCGATGCGGGCCAGAATCCGTTCAATATCGCCAATCGCCCGCAGCGGCTGCCGCAATCCGTGCCAACGGGCATTCATCAGCAGGGCACCGACCGCGTGATAACGGTAGCGCAGCGTGGCTCGGTCGCGGATCGGGCGATTCAACCAACGCCGCAACATGCGGCTGCCCATGGGTGTCACCGAGCTATCCATGATCCCGATGAGGCTGTGCTCCTTGGCTCCGAAAATACTGGCGTTTATTTCCAGATTGCGGCGCGTCGCTGCATCGAGGATCAAGCTCTCTTCGCGCCGTTCCACGCAGAGCTTGCATAAATGCGGCAAGGTGGTGCGTTGGGTATCCCGCGCATATTGCAACAGGCCCCCGGCCGCCGCCACGGCGGTGTCCAGGTCTTCGCACCCGAACCCCACCAAGTCTTGGACCTCAAACTGCTCGGCTAATGCGCGTTTGGCGTGCTCGGTATCGAAATGCCAAGGCGGCCGCCGACGCAGGCGTGGGTCCGCTGCAAACCACGGTACGAGATCGGACGCTTCGCTTAAGAGCAACTCGGCGGGCTGCAGCCGCTCGATCTCGCCGCCGAGCGCCTCGCGTCCCGTGATTTCGAGGATGCTGAACCTGCCGCTGGCGAGATCCAATGTGGCCAGGCCGATGCACTCCCCTTGCACGTGCACCGCCGCCAGCAGGTTGTCGCGGCGTTCTTCGAGCAAGGCCTCCTCGGTCAGGGTTCCCGGGGTTACGATACGCGTGACCCTTCGTTCCATCGGCGCTTTGCCCGACTGCTCGCCCACTTGTTCGCAAATCGCGGCCGTCTGCCCCATACGCACGAGCTTGGCTAAGTACGAATCGACCGCATGCACCGGCACGCCCGCCATCGGGATAGGCGCTCCGGCCGAGTTCCCGCGCGTGGTCAGGACAATGTCCAGTAAGCCCGCGGCTTTCTCGGCATCGTCATAGAATAGCTCGTAGAAATCGCCCATGCGGTAGAACAAAAGCATCTCCGGGAAGTCCCGCTTGATGCCGAGGAATTGCCTCATCATGGGCGTATGTTCGCCGCCGCGATCCGTGCTCGCCGCCATGCGGATCAGTGTAGCGGATACGCCGTCCGTTGCAACGCAACGAGCCTAGTCGATACACTTAGAAACCCGTGTATGCTTGCTAGCGATGACGGCGTATCGTTTTATGCGGAGATTTCAAACCCATGAGTCATAACACCCAGACGGAAACCCGAGGTTTCCAGGCCGAGGTCCGCCAGTTGCTGGACCTGATGATCCACTCGCTCTACAGCAACAAAGAGATATTTCTCCGTGAGCTCATCTCCAATGCGTCTGACGCGGCCGAGAGGCTGCGCTTCGAGGCGCTCGGCAACGCGGCGTTATTCGAAAGCGACAGCGAGATCAAGATCGAAGTGGAGTATAGCGAGAGCCTCAAGACGATCACGGTGCGTGACAACGGCATCGGGATGTCACGCCAAGAAGTGGTCGAAAACCTCGGGACCATCGCCAAATCGGGCACCAAGGAATTTTTCAAGACCCTGACCGGCGACCGGCAGAAAGACTCACAGCTCATCGGCCAATTCGGCGTCGGGTTTTATTCTTCATTCATTGTCGCGGAGGAAGTGACCGTCACGACCCGGCGCGCGGGCTTGGGCACTGAAGAGGGCGTGCGCTGGCAATCCGACGGTAAAGGCGAGTACAGCGTCCATACCGTGCCGCGAAAGCAACGCGGTACCGAGGTGATCTTGAAGCTGCGCGCAGGCGAGGAGGAATTCCTGAACGGCTACCGCCTGCGCAGCATCATCGGCAAGTATTCGGACCATATCACCTTACCGATCCTCATGCCCAAGGAAGGCAAGGACGCGAGCGGTTACGAACGGGTGAACGCGGCGACCGCGCTCTGGTCGCGGCCGAAGAGCGAGATCACCGACGAAGAATACAACGAGTTTTATAAACACGTGGCGCATGACCACGAGGCTCCGCTCGCCCGCGTCCACAGCAAGGTCGAGGGCAAGCTCGAATACACGCTGCTGCTCTTCCTCCCAAAACACGCGCCCTTCGATCTCTGGGACCCTGAACGCCGGCGCGGGGTGAAGCTTTTCGTGCGCCGGGTGTTCATCATGGATGACGCCACGCAGTTGATGCCGCGCTACCTGCGCTTCGTGCGCGGCATCGTCGATTCCAACGATCTACCGCTCAACATCTCGCGTGAGATCCTGCAGGACAATAAGATCATCGACGGGATGCGCGCGGGCGCCGTAAAAAAGGTCTTGGGGCTCCTGGAAGAGCTGGTAACCAAGGGCGAATACGGGGCCTTCTGGAAAACCTTCGGCCGGGTCCTCAAGGAAGGCTTGATCGAGGACACCTCGAACCGCGATCGGCTGGCGAAGCTCGTCCGCTTCTCGAGCACGCATACCGACGGCGAGGAGCAAGAGGTTTCTCTCGATGACTACGTGACTCGCATGAAGGAGGGGCAGAGCGCGATCTATTATGTCGTCGCCGACGGTTTTGCCACCGCCAAGAACAGCCCGCATCTCGAAGTGTTCCGTAAAAAAGGCATCGAGGTTCTGCTGCTGTCCGATCCGGTGGACGACTGGGCCGTTACCCAGTTAACCGAGTACAACGGAAAACCTTTGAAATCCGTCAGCAAGGGGGCACTCGATCTCGGAACGCTGGAGGATAAGGAAGACAAGGCAGCGGCGGAAACCGAGGCCGGTGAGTACAAGGATCTCGTCGAGCGGATCCGCAAGAGCCTGGCCGAGCGGGTCAAAGAGGTGCGGGTGACTCACCGGCTAACGACCTCACCGGCTTGTCTGGTCGCCGATGAGCACGAGCTTGGCGCCCATCTGGAACGCCTGCTCAAAGCCGCGGGCCAGGACGTGCCGGCGACCCCGCCCATCTTAGAAATCAATCCCGAACACCCCATCGTGCGCCGCCTTTGGCGCGAACAAGAAGGGCCACGATTCGAGGATTGGGCGCGCATCCTCTTCGATCAAGCCCTCCTGAGCGAGGGCGGACGGCTCGATGATCCGGCCGGTTTCGTCCATCGGCTCAACGAGATGTTCTTGGTGATAAGCGGCGAGGCTGCGTGAATCACGCGCATGCGGTGCACGAGCGCGGCCCGAATCTCGCCGAGGCACGCACCGCACGCCAGTTGGTGTACTGGGCGGAAGCGCGCTTTCTCGGCGCCGGCTTATGCTTCGCCCACGGGACCACGAATGCACGCGAGGAAGCGGTGCTGGTGGTCTTCCACGCGCTCGGGCTGCCCTTCGATACCCCCGAGGAAACGCTCGACCGCCGGCTGACCGAGGAAGAAAAGGCGCGAGCTGTCGGACTTCTGCGTCAACGCATACAAACGCGCAAGCCGGCCGCGTATCTGCTCCGCGAGGCCTGGTTTGCGGGCTTGCCGTTTTATGTGAACGACCAGGTGCTGGTCCCGCGATCGCCGATCGCGGAGCTCATCGAATCCGGGTTCTCGCCTTGGGTGGGCGAGGTCCATCGCATCCTCGATATAGGCACCGGGAGTGGCTGCATCGCCATCGCCTGTGCGCTCGCGTTTCCAGAGGCGCGCGTCGATGCCGTTGACCTGAGCCCGCAAGCCTTGGAGATAGCGCGGAGTAATATTCTGCGCCATCAGGTTCAAGACCGGGTGCGGGTGCTGCAATCGGATCTATTCGCCGCACTTGCTTCAGAACGTTACGATCTCATCGTGAGCAACCCGCCGTATGTTCCGACACGGCATATGGCGGCGCTCAGCGCCGAGCACCGCCACGAGCCCGCCCTCGGCCTCGATGGCGGTCCCGACGGCCTCGCCGTCGTCGGCCGTATCCTAGAAGATGCGTCGCATCACCTAACGGACAACGGCGTGCTCGTCGTCGAAGTCGGCGAGAGCGCCGGTGCCCTCGAGCAGCGTTATCCGCGCCTCCCCTTTGTTTGGCTCGAGCTGACGCGCGGCGAAGACGGGGTGTTTCTAATCGAGGCCGACGCTTTGCGCCAGTATTTTGATCACGGAGGGTCCCACGGACCGACATAGGCAAAGAGTTAAAATACCGTCGGCAGTGCACGAAGGGCACCGGGTCAGGTCTCGACGTATTAGTTTGTGTATCCTATGTACCCTACGCAAACTGATAAGTCGAGACCTGAAGTAACCCCGCTTCCCTCGTTAGGTTTCGCTGCGGCTTATTCGGCACTGTGCAATATGAAGCAAATTCGCGTCAGCAACTGGGCCGAGCTGTCCCGTCTCATCGAGGAGATCGAGAAGACGCCAGGATACGCGTGGCTCTTCCGCGGAGTAACGACATCGGAGCATGGCCTAGTGCCCAAGATCGGTCGGCCTGATGCCCGAAGGAATCCAGCGGATGGACAGGCGTTGCCCCATTCCCAGGAGGAGGAAATACGGGCGCTTGAGATGTTTAAGCGAACGGCGCGACCGTTTCTAAAGTTCGAACCGAAGTCCGATCTAGAGTGGCTTGCTGTTGCGCAACACCACGGAGCGCCAGCGAGGATTTTGGATTGGACGGAAAGTCCGCTGATCGCAACGTACTTTGCGATGGAGAAATCCGGAACCGTTGGCGAGCCAGCGGTATACGTTCTCAAGGCACCTCCTGTGGTAAGCGCAGAGGAAGAGCAAAAACCATTCGCCACAATCACGGATGTAAAGACGTACCTTCCTCCACATATTAGCCCCCGGATCCAGGTTCAGCGTAGTGTGTTTACGGTGCACCCGTGTCCATCTACCCAGTATCAGCCCGCGGATTTGCAGAAATGGGTTTTTCCTCGCGGGCGGCCGTGTTTCGAACTGCGGCTAATCGTTGACCGTCTTGGCCACAACCGTGCCTCCTTGTTCCCCGATTTGCAGGGGTTGGCCGAATATGTGGGCTGGGCTTATAAATGGGGACGCCAATGGTGAACAAACCTTAGCCGGTATTTCGAGCCTGGCCCTTAACCTTTACGTGCGCAAAAAGCACGGCCAAACCCGCACCTGCAATCCGAACCTTCGATGTATGGAGTGCTGGCGCAACGGTTGGTGGGACAGCAGGAACATCCGGTGCTACTGGTTGATTGGTCCGATCTCGACGCGTGGCGACGCAATCAGGTATTACACATGTCACTGGAGCGAGTGGATATCGGTTAACTCGCTGCACTCACAGGCGAGTGCCACACCCCGGGCCTTGGGCGAAGTGCGGTTGGCCCGTAGTCAGGCCATGTCTGCCAACTGGTGATCTACAAAGGCAAGGCCAAGGGGCGCCATGAAATCAACCGCTACGGCAAGCGCTCACGCAGTCAGCGTAGCGAGAAGGTTGCCCGAGCAGCGCGCGAGCCATGGATTTTGGCTGGCCACAAACTCGCCCATAGAGTGGTACAGATCTATTAGCGGGCGCAGGATCACTATTACAGCCGTCGAATTATGCATCGCCTGGCAAAGCATCCCACTGCGTAACGCCAGAGTCCCGAACCTTGAATCATAACGACTGCGCTCGACGCCAATATTTCGTGAAGATCCCTCAGGTCAGTCCCCTAATTTCCCCGCACCGTTTAAGTGGGGTTCTATAAGGCCTCAGCCGCGAAGTCCGCGAGGCGCGAGCGCTCGCCTCGGACCAGGATCACATGGCCACCGTGAGGCCAGCCCTTGAAGCGGTCCACGACATAGGTGAGGCCGGAGGTGGTCTCGCTGAGATAGGGTGTATCGATTTGACCGATATTGCCCAGGCACACCATCTTGGTGCCGGGCCCCGCGCGCGTGATCAAGGTCTTCATTTGCTTCGGGGTCAGGTTTTGGGCTTCGTCGATAATGACGTAGCGGTTGAGAAAGGTGCGGCCGCGCATGAAGTTTAACGACCGGATCTTGATGCGTTTCTGAATCAGATCATGGGTCGCGGCCCGGCCCCACTCGCCTCCCGATTCGGTTTGGGTGAGCACTTCGAGATTGTCCATGAGCGCGCCCATCCAAGGTGTCATTTTTTCCTCTTCGGTGCCGGGCAGAAAGCCGATGTCCTCACCAACCGGCACCGTGACGCGAGTCATGACGATCTCCCGGTAGCCATGGGTTTCCATGGTCTGGGCTAGGCCCGCGGCGAGTGCAAGCAAGGTCTTGCCCGTACCCGCCGTACCGAGCAGGGTCACGAAGTCCACGCTGGGATCCAGCAACAGGTTCAAGGCGAAGTTCTGCTCGCGGTTGCGGGCGGTGATTCCCCAGACCGCGTTGCGCGTCACCCGGTAATCGATGACTTGCTCGATCACCGCTTCGTGACCTTCGATGCGCCGGACGATAGCCTCGAGGTTGCCATGATTTTGATGGCACACGAACTGATTCGGAAAGCACTGCCCGGCGAGCGGACCGCGCACGGTATAGCGCGTGCGTCCGTTCTCCTGCCAACAAGATATATCCTTGCCGTGCTGGTCCCAAAAATCGGCGGGTAAGTCGACCACACCCGTGTAGAGGAGATCGACATCGTCGATCACCTGATCGCTGTGATATTCTTCGGCATGCACGCCGAGCATGCGGGCCTTGATCCGAAGGTTGATGTCCTTCGAGACCAGAACCACCGTACGCTGCGCATGCATTTTTTGCAACTCGATCGCGGCGGCGAGGATAAAATGATTCGCCTTAATACCGGGCACCGGCATCGGTAAATCCTGCGGCAGGGTGTGGGTTTGCAAGAACAAGCGGCCCCGTAGCGAGGAGAGCATGGATTTGTGATTCGGCTGCGGCAGCGCCAGGCCGCGCTCGATCTGGTCTCGGTCGGCGGGACCAATCAAATCGTCGAGCATACGGCTCACCTGACGCGCGTTGCGGGCGACCTCCGAAACCCCCTTCTTAGCGGCGTCGAGCTCTTCGAGCACGACCATCGGCAAGTAAACATCATGCTCATCGAAACGGAACATGGCGGTGGGATCGTGCATCAACACGTTGGTGTCGAGCACGAACAGGCGGGGCTTAGAATCGGTGACCATCAAGCCCGCGGCGATTGTTCAGGGGGTGAGCGTTTTTAGCGCCTCGAGAACCTCGGCGGCGTGTCCGGCAACCTTGACCTTGCGCCATTCGCGGCGCAACACGCCCTCGCCATCGACCAAGAAGGTGCTCCTTTCGATGCCGAATACCTTCTTGCCGTACATGTTCTTTTCCTTCATGACCCCGTACGCCTGGCACATGGTCTCATCGGCGTCGGAGAGGAGGTCGAAGGGCAGGCATTGCGCCTCCTTGAAGCGTTCGTGCGAACCGAGACTATCGCGCGAAACCCCGATGATGATCGCCGCATACTTCTCGAACTCCTTGGCGAGATCTCGAAAGTCCTGACTCTCTTGCGTACAGCCTGGCGTATGGTCCTTGGGATAAAAATACAAGACCACCTTCTTATGCCTTAGATCTGACAGGCGGAGCCGCCGGCCGCCGGTCAAGGGCAGATAGAAATCGGGCACGGGATCCCCGACACGAATGCTCGGCATGGCGGCGCTCATTTAACCGGCTCCATCACGGCATCGAGGTTGAGTTGATCGCAAAAGTCCATGAATTCGCCGCGTAAGGCCGCGATGGAGGTATTCGTCGGCACACTGATGGTGACGTGGAGGGAGAACATCGGTGTGCCGGTGTGCGCCGCGGAATAGCTTCCGGTATACATTTCTTCGATATTGATATCGCGGGTGGAAAAAAACTGGGCGATATCATGCACGATGCCGGGATGATCGATCGATACCACCTCCACGGCATAGGGCATCATATTGCCCAGCTTTTTACGCGCGTCGGTACGCTTGGAGCTGATCGTGAGCCCCAAGCTGTCTGCGAGCCGAGGCACCATGCTCTCGATTTTCGCCACCGCGTCCCACGTTCCGGCAAGCAATAAAACCATCGCGAACTCGCCGCCCAGAACGGTCATCCGGCTATCCAGGATGTTACAACCACAGTCCTTAACCGCCTTGGAAAATTGGTGAACCAGCCCCGAACGGTTGCTCCCGATCGCGGAGATGACGAGATGATTCTGTACCACGGTGATCATCGGTAAGGGTTTGGCAGATCCCGGAAGTATAGCCGAGATTGTGCATTGAAAACCCATGCCCCGGCAAGGGCGGTTCGAGCCGTCCAAAGAAATTGGACCATTCTTGTCAAGGTAGTCATTGGAACGTACTATGGCCGGCACCTAAAAGGGGGAAGGCATTCGTTTCATGTTTCGAGGCAGTATGGTGGCGATAGTAACGCCGATGGAGACTGGGATCAGTCCCGATGTGCCCATCGATTGGAAGGCTTTACGGGAGTTCGTGGAGTTTCATATCGCCGAGGGCAGCGATGCGATCGTCGCTGTCGGCACGACCGGTGAGTCGGCCACGCTCGACGAGAAGGAGCATTGCGAGGTGATTCGCCAGGTCGTGCGACAGGCCAACAAGCGCATTCCGGTGATCGCCGGAACAGGCGCCAATTCGACCACCGAGGCCGTTCGGCTGACCGCGTTCGCGCGCGAAGCGGGGGCCGATGCCTGCCTGCTGGTCACCCCCTACTACAATAAGCCGACGCAGGAAGGGCTTTTCCTGCACCACAAGGCCGTGGCCGAGGCCGTTGCGATCCCGCAAATTCTTTATAACGTGCCGGGACGTACCGCGTGCGACTTGGTGCCCGCGACCGCCGGCCGCCTGTCCCGGATCCGCAACATTATCGGTATCAAGGAAGCGACCGCCGATCTGGACCGAGTGGCGTCGTTGCGCGAGCATTGCGGGGACGGCTTCATGATCGTGAGCGGTGATGATGCGACGGCGATGGAGTTTATCGTGCGCGGCGGGCAAGGCGTGATTTCGGTAACCGCCAACGTGGCCCCGCGATCCATGCACCTCCTGTGCGCACGGGCTTTGGCGGGCGATCGGGCGGGAGCGGAGACACTCAACGCGACGCTCGAGGGGCTGCACCGGGAATTGTTTTCGGAGTCTAACCCGATACCAGCGAAATGGGCCCTAAACCAAATGGGTTTCGTCAAGAAGGGCATTCGCCTGCCCTTGACCTGGCTCGCCGAGGCGTACCACGGCCAAGTGAGGGTGGCGATGGCACAAGCGGGGCTCGCTAACGCGGCATCTTCGTGACTGCGGCGGCGCGCCGACGACTTCCGCGGTCAAGCAATGGATGAGGTGAATTGAGGTGTTGCGAATACGGTCAACGGGCTTGGTCGCGGGTGTGCTTGTGATCGCCGGATGCGCGTGGTTTCCGACGTTCGATGAAGTCACCCTCGACAAGCAGAAGGAGTATCAAAAGAGTCAATCGCTCCCCGACCTGGAAGTGCCCCCGGATCTCACCACCGATTCCATCCGCGACACTCTGGCGGTACCGGATGTAGACGCGAGCGGAACGGCACGCTATTCAACCTATCAAGAGCGCATTGCCCAACGAAAAAAACAGCGGGAAGCCGGATCGGCGGAGAGTCCTAGCGCGGCCAAGCTTGGGGTGTTGGCGGATGAGACGCTGCTCATCATCGACGCCGAACCTGCCGTGGTGTGGACCGAGCTGCGGCCCTTTTTGAAAGACCGCGGCTATGCCTTGGATGTCGATGATGAAGATCTCGGGGTCTTGGAAACCGGGTGGGTTGAAAACCGCGCCAAGCAAGAGCGCGATCGCTTCAAGGTGTTCGTTGAGGCCGGCGAGGAAAGCGGCACGACCGTGCTCTACCTCTCCCATGTCGGCGAGGCGCTCACGCCGATCGGAGACGGTCTCGAGTGGCGGGAGCGCCCCCGGGATGCGGGGCTCGAGGAACGCATGGCGGCGCGCCTGAAGAAAGTGCTGAGCGGCCAATCCGTCGAACCCACCGCGGAAGGCCGACAGCCTCCACCCGGCCCCAAGCCGAAATTATCATCCGGGCCGGCCGCGCCGTCCGGGGAGCCCACCCGCGCCGATCTATTGAACGCGGGCGAAGGAAAAGCTTATCTGCGGGTGTCCAACGACTTCGCGAAGGTGTGGCGCAATACCGGGTTCGCACTGGGACAGATCGGGGCCAAGGTGGAAGATGAAGACCGATCGCGCGGCAGCTACTACCTCCGCTTCTCCGACACCGAGGCCCCGAAACCGGACAAGGGCTTTTTATCGAGCCTAGCCTTCTGGCGTGACGATGACGACGATGAGTTTGAGATCCATCTCACCGACGTCGGCAATAACACCGAGGTCATCGTATTGGACCCGGACGGGAATTGGGATAACAGCGCGACCGCCGCGCGCATCCTGCGCCTATTGCGTACCGAACTGAACAAGTGACCCAAGAGCTTCCCTAACGAAACGCGCGGGTGAGAAGTGGCAGTGCTAACATCAACGCCTCTTCTCTGCCCTCATGGGCCGGATAGTAATCCGGCCGCTGGCCGATCTCCTTGAAGCCGGCGCGCGCGTAAAGCTGTCGCGCCGGCCCGTTCGAGGGCCGAACCTCCAGTAACATCGTCTCCGCGCCGCGCGCGCGCGCGTCCTCGACCACGTGCTCCAGAAGCGTGCGCCCGAATCGCCTACCCTGCCAGCGCGGTTTGACACAAAGGTTCAACAGATGCGCCTCACCAGCCGCCACGGTCATGAAACTATAGGCGCCGATGAGCCCTTCGTGTTCCAGCACCCAGGAGATGTAACCACAGCGAATGCAGTCGAGCATCACGCCCTTGCTCCAAGGGAAGTCGTAGGCCTGCCGTTCGATCTCGATCACTTCCGGCACATCGCGTTCGAGCATGGGCCGCAAGGTGACTGTCATGGGCTTGAGCAACGCGCTCATGCGGGCACCTCCCGCATCGATTCCCGATACAGGCGCTTCGCGAATAATAGGTCTTGCCAGACCTTGCGTTTTTCACGCGGGGAGCGCAGCAGATATGCCGGATGATAGGTAACGACCAACGGGATGCGGCGATCCCCGTACGCGAAAGCCTGACCGCGCAGTTTGCCGATCGAGGTGCTGGTATTCAGCAGATTTTGACCCGCGATCCGGCCGACGGCGAGGATGATTCTCGGTGCCACGAGCGCGATTTGGCGTTCCAGGAAGGGTGTACAGCAGTTAATCTCTTCAGGCCGCGGATCGCGATTATTCGGTGGCCGGCATTTCAAGATATTGGCGATGAAGACCTGTTCGCGTTTGAGACCAACAGCAAACAACATGGCGGTGAGCAATTGCCCCGCCCGGCCGACGAACGGCTCGCCCTGACGGTCCTCTTCGGCCCCCGGCGCCTCGCCGATGATGAGCCACTCCGCGTGCGGATCGCCGACGCCAAAGACCGTTTGCGTACGCCCGCGGTGCAGCTCGCAGCGCGTGCACTCGGCCACCGAGCGTCGCAACTCCTCCCAGATCATTCGTGTGATCGCGGGGACGGCGTTACCGTCCGCTATCGGCGCCGCGGCTTGATGCTCACGCACCGCGGCGCGGCGCCGCCAGACGTCGATCCCCATCGCCTGGAGATAGCGTGCTCGGGTTACCATTGTTAGCGGCTCGTTACACCTGACTCGATGTTTGCGGGTGGTGCCGTTCGGGGGAGGACAGTACCTTGTTCAGGGCGTTGATATAGGCTTTGGCCGAGGCAATGATGATATCGGTATCCGCGCCCTGACCGTTTACGATCCGCCCGGCGCGCTCCAAACGCACCGTCACCTCCCCTTGTGCATCGGAGCCGGTGGTGATGTTATTGACGGAGAACAATTGCAGGTTGCAACCGCTTTCGATAATGCCTTCGATGGCTTTAAAGGCGGCATCCACCGGCCCGCTGCCATCGGCGATCCGCTGTTGCTCATTGCCGTTCCACTGCAAGGTGATCTGCGCTTTTGGGGTCTCTCCGGTCTCGGAGCAGACCTTAAGCGAGACCAGCTTAACGGCTTCGACGCCACTTGAGACATGGGTCTCGGTGACCAGCGCCTGCAGATCTTCGTCATAGATCTCATGCTTCTTGTCCGCCAACTCCTTGAAGCGCATGAATGCCTCGTTGAGGTCCTCTTCGCGGGTAAAATCCACCCCAATCTCGCGCAAGCGGGTACGAAACGCATTGCGGCCCGAATGTTTGCCTAGCACCATCCGGTTGGCGTGCCAACCGACATCTTCGGCGCGCATAATCTCGTAGGTCTCCCGGCTCTTGAGCACGCCATCTTGATGAATGCCGGATTCGTGGGCAAACGCGTTCGCCCCGACGATGGCCTTGTTCGGTTGCACCGGAAAGCCGGTGATGTTGGATACCAGCCTCGAGCAATGCAGGATCTGCGTGGTGTCGATCCTCACTTCACAGGAAAACTGGTCGCGACGGGTGCGCACCGCCATGGCGATCTCTTCCAGCGCCGCATTGCCGGCGCGCTCGCCGAGACCGTTAATCGTGCATTCGACTTGGCGCGCACCGTTGAGCACCGCGGATAAGGAGTTTCCGACCGCCATTCCCAAGTCGTTATGGCAGTGCACGGAAAACACCGCCTTGTCGCTGTTCGGCACGCGTTCGATCAGATCCTTGATAAGCGCTCCGAACTGGCCGGGAAGACTGTATCCGACAGTATCCGGGATATTGACCGTCCTTGCGCCGGCCTCGATCACGGCTTCGAGCACGCGGCACAGAAATTCGAAATCGGAGCGCCCCGCATCCTCGGGCGAGAACTCGACATCCTCGACATGGCTGCGCGCCCGTTTCACCGCCTTGACCGCATGCTCGATGACTTGTTCGGATGACATCTTGAGTTTGCTGCGCATATGAATGGGCGAGGTAGCGATAAACGTATGGATACGCGCCGAGCGCGCGCCTTTGAGCGCCGCGGCGGCGGTGTCGATATCGCGCTCCAGCGCCCGCGCCAGCGCGCAGACGGTACTTTCCTTGACCGCCGCCGCCACCGCATGCACGGCCTCGAAATCGCCTGGGCTCGCGATCGGGAAGCCCGCCTCGATGACATCGACGCGCATCCGCTCCAGGGCTTTGGCGATGCGAACCTTCTCGTCCTTGGTCATCGAGGCGCCGGGGCTTTGCTCGCCGTCGCGCAAGGTCGTATCGAAAATGATCAACTTGTCTTTCATGCCTATCCTCCCGCCCGGATGGGCGCGAGTCGTCTAAAAGCATACCGTTCTGGTGTCTTTAAAGGACACCGGCTGTCACGGGAATTTTAGTTTCGATCGTTCTGCCCTAGCCGGGCAGCAGCGGGGAGGGCAGCCGGGGCGGCGGCAGCGCGATCGGCGCCGTCTTGCAAACGGCGAACACGTACCTATCGGTGACGGTATACGGCATGAGGCGACTATACCTGCCGGGTTGGCGGAAGACAACAGCTTACGCCTCGGGGTTCGGCCCCTCGCCCGGAGCCGCGACGCGCGGCGCGTTTGCGTCATGCGGTTATTGACGCGCAAGGGCTATCTCATTGAAGCGCAGTGCATGACCACCTTGGCCGACACCGACCCAGATCTTGCGCTCGGGTGCCGAGGATGGATACCCTTTCCGTCCGGTTCATCTCCCCAAGCCGACAATCCCCCCTGGTCCTGCACGCCATTAAGACGCCATAACGCGACCGATTCCGGCCCGATACGCCAGCGTGGGCACAGATGATGCCTGGAACTCTGACCGCCCAAGGCGTTTGAGGGAGGCCGTGATGAATGAGATGAATATGCACCGTCGCGAGGTGATCGACAACCCGGACGGGACGACGACCGAATACACCGATTTCGATTCTGGTACGCCCTGCGTGAGACCTTTCTCGGCGAGCCGATGCCGGAAGACTTGAGCGGCTGAGCCATCGGGCCTGTGTATCCGTCCATTCGAGACCGACGAGTGCCCGATGTCATCGGGCCGGTGGTGGCGGCCAGCCTTCGGTACCGGGGCGCCGCCCCTCGCAACGTCGTGGTTCTCGGCCTCACCAGCTTCTTCACCGACATCTCCTCGGAAGCGCTGACTGCGGTTTTGCCGCTGTACCTCGTGCTCGAGCTGCGAATGACCCCATTGCAGTTCGGGTTGCTCGATGGACTCTACCAGGGTGCCAGTGCACTGGTACGCGTGGCCGGGGGGCTGGTCGCCGACGCCGGGCGCGGATACAAGCCGGTCGCGTTTGTCGGCTACGCGCTGTCAGCGATCTGCAAGCTCGGCCTCCTGCTCGTGGGCTCGGTCTGGGCAGCGATCGCCGCGCTGCTAATGATCGACCGTCTGGGCAAAGGCATCCGCACCGCACCGCGCGACGCGTTGATCGCGCAGAGCAGCGAACCGTCCCGCCTCGGTGCGGCATTCGGTCTGCACCGCACTATGGACACCGCCGGGGCGGCGCTGGGGCCGATCGTCGCATTCGCGGTCCTGGCCGCGGCGCCGGGGGCCTATGACGCGGTCTTCGTCGTGAGCCTCGCGGTGGCGCTGGTGGGTCTCGCGGTGTTCGGCCTGTTCGTGGAGAATCGTCGCGATCGGCCCGAGCGCGCGGGCTCCGGCGCGTCGGCGCGAGCGCGTCTGGCCGCCGTCCTGGCGAGCCGCCGCTTCCTTACGCTCGTCGTCGCGGGGGGACTCCTGGGGCTTGTGACCGCGAGCGACGCGCTGATTTACCTGTTGTTGCAGGGACGCGGCGCAGTGCCGCCCACGCTCTTTCCATTGCTGTT
Organism: uncultured Gammaproteobacteria bacterium; assembly: GCA_963764725.1. GTDB lineage: Bacteria > Pseudomonadota > Gammaproteobacteria > JACCXJ01 > JACCXJ01 > USCg-Taylor. The sequence continues at coordinate 309,594 of CAVXTM010000011.1, read as the reverse complement.
CGTGGGGACCGCGACCGTGTATCTGATCCTGGCGCTGCCCGCCGGACGCCTGGCGGACCGGTGGGGGCGGCACCGGGTGTTCCTCGCCGGGCAGGGTCTGGTGCTCTGCCTCTACGGCCTGTTGATCGCCGCCGATCTCTCCGCCGCGGGCATCGTGGCCTGCGTGGCACTCCTCGGGGCCTACTACGCGGCCACAGACGGGGTGCTAGCGGCGCTCGCCGCTAGCGTATTGCCGGAGGACCACCTGACCACGGGGCTGGCGATCGTCGGCACCACCACGGCGTTGTCGCGCCTCCTGGCGTCGTCTCTCTTCGGCGCCCTTTGGAGCTGGCGCGGTCCCACGGAGGCGCTCGTCGTCTTCGGCCTGGGCCTTCTCTGCACCGCGGTGCTCGCGGCCGTCCTCCTGCGCGTGGCGCGTCCCTGGACGCCGGCCACCGCGGCGTGATCGCATGTCGCGCCGAGCGTTGCTTTTTGCCGTGATCGTGGCGTTCTGCCTGGGAGGCGCCGGGGCTTATGTCCGCTGCGCCGCGCAACGAGCGTCGCCGGCTGCTCTCGGCCCGCAGCCGTTTCCCGGGTCTCGGCAAACGCCCGTCTCCGACCCGACGCCCTTCCTCTCGCCCGGCGAGTCCTCACCAGCCGGGCCGCTCCTGGTGTTCAGGCACACCTCGATCGATGAGCACAACGGCGTGCTCGGCATCGCGCCGCTGTCCGATCCGGCGGCGCCACGGTTCGTGGCGAGGCTGCGCTGCGAGCGCGTACACATGGCCGCCGGCCGGGGCGTGTGCCTCACGGCAGACCGTGGCGTCTTCACGACCTATGGGGCCGTGCTGTTCGATCGGACCTTCAATCCGGTGGCCAAACTACGCCTGGTCGGTGCGCCCAGCCGCCTGCAGTTGGCGCCGGATGGGACGCTGGCCGCCACCACCGTCTTCGTCACCGGGCATTCCTACGCGACGGTCGGATTCTCGACCCGGACCTCGATCATCGACCTCGACACCCGACAGTGGCTGGTGGAGGACTTGGAGACATTCACCGTCCGTCGCCAAGATCAGCCGATGCACGCGGCGGACTTCAACTTCTGGGGCGTGACCTTTATTCCCGGCGCCCGCAGGTTCTACGCGACACTCGGCACGGGCGGCGAGACCTTGCTGGTGACCGGCGACGTCGACGCGCGCACCGTCGAGGTAATCGAAGACAGCGTCGAATGCCCGTCGCTGTCGCCCGACGGCCGGCGCGTCGCATTCAAGCACCGCGACGGCGGCCTCATCGGTCCGATCACCTGGCGGCTGTGGGTACTGGACCTCGATTCCCGGCGGCGGCACCCGCTCGCCGAAACCCGGAGCGTGGACGACCAGGTGCAGTGGCTCGATGACGAACAGGTGCTCTACGCCCTGCCCGGCGGAGCGGAGCGCCCAGCCATCATGGACCAGTGGGTGGTGCCGGCGGACGGCGGTGGCGAACCACGGCTCTTCCTGTCGCAGGCGTACTCCGCGGCCGTCGTGCGGGGAGATCCAGATCGCGGGAGCGCTGTACCACTCGGACAGGGAACCGAGGTGCCGAAACCAAAACCCGCCCGTTAAAGCGTAGGTTCTCCCAGAGACTGAGCAAGCCCACAGAGTCGGTATCCGTGGCGATTGCCCTACGGCGCCGGTGTCATGATCAATCTAAATGCGCTATGCTTCTCGTGCCGCTGATTCGCCCGATGGGCAACGTATGCAAACCAAGCGAACAACCATACTTCGACAAATGATGGACTGGCGCGCCGCGATCATCGCCGGCATCGTTGCCGGCGTCGTATTCGTGCTGTTGAACATGTGGCTCGCCAGTTACTACTTGGGTAACGCCAATTTGCCGCTGCAACTTTCCGCCGCGGTCGTTCTGGGGCCGGGCGTGCTACCGCCTGCCGCAGGCGTGGGCGGGAGCGTCTACGCGGTCGGCTTCATGCTGCACATGCTGCTGGCCATCGGGTTCGCGTGCTTGATCGCATTCTGTCTGCATCGCTGGGGAATTCTGGTCGGCATTGTCGGCGGTGCGTTATTTGGTTTGGCGCTTTATGCGATCAATTACTATTCGGTAGCGGACGCGTTTCCGTGGCTCGCGCCGCTGCGCGGCTGGATCATGGCGCTGTCGCACGTCATCTTCGGCGCGGTCGCCGGCGGCGTTTACGAGGCGCTGGAGCGCGACCGCTTCGAGCATGTTCACGTCTAAGCAAGCTCGCTATGAATCGCGGCATGTGGAAAATGCGCCTGATCATCATGTTGGTGATCGCGGGTTTTTCCGTTCTTTCGTATTTCAGCAAGACTTCGGTCAATCCGATCACCGGCGAATCGCAGCGCGTTAGCCTGACCCAGGATCAAGAAATCGCCATGGGATTGCAGTCCGCGCCGGAGATGGCAGCACAGTTCGGCGGCGTATATCCTGATGAACGCGTACAACAAAGCGTGAAAGCGCTAGGCAGGAAAATCGTCGCGCAAAGCATCGCGGCGCAGAGCGGCTATCCGTTCGATTTTCATGTGCTGGCGGACGACAAAACCGTGAACGCGTTCGCGCTGCCCGGCGGGCAGATTTTCATCACCGTCGCACTGCTCTCGCGCTTGAAGACTGAAGATCAATTGGCGGGTGTGCTAGGCCACGAAATCGGCCATGTGATCGGCCGCCATTCCGCCGAGCACATCGCCAAACAAGAATTGACGCAAGGACTCACCGGCGCGGTGGTGATGGGCGCGGGCTCGTACGAAATGGCTCAAGTCGCCCGCATGGTCGGCGGCCTGATCAACATGAAATATGGTCGCGAGGATGAGCTCGAAGCGGACAAATTCGGTATGTGCTTCCTTAAAGGCGCCGGCTACGATCCGACCGCGTTGCTCGATGTGATGAAAATTCTTGCTGAAGCAAGCGGCGGCGCATCGCGCGCGCCCGAGTTCGCCAGCACTCATCCGGCGCCCGAGAATCGCATGCAGCAGATTGAAGCGCACTTGCGCAATCTGAGACAAGTCTGCGCCTTTCAACCCGTCGCGCTGCAGTAGTTGGCAAAAAACAACAGCTTACGCCTCGGGGTTCGGCCCCTCGCTGGAGCCGCGACGCGCGGCGCGTTTGCGGCGGATTTGTAACAGCGTGATCACCGGACCCGTGGACGCGTAAATCAAGAAGGCTACGAAAAGCGAAACGGGTGGCGACAGGGACACGAGCACGAAGATCAGAACCACGAGTAGGCCCCGCACGAAGGGGACGCGGCCTCTGAAATCGATGGTCTTCAAACTATGGTAGCGAACGTTGCTGACCATGAGGCCCGCCGCCGCCACCGTCAATAACAGCGTCAGAGGCGCCAGGAATCTACCGTCGGTCAGTCCACTGTCCGCGCCGACCCACACCAACCCGGCCAATAAGGCCGCCGCCGAAGGGCTGGGCAGACCCTGAAAGTATTGTTTGTCGGCCGTGCCCGCCTGGGTGTTAAAGCGCGCTAGCCGGAGCGCGGCGGCCGAGGTGTAAACGAATGCTGCGAGCCACCCCAGTTTGTCCAAGGCGAGCAGAGACCATTGATACATGACGAGCGCCGGGGCCACGCCAAAGGAAACCATGTCCGACAAGCTATCGTATTCCGCCCCGAAATCGGTTTCCGTGTTGGTGAGGCGCGCCACGCGGCCATCGAGTCCATCGAGCAACATGGCGACGAAGATTGACACCGCCGCCTCGTGAAAGCCTCCCTTGATGGCGGCGACGATGGCGTAGAAGCCGGCAAACAGCGCCGCGGTGGTGAAGAGGTTCGGCAACAGATACAGACCGCGCCGGCGCGGGGTCTTCGCATTGTGTCCGATGTTGAGCACGATCAAACCCCTCTTAGCAGCATCGAGCTGGCCATCTGTACACCTTTCCGCCTCCTTAATGGCCTAGTTCCGACTGCGATCGACCAAGCGATTCGCTTGGATCCAGGGCATCATCTCGCGGAGTTTCGCGCCGACCTGCTCGATGGGGTGCTCGCGGCTCAGGCGCCGCTTTGCCTTCAGCATCGGCGCGCCGCTCTGGTTCTCGAGGATGAATTCCCGGGCAAACTGCCCGCTCTGGATTTCCTGCAAGATCTCCTTCATCGCTTTACGCGCTTCCTCGCCCACGACCCGCGGCCCGCGGGTGAAATCGCCGTATTCCGCGGTGTTGGATACGGAATAGCGCATGTTTGCGAGGCCCCCCTCGTAGATTAGATCCACGATGAGCTTGGTCTCATGGAGGCACTCGAAATAGGCCATCTCCGGCGAGTAGCCCGCCTCGACCAGGGTCTCGAACCCGGCTAGGATAAGCGCCGTGATCCCACCGCACAGCACGGTTTGCTCCCCAAATAGATCGGTCTCTGTTTCCTCGCGAAAGTTGGTCTCGATGATCCCCGCCCGACCGCCCCCGAGGGCCGTCGCGTAAGCGAGCGCGATCTCTCTGGCTTGACCGGTGGCATCCTGATGGATCGCGATGAGGCAAGGCACCCCCCCGCCCTGGGTATAGGTAGAGCGCACCAAATGCCCGGGCCCCTTAGGCGCGATCATGATGACGTCAAGGTCGGGGCGCGGTTCGATTTGACGGAAATGAATGTTGAACCCGTGGGCAAAGGCCAAAGCTTTTCCCGGTTTGATGTTGCGTTCGATATGCTCGCGGTATAGCGCGGCATGGTGCTCGTCGGGCGCGAGCACCATGACCACATCGGCCGCGCCGACCGCCTGCTCGATCGAGGCGGCGGCCAGTCCCGCCGCGGACACTTTCGTCGCGGTGCCGGATCCCTCGCGCAAACCGACGGCCACCCGCACGCCCGACTCCTTCAAATTGTTGGCATGCGCGTGACCTTGCGAGCCGTAGCCGATGATGGCGACGCGCTTGCCTTGGATTAAGGAGAGATCGGCGTCTCTATCGTAATAGATCTTCATAATGAATTCCTTGCTTCGATGATTTATATGCGCAGCGATTTTTCGCCGCGCGCGATGCCGGAAACCCCCGATCGGACGACTTCGACAATGAGTTTCCTGTCGAGGCCGTTAACGAAGGCGTCCAGCTTCTCGCTGGTGCCGGTCAGCTCGATGACGTAGATGGTGTTGGTGACGTCGATGATCCGCCCGCGGAAGATATCGACCAGGCGCTTGAGCTCTTCGCGCGCCGTGCCGCCGGCGCTGACTTTGATTAGCATCAACTCGCGCTCGATATGCTGGCTTTCGCTCAGATCCATGAGCTTGATGACGTTGACGAGCTTGTTCAGTTGCTTGGTGATTTGTTCGATGATTTCGTCGGAACCGCCCGTGACCAAGGTCAAGCGTGAGACGCTTGCATCCTCCGTCGGGGCTACGGTCAAGGACTCGATGTTATAGGCGCGCGCCGAAAAAAGACCGGCGACTCTACATAGCGCGCCGGCCTCATTTTCGAGCAAAATAGAGATGATCCGACGCACCTCTAAGCCAATTCCCTTTCCGGCGACAGATGCATTTCATGGTGACCTTTACCCGCGGCAATCATGGGGTAGACGTTTTCGGTCTGGTCCGTAATGAAATCCATCAGCACCAGGCGCTCTTTCATCCCCAGCGCTTCCTTGAGAGCCGGTCGCACGCTACCCGTCTTTTCAATCCGCATCCCGACGTGCCCGAAGCTCTCCGCCAGTTTGACGAAATCGGGCAAGGCATCCATATACGAGTGCGAGTAGCGCCTATCGTAGAAGAATTCTTGCCACTGCCGGACCATTCCCATGTAGCGATTGTTAAGATTGATGATTTTAATGGGCAGCCCGTACTGTAGGCAGGTCGAGAGCTCCTGGATGCACATTACCAAGCTGGCCTCGCCCGTGATGCAGGCTACGAGATGCTCGGGGAACGCGATCTGCACGCCCAAGGCCGCCGGCAAGCCGAACCCCATGGTGCCGAGCCCTCCGGAGTTGATCCACCGCCGGGGTTGGTCGAACTTATAAAACTGCGCTGCCCACATCTGGTGTTGGCCGACATCGGAAGTGATATACGCATCGCCGCCGGAGAGCTCATAGAGCTGCTCGATGACATACTGGGGTTTGATGACCTCGGTGGTGCGGTCGTAACACAGGCAATCGACGGCCTGCCATTCTTTAATTTGTCCCCACCACGCCGCTAGCACGCCCTGATCCGGTTTCGCGCCGCTTTCGCGCAGCGCCTTGATTAAATCGCGCAAGACACTGCCCGCGCCGCCGACGATCGGTACGGCGACCGGTACGTTCTTCGCGATCGACGAGGGATCGACGTCGATATGGACGATCTTGGCCTCCGGGCAAAAATGCTTGAGATCGCCCGTGACGCGGTCATCGAAGCGCGCGCCGATGGCGATGAGCACGTCGCAGTGGTGCATCGCCATGTTGGCCTCGTAGGTGCCGTGCATCCCGAGCATGCCGATGAACTGCGGATCCGTTCCCGGGTAGGCGCCAAGCCCCATCAAGGTGTTGGTGATCGGATAGCCGAGATGGCGCGTAAACTCGATGAGCTCCCCTGCGGCGTTGTCGAGCACGACACCGCCGCCGGTGTAAATCATTGGGCGCTTGGCCGCGAGGATAAGCACCACAGCCTTCTTGATCTGGCCCGGATGACCCTTAGTGACCGGTTTGTAGGAACGCATTTCGACCGTTTCCGGGTAATGGTACTCGGCCAGGTCGGCGGTGACGTCCTTCGGAATATCCACGACCACCGGACCGGGGCGGCCCGTGGTGGCGATGTAAAACGCCTTCTTGATTACGCTCGCGAGGTCGTTGACGTTTTCGACCAGGAAATTGTGCTTGACGCACGGACGCGTGATACCGATCGCATCGACTTCTTGAAAAGCGTCATTGCCGATGAGATGGGTCGGCACCTGACCGGTGAATACGACCAGCGGGATCGAGTCCATGTAGGCCGTGGCGATCCCGGTGATGGTGTTGGTCACGCCGGGACCCGAGGTTACCAAGACCACACCCGGCCTGCCGGTGGCCCGCGCAAAACCGTCCGCGGCGTGGGTGGCCCCTTGCTCGTGCCGCACGAGGATGTGCTTGACGGCGTCCTGCTTATACAACGCGTCATAGATATGGAGCACGGCCCCGCCGGGATAGCCGAAAATGTAATCGACCCCCTCGTCTTTGAGGCAGCGTACGAAGATGTCCGCCCCGCGTAATTTTTCTGTCACGTCTATACCTTTCGGGACCTTGAAAGATGAGAAGCTACTGGCATTTGCGAATCAGGTCAAGCCGCTGCAATGGTGTAGAATGCGCGGCTCAAAGGGCGTTGCCGACCCGCCTGAAACTAATCCGGCAACGCTAGGAGAGCACCACAATGCGGATCTCGCAGTTTTTACTCCCGACCGTGAGGGAATCCCCCGCCGACGCCGAGATTATCAGCCATCATCTCATGCTGAGGGCGGGTATGGTCCGCCGGCTCGCGGCGGGGATTTACACCTGGCTTCCACTCGGATTGCGCGTTCTGCGCAAGGTGGAATGCATCATCCGCGAAGAGATGGATCGCGCCGGTGCCCAAGAGGTCTTGCTACCCGGTGTGCAACCGGCGGAGCTGTGGGAGGAATCGCACCGTTGGCAGCACTATGGCCCGGAGCTTCTGCGCTTCCGGGATCGGCATGAACGCGAGTTTTGTCTCGGTCCGACCCATGAAGAAGTCATCACGGATCTGGTGCGCCGGGAGATCCGTAGCTATAAGCAACTGCCCGCGAACTTCTACCAGATCCAGACCAAGTTCCGCGACGAGGTGCGGCCGCGTTTCGGCATCATGCGGGCGCGCGAGTTTTTGATGAAGGACGCTTATTCCTTTCACCTTGATCAAAGCTCGTTGCAAGCGACCTATGACCGGATGTACGAGACCTACACCCGAATCTTCACCCGCATGGGGCTTAGATTTCGCGCCGTGTTGGCGGATACTGGCAACATCGGCGGCAACCTGTCTCATGAATTTCACGTCCTGGCCGAAGCGGGCGAGGATGCGATCGCATTCTGCCCGCATTCTGACTACGCCGCCAATGTCGAGCTGGCGGAGGCCCTGGCGCCTGCCACGACGCGCCCACATCCCAATGAAGATATGAAAACAGTCGCCACGCCGGGCAGGACGAGCATCGCCGAAGTCAGCGACTTTCTGGGCCTGCCACCGGAAAGGATACTGAAAACCATCGCCGTGATGCTCAATTCCGGTCAAGGCAAGGAACTCTGTCTACTGTTGCTGCGGGGCGACCACGAGCTCAACGAGGCCAAGGCCCGCAAACAGATCGGCGCCTTCCGCTTCGCCAGCGACGAGGAGATCCAAGGCTATCTGGGCTGCCGTCCCGGCTACCTCGGCCCGGTGAACCTGCAACACACACCACCGGACATGGGCATCATCGCCGACCGCTCGGCCGCCTGCATGAGTGATTTCGTCTGCGGCGCCAACGAAGACGGCTACCATCTGAAGGGCGTCAACTGGGGCCGCGACCAGCAGTTGCCGCCACAAGTCTGGGATCTCCGCAAGGTAGTAGACGGCGACCCCGGCCCGGACGGCCAGGGAACCTTGACTATCGCGAGAGGCATCGAGATCGGTCACATATTTCAGCTAGGCGACAAGTACAGCCGGACGATGAAAGCCACTTGCCTCGACGAAAACGGCGAGGCGGTGACCTTGATCATGGGGTGCTATGGTATTGGTGTATCGCGGATCGTGGCCGCGGCAATCGAGCAGAATCACGATGAACGCGGCATCATCTGGCCGGAGGCGATCGCACCTTTCGAAGTAGCGCTCGCGCCGATCAATATCCAGCGCTCGGGACGCTTGGGTGAGGTGGTCGAGCGGCTGTATGCCGAGCTGTTGGCGGCCGGTATCGAGGTCCTGTACTACGATCGCAAAGAACGGCCGGGCGTGATGTTCAACGATTTGGATCTGGTGGGGATCCCGCATCGCTTGGTGCCTAGCGAACGCGGGTTGGACAACGAGACGCTGGAATACAAAGGCCGGCGGGATGTACACGCCCAACATATCAAGCTCGACGAGGCCGTGCCGTTTATCAAGGCCCGTCTCGCCGGTTGATTAGCGGATCACGAAGCCTGCCGGGGCCGGCGTCGATACCGCTTCGCACCGAACGTCGGCTACGCGCGCCTCTCGCGGTCCCTGCCAAAGCCACGCTATGAGCTTCTCGACCTCGACCGCGGGACCGCACACCAGAACCTCGACCTGGCCGCTGGAGACGTTCCGTACCCAGCCGCTGAGTCCGAGCCGCAACGCCTGGTGGCGGGTATGGGACCGAAAATAGACGCCTTGCACGCGGCCGCTGACCAGGCACTTAACACAGGTGTTCACCTAAGCTCGATTTTACGCTAGCTTAACGGGCGAAAAGTATAAGGGGAGACCACGTGCCGAACCATTGCGGTTCGCTTTCGAGGCGCGACACGGCAAACAACGCGAAACGTCAGGAGATCGGATCATGCAGGTAACCATCTATCACAACCCACGCTGTTCCAAGTCCCGGCAAGCCCTCGATCTACTTAAGAAACGCGGAATCGAGCCGGAAATCGTTGAATATCTTAAGACCTTCCCCGATCGGGAGACGCTAGCGCGGCTCTTGAAGCTTCTGCACGTCAAGCCACGCGAGCTCCTGCGTAAGAACGAGGCCGAATATAAACAAGCCGGTCTCGATGATCCCACCTTGAGTGACGACGATCTGATTTCCGCGCTCATTCACCATCCGATTTTGCTCGAACGTCCGATCGTCGTCAGCGGCGCCAAAGCGGTCGTCGGCCGTCCGCCCGAACGAGTGTTGGAAATTCTGTGAGTGGTGTGATCGATGTCCTGGTGCTTTATTACAGCCGCCACGGCAACGTCGCCGCGATGGCCCGCCTCGTCGCGCGGGGTATCGACGGGGTCTCGAATTGCCAAGCCCGCCTGCGTACGGTTCCCGCGGTCTCGGCCGTATCCGAGGCGAGCGAGGACCTGATTCCCGAACGTGGACCTCCCTACGCCACCCGCGACGATCTGGTCGAGTGCGCCGCGCTTGCGCTCGGGAGCCCAACGCGCTTCGGAAACATGGCCGCCCCCCTCAAGTATTTTCTGGACGGGACATCGGATCTGTGGGTGTCGGGCGCGTTGATCGGCAAACCTGCGGCCGTTTTCACCTCAACGTCCAGCCAGCACGGCGGGCAAGAAAGCACCTTGCTTTCGATGATGCTTCCGTTATTGCACCACGGAATGCTGGTGCTGGGCTTACCTTACGGAGAGCCCGCGCTCATGCGCAGCGCGAGCGGGGGCACACCGTACGGCGCAAGCCATGTCGCGGGCACCGATAGCGATCGACCGATCAGCGGCGATGAGCACGAGCTTTGTGTCGCTCTGGGCAGGCGCCTCGCTCAGACAGCCCTCCGCCTACGACAGGCCCTGGACGCGTAGATATTAATTATCGCATACGCCGCGGTCTTGCCGCGGGTACCTTAGCGATGGGGTTCCCAAAGGGGAGAAGTGCAGCTCTCCCCTTTGGTCAAGGGCGGGGTTCATACCCCGCCCGCGAAGTATATTTGTTAACCGGGTGCGTTCGAGTCGGGCTGCGCTGAACCGTACAGCGTTCGAAAGCTAGCATACGCGGCGCAGAAAGTGACCGGTATCAGCACTAAAAACCCAAGTCCCATGGGAATCATCGCCATGATGGCCAGTCCGATGAAGATGCTCATGAAAGCCGCAAACGCGCGCCAGTGACGCGCGCAGGTCTCAAAGCTATTCATCATGGCGTCAAACCCATCGCTCCCGGCAAACATGATCGCTGGACAGGAGTACAGCAAGGCCATCGTCGCTAAGGTAAGGATCATGAACAAGAGCACGCAGCGCAAGAGTAGATTGATCACGATCGCCACGATCCCGCTGCTCGCATCGGCCCGCAATAGCGACTCAATCGTTGAATACAGACTCGGATCCACCACGGTCACGACATTAATAATAACGTAGGCGGCTAAGGTGATGACGCCCAGCATGAGCAGCGACAGGCGCTTGGTTTTGTCGGTAAGGCCGATGAAGAAACGGTTCACAGCAAGCGGTCGTCCCTGTTCCATTTCTGAGGCTTGGTATAGGAACCCGGCGTAAAGCGCGGGATTGATCATCCACAAAGCGACGCGGCCGAGAATCGGGATCTGCCAAAGAATAATCGCCAATAGCACCCACAGGAACGTGTACAAAATCCACGTCGAAGGGTTGATTAAGAACAGCCGCCAGCCGGCTTTATACCAAGACCACGCTTGTTTGCCTGGCCCCATCGTTGTTGTTGTCATAGCCTGCCTCCGTGATCATCGACGATCTAACACAGCGCGCATTAACGGTAGTGTGAGCCTACGCTGCATAGCCAGCGATGACTCATCCAACTCATCGAGCACCCGGCATAACTCCGTCATCGCGCGCGAATTGCGCCGCAAAAGATACTTCGCCACCTCAACGGGAAGATCCGCGCCGCGAAGCTTTGCGCGCCACTGCAGAGCGCGGATTTTATCACACTCGTCGAGTTGCCGGAGGTGAAATACCAAACCCCAGGCGAGCCGCGATTTGAGATCGGGCAGATCGATGTTGATGAATCCGGGGCTTTCCAGACTGGCGAGGACGCAGCAGCGCCCGAAATCTCGCAACCGCTCGTACAAATGAAGTAACGCGCGCTCCCACTCGCCGTTCCCGGCGACGCTGTGCAACTCGTCGATGCAGACCAAGTCCAGATCCTCAAGCCCCTCCAAGATCGTTGGGGATAGCTCCGCGTTTTGCGCGAGGGCGAGGTAGCAGGCCCGGCGCCCCAAGGCGGTAAACTCATGACCGGCGGCCTGTAGGAGATGTGTCTTTCCGGTACCGCTAGGTCCCCACAAATAGAGGCTCGCCGGCGCCTCGCCGAGCCGCCGGATGTGTTCGAAAACCTCGCGATTGGGCCCCGGATAGTAAAGCTCGAAGCTCGGGATCCGGCCCTCGGGGAATACGAACGGAAGTTGTCTCTGCTGCGTCACGTAGATGCCCGATCCCAGGTTTACTCCAGGCGTAGTCGGTAATGCCCGGGCGCCGGTTCCCCACTCATCGGCTCCAGGTACTTGCCGAGAGCGATGGCGCGGCCGAGCGCCCTTTCGCCGCCACGAGCGGTAACCGCAAATTCCACGCTATTCGGTTGTACCCGAACCACGCTGCTATGGGTGACCGCTTCGAGCGATTCCAAGTAACGCTGTAATTGCGCATAGTGGTCGAGCGCTGCCACGCCGTGCACGGTGAGCTTGACGACCTCCTCCAACAACTGCGCATTCAATTGCGCGACCAAAGCGTCGGTGCCCTGGTCGACGCCTTCCTCCAACACCGTCTCCGCGCTATCGCCTTGGGACAGCCAGCGTTGAACTTCTCCGCCATAGAATAGGCTCCAGCTAGCCTCCCACAAACCGCTGGCCACTTCGTCGAGATGGCCCGTCAGGATCGCATCGGCTCCGTAGGGGTTGGATACCTCTCCGGTAGCCGTTGCTGGCAGCGTTTGCAGATCGGACAGCCATGCCCGGTCGCGCTCATCCATGATCGGCATCACGATCGGTAGGCCGCGCAGCCGGGCTTGATACTCGATGGCATGCGTGTAGCCCGAAGCGTCGTCGCGGCTGACCATAACGCGTTTTCCGCCGGAGCCGAGCGAGACCCCGACCAGCACCAGCGGGCGCTCGCGTCCCCAAAGATTCAAACCCGCGCGACGGAGAGCGCCGCTGAGCGTCTTCGCGTCGAATTTCACCGCCAGCACACGCCCACCGCTGCCCGCGTTCCCGGGCCCGCCCTCGGAGGTCTGATATCCGTATTGTTGTACGTAAACCTGCGGCTCTTTGAATAGACTCGCGACGCCTTCGCGCTGCGCGGCATTTCGATCGCCCGTTAGCTTGACGAGCACGACCCGGAGCGCCATTTCCATCGCTTCGGTCTTCGCAGCCGGCTCACCGCCCGCGGTCGGGATCTCCGCCTCGTAAAGCCCACGGACCTGGGCCCCTTCACTCGCTAAGGCGAGGACCGATCCCGCGGCCATCAGAAGATATCGCACCCAGCGCATGCGCGGAACGTATGCTAAGACAGCGGCCGTCGTCAAGGTTTGCCGCGCGAATCGCGCGCCGCTACCATAAGCCGATGCAAAACGGCCAAAAAAAGGGGGCGACCTACCGGGACGCGGGCGTCGACATCGAGCGTGGCAACGAGTTCGTGCGGCGCATAAAACCGTATGCGCACGCGACTCACCGGCCAGGGGTGGCGAGCGGAATCGGCGGCTTCGGGGCACTTTTCAGCCTCGCCGGATTGAATTATCGCAAACCGCTGTTGGTCTCCTCGACCGATGGCGTAGGTACCAAGCTCAAACTCGCGATTGACCTCGATCGGCACCGGACGATCGGCATCGATCTCGTCGCGATGTGCGCGAACGACGTGGTCGTGCAAGGCGCGGAGCCGCTGTTCTTCCTCGATTACTTCGCCACGGGCCGGCTAAACCTCGACACCGCCGAGCACGTGGTCGCAGGCATCGCCCGAGGCTGCGAGCTGGCCGGGATGGCACTCATCGGCGGCGAGACGGCCGAGATGCCGGGCTTGTATCAAAAAGCCGACTACGATCTCGCCGGATTCTGTGTCGGCGTCGTTGAGGAAGATTGGCTTATCGACGGGCGTGGGGTGATCCCGGGCGACGCCATCATCGGTATCGGTTCGAGCGGTCCGCACGCCAACGGCTATTCATTGATCCGAAAATTGATCACCGACTCGGGCGCGGATTTGACCATGGATCTCGGCGGCCGCAGCCTCGCCGATACCTTGATGGAACCGACCCGCATCTACGTGAAGACGATCCTTGCCTTGCTTCGTAGCGTCCGCCCCCGGGCCATCGCCCATATCACGGGCGGGGGCTTCATCGACAACTTGCCGCGCATCATGCCTCCGGGTACTAGGGCCGTGATTGCAACCACGGAGTGGCCGTGGCCGCCGATCTTTGAATGGATCCGAGATGCCGGCGACATCGAAGCGCGGGAGATGTACCGGACGTTCAACTGCGGTATCGGCATGGTCGTGATCGTGAGCCCAGACGATGCCGGCGGGGCGCTCGAACACCTCCGGCACGGCGGCGAGTCCGCTTGGCGGATCGGTTGGGTGGAAGCGCGGGAAGATGATGCGCGCGTCGTCATCGACGTCGGCTAGCGCTCAAGACCACCAGAAACCTTGGTTTTTATCTTTGCCTGCGCCGCTGCGAGAAACCCGCGCAGGATGTTTAGCTCGTTCTGATCGAGGCTAACGCGATTAAACAATCGCCGCATGCGCCGCATGAGCCGGCGCGGTTTCTCCGGATCGAGGAACCCGGCATCGATCATGGTCTCTTCGAGGTGCAGGTAAAGCCGCGCCATCTCGTCGGTGGTCGCGGCGCGTTCGATAGCGAGATCCGCCGCATGGTGAGGCATCGCGGCTTGGCGCAATTCGTAGGCAATGATCTGAACCGCAGCCGCGAGATTGAGTGAGGAATACTCCGGGGCAGTCGGCACCTTGACCAAAAGCTGGCAAAGCTCGACCTCGGTATTGCTGAGGCCGGAATGCTCCGGCCCGAAGAGAACAGCAACCTCGCCGCGCGCGGTCGCCTCGAGGATTCGTGACGCGCCTTCGCGCGCGGAGACAGTCGGCCAAGGGATGCTGCGAGCGCGAGCGCTGGCACCGACCACCAGACCGCATCCGCGCACGGCCTCGGCGGGCGATCTACAGATCACGGTCTCCCGCAGCACATCGGCGGCTCCGGCGGCCATCGCTGTGGCGTCGGCCGAAGGATAGCGATTAGGCGCCACGAGGAAGAGACGCCTGAGTCCCATGGTCTTCAACGCGCGCGCACTGGCGCCAATATTGCCGGGATGCGTCGGCCGCACCAGCACAAAGCGCAGTTTTGCCAAAGCGCCACTATTCATCCGGGATTCAAGCCTGTTTCGCTTAAACGCTCATTGTTGGATAGAATTTCGCGCTCGATCCGTAACTACGCAACCCCCGAGGCAAGCCACCGATGCACCCCATGCTCAATATCGCAATTCGCGCCGCGCGCAGGGGGGGTGATATTATCGTTAGGCACCTCGACCGCGTTCAAGGCTTGAGTATCGATACCAAACAACAGAACGACTTTGTTACGGAGGTTGATCGACTGGCCGAGGGTGCGATCATCAAGATCCTCCTCAAGGCTTATCCAAACCATGCCATCTTGGCCGAGGAGAGCGGCACTCACGGGAGCGACGAGTACCAATGGGTCGTCGATCCCTTGGATGGCACGACCAACTTCATACACGGGTTTCCGCAATTCGCCGTGTCCATCGCCTTGAGGCATAGGGGGCGGCTGGACCAGGCCGTGGTTTACGACCCGCTGCGGCAGGAGTTGTTCACGGCGAGCCGCGGGGAGGGGGCGCTCCTGAACGATCGCCGCATCCGCGTCACTCAACACCCTAACTTGCCGGGGGCCTTGTTGGGCACCGGGTTCCCGTTCCGGGAATTGCAGCACCTCGACCGCTACCTCGCGATGCTCAAAACGCTGATCGAAGTGACCTCTGGAATACGCCGGGCCGGATCGGCGGCGCTGGACCTCGCCTACGTGGCTTGCGGGCGCTTGGATGGCTTCTGGGAATTCGGATTGAAACAATGGGACATCGCCGCGGGTGCGCTCTTGATCCTCGAAGCCGGCGGTATCGTTAGCGATCTGGAAGGAGGGCCCGGCTATCTCCGCTCCGGAAACGTCGTCACCGGCGGGCCTAAAGTACACAAGGAAATCCTCAAGACCCTCGAACCCTTCATCAAGCCCAACCCGGATTTTCCCGCCGTTTGACATTTACTACCCGCGGCGGCCACCCGGCTGCCACGGACGAAGCTGCGGCCCTACCACGCCGGATGCGCCCCGGTCAACGCGTCGGCACCCGGGGTGAAACAGCGTTCACAGTTAGTGTCATAACCGTCCCGGGATGGGCCAGGGCGTTAAAGATACGCCATCCACGGTCCGATAAAATTACCGCATTGCAAGGTGGCCCCGGAACGAAATTGCCGGAAGCCTGCATGCGGCGCACGGATGCGGATGAGGTCCAAGGATGGACCACCTCCTTCGCGCCTGCCCGTCCTTCCAACGCGAAACTGCTATCATGACCACCCGTTGCCTGCGCAGAACACACACTCTAGTCTCACTATATATACGGCCTCGCGATTAACGGAAAACAGCATGGGCATCATCCGAACTGAGCTTACGCTCAGGAATCCGGCCAGGGAGGGCTTAGAGCCGGTCAGTGTCAAGGCACTCGTCGATACCGGCGCCGTTCATCTCTGTATTCCCGAGCGTCTGGCCATTCAACTTGACCTGGGCGAGCTTGAAAAGCGGGAGGTGACGCTGACGAATGGTCATAGGGTTGCCGTGCCTTACGTCGGTCCCATCGAGGTCAGGTTCAAGAACCGGCGCTGCTTCACCGGGGCGATGGTGATAGGCGATGAACCGTTGCTCGGAGCGATTCCGATGGAAGATATGGATCTGGTATTGGTGCCGAACCGCCAGACCATCGACGTTAACCCCGAGAGTCCGAACATCCCGGGTTCACTCGCGAAATGAGTAATCCGGCGAGACTGAGTGCAGGGGCAGCGGCCGCCGTACGCACAGGGCGCGTTATGCTCGGACCAGATAGAAAGCCGTCCGGGGAGCGGTCGACGTTGTTCCCGGATCGTGCTTCGCTTTATCCGGACTACGCTGGCTAAGCCTGCTCGAACGATTCGGGCTAGACTGTCCCGCGCTTACGACGTGAAGTCACAGTAGCCTGACCAATATTCCGACCAACAAGGATATCTGCGCGAGGGCAAGCCCCACCATCCATTTGATCACGTCCAACTTGAGCTCGGCGAGATCCGCCTTGGTCGCAAACTGCGTGGCGACTGATTCCGAAAGCGCCTCTTGTTGCGCTTCCGCCATTGCCTTGGCCTGGGCCTCGGGGACGCCAGCGGCCTTGAGCCTTTCGACGAACTTGAGGGTATCAAAGGTGACGGTTGCCATAGCTGCAGTGTAGCACGCGCACCGAGCACCTCGCGGGGCCGGCTTTTGGATTTTGGTGCTCGGGAGGTACCCTACGCAGGATCACACCCACGGGTCGATGGCCAACACATTGAGCACCTCGCCGGTCTTACGATCGATGATGGCGGTGAGATCTTGTTTGCGGGCGCGCACGGGAAGGAAACCGAGGTCTTTCGCGCGCCCGGCGAACTTTTGCTTCAAGGCCGCGAGTTGCGGTTCAGCTTCCGCGCGCTGTCGCTGGAGCTCGTCCAAGGGTCTGGAACGTGCGATTGCCTGTGACATCTGCTCTTCATAGGGCACATAGTGTTGCGGGAAGTTCGGCAAATCGTAACCCCCACCCACGGCAGTGAACAGGATCCGGTGTCGCTCTTCGCGATCGGAGGGCAGCACCGCAGCGACGATTTTGGGTCCCGTGAGCGGCAAGGATTGATATTCGGGGCGCGTTACTTTCTTGCGCTCTTGCGGGTCGATCTCGTTCGCCGCCACCACGTCGAACCGGTCTACATTAAATACGACGTAGACAGGGCGGGCTTCATAGACCACGTATACGCCATAAACTAGGGCGCTCAATTGCAGGAGCGCCACGACGGCCAGGTCAAACCGCAGGCTCTTCTTGAGCGGGTTGTAAATGATGAGCGTGATGAGCGGGCCGATCACCACATCCACCCCGATGATGGTCATGGAAAGCTTTCCGGCGCCCAGACCCTCGAAATAAGGCGCCGGATACCAGACGAATAGCATCCAGGCAAGCACCGCGAGCGCGATGATGGCGCAGATGGAGAGATGGATGGCCGAGGCTTTCCAGCGCGTCATTGTTTTTGCGCTCATGGCTTGGCCGTGAGTCTCCTCGCAGGACGTCGAAATCGATTGTTCCATCCAGAGTCTTCCTCGCTAATGAATCTCGAAACACGCCAGTTTTATGACCTGGCCACCTCAAAAAAAGCCAGCGTCGGTAGCTTGGATAGGCGAATCCAAGCCCTGGCTTGGATTAAGCAAGATGAGGTCCATTGATCGTGCCGGGATCAAAGGAGCGGCGCGGGGATCCAGAATTGCGCTTGGTACGTGCTAAGCTCGCGTGAACAAGACGCTTAGATCGATTTCACACGCCTGCAAGCGCAAGGGCGTCAGCAGGTAGGGGTGCGCGAGGGTTCGCGTGCGCGCAAAGCCTTTCTCGGCGGGCTCCTGAAACAACCGCACGCAGCGGTTCTCCAGGTCCACGATCCAGACTTCCGGTATGTGGGAACGCGCATACAGGGGGAGCTTGACCTCGCGATCATAGGCAAGCGACGAATCAGCTATTTCGACCACGAGCAAGAGATCGCGTGCGGTGGGGTGCGAGGATTTATAGAAATCCTCGCGCGGCGTGAGCAGCGCAAGGTCCGGTTCGGGCTCTGAGTAATCGTCCAGGACAATCGGGCTTTGGACGCGAATGATGGCGTCTTGCCCGAAGGTCAGGATAAAAAGGCGGGTTAACTGGTCCACCGTTCCCGCGTGCAGACTACCGATTGGCGCCATTTTTATGATTTCTCCATCGATAAGCTCCACCCGATCGTCCTCGTGAAATATGCCCACCTCGCTCATGCGGCGGTAATCGTCAACCGTCAGGCGGTATCGCTGGTATAAGGCTTGAGCAATGCTAGACATGGAGCTGGATGCGTTAGCTAGACTTCAATTAGCATAACGCCGCGGTGCGGCGGCCGCAAACACGTGCGCTTAATATCGGCGTTAAGGAGTTATCGAAGCCTGGGTGGGGATCAACCTGGAAAAAACGACCGTAAAATCAGCGCCAGAACCCCGCCTAATACCAACCCCATCATCCATTTCAACAGTAACAAGTCGCTTTTAAGCGGCGCAAGCTCAATCTGCAAATCTTTTTTGGTGACTAACTCGGCGTCACTCTGCGCATCACGTAAGGCTTCGGCGATCGCCTTGGCTTCCGCATCCGGCATACCGGAGGCTTTTAGCTTT
This sequence comes from uncultured Gammaproteobacteria bacterium, assembly GCA_963764725.1. GTDB lineage: Bacteria > Pseudomonadota > Gammaproteobacteria > JACCXJ01 > JACCXJ01 > USCg-Taylor. The sequence goes on along the minus strand of CAVXTM010000011.1, from coordinate 290,628 downwards.
TCAACGAACTTGAGTGTATCAAAGGTCACGCTGGTCATGACGGCAGTATAACACGGACAAAAAAAGCCCCTCCGGGGAGGGGCTTCTGCTTGTGGCCAAGCGTCAAATGAAGCTTGCGTTACACAGCACCGCGACACTGGGCAGGCGCATACTTGCCTTCGACAGTACCCGCAGTCCCCAAGCCAAACGTGGATGCGGCAGATTTGCAGTGCCAGTCAATGGCTCCAGCGAGACCGGCAGTGAGGACGGCAGCGCCGCCTCCCGCGTTAATGGTTGGCACCAAAACCATCACGTTCGAACCCGCAGGCACATTAAGCTGCGGGATCCCATTAGGTGTCACATCATAGGTAACGGTGATCTCACCGTTGCTAGCAGCTGCACCGGCGTTAAGTGCTATACCGGCGACAAACTTCGTCGGGGAAAAGCAATAACTGATGGTGGCTGCGCACGGAGCAAGACCACTCGTCAAGGCAACGAGGCTACCATTAGACTCCCAGGTTTCGGATACGGCTATTTTCGCGGCCGAAGCAAGGTTCAGCCCTTCGGTGACCTTCGTACGGACCGTATAGTCCTGATACGCCGGGATCGCAATCGCGGCCAAGATGCCGATGATCGCGACCACGATCATCAACTCAATCAACGTAAAACCTTGTTGAAACTTCTTCATTGGAAAATCTCCTAATTACTTAAAAATGGATGGCTCAATGACCCTGAAAAGATGGCGCATTCACGTTAACTGAACGACCGGGCCTCTTCCTTGCCGACCGCGGTTATCTCCGGTGGCTAAGCGCAATAGTGCAGCAGGTATGCCAGGTGCCGCGAAGGGCGATGCGACGCCGGTTTGCGCGACGCGGGTCATGGACTTATCTCCAAAGGCAGCCCCCCGGACATGACCAATTTCGTCCATTTTTGACGCGACGCATTGGTCCTCGGTCCGTCCCCTCCCTGGCGCGATGATAACTACCGCCCTGGCTACCGCCGGCATGTCAATCCGGGCGTTCCAGGTTAGCAATACGGCTGACCAACGGAAATCGTTCTGGATGAGAAAGCGACTCCACTGCAAGGTCTATATCCAAATCTAGCCAATAAAGGTGAGGGTAGCTCTACGTGCAGCAACTTACCAATCGAGGCCTCTTTAAACCACGGAAACTGGTCAAAGGGGACAAAGACTTCCTGATCGTAAATAAGTAACCAAAAACCATGCTTCGAAACGTTCGTGACCTCAACTTCCGAAATGTCTGTTCCAAGCTGTGCGGATATTTCGTGCTCCGTAATCAGGGCAATGCGTCGGTAATGTCTTTTGACTGAAGTCCGAAGTTCTGCGCGAGCTTAATCTGCGGTTCCAACCAAAATTTCTCCTCCCCGTTTTGTTCCTGGACATGAACGTGCATCCGAGGTTCTTCACGCGAAAAGAAATAGAAACGAAACCAGGCTTCTCGAAACACCGTGTGGCTCACGACACAAATGGTATAACTTTTAACGTTCCTTAGGATAGTGCCGGTCTAATCGTTTTAGCGGTTCCGGACTTCGCGGGTTAGTCCAAACCCAATTTCTCCAGCCGGTAGCGCAGCGCTCGGAAACTTATTCCAAGCAGTTTGGCCGCCGCCGTCTTGTTCCAGCGCGCTTGCTCGAGCGCGGCGAGGATCTGTTGCCGTTCGATCTCGCTAAGATAACCCTCGATCCCGACCTGGCCGGCGGGTTCATTAGCATGTATAGGAAGGTCGAGATCACGCGCTTCGATCCGATCGCCTTCGCATAGTGTCAGGGCGCGTTCGAGGATGTTTTCGAGCTCTCTGACATTGCCCGGGAAGGGATAATCCGCGAGTGCTTGCATCGCCTCCTCGGCGATCCGCGGGATGGGTCCGTTCGCCCCGGTTAGCCGGTTCAAGATAAACGCGACGAGCTCGGGAATGTCTCCGCCCCGTTCCCGTAATGGCGGTACACACAATTGGATCACATTGATGCGGTAATAGAGGTCTTGGCGGAAACGCCCCTCCCTGACCAGAGCGGCGAGATCCTTGTGCGTGGCGCTCAGGATCCTTGCATCGACGGCAAGCTCTTGCTGGGCCCCGACGGGCCGGATGGATTTCTCCTGAATCGCGCGCAGCAGCTTTACCTGCATGTGCAGCGGCAGCTCAGCGGCCTCGTCCAAGAACAAGGTTCCGCCCTGCGCGGCTTGAAAGAGTCCCGGTTTGTTCGCGACCGCCCCCGTGAAGCTACCTTTCAAATGCCCGAAGAACTCGCTTTCGAGCAGATCGCTTGGGATCGCGCCGCAGTTGACCGGGATGTACGGGCGCCCCGAACGCGCGCCTTGTTCGTGAATCATGCGTGCCACGAGCTCCTTGCCGGTGCCCGACTCGCCGCTGATATAAACCGGTGCTTGACTGCGCGCCACTTTCGCGATGGTCGCGCGGGTCCTTTGCATAGCCTCCGACTCGCCGATCAATTGCGTCTCGGGTTCCGGGCGCCCATCGGAGAGCTTGAGCGCGGTCGTGACCAAGTTGCGGAGCACGGGCAGATCAACGGGTTTGGTGACGAAGTCGAAGGCGCCGGATTTCAATGCCTGAATGGCGGTTTCCATGCTGCCATGGGCGGTGATGACTGCTACGGGCGTTCTTGGACACACGCGTTGCATGTAAGAGACTAGATCGATCCCATCGCCATCGGGTAAATGCATGTCCGTGAGGCAAAGGTCGAAGGTCTGCTGCTTCAGCATCTCGCGAGCCTCGCCGAGATTGACGGCGCTCCGGCAGGCGATGTCCATGCGCTTGAGCGTGATGTTCAGGAGCTCGCGAATGTCCGGTTCGTCATCTACGATGAGGGTCAGCGGCCTAGCCACTTAGGCGATCCACTGTTGGCGTTGAGGGTGCGCAAAGCTGATCCGGAAGCAACAGCCCTTGGCGCTATTCTCATGCAGGCTCAACGAGGCTTGGTTGCACTCGCATAACTCGCTCGCCAGGTAGAGGCCAAGCCCGCTTCCGGGGGAGTTCTTGCTCACGAAGGGCTCGAAGATCGAATCCACGATATCCCCGGGGATCCCCGTTCCGTGGTCGATGACATCGAGAAAGGGCGTCTCGGCTGTAGCTTTTATACCGCACCTCAATTCCAGCGCGGGCGTACCCTGGCTGTAACGCAAGCCGTTCTCGCAGAGGTTCCAAAGGACTTGGTGAAGTTGACTGCGATCCATGACGATCTCGATGTCCTCCGGCTGCGTATGGACGAGCACGCGCTCACTCGAGATTTGCATGCGCGCGGAAAACTCGCTCACGAACCCGTCCAACCAGGGCTTAATCGCAAAGACCTCCGGCGCGGAGCGGTCCCGGCGGCCGATGGTCAGTACGTTTTCTATGATGCGATTCACCCGCTCGGAATGGCCTTTGATGATGCGCGTGACGTAGCGGTCTTCCTCGGTGTGCCCGGTTGACTCCGAGAGCAATTGCGCGGCATGGCTGATCGCCCCGAGGGGATTCCGGATCTCATGGGCAATACTCGCGGTCAGCCTCCCGAGCGAGGCGAGCTTGAGCCGCTGTGCGCGTTGCCGCATCGCCGCGGCGTCTTCGATGAATACCAAGGTTGCCGCCGCGGGCCCGGATCCTAGCTCCGCTCGCGATACGAGGAGATCGGTACCGCGCGATGGCGTACGCAGGATTTGTGAAGGAGGCGCATGAGTCGGCCAACTATCGAGCTGCTGCGCCAGATCCCAGGCGAGCATGGCCAAGGGCTGGGACGAAACGGGCTGTGCGAGCCCGAGTAGCACCTGTGCCGACTGGTTGACCAAGCGCACTCGGCCCATGGCATCGAGAACCACGATCCCCGAGCGCAGGCGCTGTACGATCTGCTCGTTGAGGCGTTCGAGATGTGCGACATCGGCCCCGCGCCGCGCTGCCAGGTCTTCGCTGGCGCGGAGCCGCTCGGCGAGCGCGTGGCCTAACAGAGCGGTCGCAAAAAACGTCGAACCGAGAAAGCCGGCCTGGGTGTAGTTCGCCGTGAGCGCGTTACCGTATAACCAAAAATAGGCTTCCTCGCACAACACCGCGATCGAAGCGGCGCCCGCGAACAAGAAAGCGGTGCGGCCCTCGGTCAGCATGCTCCCAAGCGCGATGCTGACGAGAAGCAACATCCCCATGCCGCTCGTCACCCCGCCGCTCGCATACATCATGGCGGTGAGCATCACGGTGTCCGTCAAGACCTGGCCCAACACGTGTGCGCCGAAACGGTGCGGCCTAATCTCCACGCCGACTTGAGCCAAGATCGCCAACAGCAGATATGCGCAAACCGCAGTGGCGAAAACGCCGGGATCGTGCTCGCCGAGTGGCGATGGTAACTGCCGTGTCCAGACGATCACCGTAAAGAACCCGGATAGGATCAAGCGGTAGAGGCCGAAGTAGCGGAGGGCGGTCCAGGCCGGTGATGGCCGATCGTTAGGCACGCCGATGGCTTGCCGAAAGGCATGACGATCGGGTTGCAGACGCTCTGTGACCGTTATATTGCTCAACGTTGGAAAAACGGCTCGCGAGAAAAACTTCCCATGTATTATCGGCGTTAGTTGTTGTTAGAATTCACTCCGTCGGTTGTTAGCGGCCAAAGTGCGATGAATCTTCACGAATATCAAGCCAAGAAACTGTTTGAGGAATATGGGATCGCGGTGCCCCCCGGCAAGCCCGCGCACTCGATCAAGGAAGCCTTGCGCCATGCGGCGGAATTGCACGGACCCTGGGTCATCAAAGCTCAAGTTCATGCCGGCGGACGCGGCAAAGCCGGGGGGGTAAAGTTCGCCGACAGCATCGAAAAGGTCGAAAGCATCGTGCGCGACATGCTGGGTATGCAGTTGATTACCAAGCAATCGGCGCCGACCGGACAACCCGTCAATTGCGTTCTGGTGCAGCGCGCATCGAATTTCGTGGCTGAGATTTATCTCGCGATGGTGGTTGATCGCAGGACCAAACGCCTCGCCATCATCACCTCGCGGGCCGGCGGTATGGACATCGAAGAGGTGGCCGCTACGGAGCCGGAGAAGATCCTGAGCCTCACCATCGATCCAATCCTTGGGTTGCAATCATTCCAGAGCCGCCGCATCTCTCAAGCATTGGGGCTCGATGCGACTCAGAACAAGCAACTGTCCGCGATTCTACCGGCCATGTTCCGGCTCTTCCTTGAGAAGGACCTGAGCCTCATCGAGATCAACCCCTTGATCATTACCGATGCGGGCGAGCTCCAAGCCCTGGATGCCAAGATATCGATCGACGATAACGCCTTGTACCGCCAAGCGGCGCTTGCCGAATGGCGCGATCCAACCCAAGAGGACGCGAAGGAGAATGTCGCCCGGCGTTACGATCTGAACTATGTGAGCCTCGACGGCAACATCGGTTGCATGGTGAACGGAGCGGGATTGGCGATGGCGACCATGGATGTCATCAAGCTGCACGGCGGCCAGCCGGCCAATTTCCTCGATGTCGGGGGCAATACGACCGCGGACAAGGTGGCCGAAGCGTTCAAGCTCTTGGTGTCCGACACCAAGGTCAAAGCCATCCTGGTCAATATTTTCGGCGGCATCGTGCGCTGCGATCTCATCGCCGAGGGAATCATCCAAGCCGTCAAGGAAGTCGGCGTCAATGTGCCCGTGGTCGTGCGGATCGAAGGGACCAATGCGGAGCGGGGCCGGAAAATTCTGGCCGAGACAGCGTTTTCAATCACTGCCGCCGAGGACCTGGGCGATGCCGCTCGCAAGGCGGCGGCTGCCGTAGGGGGAGCCTAATGGCAATACTCGTTGACAAGAATACCAGGGTGATCTGCCAAGGAATTACCGGCCGGCAGGGTGCGTTCCATTCACAACAGGCGCTCGAGTACGGCACCCGGATCGTGGGGGGGGTCACGCCTGGGCGCGGCGGGGAGACTCATCTCGGCTTGCCGGTGTTTGACACCGTCTACGAAGCCGTGCACGAGACCGGGGCCGAGGCGAGCATGATCTTCGTGCCGGGGCCTTATGCCGCGGAGGCGATCGCGGAAGCGGCCGATGCCGGGATCCGGCTCATCGTCTGTATCACGGAAGGGATCCCCGTCCTTGACATGCTCAAGGTCCGGGCGAGCCTGCGCCAATATCCCAAAACGCAGCTCATCGGCCCCAACTCTCCCGGCATCATCACCCCCGGGCAGTGCAAGATTGGTATCATGCCGGCGAGCATTCACCGGCCGGGATGCGCGGGCATCATGTCCCGCTCCGGAACCCTGAACTACGAGGCCGTGCATCAGACCACGCAACTCGGCCTAGGACAAAGCACCTGTATAGGGAATGGCGGCGACCCGATTCATGGGATGGATTTCGTCGAGTGTTTGCAGTTATTTGAACAAGATCCGGAGACTCGGGGCATCATTTTGGTCGGCGAGATCGGAGGCACGGAAGAAGAAGAGGCGGCGGAATATATCCAGGCGCATGTCACCAAACCGGTCGTCGCTTACGTCGCTGGCGTCACCGCGCCGCCCGGCAAACGCATGGGGCACGCGGGTGCTATCATCTCGCGCGGGGGAGGTACGGCGGAAGCGAAATACCGGTCCCTGAAAGCCGCCGGGGTGGTGACCGTACGCTCCCCGGCCGAAATTGGCTCGGCGCTGGCCGCGTGCTTGAAGAGGTAGCTTCGTAACGCCCGCGCAGCGTCGCAGGTGGAAGCGCATAGAGCGATGGGATCGCTGCGCATCGCCCTCGCCCAGTTGAACCTCACGGTTGGCGATATCCAGGGGAACGCACGGCGGATCCTGGCCGCCGCCGAAGAAGCCCGTGACCGGCTGAAGGCCGATCTGGTCGTATTCCCGGAATTATCGCTCACCGGTTATCCGCCCGAAGACCTCGTCCTGCGCCCGAGCCTCTGGCGGCAGGTACAGAGCGCGCTTGCGGAGATCTCCCAGAGAGTCCGAGGCGTGGAACTGGTGGTGGGCTACCCGAGGCGGCATGAGGGGCGGCTTTATAACGCCTGTTCTCTGATCGCAACAGGCCGCATTAGGGCCACCTATCATAAGCAACACCTTCCCAATTACGGCGTCTTCGACGAGAAGCGTTACTTCGTGCCCGGTGCTGGCGCACAGGTCGTCGAGATCAAGGGCATCGCGTTTGCCCTCAGCATTTGCGAGGACATCTGGATCGCCGGCACCGCCTTGCAGGCGCGCGATGCCGGCGCTCAGGCAATCCTCAACATCAACGCCTCGCCCTTCCATCTCGGCAAGGCTGCGGAACGCGAGGAGGTATTGAAGCACGCCTGCCATGAGAGTGGTCTGCCGATCATCTACGTCAATCTAGTCGGCGGCCAGGATGAGTTGGTGTTCGACGGCGGCTCGACAGTCCTTGACGCGGATGGCAGCGTTTGCCTACGCGTGCCCGATTTCACCGAAGGCATTTACCCGCTGGACCTGGATCCTGGCCGGCCGGTGAGTCCGCGCACGGGCGAGGTCGTTCCGCCGGGCGAAGACGAAGAAGGAATCTATCAAGCACTGGTGCTCGGGGCCCGCGATTATGCCCGCAAGAACGGGTTTCGCGGCGCGGTGCTGGGGCTTTCTGGCGGGATCGATTCGGCCTTGACCCTGGCGATTGCGGTGGATGCCTTGAGCAAGGACGCCGTGGAAGCGGTCTTGATGCCCTCGCGCTTTAGCGCCGAGATGAGCCTCACCGACGCCGCCGAGGAGGCGCGGCGGCTCGGCGTCGCTTACCATACGATTTCCATCGAGCCGGCGGTGAGGGCCTTCGAGGAGAGCCTCGGCGCCGTGTTCGCCGGGCGCCCGCGCGACACCACCGAGGAGAATATTCAAGCGCGGTGCCGCGGGGTGATTTTGATGGCCTTCTCGAATAAGACCGGCAAGCTGGTGCTGACCACCGGCAATAAGAGCGAGATGGCGGTCGGCTACGCGACGCTCTACGGGGACATGGCCGGAGGCTTTGCCCCTCTGAAGGACGTGCCGAAGACGCTCGTCTATCGCCTCGCCGCGTGGCGCAATCGCATCGCCCCCGTCATTCCCCAGCGAGTCTTCGATCGGCCGCCCTCGGCGGAGCTAGCGCCCGGCCAAAAGGACGAGGATAGCCTCCCAGCCTACGCGGTCCTTGACCCGATCCTCGAACGCTATATTGAGGACGATCAGACACCCGAGGAGATCGTCCGGGCCGGCTTCGATGCCGCGACGGTCGCCAAAGTGGTACGCATGGTGGATCGCAACGAATACAAGCGGCGTCAAGCGGCGCCCGGGGTGCGCATCAGCCAGCGGGCGTTCGGGCGCGATCGACGCTATCCGATTACTTCCGGTTACACCGAGATCGACGCTAGTCGCTGATCCGTAGAGATTTGAGCTCGTTGATGCCCGGGTAGTTCGGGTAATTGATCTCGAGGACGCGGATCGCATCCTTGGCCAGATCATCGAGCTGTAGAACGCGGTAAGCCTTCGCCATCATGAAGAGCGCCTCGGGCATGGCCGGTGCGCGCTGGTAGTTCTCGACTACGTAACGCGCGCGATTGGCCGCCGCGACATAGGCTCCGCGGCGCATATAGTAATGGGCGGTATTGATCTCGTGCTGCGCCAGCAGGTTGCGTAGATACGTCATGCGTAACTGCGCATCCTTGACATAGCGGCTCTTCGGAAAGCGTTTAACAAGCTCCGAAAAATCTTGAAACGATTTCAATGCCGTGGCTTGATCGCGCTGCGAAGGATCGACCGGCAAATAGCGTTCCGTCAGTCCCTTGCCCTGACTAAAATTGGCCAATCCCTTCAGATAGTACGCGTAATCCACATGGGAGTGGCCCGGGTAGAGCTTGATGAATCGGTCGCAGGCGGCAACGGCCGAGGCAGATTCGTCGTTTTTATAGTAGGCGTAGGCAAGGTCGAGTTGGGCTTGCTGGGCATGCACACCGAAAGGGTACCGGGCGAGCAACTTCTCGTAGTACTCGACGGCCTTGGTGTAGTACTCGGACTCCAACGACTCTTTTCCCTCGGCGTATAATTTCTCGGCGGACCAATCGGCCGTTTCATCTTCTTTATCGTCACCGAAGATGGCACAACCGGCGAGCGCCGCGAGGATGATCAGAAGATACAAGATGCGCATAGGGGTCAATGCGAGCGCGTGGGCGTATCATTCATTCTATTGGTATTCAAATCCCAGGGCGAGTTTCAGTGATCCAATGGGTGGATGCGAAACGATGAGCGCATGAACGGGGAGCGCCTCACCTCGGTGATCCCGGGCGAATTCACCGGCATGCGCGTCGATCAAGCCGCGAGTCGCCTGTTCGCCGATTATTCGAGAACCACGCTTAAGGGCTGGATCCTCGATGGCAAGCTGCTGGTAAACCACCGGCGTGTGAAACCGCGGGAAATCCTCCGCGGAGGGGAATCGGTGGAGCTCTGGCCGAGTGTCGAGCCGTGCGTTAGGTCGCAACCGCAGCCGATCGCGCTCGCGATAATCCATGAAGATGACGACCTCATCGTGATCGACAAACCCGCGGGATTGGTCGTGCATCCCGGGGCTGGGAATCGTGAAGGCACCTTGCTCAACGCGCTGCTGCATTTCGATCCGGGGCTGGCGCTTCTACCGCGTGCCGGTATCGTACATAGGCTCGACAAAGAGACCTCCGGTTTACTCGTGATCGCGCGTTCGCCGCGCGCGCACGCTTACCTGGTAAAAGAGCTTAAAGCACGTCGGATCATGCGCGAATACGATGCGGTAGTTCGGGGTGCGTTAGTCGCCGGTGGCACGGTGTCCGCACCGCTCGGCCGGCATCCCGTTCAGCGCATGCGCATGGCGGTCGTCGCGGGAGGACGGGAAGCCGTGACCCACTATTGCGTGCTGCGCCGGTTTCCCGCGCATACGCATCTGGGGCTACAGCTTGAAACCGGAAGGACCCATCAGATCCGCGTACATATGGCGCACCTGCGCATGCCCATCGTGGGGGATCCTGTCTACGGCGGCCGGCTAATGCTGCCGTCGGGTGCGACGGCAGCGCTGACACGCGCCCTGCAAGAATTCAAACGCCAGGCGCTGCACGCATCGCGGCTGCGGCTGCTGCACCCCTCGACCGGACACGAGCTGGAATGGCAATCTCCTCTCCCCCCGGATATGGCCCTCCTCTTGGAGGCCTTAAGCGAGGATGGGCGGCCGTGCAGGACGCTCCGGCGATAAGTCCGATTACGATTACGCCCGCTTGGCCAGCGCCGCGTGGCGTTCGCGCCTGTGCGACGACGCGCGCGGGCGGCTTGAGCCTGGCGCCCTATGATTCGTTCAACCTCGCCGAGCACACGGGGGATGATCCTGTGGCGGTACGCGCCAACCGCAATGCGCTTTATGCGGCTTTGGGTACCGGCGCTCCACCGCGTTGGTTGGAACAGCAACATGGCGCCCGGGTGATAGACCCAGTCGACCCGAATGCCGGCCCGCAGGCCGACGGCACCTGTACCTCGGCGGTGGGCATAGTGTGCGCTGTGCTCACGGCCGATTGCCTGCCGGTGTTGCTTTGCGACCGTGACGGTACGCGCGTGGCGGCGCTACATTGCGGGTGGCGCGGGATGGCGCGCGGGATCATTTCCGCCGGCATCGCAGCCATGCAACGACCGTCGTCGCGCCTCCTAGCTTGGCTCGGACCCGCGATCGGTCCCACGGTCTACGAAGTCGGTGAGGAGGTGCGCGAGGCGTTTACCGATCTGGCCGAGCCGCTCGCGGCTGCTTTCCAACCGACGAGCGCCGGCCATTGGTATCTGGACCTGACAGCGGCCGCGCGTATGCTCCTCGAACAGTACGGAGTAACCCGCGTTTACGGAGGTGAGCATTGCACCTACAACGAGCCGAACCGCTTCTTCTCGCACCGGCGCGATGGCCTCACCGGCCGCATGGCCACCTGCATCTGGCTGGCGCAAGCCACGCGCTTCTTTGCATTTGGCGGACAATCGGGGACAGACCTGCCCTAGCCGCCGGCCACCTATCATCCCCGGGGTTGCAAGTCGACCTAGATCCGCTTTTGCAGAGGTTCCTTAGCGTGGTTTGCGCACCATCGGAACAATCGGTGGCGCATCCGCCACTTGAATACTGCCTAGCGCCTTAAATCCGAGCCGCTCGTATAAGGGAACGTTGCGCGGGCTTGTCGCTTCAAGGTAGGCCAACACCTGTTTGCGATCGCACTGCTCCAAGACGTGACGCTGGAGCGCTGCACCGATTCCCCGACCCTGGCACGCTGGATCGACCCCGATGAGTGGGAGATGCCAGTGAGGTTCACCAGGGTGGTAGGAATCCATTTGTTCGAACATCGCGAACATCGCGTCCTTCCGTGCAGCGGCTACCGTATCCTGAATGACCCTCACCAGGGATTCCTCATCTGGCACTGCAGCCGGCGGCAGCCACAAGGCGACGCCAGAAAAACTGGTATAATAGTGGGCAGTTCCAAGATCAATGGCGCCGCCGCCGAATGCTCGAGCAAAGCGGGGGAACGCCTCCAAGTACTGTTGCGGATCAGGCCATGCCCAGCGGCAAGGAGGATCACTGCTGAAAGCGAGGGTCAGAACGGCCACGCACTGCTCCGCATCGACGGCTGTAGCTGTCCGGATCAATGGATCAGACATAACTTAATATCTCCTTTTATTTCATTTTGTCGTCTCTCCGCGACCTAACGCGCTCCGTTGTTTGACGCGCTTAGCGCCGTCTCGATCGCGGCTATCAAAGCCTGTGATCCAGGTATAGTGGTGTCAACGCAGTTACCACCTGCATGGCGTGGGACTCCACATTCCCGGGCGGCGCCGCTTAAACGGCAGCTAAGCCGCGGGCGTGCGTAATCTCGCGATTGCCCACGGGTCGGACCTGCGAGGCTTCCAGAGTCACGACAGCGGCGGTATCGCCCGTGAGCGTCGTGAACTCCACCTCAAAGGCGATTCCGTCCCGGTACACGTGTACCACCGTGCCCACATCACCTGCTTCCAGGCCTTCGCCGGGGACGGTCGTTGTCAGCACCACTCGGTCAAGTTCTTTAATCATGGCTTGCTCTCATTCTTCGCACGGATAGGCCGTTACAAGTCGCGGCGCGTTCTGTCCCCGATCTACTATCCATATTGTCCGCACCAATGGCGACTTGCCGCTCGGGGGGTCGATGGGGCCGTCCAGAATATACTTCCAACCGTGCGGCGATTCCACGCTCTTAGTGACCTCCGTTATCTCAACGAGCTTGCGAAAAGCCGCGGATAATGTTGTCCAGTTCTCCCCACTGAAGCCGAGCGACTGGAAGAAAACGGCCTTGCCACCATTGTCGGGATGCACGGGGTTGAGGAGATAGTCGGTGATTTTCTCCCGATCGATCACGGCCATGTGGCCGCTCGGCACTTTCATCCGTCCCTGCCCTCCGCGCTGCGGCCCATGCGATATTTGATGTCGTAGTTGATGATGAAGTCCAGCTCTTCCGTGAAGAGGCAGTAAATAATCGTAGAATGTGCCGACGTTAGGAGGGGCGCATCAGTCGCGGATCACTCGACAGATGCGCTTCGTACCTCAGCGCATCCTACGCGTGCTGGCAGAACGCCGTGTCCTTGGCTGGGGCCGACCGGACAGCGAAGACCCACGGCCGTCAGCTGCATCGCCTTGTTGGGCAGTGCCCGGGGTGCCGAAGAATGGAAGGTCATGCTGGGGATGCGACTCGATCTTCAGCGATAGACCCAGCTTATGGAGGTCTTCTCCCGACCTGAGACTGACGAAGCGACGCTCCGGGCCAAAGTGCACCGCGACCGGCTTCCGCTGCACGAGTAGGTTGCGAACATTTTCAAGCGTTCCGCGGCTCTTTCCGTCCCAAAGCATGAGGCCATAGGAGGCATCATTGGCCATCTGCTTGTCCTTCGCGGAATAGAATTCAAACCCACGGGCTCCCTTCGGCGGGTCGACAAGGCAAACCTTCCAGTGTCCGACGTTGTTGCGAAGTGATCCGGCTACCGCGTAGACAACAACCCGCTCGTAACCCCGATCTGCTAGATGTTGCTGCAGGGCACGGTCGGCTCCATTAGCATCCCCGACAAAGAACCAAAGGCCACGGTCAATGAGGCCATTAAGTTTAGACCTGATGCCGTCGTTGAGCCGAGAGATCCGTCGTGAACCGCCGAGAAACACCGCTTCCATGATCAGCTCCGGGTCTTGGTCAACGCAAGGACGAAAACCGCGGAAGCGCCCCCGGATTCCTTGAGAAGACGAGCCAGCGCATTCATCGTCGCGCCAGACTGGTAAAGGTCATCGAGGAGTAGAACGCATCGGCCCCTCAACCGTTCGCCCTCGAGTGCGTGCGCTTCCTTTAGTAACTCAACGCGTTGCGCGTAGTCGACGTTCTTTAGTTCAGGTGTTGCCTTCGTTTTCCGCACACTCGTCTTGTCCACTGGCAACTCGAGCAGCCGTCCGAGTTCATCGGCGATCTGGAAGAGCGGCTGGACCGTCCGGCTCTTGCTGGGAGATGCAGGAACGATGACGTCGATCCCGGGGTTCCAGCTGCGAACGAAGTCACTCGCAGCCTTGGCAATTGGCCCGACAGCCGATTGATCGCCTCGGTACTTGAGCCTGTAGAGCAGCTCGCCGAGCTCCGTGCGAGTGCTTTCGAACTGGGGGTGTCCGTACTCGTTGTACCCGATGAACTCGCTGCTGCTGACGTGCCGATCCAGAACGCGGCCGTCGTCCCACGTCCCATGCAACGCTCTCGGATTCAGTTGCATGTCGTCCTAACCTGCGCTGCCCAACGGTATGCTTGAGGGGCGCGGCGCTTTGTTGCCGCGTCCCTCTCAAAGCATTTGTTAGGGGTTGCCACGTAGAACACGAATGACCTCCCCAAGAAGTGCGTCAACGTCCGCACGAAACTCTACCTGTTGAACTGTGGGCACCGATTCCTTCGCGCGAATCTGTGTGTGCAGCGAGCTATCTGCCAACTTGCGACAGGAGTTGTGCAGATGTTGCATAGACTCGCGGAAAGACCGGCCGCCACCCGCGTAGTTGTTTGCGACCTCGCCGAAAGTGGCCTGGCCGAATATTGGAGGCACGTGATCCACAATAGCCCGTACCAGAAGCAGACATGAAAAGTACGAGTGCGCGTTATACGCGCGATTAAGCTCAACTAAAAGTTGGCCTAGTTTTGTACTGTCGTAGTTGCCTTTCGGAAGGCTGTCAATCCCGTCTGTGCGGCTTTGCTCAACGAAGTAGACAGTTGCTGTTGGCGCGGGAGCCGCCTCCGGATAGTGCTTTTTCTCTTGAACGAGGAACGGCGTGCCTTGCTCCGTGTAGTCTTCGTTTTCGCTGCACTTTGCGACGTGACAGAAGTTGACTGTCCCGCACCCGTCACAACGTACCGTCAAGTAGTGGTCCCAAAATTGGACAAAACCGCTCTCGTCAAAGTGGTTGGAGTTCACGATTGAGAGAACGGAATGGTTGGTCTGTCGGCGACACTCAGGGCAACTATATTTGCCCTTCATCCCATCAGGTTCTTGGCTAGTGATCTTCGCGTCATGCCGCATAACGGTGTCCCGCAACCCCTAACGCTGGCGCTCACGCGCGCCGACCGAGCCCGGAGGGCGAGGGCGTCGCGTGGAGCGCCTTGTTGGGCGTCATTAGCGCGGAAGCCCTGTAATGACGTTCCGTTGCACTGAGCTTCAACTCCTGCATATTCACGCTCGAAATCCTCCCGTAGAGCACGTACTTCAGTGAGCGTGGCCAGCACGTTTGTCTGCACCCGATCGATCTCATCAAGTGGGATCGTTTTCAGCTTGGCTGGCTCTGGTGCGAAAAGCTTGGCGTATTCAATGCGCTTTTCGGCACCCTTCAACTTCTCATCCACCTGCGAGATGTACAGTTTCTGGCGTGAACCGCCGGTAGATCCGGAGAAGGCGAAAAGCGTTTGATAGGCAAGCTTCGTTTCATTCGCCCTTGACTCTACGCGGCGGCCCTCAAGTAGAAGCTCAGAGGCTATTTGGCCAATCTGCCGCAGACCGGCGCGCCTCTCCGCGTCAAAGGCTGCTGTCTGGGCTTCTTGCGCAGAGACGGCTGACCTATGGGCAGCCCACGCCGCAAGGGCGCCACCAATAGCGCTGACAGCAGCAGCGCCGACGGAAATGACCTCAACGGTGGTAGTCATCTATGACGCACAACTAGAATTCGACCTCGTTTATACGTATAGAAACAGTTTATACTTTTGTAAACTCGTTTTATGTACATAGTAACCTTAGCGCGAGCGCGTTTATAGATATATCAACCCCCCTCGCGCCTGGTTGCTCATGACGAATCGGAAGATTCGATTATGGCCGAGTTTACCGTCTCGCAAGGAGCTTCGGCCGACGGCAATTCGAAGTGAAGGCGCGGCCGGTCCTGTTTCGTTCACGGCCGCTTATGAACCGACCCATCCTAATGTAGTGTCCCCTAAATAACTTCCATAAAAAGCGACTATGAAAATTCCCTCTCCCTCAGGGCTAGGGTAAGGGGTTAACACCGTGATTCCATCCAACCTTCTCCCGGAGGGAGAAGGGGTTAAAACGTATGCAAGCTTCTATCGGGACAGGATACTAACTAGCGTTATACATAGTAACCTTAACGAGCGCGTTTATAGATATATCAACCCCACCTCACGCGTGGTTGCTCATGACGAATCGGATGATTCGACTATCGAGGCCGAGTTTAATTACCGTCTCGCATGGAAGCTTCCAAAGCTCTTCTTGCGGTTGCCTGGCCGCCAGCCGCGCCGCGTGAAGACCACCGCGCGGCCGGTCCTGTTTCGTTCACGACCACTTATGAATCAGCCATCCCCTAGACTTCCTCAAGGTCGCGATGGGCGGATCGCGAAGTGAAGATCGCGTGGCCAGGACGCCCACGAGGGCGACAGATATCCCGCCCGCAAAGAGGCCGATCGGCACGAGCCAAGGGTTGAAGCGGTAGTCGAAATCGAATACCGCGACGGCCAAGATATAGGCGACGAGCGTGGCGCCGGCGGCGCCGAGCAGTCCCGCCACCAGGCCCAAGGCGAGAAATTCGGCTGTGAGCCCCTGCACGATCCTTAGGCTGCTCGCGCCGAGGGTTTTCAGCAGCGCGCTCTCGGCCCGGCGCTCATCGTGGGTCGATTGAATGGTGGCGATGAGGACCAGTATGGCTGCAATCACGGTGAATATGAATACTGATTGCATCGACAAGCTGGCGCGGTCGATGATCCCGCGCACATTGTCCATGAGCGCGGCGACGTCGATGACCGTAACGCCGGGGAAGCGTTCGACGATGAGGTGCAGCAAGCGCTTCTCACCCGCCGGCAGATAGAAGCTGGTCATGTAGGTGGCGGGGAGCCGATCGAGCAATTCCGGGGGTGCGATCACGAAAAAATTGGCCGTGAACGACTCCCAGTCCACGGTACGCAGGTTGCTTACCCTAGCGCTGACCCGTTGATCGGCAATCTGATAGGTCAGCCGGTCCCCGAGGCGGATCCCGAGATCTTCCGCGATCCCCTCCTCCACCGAGAACTGGTCGGTCTCCGCGGCACGGCTCTCCCACCAACGGCCGGCGACGATGCGGTTGTCGGCTTTGGGGACCGCGGCCCAAGAAAGATTGAAATCCCGCTGCGCGAGCCGGCGTACGTTCGGATCGCGATAGTCGCGCGCTTTCACCGGCCGGCCGTTGATGGCGGCGAGCCTCCCGCGCACCATCGGATAGAGCGTGGGTTCAACCTGTCCCTTTGTTTTGAGGAAGTCTTTGAAGGCTTCGACTTCGTGCGGTTGAATGTTAACGATGAAGTGGTTGGGCGCTTGGGGTTTGAGGCTGGCGCGCCAATCGGCGACCAGGTCTGACTGCACCAGGGAGAGAAGTAACATCACCATGATCCCAAGCCCGATGGCGACGATCTGGACCACGCTGCCCCCCGCGCGGCGAGTGATATTCGCGAGCCCAAAGCGCCAGGCGATGCCGACCCGGGTGCGCAGCCGCGCCAGAGCGCGGACCAGCAACCACGCCGCGCCCGCCAGCACAGCGACGGTTCCGAGCGCGCCTCCTAAGACGTAGAGAGTTAGCCTCACATTCCCCGCCTGCCAAGGGGCGAGCGCGGCTACCGCGAGCGTTGCGGCGCAGTAAACCCCGGCGCCCGGCGCTCTGAGACGCCCGAGATCGCGCCGCAACACTCGCCCCGGCGGTACGTCCTTGAGCGCGATGAGCGGTGGCAGGGCAAACCCGAGGAGCGCGATGATGCCCGTGAGCCCCGCCGAGACTAACGGCCAGAGCGAGGGTGGAGGCAGCGGCCCCGGGGCAAAGAATGACAGGACCTCGGCAAGCAGCGCTTGGGCCCCATAGCCGAGAGCGCCGCCCGCAAGACTCGCCAGAATACCCAGGATCCCGAGCTCGACGGCGAAGACCCGCAGCACCAAGCCTTGGGTGGCCCCGAGGCAGCGCATCACCGCGGCGCCGTCGAGATGCCGCGTTGCGAAGCGGCGCGCCGACATCGCGATCGCCACGCCGGCGAGGATGACGCTCGTGAGCGCGGCAAGGCTCAAGAACTGCTCGGAGCGCTCCAAGGTGGAGCGCAGCTCTCTGCGGGCATCGCGCACCGCGATGAAGCGGCCGCGCTCGCCGACCAGAGGTTCGGCCCAGTCGCGCCAAGCCCGTAGTTGCTGTTTGTCACCCGCGACCAATAGCCGGTGGGTAACGCGGCTGCCGGCCGAGACGAGCCCCGTCCCCGCCACGTCGTCGAGATGCATCATGAGCCGCGGAGCGATATTGAAAACCTGGCCGCCGCGGTCCGGCTCGAGCGTGAGGATGGCGGCGACGGCAAGCTCGGATTTTCCAATCGCGAGGGTGTCGCCGCGCTTGAGACCTAGGAGCGGCAGCAACGAGCCCTCTACCCACACGTTCCCCGCGCTCGGTCCCCTCTCGGCGTGCGAGGAAGAACCGGAGGGATCGAGGGCGGTCTCGATCCGGCCGCGCAAAGGATAGGCCGCATCGACGGCCTTGACTTCGACCAGCTTCAGCTTGTCTCCCTTCGCCACGACGCTACGGAACACGACGGTGTGACTGGTCGCAAGGCCAATTTCAGCTGCTCGATGGCCGACCGCGATCGGCAGGGGATAGGGGGATTCGACCGCGAGGTCCGCCGCCAAGAGCGCGCTCGCCTGGATTTCGATCGACAGCCGCACACGGTCGATAAAAAATCCCACCGTGGTCACGCTTCCGACGGCGAAGCATAACGCGAGCGTCGCCAGGCGCAACTCCCCCGAGCGGGTATCGCGCTTGAATTGTCGCCAGGCGGTCCTGAACATACCCTACACCTCCTCGGATCTCATCAGCCGGCCCATCTCGAGGGTCAAGCGCTGTTCGCAATGGTCCGCGAGCGTCTCCTCATGCGTCACCAGAACCAGGGTCGTCCCGGCTTCCTCGCGGAGCGCGAAGAGGAGATTTCCGACCACCGCTCCGGTCTTGCGGTCGAGATTCCCCGTAGGCTCGTCGGCGAAAAGCATGCGCGGCCGCGATGCGAAGGCGCGTGCGATCGCGACCCGCTGCTGTTCGCCCCCGGACAGTTGGTGCGGATAA
Source organism: uncultured Gammaproteobacteria bacterium (assembly GCA_963764725.1). Classification (GTDB taxonomy): domain Bacteria; phylum Pseudomonadota; class Gammaproteobacteria; order JACCXJ01; family JACCXJ01; genus USCg-Taylor. The sequence continues at coordinate 272,108 of CAVXTM010000011.1, read as the reverse complement.
TGCCCCAAGCGTTGGGCAAGTCCAACGCGATCGAGCGCCGAGCGCGCGGCGCCGGCCGGGTCCCGCTGAAGCGCGAGCTCCAGCGGCAACATCACATTCTCCAGGGCCGTGAGGCTCGGCAGCAAGTGAAACGCTTGAAAGACGAAGCCCACGCGATGCGCACGCCAGCGCGAGCGGCCGTCTTCGTCCAGGGTGTTGAGGTCGGTGCCATCGAGCACGACCCTGCCTGCGGTCGGCGTGTCGAGACCGGCGAGCAAGCCGAGCAGCGTCGACTTGCCGGACCCCGAAGCGCCGACCACCGCGAGGGTCTCGGAACGCCGCATGGAAAAACTGATATCATCGAGTATGGTAAGCAGCCCTTCGGGGCTCGCAATCTGTTTTGACAGACCTTCGGCCTGAATGATGACGTTGTTCAATAGTGCACCGTGGTTGGCTTTGGCTGCGCTGTGTCTGTGGGCCATGGCGGCCCCCGCAAAGGCGCCTGCGATTCTCGTTGTGGGTGATAGCTTAAGCGCAGCTTATGGTATCGACGTTGACCAGGGTTGGGTTGCGAAGTTGCAGCAACGCATAACGGCAGCGGGTCACTCCTACCGGGTAGTGAACGCCAGTATCAGCGGCGAGACCACGGGCGGCGCATTGACCCGGCTCGATAAGCTATTAACGCAACATACTCCCGCCATCGTCATCATCGAGCTCGGCGCCAACGACGGTCTGCGCGGATTAGCGCTTGAGCATCTGCGGGAAAACCTGGCTGCGATCATTGAAACATCGCGCGCGCACGATGCCAAGGTGTTATTGATACCCATGCGCCTGCCGGAGAACTACGGCCTTGTGTTTACTCAGCGGTTCCGCGCTGTGTACGAGGATCTCGCCAAGGAGTACGCATTGCCGGCTAGCCCCTTTATACTGCAGGGGTTCGCCGAAAATCCGCGGTTCATGCAAGAGGATGGCATACATCCCAAGCGCGAGGCTCAGGCCTTGATGCTCGATAATATCTGGCCAAGCTTGCAACCGCTGCTGTAATCGCTCAACATCGCTACGCAACATGCCCGGCCCCCCCATGAAGTACTGTAGCAACTGCGGCACCGGCCTCACTCGCAAGATCCCGCTCGGTGATAATCGGCCGCGCCACATGTGTGAAGCCTGCGGTAGTATTCATTACCAGAATCCGAAGATTGTCGCGGGATGTATCGCCGAATGGGGGAATCAGGTGTTGCTCTGCCGCCGCGCCATCGAACCCCGCTATGGGCTTTGGACGCTGCCGGCGGGCTTTATGGAAAATGACGAGACCTCGCTCGAAGCCGCGATCCGGGAGACGCACGAAGAAGCCAACGCGCGGGTGGAGGTACTCGGTCTATTCGCGCTCTTCAATCTCCCCCACGCCAACCAGGTCTACATGATGTTCCGCTCGCGCGTGCTCGATCTGGACTTTTTCCCGGGGAGCGAAAGCCTTGAGGTTGAACTCTTCGATGAGCCCGGCGTGCCCTGGGATCGGCTGGCATTCCCCACCATTTTGCACACGCTGCGTTTTTATTATCAAGACCGGCGCAGCGGTGTTTTCAGATTTCACGTAGGCGACATCGTCAAACACGGAGCCGAGGCTACGTTCGTGCAGCGCCGCCCGGCTCCCGGCGCCGCCGCTGAGGATCGGCCGTCCGCGAGCGCCGGCATGGAACGCTGAGAGCTTGTGAAAAAATCTGCTGCGCTCGGAATCTCGCGTTCCGGCGGGCGCGGAACCGGCTCGACCGCATTCATACCCATACACCTTCGGGAGATCACGATGATAAGACCCCATGGCTCTGAAGCCCTGACACCGTTGTTCGTGTACGATGTAGCGCGCCATCACGGACTGCAACGCGAGGCCGAAGGCATGCCGTCGCTGCTCTTGAATTCGGCGGCGGCCGCCAACGCCGTCATGCTCGGAGCGGGTTACTTTACGCCCTTGACGGGCTACATGAACGCAGCCGATGCGATGGGTGTCGCGGAACGCATGCATACGGGCGCGGGGTTGTTTTGGCCAGTACCCTGTCTGAATCTCACACCCGACGTCAGCTCCATCGAAGGCGCGCGGCGCATTGCCCTGCGCGACCCCAATGTCGATGGCCATCCGGTCCTCGCGATCCAAGAGGTCGCCGCCATCGAGGAGCTCACTCCAGACCAACAGCGGTTTATCTGCGAGAAAGTATTCCGGACCGTGGATCCTTCGCATCCCGGCGCCGCCACGTTCGGCGCGCTCGGCCGCTTTGCCGTCTCGGGTCCCATCGAGGTGCTGAATTTCAGTTATTTTCAGACCGATTTTCCCGATACCTTCCGCACCGCGATCGAGATCCGCAACGAGATCCAGGAACATGGCTGGCAGACCGTGGTGGCGTTTCAGACCCGCAATCCGATGCATCGCGCCCATGAGGAATTATGCAAGATGGCGCGGGAAGCCGTGGCCGCCGATGGTGTGCTCATCCACATGCTGCTCGGCAAGCTGAAGGACGGCGATATCCCGGCCCCCGTGCGCGATGCCGCTATACGCAAGATGGTGGAGTTGTACTTCCCGCCGAACAGCGTCATGGTTACGGGCTACGGCTTCGATATGCTCTATGCGGGACCGCGCGAAGCCGTGCTGCACGCAATCTTCCGCCAGAACGCTGGCTGCTCGCACCTTATTGTCGGACGCGATCACGCCGGTGTCGGCAAGTTCTACGGGCCCTTCGACGCGCAAAAGATCTTCGACGATGAAGTTCCTCCGGATGCCCTGCGGATCAAGATCTTCGGCGCCGATAATACCGCCTATTCCAGGAAACTGAACCGCGTGGTCATGATGCGCGATGCCCCTGACCATACCGAAGCCGACTTCGTGCAGCTCTCCGGGACCAAGGTGCGGGAGATGCTGGCGGCGGGACAAGCTCTACCGCAGGAGTTCGCACGCCCCGAGGTCGCGGCGATTTTAATGCGCTATTATCAAGCCGAAGCGTCGCGGGATTAACTTTGGAAACCTCATTGCTACGGTACCCGCGGCAAGGCGGCGGGGGATAAATCTAAAACCGGCGGTGCCTCACCGCCGCATCGAATCAAAGAACTCAGGATTGGTCTTCGTAGCCTTGAGCCGCTCCAATAGAAACTCCATAGCCGCCACCTCGTCCATAGGGTTGAGGAGCTTGCGCAGGATCCACATCTTTTGCAGCTCATCACTGTCCGTCAGCAATTCTTCTCGGCGTGTCCCCGAGCGGTTGATGTTGATCGCCGGGAAAATGCGTTTCTCGTAGATCCTGCGGTCGAGATGGATCTCCATATTCCCGGTGCCTTTGAATTCCTCGTAGATCACATCGTCCATACGCGAGCCGGTGTCGATCAGGGCAGTAGCGATAATCGTCAAGCTCCCGCCTTCCTCGATCTTTCTGGCGGCCCCGAAGAAGCGCTTGGGTTTTTGCAAGGCGTTGGCGTCCACGCCGCCGGTCAACACCTTGCCCGAGGCCGGAACGACGGTATTGTACGCGCGCGCCAGGCGCGTGATCGAGTCGAGCAAAATCACCACGTCGATTTTGTGCTCGACTAAACGCTTGGCTTTCTCGATGACCATTTCCGCCACTTGCACGTGACGGGTAGCGGGTTCATCGAAGGTGCTCGAGATGACTTCACCCTTCACGGAGCGCTCCATCTCCGTGACTTCCTCCGGACGCTCGTCGATCAGTAGGACCATGAGGTAGCAGTCCGGATGATTGAGCGCAAGCGAGTGGGCGATGCTTTGCAGCATCACAGTCTTGCCCGCTTTAGGCGGTGATACGATGAGACCTCGCTGGCCCCGTCCGATCGGCGCAACGAGATCGATGACACGCGGCGTCAGGTCCTCGGTGGTGCCGTTGCCGATCTCGAGCTTGAGCCGTTCGTGCGCGAACAGCGGGGTGAGGTTTTCGAACAGAACCTTATTCTTGGCCGCCTCCGGGGGTTCGAAGTTAATCTCGTTGACCTTGAGAAGCGCGAAGTAGCGTTCGCCGTCCTTCGGCGGCCGGATTTTCCCCGAGATCGTGTCGCCGGTGCGCAGGTTGAATCGCCGGATCTGACTCGGCGAGACGTAAATATCGTCGGGACCCGCGAGGTAGGAACTATCGGCGGAGCGCAGGAAGCCGAACCCGTCCTGGAGGATCTCCAACACGCCGTTTCCGGAGATATCCTCGCCTTTCTTAGCGTGCGCCTTGAGGATCCCGAAGATGACGTCCTGCTTGCGCGAGCGCGCCACGCCTTCGAGACCCATGCCTTCGCCGATCTCGATGAGTTCCGATACGGGTTTTAGCTTAAGCTCTGTTAGATTCATAATCCCTGATGTGAGGGGGAAGCGATGAACGTGAATCGCCTCCCGGTGGTGTTACAACGAAAAGCTAACGTTAGGAAGGAGTGCTTAGAGGTGCGCCTAGCTGCAATGATAATTTAGCACGCAGATAATATGCCGTCTAGCCTTGCATAGGCATTCCTCAAAAGAGCCAGATGTTGTAAGACAGGCGCTAAATGTAACTGCTGATAAAGGCCGCCAACTGAGATTTCGATAACGCACCGACCTTCGTGGCCTCGACGTTCCCCTCTCTGAACATCATCAAGGTGGGAATTCCGCGAATGCCATACTTGGGCGGTGTCAGCGGATTTTCGTCGATATTGAGCTTGGCCACCTTAAGCTTGGATTTGTACTCTTCGGAGATCTCATCGAGGATCGGGGCGATCATCCGGCAGGGCGCGCACCATTGTGCCCAATAATCCACCAATACTGGCACATCGGATCTTAACACTTCTTCGTCGAAGCTCGTATCGGTTACATGGACGACATTAACGCTCATGAGTTGCTCTATTATATTGCGTCATCAGGCGATGGGCTACAATGACATTCTTAGGCTAATACGCGCTGATTGCAAGGCCAGGAATATTACTAGCACGATGGAGAAAACGCATCTCACGCACCTTACGTTCGCCGAACTTGGGCTTTCCCAGGGCCTGCTCGATGGGTTAAACAACGCCGGGTTCACATGTTGTACGCCGATCCAAGCGCAAACTCTGCCACTGGCGCTCGACGGACAGGATGTGGCGGGGCAGGCACAGACAGGTACCGGCAAGACCATCGCTTTCTTGCTCGCGGCGATGCACAGGCTTTTATGCGTCGCTCCCGCGCCGAATCGCAAGCCGAATCAGCCGCGCGCGGTGGTTGTGGCGCCTACGCGTGAGTTGGTCCTCCAAATTCACCAAGATGCCTTGCTCATCAGCCGCTTTACCGCACTCCGCACCGCCTTGGTCTACGGCGGGGTCGATTACGAAAAGCAGCGAGCAGCGCTCGGGGAAAAGCCGGATCTGCTCATCGCCACGCCCGGCCGTCTGATAGATTACCACAAGCAACGGGCGGTCGATTTTCGCGCCGTCGAGGTCATGGTGCTCGATGAGGCCGATGCCATGTTTGATCTCGGCTTTATCCGCGATATTAGATTCTTATTGCGGCGCATGCCGCCGCCGCCCGAGCGACTCACCCTGCTGTTCTCAGCTACATTGTCGTGGCGGGTCCACGAGCTGGCCTACGAGCACATGAACAACCCTCATATCGTGGTCATCAACCCGGACAAGGTCACCGTCGACCAGGTGGTGCAGCGGCTCTACCATATCGAGAGCAAGGACAAGCTAGCGTTGCTGTTGGGTCTATTGCAGCAGATTAAATCGCCGCGCGTTTTGGTCTTCGTCAATACCAAGCGTGGGGCCGAGATGGTGTCTATTACTCTCAATGCCAACGGGCTTGCGGGAAAGGCTCTATCGGGTGACGTACCGCAGAAACAGCGCCAAGCGTTGCTTGGCCGCTTCGCGCGCGGCGAGCTACCGACATTGATCGCCACCGACGTGGCTGCGCGTGGATTACACATTCCCGACGTCAGTCATGTCATTAATTTCGATCTGCCGCAAAATGCCGAGGATTACGTCCACCGGATCGGGCGTACGGCGCGGGGGGGTGCCAGCGGGGATGCGATCAGCTTCGCTTGCGAAGAGTATGTCTATTCCTTACCCGAGATTGAAGACTTCATCGGCCACAAGATCCCGGTGGTGCGCGTCGACACCCAGATATTGGCGCCTTCCATGACCAAAATGCCGCGAAGCCGGCGCCCGCGGGCGCGCCGCCCTCCAGGGGTTCGGCGAACGGCTCCAACCAACCGCTGATACGCACGCCCGGCGGAGTGAACCACTCGGGCCGGCTATCGTAATGCTTCGAACCGGATGGGGAAATAGCTCCGTATGAAATCCTTCAGCCGCACCGCCGGATTTATACTCATGTTATTGCTCGTCTTAACCAATTCAGGTTGCGGCCAAAAGGGTCCCCTGTATTTGCCCGATAAACCGGAAAAGATCGAACAGCATGGACGCATTTAGCTACCGCGGTAATGAACTTTATGCGGAGGACGTGCCTCTGGCCGAGATTGCGGCGCGCTTTGGTACTCCATGCTACATCTACTCGCGCGCGGCGATCGAAACCGCCTGGCGCGCATTCGAGCACTCCCTCCGTCCCCATCCGCACCTCGTCTGCTATGCGGTCAAGGCCAATTCCAATCTTGCGATCTTGAACATCTTGGCGCGCCTGGGCTCGGGATTCGACATCGTTTCCGGCGGCGAGTTGGAACGGGTGTTATGCGCGCGGGGAGATCCCGATCGCATCGTGTTCGCTGGGGTGGGTAAACGCGCGGATGAAATGCGCCGGGCGCTCGATGTAGGGATCCATTGTTTTAACGTCGAATCGGTCGCGGAGCTTGAACGCTTGAATCAGGTAGCCGCGTCCATGAACCGTCGCGCTCCGATCGCGATTCGCGTCAATCCCGATATAGCCGCCGATACGCACCCTTACATTTCAACTGGACAGAGTGCTCACAAATTCGGCGTTGCCGCTGATGAGGCCGTCGCGGCCTATCGGCGGGCGGCTGCGCTAGAGCACCTGGAAATACGCGGGATCGCTTATCATATCGGATCGCAGATCACCTCCATGGAACCCATGCTTCAGGCCTTGGAACGTCTGTTGATTCTCGCTGATGCGCTCGTAGGTGAGGGTATAGCGCTGCAGCATCTGGACCTCGGCGGCGGGTTGGGCGTGCGCTACCGCGATGAATCGCCGCCGGGCCCCGCGGACTATGGGCAGGCGATCGCCTCACGGCTCCGCGACCGCAAATACGCGGTGATCATCGAGCCGGGCCGGGCAGTAGCCGGCCCCGCTGGGGTGTTGCTCACGCGCGTGGAGTATCTCAAACGCGTCGGCGATAGGCACTTTGCTGTGGTGGATGCGGCCATGAACGATCTTATTCGGCCGGCCCTTTACGACGCTTGGCAAGAGATCAGTCCGGTAGAAAAGCACGCGCGGGCCGAAGCGATCTACGACATCGTGGGACCCGTGTGCGAGACCGGCGATTTCCTCGGGCGTGACCGTTCGCTCGCCGTCGCGCCCGGAGATCTGCTCGCCGTCCGTACCGCCGGGGCCTACGGTTTCAGCATGAGCTCGACCTACAACTCGCGTCCCCGCGCCGCCGAAATCCTGGTGGACGGAGCTCATCCGCACCTCGCGCGCAAGCGGGAGCTCATCGCTGATTTGATGGCGGGTGAGAGCATCGCGCCGCTTTGCTGATGGACCGGATCCCGGAACCCGAGCTTATGGATGACGAGGCACAGGCGCGCGCCTATGCGGAGGCCGATTTCTCCGAGCCGCACTCGCGCTTCGTGGATTATTTCAAGCTTGCGTTTCCGCATAGCTCCACGGACGGCACGGCGGTCGATTTGGGATGTGGTCCGGCGGACGTCACCGCTCGCTTTGCGTGCGCCTTTCCGCAATTGACGATCGACGGCGTCGATGGCTCCAAGGTGATGCTCAAGTATGGGCAGGCGCGCTTGCGGCAAGACGGCTTGACCGGTCGCGTACGTCTGGTGCATCAGCGGCTGCCGGACCGGGCAGGACTGCGCGCCGCCTATGACGTCGTTATTTCGAATAGCTTGTTGCACCACTTAAGCGACCCGCTGATTCTATGGGAAGCGGCCAAAACTCTAACTCGCAGCGGCGGGCGTGTGTTTGCGATGGACCTTGCCAGGCCCGAGAACCGCGCACGGGCCGAGGGCCTCGTCGATCAATACGCGGCGGGAGAGCCACCCATCCTGCAACGCGATTTTCTCAATTCGCTCTTAGCCGCCTACGAACCGGAGGAAGTGCGCGCCCACATCCACCGCACCGGCTTGCGTGGCTTCACCGTTGAACCCGTTTCCGATAGACACTGGATCGCCTATGGCTGGCGCTGAGGGCTATGAAGTCATTTGCTTCCTCGCGGAACATGATGTTTCAAGAACGCACTACTCCGGTGCGTTCTGAGGTCTATAGGCGCCGAGCCTTCTGCTCGAACCGAGAGATGTCGGTGAGGAACGAATACCATGTCATAATGCGCACCGCAGTAGTCTTCGGTCGTTGGCCGAGCGTGTGTGAAAATAATGCACGCGCGAGTGACTGGATGGCGCACAAACTGCCTCCACATACAATTAAGGCTGCGAATGACCAAGTTTCAGCCCGGCGAGAGATTTTCTTTTATAAGGAGAGCCCATGTCCGCAGATAAGGTGTTAACACTCATAAAAGAACAAGAGGTCAAATTCGTCGACCTGCGTTTTACCGATACCCGCGGTAAGGAACAGCATGTATCCATACCCGCGAAGCTTATCGATGCTGGTTTTTTCCAGGACGGTAAGATGTTTGACGGATCATCGATCGCCGGTTGGAAGGGCATTAACGAATCAGACATGACGTTGATGCCCGAGGCAGAGACGGCGGTCATCGATCCATTCTTCGATGAAACCACGCTCATTATCCGTTGCGATGTCATCGAGCCCTTGACCGGACAGGGTTACGCGCGCTGCCCGCGCTCTCTGGCCAAACGCGCCGAAGTTTACATGAAGTCGATCGGGATCGCGGATGCCGCCTATTTTGGACCGGAACCGGAGTTCTTCGTGTTCGATGATGTGCGCTGGGGGGCGGATATTTCCGGCGCTTTCTATAAGATCGATTCGGAAGAGTCTTCCTGGAATTCGGAGAAGGTCTTCTCTGAGGGCAACATCGGTCATCGCCCGGGCGTCAAGGGCGGTTACTTCCCGGTGCCGCCCGTCGATTCTTTACAGGATGTACGCTCATCGATGTGCCTCATGCTGGAAAAGATGGGAGTCACGCCCGAGGTGCATCACCACGAGGTGGCGACTGCCGGTCAGTGCGAGATCGGCACGCGCTTCAATACGCTGGTGCGGCGCGCCGACGAGTTGCAGATTCTGAAATACGTGGTCCACAACGTTGCGCATGGTTATGGAAAAACCGCGACGTTTATGCCGAAACCCTTAGTCGGTGACAACGGTAATGGCATGCACGTGCACCAATCCCTAGCGAAAGGCGGCAAGAATCTCTTTGCGGGCGACGGGTATGCCGGCCTCTCGGAGGCAGCGCTTTTCTATATCGGCGGGATCATCAAACACGCTCATGCGCTGAATGCGATCACCAATGCTTCGACCAACAGTTACAAACGGCTCGTTCCCGGCTTCGAGGCGCCGGTCATGCTCGCCTATTCGGCCCGAAACCGGTCGGCTTCGATACGCATCCCTTACGACGTCAGCCCTAAGGGCAGGCGTCTCGAGATACGCTTTCCGGATTCCACCGCCAACCCCTATCTGGCGTTTACGGCAATGCTCATGGCCGGCTTGGACGGTATCGCCAATAAAATCCACCCCGGAGAACCGATGGACAAGGACCTCTACGATCTCCCGCCCGAGGAAGAGGCCGAGATCCCGAAGGTTTGCCATGCGTTTGACCAGGCACTGGCGGCGCTCGACAACGATCGCGGGTTCTTAAAGGCCGGAGGCGTGTTCACCGACGATGTGATTGATGCATACATTAACCTCAAAATGGACGAGGTGACGCGCCTGCGCATGACCACCCATCCCGTCGAGTTCGATATGTACTATAGCGTCTAAGCGAGCCACTGCTACGATGGCGCAAGAAGGGGCTTAATCGGTCCCTTCTTCTTGCATTTAAGCCGACTTGCGGCTTGGCGACAAGTTGGCTACCCTGTAAGCATGCGCGTGCTTATCCTCTATTGCCTGCTTGTTCTCACCAGCGTGGCCCACGCGGCGGTCTATAAATGGACCGACGCGGATGGGAACGTGCAATTTTCCGATAAACCCCATCCGGGCGCAGAAGAGGTCAAAGGGCTCAAGCTGCAGACCTATGAAACCCCTCCAACGAAGGAGTCCGAATCGCCTAAGGAAGCGCCGCAAAAGGAGTTCGCCGGTTACAAAAACGTAGAAATACTCGCGCCGGCCAATGACGAGACGATTTGGGACAATATTGGCACTATCAGTGTCAAAGTGGGACTGGTGCCCGATCTGCAAGTCGCTCTCGGGCATAAAGTCGTGCTGTCGGTTGATGGAAGTCCCTCTGAGGGGGCTGCGGCGACTGACTTCACAATCCCGAACATGGATCGTGGAACGCACAGCATTCAGGCGACCGTCGTCGATAAGAGCGGAGCCAAACTGTCGGCCTCGCCCACGGTGACCTTTCATTTAAGGAAGCACTCCGTCCTGCTCGGCCCGTCCTTGCGCGACCCGTCCTTGCCCAACAATTAAGAGGCGCGCCGCGCCGGTCCTTTAGAAATTGGTCTGGAAGTTGCCGGGCTTCTATCGTCGGCTCAGAAACCTGTCTCGTTTAATCGGATCTGTCGTAGATTCTCGGAGATATGTTGTTAAGCTCGCGACTTTAGCAGTGGGGGTGCACCATAATGGTGCGTAGTCACGCGGGATCGCCGTTGACATCCGTGACTGCCGGTTGGATCGTAGAAAACCTATCCACCGCGATACTGCTGTTTGACAGCAAGCTGCGACTGCAGCTTGTCAACTCGGCGGGCGAAAACCTTTTATCCGCAAGCGTTAAGAAAATGGCGGGCCAACGCGTTGACAAGATATTCGGTAACGACGCGTTACCCAAGGCGCTGAAACATACGCTCAAAGCCGGCCAGGTGGTCACCGAATGGGATCTCGAAATTGTATCCGCCAACCGCGTATCGCAATGTGTTGATTGCACGCTGACCCCGTGCGGTAATGGCCATGGGGAGACCGGCGCTTCTCGTCGAGATGTCAAGCAGCGACGGACTACGCCGCATGCTTCGCGGTGAAGCGGCGCTTGGGCTGCAGAATGTCTTGCGCACGCTATTGAAAGAGATGGCGCACGAAATTAAGAACCCGCTGGGCGGGATCCGCGGCGCGGCGCAGCTCCTTGAATGCGAATTGGCCTCACCGGCCCACAAGGAATACACTCGGCTCATCGTCGGTGAGGTGGACCGGCTGCGTAAGCTGATGGACCGGATGCTGGTGCCGAACGCGGACCCGCGCGTGACGGCGGTCAATATTCACGAGGTGTTGGAGCACGTGGGCTCGCTCTTGGAGGCGGGCGCGGAACCTGCGCTGACCATCGTTCGCGATTACGACCCGAGCCTGCCCGATCTTCTCGCCGATCGCGACTATTTGATCCAAGCCTTCTTGAATATCGCCCAGAATGCCGCACAAGCGGTCTCCTATCAGGGGACGGTCAGCTTTCGTACGCGCGCGCAACGGCAATGCGCCATCGGGCTCAAACGCCACCGTTTGGTTATTCGCGTGGATATTATCGATGACGGTCCGGGTGTGCCCGCGGAGATCGCCGAAGACATTTTTTTCCCGATGATCAGCGGCCGCTCGAACGGGACCGGCCTGGGACTCTCGATAGCCCGTTCGCTGGTGCATGGCCACGGCGGGCAAATTATTTATTCCTCCAAACCGGGTGAAACCGTATTCAGCGTTTGGTTACCGGTTGAGAACGGAACATGAGCGAACAAGAATATATTTGGGTGGTGGATGACGACCGCGCCATCCGTTGGGTATTGGAAAAGGCGCTCACCCGAGCCAGTATGCGGATTCGGTGTTTCGATAACGCCGACACTGCCTTGCACAGTCTCCAACGCGAGGTTCCCGATGCCATCGTCTCGGATATCCGCATGCCGGGGACGGATGGCTTCAGTTTGTTGGCAAGAGTCCGCCACGATTATCCCAGCCTGCCGGTCATCGTCATGACCGCCTACGCCGATCTCGACCGCGCCGTGGCGGCCTTCCAGGGCGGCGCCTTTGAATACCTCGCGAAACCCTTCGACGTCGAGGAAGCGGTCGCGATTATTCGCCGCGCGGTGCGCGGACGGGCCAATAAATTACGCGAGGATGTCGGGTTCGAGCCGGTCCAGGCCTCGGAGATCATTGGCTCGGCCCCGGCGATGCAGGAGGTTTTTCGCGCCATCGGCCGCTTGTCACGCTCGAATATCACCGTCCTCCTAACGGGCGAATCGGGCACCGGCAAGGAGCTCATCGCGTGCGCGTTGCACCGCCATAGCCCACGGGCAGATAAGACTTTTATCGCGCTCAACACGGCCGCCATTCCAAGAGAGCTCCTGGAGTCCGATCTCTTCGGGCATGAACGGGGGGCGTTTACAGGCGCCGCGACCCACCGGCAAGGCCGCTTTGAACAAGCGCATGGCGGCACCCTGTTCCTCGACGAGATCGGGGACATGCCGGCCGAGTTGCAAACGCGCTTTTTGCGGGTGCTGGCGGATGGGCAATTTTATCGCCTGGGTGGTCACGAGTCCATCAAGGTCGATGTACGCGTCATCGCCGCAACGCATCAGGACCTGGAGCAGCGGGTCAAGGAAGGCACGTTTCGCGAGGACCTGTTTCATCGGCTCAACGTCATACGCTTACGGGTCCCGCCGTTGCGAGAGCGCCGGACCGATATCGCAATACTGGCGAACCACTTCCTCACCACGGCCGCCCACGATTTGGATGTCGATCCCAAGGCGTTACACCCCGATACCCTGTCCGTGATGAGCGCGTATTCTTGGCCGGGAAACGTCCGCCAGCTCGAGAACGTCTGCCGCTGGCTCACGGTCATGGCCGCAGCCCAGGAAATCCATGTGGACGATCTGCCGCCCGAACTCAAGGAGTCCGGCCTGGAGGGCGGCGCAGAGGACTGGGAAGCCACGCTACGTCGCTGGGCCGAACGCCATTTGGCCATGGGCGAATACAATTTAGTCCCGAAAGCCTTGGAGACGTTCGAACGGGCGATGATTGAGACGGCTTTATCCAAAACCGCCGGACGGCGGCAGGACGCGGCCAAGCTCCTGGGCTGGGGGCGCAATACCCTGACGCGGAAGATTCAAGAACTAGGGATGGAATAAGGTTACTTTATAGTAACTCCGGGCTCCGCATGCGCCGCGGGCGTATGAGCAGGAATCGAGTTCCATGAATCGATTGCGCAAGCATCACGCGGATTCGGCCATACGCCGTAGGCTTACATGGTCGATCTTGCCGCTACCGAGCAACGGCACGGCCTCGAGATGCACGACGCGTCGCGGCACCGCCAGCTCGGGCTGCCCGCTACGGCGCGCCTCTTCCTGCAGGCGCTCGCGCGTAAGCGCCCCATCCGTGGAGAACAGTACGATCACCTCCCCGCGCTTAGCATCGGGTTGCACTGCGGCCGCGTGCTGGCTCTGCGGAGACGCCGTCGCCGCGATTCTCTCGACCACCTCGAGCGAGACCATCTCGCCCGCCACCTTGGCGAAACGCTTTAAACGCCCGGTGATTTTCACGAAACCGTCGGCGTCGATCTCGACGATGTCACCGGTGTCATACCAACCTTCTCCGGCCTCCGATCGGGGCGGCTCGATGATCCCCGGTCTCGGATCACGGTTGTAACCGCTCATCAGGTTCGGGCCCCGCACGTGGAGTTGGCCACCGCGCTCGATTCCGGGCACCGGTTGGAGGACGGCGTCGATACCGGGCAAGAGTTGGCCGACCGTGCCGGTGCGATACGCCATGAGGGTGTTCAGCGCCAGAACCGGCGCGGTTTCCGTGGCGCCATAGCCTTCCAAAATCCGGATCCCGAATTTCTCGAACCAGGCCATCCGCACCGGCTCGCTGAGCCGCTCGGCCCCGGCGATCACATAGCGCAGCCGGAAGAAATCGTAAGGATGGGCAAAGCGGGCATAGTGACTTAAAAAAGTCGGAGTCCCGAACAAGACCGTGCAAGCGCGGTCGTAGATAAGCTCAGGGATCACGCGGTAGTGGAGCGGGGTCGGATAGATAAAGATGCGCGTGCCGGTTAGCAGCGGCAACAACGCGCCCATCGTTAATCCAAAGGAATGGAACATGGGCAGAGCATTGAATATCTTATCGTCGCCTCCCAGATCGATGACGGCCCGGACCTGAGCAATATTCGATAGCAGGGCGCGATTAGAAAGCACGACGCCCTTGGGTTTGGCCTCGGACCCCGAGGTAAACAAGACGACGGCGGGATCCTCGGCGCCGGCGACGGCGCCCACCCAACGCGGGAACCATAGCGCATAGCCAACGAGCCACAAACGATCCGCGAGACTGAACTCTCGCCGGAGATCCTCGAGATAGACCACCTGCACATGCCGCAGCGCCTCGACGACACCTCCGAGGCGCGACGTCTCGATAAAGGCTCTTGAGGTCAAGACCGTTCGGATAGCGGCAATCTCGCACGCGTTTTTTAGCCCCTCGGCGCCGGCAGTATAGTTGAGCATCGCGGGGACGCGGCGAAACGCGCTCATGCCGAACACCAGGGCGACGGTAGAGACGACATTCGGCAACAGGATGCCGATGTTTTCTCCCGCAGCCGTGATGCGGGCGCACAAGCGGCCGAGCGTGAGCGTATGCATCAAGAACTTGCCGTAGTTGTATTCGATGCCCTTAATGTCTTCCGCGATCAAGTGACGCCGGCCGAAGATCTCGACGGCGTCAATGAGCCCGGCGTAGAGCGTCTGAATGGGATGCGATCTGAATATCATTCCTTGCATGAGCTTGCGCATACCCTCGCCCGCCTTGCGGCGCCGCTGTTTGGCGCTGGCGCCTTCGGGAACCTCGAGGCGCACCGGATCGAGGATCGACACCGTGACCCGCGGTAGGAGCTGCCTCGGATGACGCCCGGAGACGCGGCTGAAATAGGAGCGGGCCGGGCCGTCCAAGCGCACCGGAATAATCGTGGCGCCGCTACGCGCGGCGGCGAAGGCCGGACCGTCGTAGACTTTCATCAGGCTCCCGGTGATGGTGATCCTGCCCTCCGGAAAGATGAGCACCGGCCGGCCCGCTTCCAGCAGTCTCACCACCCTTTTCATGGCCAAGGGGCTGGTCGGATCCACGGTGAGAAAGTCGACGAGGTTTAGCGCCAGCCGGAACCACGGATTCTCCGCCACGTGGGTGTGTATGACGAACACCGGATCCAAAGGCAGAAACAACGCCAAGATCAAGCCGTCCAAAAACGATTGATGGTTGGCGATGATAAGCAGTCGCTGTGCGCCTAGAGCGCTGATCTTTCCTGTTACTTCGACCCGAAACAGCAGCCCGACGACCCGCCGCAAAATCGGGCGCAGAACCGATTTGAATAGCTTAGTGTTCACGATCCCACCTCAGTTCGAGCCGAGCCACGGCGCCCATTCGGTTGGCCGCGCGTAGCAACTCCATAAAATACTATATTCCGCGGCCCGCGCAACGCTTGCCGGGACGCCCTACGGGTTGAAATTGGAACCGAGATCGCGCATATAAGGTCGCATAGGACGATCATCGGCGATCGGTTATGACTGCGGGTTATCAGTGAACCAATGAAAGATAGAGATTCCTCCCGGCTCCCGGAAAAATCCTCGCGCGGACACATCGACAACTTTCTGCGCCAAGTTTCGGGTCTCTCGACGCTCAAACCTGGCGGGCAGCGCGGACGACTGATCTTCGCCATGGATGCCACCGCGAGCCGGGAACCGACCTGGAATCAAGCCTGCCGGATCCAGGCACAGATGTTCGCCGAAACCGCCTCTCTCGGCGGGTTGGAAATCCAATTATGCTATTACCGCGGCTTTCAGCAGTTCGAGGCAACGGCCTGGCTGCATGAGCCGAATGCTTTATCGCGGCAAATGACGGCCGTACATTGCCTGGGGGGTTACACCCAGATCGACAAGGTTCTAAACCACGCTGTCGAGGCAAGCCGCGGCAACCGCGTGCATGCCCTGGTCTTCGTAGGCGATTGCATGGAGGAAGACAGCGACCGCCTGTGCCACCGCGCCGGAGAGCTGGGGATCCTCGGCATTCCCGCATTCGTATTTCAAGAGGGCGACGATCCGGTCGCGGAGCGCGCCTTCCGGCATATCGCGCGCCTATCGAACGGAGCCTACTGCCGTTTCGACTCGAGCAGTCCACGGCAACTGCGCGACCTGCTGAGCGCCGTCGCCGTGTATGCCGCCGGCGGGCGCGCCGCGCTGGAGGATTTTAGCCGGCAGCGCGGCGGCATCGTCCTGCAACTGTCCCACCAAGTTCGCAAAGGTTAGCGCCCGTGCGTCTTGTGCTCCTCGCGCTCGTCGCGATCCTCGTTGGGATTGTCGGTTGGCGTTGGTTTCTTCGCACCCCGCCCGCGGTCATCGCGCAGCATTTGCGGCAAGTCCTCCTCGCCCTCGGGGCCGTGGTGTTATTATTCTTGGCGGGCACCGGGCACCTGAATTGGCTGTTGGCGCTACTCGCCGCGTTACTGGCAGCGGCCATCCGGCTACTCCCCTTGCTACACTTCGCCCCGCTATTACAGCGCCTGTGGCGGCAGATCCACCCCCAAGGTAGTGCTCGCGGCGACGCCCGCCGATCGACGGTCGATGCCCACTACGTGCGCATGTGGCTGGAGCACGGTAGCGGTGAAATCGACGGCGAGGTCTTGGCAGGCCCTTTCGCAGGCGCAAGGCTGAGCGCATTGAGCCTCGCGGACCTCGTGGAGATTTACCACCATTGCCGGGCCAACGATGCGGACTCGGCCGCGTTACTGCAAAGCTACCTCGAGCGGGTCTATGGCGAGGAATGGAAGACCACGGCGAACGCCGAGGCTGGCCGCGAATCGCCGCCCGGCCGCGCTTCCATGACACCCGAGGAGGCCTACGCGGTCCTGGCCCTAGCGCCCGGGGCGAGCAAAGCTCAAGTCATCGCCGCGCATCGGCGGCTTATTCTGCGCTTCCACCCCGACCGCGGCGGGTCCGACTATTTGGCCGCCAAGATCAATCAAGCAAAAGACCTCTTGATCAACGAAGCTAGCGCGTGATCCGACGCGCGATATGGAAAGATCCCGCTCCGATTCAGCGAGCTTAACCGCTTGTTATTTCATCGGCATTCAAGAAATTGATGTAACCTACGATAACCATTCACGTTTCCATTGGGAACGCAAACGCGGGACCTGTTCCTGCACTTGGGCCTGCCGCACAGGTTACGCGGCGGGGTATTCCTAACACGAGTCCATGGGAGTGATATATAGACAATGGCAACGATAGTGAAAAAGATGGCAAAGGCGGCTTCTAAGATGGTCAAGCGACCCGCCCCCGCCCGCAGGAAAGCGGTCGCAACAAGCGCCAAGCGTCCGGTCTCCGCCAGCAGAAAGGCTCCAGCCAAGCGCGCTTCCGCTAAATCTAAGAAATAAGAGTCCAGTCAGGTGTCTCCGGTTCAAGTCGGAACCGGAGACGCCGCCACCTCCGCCGAGCGCTAACGTTTTTAAGCTTGCGGAGAATAACATGCCCGAACCCCGGGGAAGATCGCGAGTGGTGAGATTCCCCTACCCTCTCCTGGCAGATTTATGCCGGGCCCTTCGTGGTGATGGACACCGCAACTGGTCCTGGTCGCTGCCACGAATTGCTCCGCGGAGGCTTCCCTGAGCCCGATAAACGGCGCGTCAACCGCGCCCAGGAGTGGCCGCGATAGGCCATAAAAGACCAGGGTCAGCGAACCCGGCCAACGACAGAAATCGTGGACCACTTCACATCCTGCTTCAGCAGGTTGGTAGACGCGCGACCCTGAGTAGCGCGGCCGCGCACCGACAAAGTCAGCAACGAAGGAGTCTTAGGTCCTGAAGCGGTTTGTGTGGAGGTAGGTCTGTACGCCTGGTAGCCAGAGTGCCGTTAGGCGAGCGCGAGTCCGGCACCGATACCGGTCATGCGGGTGCGGAGAGATCGCCGCGGATGGCGCAATGGGCGGCATCTGCGCCGCGGCGAGCGGCGTGAGGATCTGACCCTGCGGTAAAGGAGTCATTGGCGCGAGATCCGCCGCGGGCGGCAGTGTAATCTCGCAACAACCTCCCGCCGTGCCCGCGGCGTGCGTGACACAACCGCCGCCGCTCTCATAGCCGTCACTTCCGTGTCGCAGCAGCAGACGAGCTTCGGGCCGCCGTCCATGATCTAGCAAGCGAAGAGCAATGGCATGTGTGCACGCCAAGCCCGGCCAGAAGCAACAACCCGGTGATGCCCCCGCATAGTCGGCGACAGCGGAATTGGGCTCATGAGATGGGGCAAGGCTTGCAACCTAGAGGCTCGGAAATTACTCCTTTCATATACAGGTGACCGCGTTAGGAGTCGTTGTCGAGTCGCGACAATGTGCTGATAACGCGTCGAAGGTTCCAAATCCAACGGTACGCAAGGGTTAGCGCTCGCGAGGAGCGAAATTTGGAAAAATTAAGCATTCTGTCGTTATGGTCCGACAGTAAACTGCCACTCCCCGCCGACCAACGAGTGCCGTTTATATCCCGGTGCCTTACTGGTACGCGCAGTTAGATGACATGGTATACCGCTTGCCTAGCATACGGCCAAGCTACGCGACCGTAGTATTTTGGATAACGCTATTCGGCAGATATGGATATCGTAAAAAATTGGTACCTTGTTCACACCAAACCGAGAAAAGAAACGGTTGCCGAGGAAAACCTCGAACGCCAAGGCTACGAAGTCTATTTGCCTTTAATCTATCAACAACGCCGACGATATGAACGCTGGGTACAGATCATCGAGCCATTGTTCCCTCGTTATCTGTTCATACGCCTCCGGCCCGGCTATGACAACATGGGGCCGGTTCGCTATACAAGCGGTGTACAGAATTTCGTGCGTTTCACAGAGGAGCCGGCTATTGTTCCCGGCGTAGTTGTTGACTCTATAAAGAGCACCGCCGATCCGCGTACCGGTCTGCATAACCAAAAGCGACTGGCGTTCCAGAGGGGCGACACCGTGATGATTGAAAAGGGGCCGCTCGCTAATCTGCAGGCGACCGTATGGGGTGAATCGGCAGAAGGGCGCGTGATGATCCTGCTTAAGATGTTGGGGCGGGAAACTGTTGCGACGGTCTCGCGGAACCTGCTAGACTTGGCTTAGTTTAAGGTGTACCTGAGGCGTTTTCTTTCCGCCTCAACCGTCGACGGAGTAGCTAAGAAGCGTCGACAACCTATAGAAGGACCTGCTATACGAAACACGGAGGCGTTTTGTAGGGCGGTAGCGTTGTTTCGCACCGAATTCGTTCAAAATCGTTCACGGTTTTGCTTTCAATCGAGTCTCGCCCGGCAGCTTTGAGAGACGGTTAGGTTCCTTAGCACGCCGTTTGATTAATCCTCCCGGCCTGGCAGGCATACGGTAGAAATTTTTCCCGTTGACCTTTAACTGTCGCTAGCACGCAATGCTTGCGGGTGCATCTCCGCATAATGAGGCAATGCTCCATTTGTCTCTATTAAGCTGAGATTCCCGCTGAGCGGCCACTAGGACAGTTTCTAATCCGGGCGCGGCGCGCAGTGCTATTGGCAGCATACGCGGCGCATCCGGAGCGTTTTGTGAGAAAACCACCCAAGGCGCCGCACCCGCCAGAAGCAGTCTGGATCAATCCGCCTCAAAATAAACTTCCAACCTAATGATCAGCTCTCTAAATTTAGCAGAAGGGTGTCGCAAAACTATGGACACATTCCGCTTCCTAGGAGGAACAAGAAAATGACAAGGAATCACATAGTCCGGCTAATTAGCCTCACGGGTACGGTGTTCGTGTTTACAGTGGTGCTAATTTACGTTTTAGCACTCGTATCCGAAGTCAACGTTGCCTCGGCAAATCCCAACACAATCCTTCCAGTATCGTCAACAAGCGTGACGCGGTCGAATCACGACCGCTTTGCGTTTAGCCCTGATGGTAATTCCTTAGCAAGCGCGACAGATGATGGGCAAATCGTTTTGCTGAATTTGCTGTCGGGTAAGCAACGTTTGATTGGACCGGGTCCGCTTGGTTCGGTCGTTGCGGACCTTGCGTTTAGCCCAGATGGCAAAACCCTGGCTTGCGTGCTTGAAGATACGATCACACTGTGGGACATGCCGTCCGGACAGGTACGCGGGATTCTAAGCGGTGCCTCTAACGGTATCGTTACTCACCTCCTCTTTAGCCCTGATGGCGAATCCCTGGCCGGTGTTGCCGATGGCAAACAGATTTTGATTTGGGATGTAAAGTCACGCTCGCAGCGATGGACATTGTCTAGCGGCGACGCCGTCAGTCGAATCGCCTTTGCCCGGGATGCGACTATCTTAGCCAGTAGTGGTGAGGACGAGAGAATCAGGCTATGGGATCCAACATCAGGTCAAGAACTCGTAACTCTTACTAGCCGTACCGCAGTAACCGGTTTTGCGTTTAGTCCAGTTAGTATGACACTGGCCAGCGTAGACCAGGAGGCTAACGTCAGCGTGTGGGACTTAGAGTCCGGTGATGATAAACAAATTCTAACCGGTCAGCGTGCCCCCATTAACGGACTTGCTTTTAGCCCCGACGGGACCATTCTCGCAACTGGCGGAATCGACGCACGAGTCAAGCTCTTGGATGTAACATCTGGCGAAGAACGCTTATCCCTCTTGAGCCGGGGCGATGCCGCTTTGCATGGTTTTGCATTCAGCCCGGACGGTAGGACGTTAGCCGGAGTGAGTGATAACAGCGAGATCCTATTATGGGAGGTGGCAAGTGGCAAGCTACGCCAACGCTTTGTCGGGCATAAGGACATAGTTGCCGAGATTGCTTTTAATCCCAATCGACAAGTTTTAGCGAGCGTAAGTAACGATGGGCAGGTTATAGTCTGGGACCTCGCAGGCGGGGTGGAACGGATTGCCCACCAAATTTCGGGTTTTGGATCCGACCCGTTGGCTTTCCAGACTACCGATTTCAGTAGCAAAACTCTTAATACCGTCAACAGTTCATCTGCTGCCGAAGTGGCCCCTGTTATTGATCCAGGACTCCAAAATCAAAGCAGCGCAAGCCAGACACGCGCTGTCGCTGACTTGGCTCTACGGGGCACTCGTAAGAGAGCCCGGGCACGCAATTGGAAAGGTATCACCGCCCTCGCTGTAAGCCCGGACGGGGCGCTTGTAGGTAGTGCCGGAGAAGACAGTGCGGTTCGCCTATGGGATGCCACCGGATCAGAACGGTTTGCGCTGGCCGCACATCATGGTGCCGGGGTCACTGGGATTGCTTTCGGTGCAGGTGGAACCCGTTTAGTGAGTGCCGGCCGGGACACGGAAGTCCAGCTCTGGGACGTCACAACTGGTACACAGAGCAAGGTGTTGCAAGGTTCTGAGCATCCCATCAGAACGATTGCCGCTAGTCCGGACGGCAAGATCCTCGCAGCCGCGGGCGAAGACACCAGGATCCTGTTGTGGGACGCGGCTACCGAAAAACTAACTGGGATCCTGTTGGGGCATACCAATTTCGTCAATAGCCTCGCTTTTAGCGGGGATGGAAAGCAATTGGCCAGCGGTGATGCAGATGCCCGTGTGCTGCTGTGGGATATGGTGACGGGCAAGCTTGTAAAGACCCTCCTTGGCCACTCGGAGGAGGTGAATGCGCTCGCTTTTAGCCGAAACGGTAGTGTCCTCGTGAGTGCCGGCGAAGATACTCAGGTAAAGGTATGGAATGCAGCGACCGGACAACAGATCCGAAGTCTTCTAGGACATCAGGCGCCCGTTAGGGCGGTCGCCATCAGTCCCAATGGGCAGACGGTGGTGAGTGCGGGAGAAGACATGCGCATCCTGGTCTGGGATGTAGCAAGCGGCCAACTGCGTAGGGACCTTCCGAGACACAACCGATTCATCAATGCGCTTGCATTCGATCCGACTGGCCGCTTATTTGTGGGAGATGAGGATGAGGATCTTACGGAGTGGGACGTTTCCGCCGGCAAGAAGCTGAGGGTAAGAAGAGCGCTTAAACGTCTGCAACAGAATAGGTCCTCCTCAGCCGCACCCTCCGCTGCATCACAAACTCTGGGCTTGTTCATTCCCTCCGATTCTAGCCGGGGCACCTATTCAGACACCAGGCGAAACGCTACTCTCTCGTTGCAAGGGGTCTTTGGCGCGGTTTTAGAGTGGTTGGTGCCTGGCGCTGCTGCGCAGTTGCCCGATCCGAACCAGGGACCGGGCGGGCCCATATTGGTTGTCACCGGTGCCTCTTCCACCTTCGGAAAGTACTACGCGGAGATACTGCGCAGTGAGGGGCTCAATTTATTCTCCGTGAGCGATATCTCATCAGTGAATGCCGCGACCCTAGCAAGCTACGACGCGGTCATCCTGGCGCCCTTGCCCCTTTCGGTCGCTCAAGTGGGGATGTTCACTGACTGGGTGAACGCGGGTGGCAATTTGATTGCGATGCGACCCGATCCGCAGCTCTCGGGCCTGCTCGGTATCTCCCCTGCAGGCGCTACATTGTCCAATGCTTACCTCCTTGTCGATACGAGCCAATCGCCCGGCAGCGGAATCGTCGGCCAGACCATCCAGTTCCACGGTACGGCGGATCGGTACACGCTGAACAGCGCCTCAAGCCTTGCGACGCTCTATGTTAACGCGACGACAACCACCTCGAATCCTGCGGTAACGATGCGTAGCATCGGGGCGAATGGCGGCCAGGCGGCGGCTTTCACGTATGATCTAGCAACATCCATCGTGTACACGCGGCAGGGCAACCCCGCGTGGGCAGCGCAGGAACGCGACGGAAGCGACCCTATCCGCTCGGACGACAAGTTCTTCGGTGACGCCAATGGAGATCCGCAGCCGGACTGGGTAGACCTGAACAAGGTCGCTATTCCGCAGGCGGACGAGCAACAGCGGCTGCTTGCAAACCTGATCCTGCACATGAATCTGGATCGGAAGCCCTTGCCGCGATTTTGGTATTTCCCCCGTGGTGAGAAGGCGGTGGTCATCATGACCGGTGACGATCACGGCAATGGGGGGACCGAAGGTCGATTCAATCAGTTTATTTCGTTAAGCCCGCCCGGTTGCTCCGTGGCCAACTGGGAGTGTGTAAGGGGCACCTCGTATGTATATCCGAATACGCCGACCTTGACTAATGCAGAAGCGGCGGGCTTCAACGCGGCCGGCTTTGAAGTGGGTCTGCACATTAATGCCAACTGCCCGACCAACTATACACCTGCATCGCTTGAGAATGATTATACCCAACAAATCAGTGACTGGACTAGTAATTACCCAAGTATTCCTCCGCCGATAACGCAGCGCCACCACTGTATCATGTGGAGCGACTGGGTAACCGGGGCGATCGTTCAGTTCAATCATGGGATCCGCCTCGACACGAACTATTATTTTTGGCCTCCGGGCTGGGTCCTCAACCGCCCGGGGTTGTTCACCGGCTCGGCTATGCCCATGCGGTTCGCCCAGCTCAACGGTACCTTGGTCGATGTCTACAATGCCACCACGCAGATGACGGACGAGTCGGACCAGCAATATCCGTTTACGATCGATACGCTATTGGACCGGGCGCTGGGTCCGGAAGGCTACTATGGGGCCTATACCGTCAATGCGCATACGGACTTAAATACATCGCCGGTAGCGGACGCGGTGGTCGCCTCGGCACTCACCCGTGGTGTACCAATCGTGTCGAGCCGGCAGATGCTGGCATGGCTGGATGGCCGCAACAACTCCTCGTTCGGAACGTTCGCCTGGAGCGGGAACACCCTGAGCTTTAGCGTCGCCCAGGACAGTGCGGCCAATGGGCTGCAAGCGTTGGTGCCTCGCGTGTTGACCGCCGGCGTTCTCACAGGAATCACGCGTAACGGCAGCTCAATTACGTTCACGACCGAGGTCATCAAGGGCGTGAGCTATGCGGTGGTTTCCGCGTTGTCGGGGGCCTACGCGGCAAGCTTCGCGCAAGATACGACGCCCCCCACGGTGGTGTCTCATTCTCCGAGTGCCGGTGCCAGCGGCGTTAGCCAGGCAGATTCCGTTACCGCTACCTTTAGCGAGGACATGAACTCTGGAACAGTCGGAACCGGTACGTTCGAGTTACGCGGACCCGGAAGCACCTTAGTTGCCGCTACGGTAACGTACAACGGCGCATCTCGTATTGCGACCTTGGACCCGAGCTCTAATTTACTAGCGTCAACGATCTATACGGCTACCGTGAAAGGTGAAGCGGCAGGAGTGAAAGATGCTGGCGGGAATGCGATGGTCTCTGACTTTACCTGGTCTTTCACGACCGAAGCGGCACCTTGCTCTACTAGCCCCTGTAGCGGCTTTAGCAGTTCGACGCCGGCGAATCCATCGGCGTCCGATCCCAATGCCGTCGAGCTCGGCGTCAAGTTCCGGTCAGATTTGGGCGGTTTCATCACCGGCATCCGGTTTTATAAGGGCAGCGGTAACACCGGTACGCATATCGGTAAATTGTGGACAGCGTCCGGGACACAGCTAGCGACGGCGACCTTCAGCAGCGAAACCGCCTCGGGTTGGCAGCAGGTGAGCTTCGGCGCGCCGGTGGCGATCACGCCCAATACGGTTTACGTCGCTTCGTACCATGCTCCGAACGGAGGTTACGCTTTTGACAGTAACTATTTCGCGAGCAGCGGTTTTCAGAACGGCCCCTTGTATTTCCTGAGAGACGGGGAGAGCGGGGGTAACGGTGTGTACGTCTATGGGGCGGGTGGTTTCCCGACCAACACGTTCAATGCCACTAACTATTGGGTGGATGTGGTATTCACGACCAGCGGTGGGACCCCTCCGGACACCACACCTCCGACGGATCCGACCAATCTCAGTGCGACGGCGGTAGGGACCTCGCAGATCGATCTGACGTGGACGGGCTCAACCGATAACGTGGGAGTCAGTGGTTATCGAGTAGAGCGGTGTCAAGGTGCGGGATGTACCAATTTTGTCGAAGTGGCGACCCCGGCCGGTACGAGCCATCCGGACAGTGGGCTGACGCCGGGCACGACCTATCGGTATCGAGTGCGTGCGGCCGACGCGGTGCCTAATTTCAGCGGCTACTCGAACATAGCGACGGCGACTACCGCGACCGCCGCCACCTGTACCGGCAACACGATCTGGCCGGCGACGGCGGTTCCGGCGGTGGCTGCAGATCCGGACACCTCGGCGGTGGAGTTGGGGGTCAAGTTCCGCTCGGATGTCAACGGCACGGCGTGCGGGGTGCGGTTCTACAAGGGCAGTACGAACACCGGCACGCATGTAGGTAAGTTATGGAGCAGCGGTGGGACATTGCTAGCGCAGGCGACCTTTACGAACGAGACCGCCTCGGGCTGGCAGCAGGTGAACTTCTCGAGCCCGGTGGCGATCACGGCCAACACGGTCTATGTGGTTTCGTACCACGCCCCTAACGGGCACTACGCGCTCAATGAAGGGGGCTTCACCACCACCGGTGTCGACACCCCCCCGCTGCATGCGCTGCAGAACGGCGTGAGTGGGGGCAACGGGGTGTACCTGTACGGGGCGGGGGGATTCCCGACCAACACCTTCGCCTCCAGCAATTACTGGGTGGACGTGGTATTCATTCCAGGGACCGCCCCGACACTCGCGTCGATTGCGGTGACGCCCGCAAATCCGACGATCCAAACGTCGGCAACGCAGCAGTTTACGGCCACAGGCACTTACTCCGACAGCAGCACCCAGAACATAACTACTCAGGTAACCTGGGCCTCGTCGAACACGGCGGTGGCCACCATCAATAGCGCGGGATTGGCAACGGCGGGCACGGGCGCTGGCACCACGACTATCTCGGCGACCTCGGGCGCCGTCTCGGGGAACACTACGCTGACCGTGCAGACCGCTCCCCCGATCAATACCGGCTTCCGGTCCCCGAGTGCCAACGCAGCGGTTACGAGCAGTGCCGGCGACAACAACGGGTTCGCCGCTCCTGCTAACGCCTATGTCGAGGATAGCCAGTTTGCTATCGACACCGATAGTGGCACGGGCACAGGCACGTCTTGTACCGGCGCGGGCAAGGACAAGCACAACTACTACAACTACGACTTCATTGTGCCGAGTGGCGTAGCCATCCGGGGTATCGAAGTCCGCCTGGCCGCAAGGGTCGACAGCGCTGCGGGCGCGCCGAGGATGTGCGCGCAGCTCTCCTGGAATGGCGGCACAACGTGGACGACTGCCTTGAGTACGACAACCCTGACTACGACGACGCTTGCATATTTCCTGGGTAGTGCGACGAATACTTGGGGGCGAACCTGGACTGTGGGTGATTTTTCCAACGCCAATTTCAGGGTTCGCATCATCAACGTGGCTTCCTCTATAGACCGCGACTTTTCGTTGGACAGAGTAGCGGTTCGAGTGACCTATCAGTAAGGAAGGTGTGAGTGGTGACCAGGTACGCACAGCGCGCCGCTTGGAGCATTGTCCGCTGCCTTCGGTGCGCGCCCTAGCAGAGGGCTTTATATTTCGGAGAAAGGGAATAGCGTCATGTTTCCGCACAAGGAGAGGTGCCGTAGTACGGCACAACAGAATGACCGAAGCGTAGAGGTGCAGATGGTGGTCAGTAGCCTCGACGCCACCGCCTACGTTAATGACTTCGGCTTCCGTTAAGCGGAGTGGCTGACGGAGACGACGACTAGGCATCGATAGCGCCTGTGGTAGGACTGCAAGCGCTTATGGAAAAACAACAACGCCTAAGACCGGCGATAGGATTGGAGCACGAAATGGAGAACAAAATGCCCCGTAGATTTGCCCATCTTGCAATGCTGTTCTGCGCTTCCTTGCTGAGTACCTATGGACCACGGGTAGCAGCGAGTTGTGCAGTCCCGGCAAACCCGATCGAGGCCGAAAACTGCCAGGTTGGCAACCTGTCGAGCGAGTGGGACATCAGCGGTGTCGGTGATCCGAATATCCAGGGTTTTGCTACTGAGATCAGTGTCAATCGAGGCCAGACCGTGTTCTTCAAGATCGATGCGAATACGACCGGTGCTTACCGTCTCGACATCTACCGCATGGGCTACTACGGTGGGAGGGGAGCTCGCAAGGTCGCCACCGTGCCAGATTCAGTTACTTTGGCGCAAAACCAACCGAACTGTCTCACGAATGCGACCACAGGACTCATCGATTGCGGTAATTGGGCGGTCTCCGCTTCATGGGCCGTGCCGGCTAACGCTACGTCCGGGATCTACTTTGCGAGGGCCGTGCGTACGAGCACCGGGGGAGCCAGTCACATCGTCTTTATCGTGCGCGATGATGCGAGTACCTCGGATGTGCTGTTCCAGACCGCGGATACGACCTGGCAGGCATATAACAATTACGGCGGTAATAGCCTCTATACCGGATCGCCGGCCGGGCGCGCTTACAAGGTCAGCTACAATCGGCCGTTCAGCACCCGTGCCGTCGATAACGGCCAGGATTGGGTATTCAACGCCGAATACCCGATGGTCCGGTGGCTGGAGGCCAATGGTTACGACGTCAGCTACTCTACCGGAGTCGACAGCGATCGTCGCGGCGCGTTGATACGCAACCATAAGCTCTTCCTGTCGGTAGGCCACGACGAATACTGGTCTAATGCACAGCGCACGAACGTTGAAGCGGCTCGGAACGCGGGCGTAGACTTAGGTTTTTTCAGCGGAAACGAGGTGTTCTGGAAGACCCGCTGGGAAAACAGCATCGATGGTTCGGGGACGCCGTATCGCACGCTGGTGTGCTACAAGGAGACCCATGCCAACGCTATGATCGATCCCCAGGATCCGCCCACCTGGACCGGTACGTGGCGCGACCCGCGTTTCAGCCCGCCTGCGGACGGCGGCCGTCCGGAAAATGCCATGACCGGAACACTTTTCACGGTAAACGCCGGAGCCACGACCTCCATTCAGGTGCCGGCGGAAGACGGCAAGATGCGCTTCTGGCGCAACACCAGCATCGCAAACCTCGCGGCAGGGGCCACGGCCACATTGCCGTTCGGCACATTGGGCTACGAGTGGGATGAAGACATTGATAACGGATTCCGGCCGGCTGGCCTGTTCCACATGTCGACCGCTGTGGTCCCGAATGCGCCGGTGCTGTTGGACTTCGGGTCTACCTTCGGATCGGGGACGGCGACGCATCATCTGACTCTGTACCGCCATAATAGCGGCGCCCTGGTTTTCGGCTCCGGTACTGTTCAATGGTCCTGGGGGCTGGACAGCAACCACGATCGAGGCAATACGGCAGCCGACGTCCGCATGCGCCAGGCGACCCTAAACCTATTTGCCGACATGGGCGTGCAGCCCGCCACACGGCAGTCAGACTTGGTTCCCGCGACCGCATCGAGCGATACGACCGCTCCTAGCTCCGCGATCTCCTCGCCAACCAGCGGCTCGAACCTTCCGGCGGGCAGTCCGACGACGATCAGCGGTACCGCGGCCGATGCGGGCGGCGGTGTGGTCGGTGGTGTCGAGGTCTCGGTCGATAGCGGATCAACTTGGTTTCCAGCCAACGGCCGCTCCAACTGGAGCTTTACCTGGCTCCCAAGCGCATCGGGGAATGTGACGATTCGGAGCCGTGCGGTGGACGACAGCGGGAATCTCGGAACGCCTGGGGCGGGTGTAAACGTCACCGTGGGCGGTGGCGGCGGGGGTTCGGGCCAGCTCGTGGCGGCCTATGCGTTTGCTGAAGGTTCCGGTACGTCGGCAAGCGACGCGACCGGCAATGGGCATACGGGCACAATCAGCGGAGCGACCTGGAGCACGTCGGGGCGTTTTAATAACGCGCTGAGCTTCGATGGAACCAACGACTGGGTCACCGTGGCCGATGGAGCGACGCTTGACTTCACGACCACCATGACGCTTGAGGCCTGGGTAAACCCCAGTGCGCTTAGTGGCTGGCAGACCGTAATCATGAAAGAGCGTCCCGGTGGGCTCGCCTATACGTTATATGCTCACGATAACGCGCCGCGTCCCTCAGCGTATATAAATACCGGCAGCGGAGACGCCCAGGCGATCGGTGCTACCGGCCTTCCGCTCAACACCTGGACACACCTCGCAGTCACTTACGATGGCACGACGCTGCGGCTCTTTGTCAATGGGGCGCAAGCCGGTAGCCAAGCCGCTGGCGGTTCGATAATCAGTTCGACCTCACCGCTCCGCGTCGGCGGGAATTCCATTTGGGGTGAATATTTCGCGGGCCTAATCGACGAAGTCCGGATCTACAGCCGCGTGCTGACGGCGGCCGAGATCCAAACCGACATGAATACACCGGTGGGTGCGCCTCCGCCACCGGACACGATGCCGCCGACGGATCCGACGAATTTTACCGCAACGGCGGTAGGGACTACGCAGATCAATCTGACGTGGACGGCCGCGACGGACAACGTGGGCGTGACCGGTTATGAGGTCGAGCGTTGTCAAGGCACGGGGTGCGCCAATTTTGTCCGAATAGGGACGCCGACTGGTACGGCCTTTTCGGATACTGGGCTTACGGCGGGCACGATCTACCGGTATAGGGTACGTGCGGCCGATGCGGTGCCTAATTTCAGTGGCTACTCCAACACGGCTTCGGCCACTACGCAGACAACTGATACGACGGCGCCGACCGTGACGTTGACCTCCCCCGGAAATGGCACCACAGGTGTGAGTACCGGGACAACCGTCACGGCTACCTTCAGCGAGGCAATGGACCAGTTGACCATCACTGGCTCGACCTTCGAGCTGCGGGACTCAGTCAACGCCTTGGTACCGGCTACGGTCAGCTACAATGCCAACACGGCGACGCTGACGCCGACCAGTGCATTAGCCGCCTCCACGGCCTATACCGCCACCGTCAAGGGCGGAGCGACCGATCCGCGGGTGAAGGATGTGGCTGGCAATGCGCTCGCCGCCAACCACACGTGGTCGTTTACTACCGCGACCGCCGCCACCTGTACCGGCAACACGATCTGGCCGGCGACGGCGGTTCCGGCGGTGGCTGCAGATCCGGACACCTCGGCGGTGGAGTTGGGGGTCAAGTTCCGCTCGGATGTCAACGGCACGGCGTGCGGGGTGCGGTTCTACAAGGGCAGTACGAACACCGGCACGCATGTAGGTAAGTTATGGAGCAGCGGTGGGACATTGCTAGCGCAGGCGACCTTTACGAACGAGACCGCCTCGGGCTGGCAGCAGGTGAACTTCTCGAGCCCGGTGGCGATCACGGCCAACACGGTCTATGTGGTTTCGTACCACGCCCCTAACGGGCACTACGCGCTCAATGAAGGGGGCTTCACCACCACCGGTGTTGACACCCCCCCGCTGCATGCGCTGCAGAACGGCGTGAGTGGGGGCAACGGGGTGTACCTGTACGGGGCGGGGGGATTCCCGACCAACACCTTCGCCTCCAGCAATTACTGGGTGGACGTGGTATTCATTCCAGGGACCGCCCCGACACTCGCGTCGATTGCGGTGACGCCCGCAAATCCGACGATCCAAACGTCGGCAACGCAGCAGTTTACGGCCACAGGCACTTACTCCGACAGCAGCACCCAGAACATAACTACTCAGGTAACCTGGGCCTCGTCGAACACGGCGGTGGCCACCATCAATAGCGCGGGATTGGCAACGGCGGGCACGGGCGCTGGCACCACGACTATCTCGGCGACCTCGGGCGCCGTCTCGGGGAACACTACGCTGACCGTGCAGCCCGCTCCGCCGATTACAAGTACGGGCTTCTTAGCCCCGAGTGCTAACGCAGCGGTTAGCGGTGGCGACAACAACGGGTTCCAGACCGCTCCTACTAACGCCTACATCGCAGATGACCAGTTTGCTATCGACACCAACAGCGGTACGAACACGAATACGTCATGTACCAACGCAGGCAAGGACAAGCACAACTACTTCAACTACAACTTCAATGTGCCGGGCGGGGCATCGATCAGGGGCATTGAGGTCCGCCTACACGCGAGGGTCGATAGCACTGCGAACGCCCCGAGGATGTGTGTGCAGCTCTCCTCGGACGGCGGCACAACGTGGACCACGGCCCTGAGTACGACAAACCTGACTACGACGAACGTTGTATATACCTTGGGCGGTGCGACGAATACTTGGGGGCGAACTTGGACTGCGGGTGATTTTTCCAACGCCAATTTCAGGGTTCGCATCATCGACGTGGCTTCCTCTACGGCCCGCGACTTTTCGTTGGACAGCGTTGCGGTTCAAGTGACCTATCAGTAAGGAAGGTGTGAGTCGTTGACCAGGTACACACAACGCGCGCCGCTTGGAATATTATCCGCCGCCTTCAATGCGCAGTCCGGTGGACGGCAGGATATTTTGAGCAGCGTGCAATAAGAAGGATTTGTATCTAAGAGCAACTTGCGTTGATCTGGTCTCGAAATTTTACCAAAAGAGTAGCGGACGGTTAAACAATACCATGATTGCAAAAGATGTTTGCCTTGGAGAAGGCGTAGTAATTCATCACCCTGACTTAGTAAATTTGTATGGTTGTATAGTAGGCGCGGGCACGAAGATCGGCAGTTTTGTCGAGATACAAAAAGGCGCGTCCGTCGGCGCGAGGTGCAAGATATCTAGTCATACATTCATTTGCGCTGGCGTAGATATCGAAGACGGGGTATTTATTGGCCATGGTGTCATGTTTACCAATGATATCTATCCACAAGCTGTTAATCCCGCGGGTGGCCTACTAACGGAAGCCGATTGGGAAGTGATTCGTACACGAATAAAGACACGTGCTGCGATAGGTAGCAATGCCACTATTCTGGCTGGAGTTACAATAGGAGAAGGATCTCTTGTGGGCGCCGGCGCAGTCGTCACCCGCGATGTGCCAGATTATGCCATCGTAGCCGGTGTACCCGCGAAGGTCATTGGCGATACTCGAAAAACCGAGTAACTCGCATGAGTTCGTCGATGGTTTTCGCGTTGCCGTTTAACGACATATGTAATATCGAGGTCGGCCAGTACAACACGGAATACCTCGTGTCGCGTCTTTACTGGTAGGTAATTTTCGATCCGTTAGTTTTTAGCCAGTTTGTGCTAACCGAGCGGCACGGATCATTCGTCGCTGTTCCACGAGGTTTTAGAGAGCTATGAATCCCCCTTGCGCCCGCTTCGCGCGACCTTCCGGTCTCTCGACCCGCGGTATTTGTTTTCGGTGAATTAGAAATAGGCAGCAGCTTTCGAGGTCCTTAGGCGCAGAAAATAACGGCATGAATAATGCCTTAGCTGGAACTCATGATCGTCGGAATGCGCAGTGAAAGAGTGAGGATACACAAGATCCGGTAACGATTTTTGTTAATTAAAAGGAATTACTTATGATTAAGATGGGATTCATTGGATATGGGTATTGGGGTCCGAACCTAGTTCGCAACTTCATGGAAGTATCGGATGCCAAAGTTGTTGCCGTTAGTGATCTCGAGGAGCAAAGACTACAGTTGGTGAAAGCGCGATATCCAACTGTTCATATCACCCCTGACTATCGAGATCTGTTATCGAATCCTGAAATCGATGCGATTGTTATTGCGACACCGGTATCCAGTCATTTTGAGTTGGCCTCACGGGCGCTGAACGCTGGAAAACACGTCTTCATCGAAAAGCCGCTTACGGAAACCGCTGAACAGGGGGCCAGCCTTGTCGCGGAGGCCAAAAAGCGCAATCTGCTGCTGCATGTCGATCATACATTTGTTTACACAAGCGCGGTCCAAAAGATTCACCAACTTGTCACGAATGGTGAACTCGGAGACCTGTATTATTACGATTCGACCAGAATTAACCTCGGCTTGTTTCGGCCCGATGTTGATGTGATCTGGGACCTGGCAGTTCATGACCTTTCAATCATGGATTACATATGTCCTTTGAAACCAATTGCAGTCTCGGCAACTGGAATGAACCACGTTCCGGGAACGCTCGCGAATACCGCTTACTTGACCTTGTTTTTTGACGGAAATGCGATCGCTCATATACACGTCAATTGGCTGGCACCGGTGAAAGTGCGTCGAACACTTATCGGTGGAAGCCAAAAGATGATCGTTTACGATGATCTGGAGCCCAGTGAGAAGATAAAAGTGTACGACAAAGGGATTACCGTCAACGGCAGTAAGGAAGCGCTCTATAACACGATGGTAGGGTATCGGACGGGCGACATGTGGGCGCCTCAGCTAGAGATCACTGAGGCACTCCGAGTCGAAGGGCAGCACTTCGTTCGTTGTATCAGTCGAGGCGAAACCTCGATCAGCGATGGGCACGCAGGGGTTAGGGTCGTACGCGTCTTGGAAGCGGCAACTCGTTCCATGAATGAACGCGGCCGCCCGGTGGAAGTAGGTGGAATCCCCGGGGTTTTGCGGCGGCAGACCGTGTCAACGAGTTTCAGAACCCAGGCTGCATAAAATTACTGTCGAAGGAGCGGAAGTTACGGTTGTATTGATCTCCTCTGCGGTCGCTGGATGGGTTTACAGCCTAGGTACTGGCGAGATGCGAAATGAATTTTAAAGAAGGGTTAAACGCGTGATTCCATTTATTGATCTTAAGGCGCAGTACGAGAGTATTAAAAACGAAATCCAAGCAGCAGTCAACGCT
Organism: uncultured Gammaproteobacteria bacterium; assembly: GCA_963764725.1. Classification (GTDB taxonomy): domain Bacteria; phylum Pseudomonadota; class Gammaproteobacteria; order JACCXJ01; family JACCXJ01; genus USCg-Taylor. The sequence continues at coordinate 238,452 of CAVXTM010000011.1, read as the reverse complement.
ACCTTAGCAAGCACGCAATACGTGCTGGGGCGTGAGGTGGCGGTCTTTGAAGAAGAATTTGCTGCCTTTAGCGGCGGGAAATATGGCGTCGGTGTTAACAGTGGTACGAGCGCCCTCCATTTAGCGTTGCTGGCAGCGGGAATCGGCCCTGGTGACGAAGTCATAACGGTTTCTTGTACTTTTGTCGCGACAGTCGCGGCTATCGACTATACAGGGGCACGACCAATCTTCGTCGATGTTGATGCCGAAACTCTTTGTATGGACGTTACTCAGGTCGAGAGCGCCATTACCAATAGGACTAAAGCGATTATTCCAGTACATTTGCACGGTCATCCAGCAGATCTCGACCCCATCCTGAAGATCGCCCGACGCCATGGTCTAGTCGTTATCGAAGACGCCGCGCAGGCCCACGGCGCGGAATACAATGGCCGGCGAATCGGTTCTATCGGCGATCTGGGCTGTTTTAGTTTCTACCCCGGTAAGAATTTAGGGGCTTGTGGTGAAGGGGGGATGGTAGTAACGAACAACGAGGCGTATGCGCGGGTGATACGCCTCCTCCGCGATTGGGGCCAGGAGTCCAAGTACAATCATGTCTTAAAGGGCTATAACTACCGCATGGAGGGGATCCAGGGGGCGATACTGCGGGTGAAGCTTCGCTATTTAGAGGCGTGGACCGAAGCGCGGCGCCACCATGCTACTTTTTACAATGAGCGATTGGCAGATGCAGGTGTACAGCTGCCAGTGGAACATCCTTTCGCCCGCCATGTTTACCACGTCTATGCCGTGCGCACGCCAAAGCGCAGCGGTTTACAAGAAACGCTGCAGGCCAAGGGAGTTCAGACTGGAATTCATTATCCGGTACCGGTCCACATGCAAAAAGCCTATCAGGAATATGGTTATCGAGCAGGGGATCTTCCAGTAACAGAAAAAGCAGCGGCCGAGTTGTTATCTCTTCCGATGTTTCCCGAGTTACGAGAAAAGCAAATTCAGGCCGTTTCCAATGCGGTGCACGAGGCCCAGCATGGCGAGCGATAATTCGGTCGGAACTCGCCTAGTAAAAGCCGTCCATGGCCTCCAGAAGCTAGCACCCGATCCAATGTACGCTTGCGAGTTAGCTCGTGAATTGCGTGAACAATATACTCGCGAAGATTTGCTCAATTTATACAGCCGGTTTTCGCAAGGTTACGGTAACTTTGACTCCCTCATGCGGCGTGTATTGTGGCGCGCGCTTATCCGTGTATGCGGCGATGGATTGCGCGTTGAACCGGGAGTTGGCTTTAAACATCCTGAAACATTTGAGCTTGGTAGCGGCGTATTTATCGGCAGCCAAGCCTACATTCAAGGACGGTATGACGGCAGTTGTAAGCTAGGCGACTACGTCTGGATTGGACCACAGAGTTTCTTCGACGCTCGTGATCTTATCCTCGAGAATTATGTTGGTTGGGGCCCGGGTGCAAAAGTGTTAGGGTCGGCTCATACGGGGTTGCCTCTTGACGTGCCTATTATTCATACCGACTTGGTGATTAAGCCGGTTCGGGTAAAAGAATGGGCGGATATTGGCACTAACGCGGTGATTTTGCCGGGTGTGACAATCGGGAAAGGTGCTATCGTCGGTGCCGGAGCTGTCGTGGTGCACGATGTCCCGGACTACGCCAAGGTGGCTGGAGTTCCAGCCATAGTGATAGGGTGGCGCGGCGCACACGAAGTCGGGCAGACCTCGCACCGTACACGCTAATTATCCAGAGCGCAAAGGATTTAGGGATAACTTATCGATAATGATACCAATAACGAAGCCTTGGATTGGTGAGGAGGAAATCTTAGCGGCTACAAAGGTGCTGCAATCTGGCTGGATTAGCCAAGGCCCTTACGTAACGAAGTTCGAGCAAGCCTTTGCCGACTACGTTGGAGGGAAGCACGCCTGCGCTGTTTCAAGCTGTACGACTGCCTTATATATGGCACTGGTCGCTATTGGCGTAAGGCCAGGAGACGAAGTTATTACCGTCAGCCATTCATTCATCGCGACGGCCAACAGTATCCGCTATTGCGGCGCCATACCTGTATTCGTGGATATCTGCCCAGAAACTTTTAACATCGATCCTACGCTGATCGAATCCGCTATCTCTGAACGGACTAAAGCGATTCTTTGCGTACACCAAGTGGGTATGCCGTGCGATCTTCCAAGGATTCTGGATATTGCTTCACACTACGGCTTACCTGTTATCGAGGATGCGGCCTGCGCCATTGGTAGCGAAATCCGTATCAGAGACAGCTGGGAACGGATAGGCAAGCCACATGGGGATATCGCGTGTTTTTCCTTTCACCCGCGTAAGGTCATTTCGACCGGCGAGGGCGGAATGCTCACCACTAACAATGCCGATTGGGATCACCGCTTTAGGCTCTTACGGCAGCACTGCATGAGCGTCCCGGATACCACACGGCATAATTCTTCTGAGGTGATTGTAGAGGCCTACCCTGACCTTGGTTTTAATTTCCGGATGACTGATATTCAGGCAGCGATTGGCTGTGAGCAGTTGAGACGTTTACCTGGACTTATTAACAGGCGTCGGGATCTGGCTTCCCGTTACAGATCCCTCCTTTCCGAGATACCAGGAATGGGGTTACCAGCGGAGCCTGATTGGGCGCGAAGCACTTGGCAAAGCTTTTGTGTTCGTCTCCCGGAGGAATCGAATCAGCGGCAAGTGATGCAGTCGATGTTAGATGCCGGTGTGGCGACACGCCGTGGGGTGATGTGTTCGCACCGAGAAGCTGCCTATCCACCCGGTAGCTGGTCTTGTAGCGGTAAGTCGAAACATTGTGACTGCCCTGGAGGATCCTGTCAGCGACTGCGACACAGCGAAGAATCGCAGGACACATGTATCATCTTGCCCTTATTCCCAGGAATGAGCTTTGAACAGCAGGAGCGAGTAGCGCAAGCGTTGCGTGACGCCTTGCATGCATGAAAACCCAAGCCATTGGTACATTCCATGCCTTCAACTGGATTATACAACATTGCCGGAATCGTAATAAGTTCCAAATCCAAGGGCTTCTCGACTCTTCAGTTTCGGACTTGACGCGCGCTTCCAGCCGCGATGGTGACGCCGTGACGACCACACTATGACGCATCGTAGCGTACATAACAGGATAAGCTCCTTGCAGACCAAGCTGCTTCCGAAGCCTTACTTCCTGAAGCATTTGCGAATTGAGAGGCGCCGGGCAGAGCGCTCCAAGGCCCCTTTGACTATTGCGCTTATCAACTTTGAGAACAAGACGAGTAATGAGCTGAATAACTTTGAGGAATTTATAACCCCGCTTCCGGAATACCTACGGGAAACCGATATCATTGGATACGTCGATGACAATGTCATAGGCGTAATTTTTCCAGATACCACCGAGAAGGGGGCGGAACAATGTGTTAGCAAGCTGTTTAACGGACATGAAAAGCCTCCTTTCTCAATCGTCACCGCGACTTTTCCTGATCAGATCTTTCATAGGTTCTCAGCAGAACAACAGGATCCAGAAACGCTTTCTCCTTTCTTTCTTGAGGATGCTACAGAATCTATCTCGCTTCGGAATCTATTGAAACGAGGCGTTGACATCGTAGGTTCTCTGCTTGCAATACTAATATTGTCGCCAGTAATATTGATTACGGCATTGCTTATTACAACCACTTCTCCAGGACCCGTTTTGTTCAAGCAAATCCGTTTGGGTAGAAAGGGAGTTCCTTTTACCTTCTACAAATTTCGATCCATGCATTCCAGCGGGGATGACCGAATCCACCGAGAGTACATCACAAAGTTTATCAACGGCAAGCTTGAAGAGATCAATCAAGGGGACATGATAAACCCATTGTACAAGATACAATCTGACCCACGGGTTACCCGGATTGGTAGAATCATTCGCAAAAAAAGCATTGATGAGCTTCCACAGCTTTTCAATGTGCTAAGGGGAGACATGAGTCTGGTTGGACCGCGGCCACCCCTTCCTTACGAAGCTGAGCAATACCAATCATGGCATCTCAGGCGAATTCTAGAGATAAAACCCGGTATCACCGGTCTTTGGCAGGTGGAGGGGCGAAGTAAGACGTCCTTTGATGACATGGTGAGGCTCGATCTTCAATATATTCGAAGCTGCTCGTTTTTGCTTGACGTAAAAATCCTAATCAAGACGGTTAAGGTGGTGATCCAGTCCATCGGCGCCCATTAACGCCCGCCGCAAGACCGGTTTCTTAACGTGGCGTTGAGGCTGCACTGGGCATCTCCGAGTTTTCAACAAAAGGAATTGGGAAACGAAACATTCAACCATTTTAAGTGCAGCGAAGCCCGAGAACCTGATAGGCGACCGTGCCTATGACAGTGATAAACTCGACGAGAGACTCCAAAAAGACGGCATCGAGATGATTGCGCAGCACCGCTCGAAATCGCAAAACCCCGCCGTTTGCGACGCTAGCTCGTTGAACGGTTCTTCGCCTGGATTCAGTGGCAAAGGCGTCTCCTCGTTCGATGGGAATATTATGCCGAGAATCTCTTAGGCTTTGTTCAGCTTGCAACAATAGCAATCCTGCGTAGGCAAATTTGAGATAGGTCCTAGTAACTCTTGTGAATGCGAGCGGGCTTAGATGAACGGACGTCGAAAGGGAATCGTGCTCGCTGGAGGATCGGGCACCCGGCTCTATCCGCTGACGTATGCAGTCAGCAAGCAGCTCATGCCAATCTACGACAAGCCGATGGTATATTATCCGTTATCGACCCTCATGCTCGCGGGTATCCGTCACGTTTTGATCATTTCGACACCGCGCGACCTGCCGGCTTATGCCCATCTACTCGGCGATGGCAACCAGTGGGGCATGAGCTTTTCCTATGCAGAACAGCCCTCGCCCGATGGGCTGGCCCAGGCCTTCATCATCGGCCGGCATTTCATCGGCGGCGATCCCTGCGCGCTGATCTTGGGGGACAACATCTTCTACGGCCATGATCTCACCGAGACCTTGCGCCAGGCCAACGATCGCCCAGCCGGAGGCACGATTTTCGCCTATCGAGTGCAAAACCCAAAGGCCTACGGGGTGGTGGAGTTCGACGACCGTGGCTGTGCGATGGGACTGCAGGAGAAGCCAGCCAATCCACGCTCGAATTACGCCGTCACCGGGCTCTATTTTTACGATAATGCGGTCGTCAACGTCGCGCGTGAGCTTAAGCCCTCAGCGCGCGGGGAGCTTGAGATAACCGATGTGAACGCGCGTTACTTGGAACGCGGCAAGCTGCAGGTCGAGATCCTCGGGCGCGGGACAGCGTGGTTGGATACCGGAACGCATGAGAGCCTGCTTACCGCGGCGCAGTTCATCGAGACGATCGAGCAGCGTCAAGGACTCAAGATCGCGTGCCCAGAAGAGATTGCTTACCGCCTCAATTACATTGATGCTGGGCAGCTGAGGCGGCTCGCAGAGCCGCTACGCAACAGCGGTTACGGCCAGTATCTCCTGCAAGTGCTGGACGAGAGCGCGCTTTCATGAAATTCGGGCCTGCACGCATACCCGATGTCGTCATCATTGAGCCCGAGGTCTTCGGCGATCACCGGGGATTCTTCATGGAGACCTGGCATGCACGGAAATTCGCCGAGCACGCAATCGAGGTGAATTTCGTCCAGGATAATCACAGTAAGTCGGTACAAGGCACGCTGCGCGGGCTTCATTATCAGATCCAACAGACACAGGGCAAGCTTGTTCGCGTTGTCGCTGGTGAAATCTACGATGTCGTCGTTGATCTGCGTAAGCGCTCCCCGACGTTCGGGCAATGGGTGGGCGAATGGCTCTCGGCTGACAATAAAAAAATGCTATGGGCACCGGCCGGATTTGCGCACGGCTTTTATGTGACGAGTGCTAGCGCCGAGGTATTCTATAAGTGTACCGACTTCTACGCACCGCAGCACGAGCGGTGCTTACGCTGGAATGATTCTGAGTTGGGAGTTGCTTGGCCGCTAATCGGTATCGGGTTGCCGCACCTCTCGGCGAAGGATGCAGCGGGACTATTGTTTAGAGACGCCGAGTGTTTCCCGTGAAGGTCCTCATCACTGGCGGGGGTGGACAATTAACCTGGGAGCTTGTGAGGACCGCTCCGCCGCAGTGGCAGGTTACCGCCTTAACGAGAGCGGAGCTTGACGTTTGCGACCCGGATGCCATGCGACATTCGGTACGTTCCATCAGCCCAAATCTCATTATCAACGCCGCCGCTTATACCGCGGTGGATAAGGCCGAACAAGAATCGGAGCGGGCCTATGCCGTGAACTCCACCGGTGCCGCTCATGTGGCAACTGCAGCCGGGGCAGCGCGTGCTCGGCTCGTACAAATCTCTACCGATTTCGTGTTCGATGGTCATGGCTCCGCGCCGTACAAGCCGAATGATCCGCCAAACCCCCTTGGGGTGTACGGCGCGAGTAAACTCAGTGGCGAGCGAGCGGTGATGGAAATCTGCAATGGGCAAGCAGTGGTCCTGCGCACTGCATGGGTTTACTCGAGTCATGGCACCAACTTCGTCAAGACGATGCTGCGTTTGATGCGCGAGCGCGACGAGATTAGGGTCGTTGCGGACCAGATCGGAACACCGACCTGGGCGAGAGGGTTGGCCCAGTGTATCTGGGCTATAGCGACTAAGCCAGAGATCACGGGCCTTCATCATTGGACCGATGCGGGTGTGGTCAGCTGGTACGATTTTGCCGTAGCGATCCAGGAAGAGGGGCGGCAATTGGGCCTGTTATCGCGTTCTATCCCAGTCATACCGATCGCCACAGACGACTATCCCACGGCCGCGCGCCGTCCTGCCTATAGTGTGTTGGATAATGCCTCAACGCGGAGACTCTTAGGCTCGATTCCGCCGCACTGGCGCGCCTCATTGAGGAAGATGCTGGCGGATCTTAATGAGATTGAGGATTAAAATTAGGGAAGCTCGGTCACTGGCTGTCTTAGCCTGTCCCTCAACGTGAGAGCAAGCTTCTGCCGAACTCTCACCTTCGATTAAACCATGAATAATCGCAAACTGTTAGTCACCGGTGGCGCGGGTTTTATCGGCGCGAATTTCGTCCACTACTGGATAAAGCGCTACCCCGAAAACCGCATTATCGTTGTCGATGCGCTGACCTACGCGGGCAATCTTGAGAGCCTGAAACCCATCGCCTCGAACCATAATTACGAATTCGTACGCGGCGACATAGGTGACCAGACCCTGGTCGAGCGTCTGCTACGCGAAGCGCGTATCGATACTATCGTGCATTTCGCCGCCGAGTCGCATGTCGATCGCTCCATCCTCGGCCCCGATACATTTATCGAAACCAACATCGTTGGGACTCACACCCTCTTGAAAGCGGCCAAGGGAGTTTGGTTAGACGGCGTTAGCAGACCGGTAAGGCATCGTTTTCATCACGTGTCCACAGATGAGGTGTATGGCTCTTTGTCTGCAACTGCGCCCGCGTTCAAGGAGACTACTCCCTATGATCCGAGCTCCCCTTATTCGGCCAGCAAGGCCGCCTCGGATCACCTGGTCCGTGCCTATCACCGAACTTATGGTCTTGAAGTCACCATTAGCAACTGCTCGAATAACTATGGGCCCTATCATTTCCCAGAGAAACTCGTCCCGCTGACCATCATCAATGTTCTTGACGGCCAACCAATCTGCGTATACGGCGATGGTATGAACGTACGCGACTGGCTGTACGTCGAAGACCATTGCCGGGGAATCGAATGCATACTGGAGCGGGGTGTAGGTGGGGAAACCTATAACATAGGCGGGCAGAACGAGGGTACGAATATTGCTTCGGTAAGCGCGATATGCCGTTTATTAGACGAGGCCTTTGTCCGTGACGGCAGCTTGCACCAACGTTTCCCCGACTCGCCGGCGGGAAAGGGCATTGGCGCGCAGTCATTGATCAAGTTTGTCAAAGACCGTCCGGGCCATGACCGCCGCTATGCGATCAATGCGGAAAGGATCCAAAAGCAACTCGGCTTCCAGCCACAAGAGGCCTTTGAGACTGGGCTCAAGAAGACCGTCGACTGGTACCTCGGCAATGAGGCGTGGTGGCGAGGCGTGATGGATGGCAGTTATCATGGCTGGATCGAAGCTCAGTATACAAACGGGAAGCGTGGTGATTACCAAACGGTCCTAGGACCTAACAGAATCGATGCGTGCGGTAGGAATTTTTCCAAGCATGAGCAGGCAATTGATGATTTCGCTGTGGAGCCACGGCGTACGTGTGGAAGGCGACTGAAGCGTGGGAGTGACGCCGCCTAGCGTGGCCAATCCGGTTTCGGCTCCCTCGCTACGAGATATGCCTCAGGCGGCAGAGGTGGCCACGGCTGAGAGGCATACCTACGGCCAGATTCTGAAGTCCTCGGCATTGATCGGCGGCTCGTCGGTGCTGAACGTCGCAATTGGAATCGTTCGTACCAAGGCTATGGCGGTGTTGCTGGGTCCGGCCGGGGTCGGATTGATGGGCCTGTACGGATCGATCGTCGACCTTGCTCAGAGCATTGCCGGAATGGGCATCAACAGCAGTGGCGTGCGCCAGATTGCCGAAGCAGTCGGTTCGGGCGACACAGAGAGGATCGCGCGAACCGCCATGGTGCTGCGACGAACATCGATCGTCCTCGGAATATTGGGCGCTGTTTTACTGGTCGTGTTTTCCAGACAGGTGTCCAGCGTGACGTTTGGCAGCGATCAACACGCCGCGGCCGTAGCCCTGCTGTCAGTCGCTGTGTTTTTCCGTTGTGTATCCGCCGGTCAAGGGGCGTTGATCCAAGGAATGCGGCGCATCTCTGATCTCGCCAAGATGGGGGTACTGGGTACACTCTTCGGCACGATCATCAGCATCCCCCTGGTGTATTTCCTTGCGCGAAGAGGGGGTGGTGCCATCGCTCGTAGCGGTTGCCGCGATGACGATCATCACCTCATGGTGGTACAGCCGGAAGGTACAGATCCAGACGCCTTCAATGACGGCGTCCCAAGTCAGGGCAGGAAGCAGCCGCACTGTTGAAGCTCGGCTTCGCATTCATGGCAAGTGGGCTTCTGACGATGGGGGCCGCCTACGCGGTCCGCATCATTGTGCTCCGCATGGTCGGTTTCGAAGCAGCCGGATTCTATCAATCGGCGTGGACTCTGGGCGGGCTGTATGTTGGGTTCATTCTGCAGGCAATGGGAGCGGACTTTTATCCCCGCTTGACCGCCGTCGCCAAGGACAATACCGAGTGCAACCGATTGGTGAACGAACAGGCGCAGAGTCAGCCTGCTGTTGGCGGGTCCGGGTGTGATAGCCACCCTCACATTTGCACCCGTGGTAATCGCTTTGTTCTATACCGCCGAATTCGATCCGGCGGTGGGAATCCTGCGTTGGATATGCCTTGGAATGACGCTCCGCGTGATTACCTGGCCGATGGGCTTCATTATCCTGGCAAAAGGCGCGCAAAAACTCTTTTTCTGGACCGAACTGGCTTGGACGGTCGTCAACGTCGGTCTCGCGTGGATATGTGTGACATCGTTCGGTTTGAACGGCGCCGGCATTGCTTTCTTTGGATCTTATGTTTTCCACGGACTTCTGATCTACCCGATCGTTCGGCGACTCAGCGGGTTTCGCTGGTCGGCCGCGAACAGAAAAACGGGCCTGCTTTGCCTCACCTTGATCACGGTGGTGTTCTGCGGCTTCTATGCGCTACCCTCGTTGTTGGCGACCGGCGTCGGAACATTGGCGGTGATTCTGAGTAGTGTTTATTCGATTCGAGTTCTGCTCACTCTCATCTCCCCGGACCGCATTCCGCGCCCTATACAGCGGCTGCTCGCGCCATTCGGTTTCTCATCTTCGGTCCCTTAAGACTGGACGCATGATTAGAACGCCGATCTTGAGGCCATCCTTTAGAACCGCACGCCAGGTGACCAGGGCAAAAGCCAGAACATCGCTGATGTGCCAGCCCGGTTTAGTGCCACGGATGGCGTAATGTGCGGGAGAACGACAGAAATAAGCCCTAGAAAGGAGAGGTAGCGTGGACCATAGACGAGCATTGATAACGGGTGGTGCAGGACTGATTGGGTCTCATATTGCCGACCAACTGGTCGCCGACGGTGTTCAGGAAATTGTCGTCCTGGATAACTTCACTCGCGGCAGGCGGCAGAATATCGCACCGGCTATGGCCAGCGGCAGGGTGACCATTGTGGAGGGAGATATTCGCGACACGAGTCTGGTGCGGAAGGTCATGGAAGGCATTGACATTGTTTTCCACGAAGCCGCGATCCGTATCACCCAGTGCGCGGAAGACCCGCGGCTGGCGCATGATGTCCTGGCCACGGGTACATTAAATATTCTCGAGGCTGCGGTCGCAGCCAAGGTCAAGCGTGTTGTTGCTGCCTCCTCGGCTTCCATCTATGGACAGGCCGAGGAATTCCCGACATTTGAAACACATCATGGTTACGATAATAGGACGATCTATGGGGCTATCAAGTTGTATAGCGAGGGCCTTCTGCGCAGCTTTTACGAGATGTATGGGTTGAATTATGTGGCGCTACGCTACTTCAACGTGTATGGCCCTCGGATGGATGCGTTTGGGGTATACACCGAGGTAATGATTCGATGGATGGAGCGTTTGGCGAAAGGCCAACCCTGTTTGATTCTCGGCGACGGTACGCAGACCATGGACTTTGTGTTTGTGGACGACGTGGCGAGGGCGAACTTAGAGGCGGCCAAGTCGTCCATCACCGACGATGTCATCAATGTTGCCAGCGGAACCGAAACGAGTCTGAACGAGCTAGCCGAAACCCTTGGCTGCGTGATGGGCGTGACCCTCGCCCCAGAATACGGTCCTGCTCGAAAAGTTAACACTGTCTCGAGGAGGCTGGCTGGTGTTAGCAAGGCGGAGCACTTGCTCGGCTTTAGAACGCAGGTCTCGTTGGAAGAAGGTCTGCGCAGGCTGGTGACCTGGTGGTCAAACGAGCGTGCAGGGCAGACGAGACTGTCACAAAAGGGTATGCGGTCGTGCGCATGAAGCAGTGGTACGCTGTTTGTACGAAACCGCGACAAGAAAGAGTCGCGGAAGAGAACCTGGAACGCCAAAGCTACGACGTGTATCTGCCTCTTATTGCCGAGCCCCGGCGGCAGCGGGGACGGCGGAGGCAGTGCATTGAACCGCTGTTTCCGCGTTACTTGTTTTTGAGCTTGATTCTTGGCTGTGATAATACGGGTCCGATCCGGTACACAACCGGCGTTTCCAAGCTCGTGCGCTTCGCGGACGAGTTGGCCCTGGTGGATGATCACATCGTCGAGTCGCTGAGGCATAGCGCCGACCGCGCTGACGGCCGACATATTGACAAGGCGCCTGCAATTGCGCCTGGAGAAGAGGTCGTGATTGATGCTGGGCCCATGTCTGGCGTGGACGCTATCTTCGAAGCCGAAACCGGCCCTGAACGCGTGGTTATTTTACTTAATTTGCTCGGCAGGAAAAACTACATCAGCGTCGACCGCGATCTGCTACACAGGGCGTAGGACGTCAGCGGGGCAGTTACCCGCGACACGCTGCAGATGTAGTGAGGGTTAAGCTACAAATCGAGTACCGTTTTCGCGAAACGCGTAAGTGCTTCGCATGGCGGTAGCGTGCCTGAAAGGCTAGCTTGCGAACAGCGGTACGTCTCCTGCCGCTTACAGTCCCTTCTCCTTTCGGGAGAAGGTTAGGATGAGGGGAACGCAATGAAACAGTTGCGTCGCATGGAGTCTTCATAGTAGGCGTATGCCATCGGATCCTGATAACAATTCGCTCTCGCTGCCTCAGAGGCAAGAAATGACTCAAACGCCGGTCGACCTTTCTATCATTATCGTTAACTGGAACTCGAAGGACTATGTCCGAAATTGCGTCGCTTCAATTTTATATAACACTTTCGGCATCGAATACGAAATCATCGTGGTAGATTCTGCTTCCTTCGACGGCTGTGGGGAAATGCTGCAACTCCTGTATCCCCAGGTTCGCTTCGTCCAGAGTGAGCGCAACGTAGGATTCGCGCGCGCCAACAACCTTGGCGCGAAGTACGCTCACGGAACCGTCCTGTTGCTTCTGAACCCCGACACCGAGGTTCGGGGTCATGCCATCAAACACCTTTACGCTCGCCTTCGTGAACTGTCGCATGCAGGTATCGTCGGCTGTCGTTTACTCAACAGTGATGGATCACTGCAGACGAGCTGTGTACAGCCCTTCCCCACAATTTTAAACCAGGTTCTCAATGCCGAGATCTTGCTACGCTGTTTCCCGAAGTTCAGCTTATGGATGTCAGCTGCGACCTTCAAGGACGCAATTTCACCAGCGCCGGTAGAGGTCCTCTCAGGAGCCTGCATGATGATTAAGCGGGAGGTGTTCGACGTCGTTGGGGGATTTAGTCCTGATTATTTCATGTACGCTGAAGACGTGGACCTGTGTTACAAAACCCGCGCGGCGGGGTATACGAACTACCACGTTCCCGAAGTGGAGATTGTTCACCACGGCGGCGGAAGCACGCAGCACAGCTATAGCTGCTTCTCTAATGTCATGGTGCGCGAGTCCGTAACTCGGCTGTTAAGGAAAACCCACGGTAATCTTTACAGCCTGGGCTATCGCCTCGGGCTCACGGGTGCTGCAGTCGTTCGTTTGGGAGTCCTAGTGGTCTTTTTCCCCATTGCGTTGATCAGGCGCAGAACAAGCGAATGGGGCGCAGCCGTCGTCAAATGGGTCAGCGTACTTCGCTGGGGGATCGGGCTGGAGATTTGGGTAAGAAAACATGATCAACCTGAAGAGGTTGTCCGTCTCTGAACGGTAGCAATGTGAGGAATCCTGCGGAAAAAATGAATTTTGCTCGGCAGAAGCCTATTGGTTTGGGTGTCCTTCGTCAAATGATCCATCTGGCTGATGTCCGGAGTAGAAAGCCCGGCGCCCAAATATTGTCAGCGCCTCCCGTCCGTATCTCATAGCATCCGGGTTTGATTTTCCATCGTGCAAACACCCTATCATCCTCACCCCCCCCTTCCGACGGTCCCGTTTCGCATGGGTCATCTACGCCTCGCCTATCGTTGGTCGCGCTACTTTCTATGGAGCGCTATCCACGGTCATCCGCAAGGTATGTGCGACGCCCTTCGTGGGCTTGTTTGCATTGGGGTGCTCCTGCCCGCCGATGTCTTCACCCGCCGCCAACGTGCGCAGTGCAACATCTGCGGATGGCAAGGGTCCCGTTTCTATCCAAATGTTGGTTCCGGGTATTTCGATCTCGATTCAAATTGCCCCCGTTGCAGCTGCACCCATCGCTACCGGTCTCTCGCCGCCGTGCTCGATACTCGCACCGATTTCTTCTCTCCCAACAAGGCCGTGATCGAGGTCGCTCCGGTGCGCACTTTTCAAGCCTACTGCTTGTGGCGCAAGCAACAGAAGAACTACTTGAGTTTCGACCTGAAGAACTTCGCGATGGAAAAGGGCGACCTAGCCGCCACGCGCTTCGAAAGCAACTCCTGCGACTATTTCCTTTGCTTCCACGTCTTGGAACATGTCCCGGCCGATGTCGCGGCCGTTCGTGAGGTCTTTCGCGTGTTGCGGCCGGGTGGTCAGGCGGTGTTTCAGGTACCGATCGACCACTCGTTGGCGGACACCCTTGAATATGGCCGACCCAACCCGCGGGAAACCGGCCACGTGCGACGCTACTCCGAGACGGGCTTTACCCGCTGCTTGGCCAACAACGGCTTCCAAGTGTTGACGGTTAGCGTTAAGGAGCTTTTCCCGGAGATCGATATTTCGCGCTACGGCTTGGACCGCGAGCCGATCTATTTTGCCGCCAAACCGCATTGACCCATAGAGTCCCGAATGCCGCGCTTGCGGAAACGCGGCTGTAAGCCATAACGATGGATCGCTGCCCAACGTCTGGAGCCAAACCTATGTCGATAGCCAAACCCTCAAGTCCCAAGTATGTAGTAGTCTCACCAATCCGGAACGAGGAGGAATATCTCCCCCTGACCATTGCTTGCATGTGTGCGCAAACCGTAAAACCATGGAAATGGGTGCTGGTTGACGACGGATCGAGCGACCGCACTGGTGCGCTAATCGACGAAGCGGCAAGTCAACACCCGTGGATCGTCGCCGTTCACAGGAAAGACCGCGGATCCCGCCAAGCTGGGAGTGGGGTAATTGAAGCCTTCTACGACGGTTACGATCTTGTGGCTGATGATCATTGGGATTTCATCGCGAAATTCGACGGCGATTTGTCCTTTGGAGCAGACTACTTCGAGAGCTGCCTGCGGGAGTTTCAGGCCGACGTAAACTTGGGGATTGCTGGCGGAACTTGCTGCAGGGTGGTCAACGGTAGACCGGTAACGGAATTCGAGGGCGAGCCAGCGTTCCATGTGCGGGGCCCGACGAAGATTTACCGCCGACAGTGCTTCGACGCCATCGGTGGCCTGATCCAGGCGCCGGGTTGGGACACCGTGGATCACGTCAAAGCCAACATGCTCGGCTGGAAGACGCTCACATTCCGGCACATTCACTTGGTCCACCACCGACCAACTGGAGGGGCCTACGGTTCGTGGGCTAACTGGATAAAGAACGGCCTCGCAAACTACATCGCCGGCTATCACCCGGTCTTTATGGCCTGCAAGTGCCTGAAGCGGACACTTGGCCTGCCTTCGCCAGCTGGAATAAGGGAAGGCCTCGGCTTGTGGTACGGCTTTATGAAGGGTTACCTTAAGCGGATCCCGAAAGTCGCCGACCCCGCCATGATTCGTTACTTGAGGATCCAACAGTGGCGCGCGCTAACGTTCCGGCGGAGTTTGTGGCCTTAGCAACGTCGCCAGGGAAACAATACTGCGTTAAATCCCAACCTCGTTATGTGCGGCATCGTCGGCAAACTTCATCTTACGTCACAGCACTGCGTGGACCGCGCGGAAATCAAACGCATGCTCGCTCCCATCGGTCACCGAGGTCCGGACTCGTGCGGAATATTTCTCGATACCACTGTCGGACTGGGCCATTGTCGTCTCTCGATCATCGATGTCGACGGCGGTGGCCAACCAATGACCAACGAAGACGAAACCGTCTGGATCGTTTTCAACGGCGAAATCTACAACTTTCAGGCGCTGCGCGGACACCTCATCTCGCGAGGGCATGTATTTCGTTCGCAAACAGATACCGAAGTCATCATTCACTTGTATGAGGAACATGGGACGGACTGTCTCCGCTTCCTCCGCGGCATGTTCGCCTTCGCCATATGGGATAAATCAAAGCAATGCTTGTTCGTGGCGCGCGACCGTGTCGGTATCAAACCACTATACTACTGTCAAATAGGCGACAACCTATATTTCGCCTCCGAGGTCAAATCGATCATCGCCAACCCCAATATCTCTCGCGATATCGATGCCTTGATGATCCGGCGATTTCTTACGCTTAAATACGTCCCTGGCGCAGACACCCTTTTTCGCTCGGTGCACAAGCTGCTGCCCGGCCACTATCTTTTCGCCAAAAAGGGCATTTGGAGCATCCGGCAATATTGGGATCTCCAGTTCAGCAAAGACCGTTGGTCCAAACCATTTGATACCGTTGTCGAAGAACTACACGATTTGATCGGTACCACCGTTCGCGACCACATGATCGCTGATGTGCCTGTCGGCGTATTGCTTAGCGGCGGACTGGATTCTTCAGCCATCTTAAGCTTTGCCGTACACGGAACGTCAAAGAGGGTGAAAAGTTTCACCGTCGGTTTTGACGACGCTCACGTTGTTGACGAACGCCCGTACGCGCGCATTGCGGCTGAACGCTTCGGGACTGAGCACTATGAGATCAGCATTTCAGCAGACGACTTCTGGCACTTTCTTCCGTCGTACGTTTGGCATATGGAAGAAACCATCTGTCAACCGCCAGCGGTGGCGCTCCACTACGTTTCGAAACTCGCGCGGAGCCACGTCAAAGTCCTTTTGTCCGGAGAAGGTGGGGACGAGGCTTTCGCCGGATATCCAAATTATCCGAACATGCTCTGCTCGAACCGGATTGCCGGTCTTTTCGGACCATTCGCTCGCCCACTCGGGGCCGTCGTGGGTTTTGGTGCCGGAATCTTTGCGATGCATCGCGTACAGCGGTATGCCGAGGCATTGGGGCGACCTTTGTTTGAACATTATTTCAGCCGGACCTCCTACCCATCGGATTATTTTCATCGACATGCCGCCGAAGTATTCACTCTGGATTTTCTCCGCGAGACCGGAGGCATTTCTTCCAATCAGTTGCTCGCCGAGGTGTTTCCCACAGGCGGAGACTGGTCTCTGCTCGATCAGATGCTCTATGTCGATACGAAAACGTGGCTCCCTGACAACCTTCTAGTGAAGGCGGACAAGATCACCATGGCGAACTCTCTGGAATTGCGCGTCCCTCTTCTCGATCACAAGGTGCTGGAGTTTGCGGCCTCACTCCACCCCAGCCACAAGGTTCAAGGGCGCAACACCAAACGCGTTTTGAAGGCTGCATTTTCGAAGGAGTTGCCTCCGGAAATCCTGAACCGAAAAAAGGCCGGATTTCCGGTGCCGTTCACCTCCTGGCTCAAGAACGATCTGGCTGACCGCGCCAAGGAGATTCTTCTCGATAACTCAACCCTTCGCCGCGGGTACTTCAAGGCAAGGTTCCTTGAGCGCTTCCTGACGAAAAGCCGGTTGTCTCAAGCCTGGTCTGACCACGTCTTCTCGCTCTTGGTTCTGGAACTTTGGCATCGCGAGTTCGTTGATTCCCGCCTGTCGGGAATATCGCAGATTGCTGAGGTAGCGGTTTTCGAGGGCCCTCATGACGGTTTGTTTCTCTCTGCGTCCAGATCATTGGTGAGAAATCCCGGCTAGGCGTACCACCACTATCTCAAGAGAAAGCGACATGAAACTGCCAAATCTTAGCCATATGATGAATGTTGGCCAATTGCGTTATATCCAGTCAATTTACGAAACCGGCGGAATACCGGAATCCTGACACGTTTGCCTCCTCGCGACTTTCTATCCAATCCCGCAGGATCGGACGGGGCTGCAATTGCTTGAGCGTGGTGAGCTTGCTGCTTGGCCTAGAGTTGCTCTTCGAACCCAGCCTTTTCCGGCTACATCGTCGCTCGAACGAAGCCTACTACCACAAAGCTCAAGGACATCAACTCGAACATTTGGAACTGAGATCTGATTTGTCGGTGCGCTTCCTATCTGATCTGGCAAAGTCTACGGCTCCCTTGTTCGGGGAAGATAGGTTGGTCCGACCCTTGGTCCCGCCCAAGTGAGAAAAAAAACGAGCGTATTGTTTGTCCTTGAAAATGACTATTTCCCGCGTGATACGAGAGTCTATAACGAATGCATCACCCTTTCAGACGTTTACTCGTGCTACGTTCTAGCTCCAAGGCAAGAAGGGGAGAAGTTTACTGAGAGTATTCAATCTGTCAGGTGCATCAGATATCCGCATTTTGAAGCTAAATCGTTATTATTTATTCTCTTGGAATACTCGATAGCGGGGACCTGGATCGCATTGTTGGTCCCGTTCATTGTCCTGCTTAAGAGAATTAAAGTAATTCACGTTGCAAACCCTCCTGACTTTATCATTCCTATCATTTCCTGGCTTAAGCTATTCGGGACAAAACTTACGTTTGATGTCCACGATCTTTCCATTGAGACATTCAAGGGCAAAAGCGCAAGCAAAACGATACTAGGTAAGTTTTTGGAGCTTTTTTTGAGAGCTTTTGAATTATTGAGTATTCAATTTGCGGATTTGATTATTACCACTAATCGGTCAATATCTGACTATGTAAGACAAAAAAACGCTCGTAAACGAATACACGTAGTACGAAACAGCAACCCAATCGTGTTTAAAAGCATAACCGAAATAGATAAGTCGAAACGCACCGGTATGATTAACATTGGATATTTCGGTGTACTGGCCGATGATGAAGCAGCAGGATTGGACAATTTCTTTATAATAGCCAAGACCTTAGCGAAAAACAAAATACAGTTTAAATTTTCAATTATAGGTAGTGGCCCCGGATTGGGTTACCTTCGGCGAAAAATCAGAGAATGTGGTATGGAGGATAGGTTTGATCTATACGGCTTTGTCCGAGTACCACAGGCGTTTGAAATTATTAAGAACTTCGATTTTGGCTTGGTAACCTGGGGGTATTTGCCTAAGAATCACTTGCATACAGCTATGAAGGTGATGGATTACATGTGCTGTGCAGTGCCTGTGTGCTCACTACGACTCAAGGAGCAAGTGAATTCAACGGAAGATATTGGCATTCATGTGAATACGTTCGAGGAAATTGCCCAAAAGGTTGTAGAGATTTATAACAAAGTGGACGAATACGAGGATTTAAGGGAACGAACCCTTAGCCATTTCAATAACGTTTTATCCTGGGAACTTCAGAAACTGAATTTGACAAGTGCCTATGCCTCATTGCTACCAACGTAAGATGGACCAGCAAAAAAGCCGATCCTCATCTTCTGAGAAGTGGGCAATGCATCGAGAAAATGAGCGAAGTAGAAATACGATGCACGACACAAACTCTGCAAGCATTCATGTTATTGACCCAGCGACCAACCCTTTGTGGAATGCGTTTATTCATTCTCACCCGGACGCCGGGATCTTTCATCATCCGGCCTGGTTAACCCTTCTTCATGATCAGTATAAATTCGAAACATTTGCCATGTGCCTGCAACATGATCAAACAATTCTGGCCGGTATCCCGTTTTGTGAAGTCAAGGGGTCTGGGTTTCGGAAAAAACTGGTTTGTCTACCGTTTTCCGATTATTGTGGACCGCTTGGTGCGTCACCTGCTGAGTTGCAACTATTGATGGACCATGTACGCTCAGGGGCTATGCAGAACAGGGCCCGTATTGAAGTTCGTAGCGGGCTTGGGCCCGACTCTGGATTTGCGTTGCGCAACACGCATTGGTTGCACGTAACAAATATTGAGGGAGAGCCAAAAGACCTCCTGAAGTCACTCAAGCTCCGTGTACAACGACCCATTAAGAAGGCGCAGAAAAGTGGCCTGAAAACTGAGATACGTCGCGATGTAGAAGCTATGGATATTTTTTACTGGCTTCACCTTAAAACTCGCAAGAGGCAGGGAGTGCCGATACAACCTCGTAGATATTTCACCCTGTTTCACAGGCACATTATTGAACAAAACTTGGGATTTATATCGCTCACCCGTAATAACACGCAATATATGAGTGCTGGTGTATTCTGTGGGTTTAAGGAAACGATTGCTTATAAATATGGGGCATCGGATCCGTCTTACCTGGATTTGTCGCCCAATCACCTGATGTTTTGGGAAACAATGCTGTACGCCAAACAGCAAGGGTTTTTAAGGTTCGACTTTGGGAAAACAGCCTCGTCAAACAAAGGGCTGAGACATTTTAAAAGCGGATGGAGTGCAACGGAAACGGAACTTTCCTATTCGTATTTCCCTACAGTCCCCTCCGCAGGTTTGTTCGATGTCCTGAACCACAAGCTGGTCGAACCCGTCATCAGACATAGTCCGCCGTTTGTATGCCGGCTGGCCGGTGAAGCGCTGTACAAGTATTTTGCCGTATGAGGGATAACTTAGCCATGGAAACGCTGGCTATTTATCTGAAGAACCACCCACACCCGGATTCACGTGCGTATCTATCCGAGAACGATTTTCAACTCAGGTTTTCGCCGCTTCAAAAAATCTATTATCGAGTTGCCCGACCTTTTATGCCTTTGTTTGTGAGGCATTGGCTCCAAAGCAGGTATACGCGTGCCACGACATGTCGTCCTCAGTTTATTTGTGCGGATCTGGTTGAACTGCTAAAGAGCGATGAAAGGGCTTGGAGTCAGTTCACCACGTCGCTGTATCCCGACAGTTACACGACGTCCATCATTCTTACACACGATGTGGAAACCCAAAAGGGATACGATTTTATTCCACAGGTAATCGCCTTGGAGCAGAGGTACGGGTTCAGAGGCTCCTGGAACTTGGTAGCTAACAAATACAGGTTACATCGTGAAATAACTGATTTGATAATTAGGACTGGCAATGAGATCGGAATTCACGGCTATAACCACGATGGCACTTTGTATTATTCGAAGCAGAGGTTTTTGCAACGGGCTGCGTATATCAATAAGGCGCTTGAGAAATATGGTGCCGTAGGTTTCAGGTCACCTCAGGTCCATCGGAATTTGGATTGGCTACAGCATTTGAATATTTTGTACGACGCCTCATGTTTCGATTACGACCCATACCAGCCGTTTCCGGGCGGAACTGGGTCCATTTGGCCCTTTATGGCGGGAAAATTTGTTGAGTTGCCGTACACGGTTCCGCAGGACCATGTATTGTTTTACACATTAAGAGCAAAGAACATTTTAATCTGGAAGAAAAAAGCTAAATGGCTTGCCGCCAATCATGGCATGATCCTTACTTTGACACATCCCGACTATTTGATGGAAAAAGATCATCTAAACCACTATGAGGAGTTTCTTGGATATCTAAAGGAAATTCCTAGCGCTTGGCATTGTCTACCGCGGGAAATCGCAGAGCGGTACAAAAACCTTCCTGACTAGGGTTGACTTCAGTGGTCGCTCGTCTGGTTTGCCACTAGATGGCTCATCTCCTTTTGGCGTGTTCCTCAATTGAGTTCTTCCTGTCCCCTTATAAAGTTTTCGTATAGGCTCTAAAAAGAAAATATGAATTCTATAGGGGCAAGCATTGTATTTCTGCTGACGGTCGTGATTTTGTTTGCACCCCGGCGATGGGCCTTGGTTGGGATGATGGGAGGCGTACTGTATGTAACCCAGCAACAAGCGGTTGACGTGCTTGGCCTGGATTTGACCGCGATTAGGCTACTGGAACTCGCCGGCTTTTCCCGCGTTGTGGTACGCAAGGAGTTTGTGTTGTCCAAACTGAATGCGATAGATCGATCCGTACTCTTGCTTTATGGATTTACCACGCTGGTTTTTCTTATACGTTCAGATGTAGGCCAGGTTGCGATGGTCGGTTCGCTAGTCGATGCCTCGTTTTGTTACTTTACCTTCCGAGGACTGATCAAAAACATTGAGGAACTGATATGGTTTTTACGTGTTTTCGTTATTATTCTCGTTCCTTATGTCGCACTATTGTCGGTCGAGATGCTTACGCAGAAAAATCCGTTTGCTTTGATGGGTGCAGGGACTTGGAACTTCGAATTACGTGGCGGTAGGATTCGGTGCATGGGTAGTTTTAGGCATCCATCGTTGCTCGGCACACTTGGGGCGGCTGTGTTGCCGTTATACATCGGGCTCATGTTCACACGGAAAAATCGTATCCGGGCTTGTGCTGGAATTGGCTTGTGCTTGGGGATTGTCCTTTTCTCAAACTCGGGCGGCCCGGTAGGGGCCGCCGCTATGGGCTTAGTGGGTTGGCTATCCTGGGTGGCACGAACGAAGCTGGTTTATTTAAGACGGATCGTTGCCGTCATGTTTGTGTGTCTAGCGATAGTTATGAAGGCTCCAATATGGTATTTAACTGCAAGGATAAGTTCATTAACCGGAGGTGGTGGCTGGCATCGTTCCCGTCTGATGGAGGTGGCCTTTCAGAATCTTGATAAATGGTGGTTCGCCGGCATGGACATCGCTCAGACTATACACTGGTTTCCGTTTGTAATTGAGGCTACAGGTGCAGCGGATATTACTAACAAATACCTTGCCTTCGGGTTAAACGCCGGCCTTCTAGCGATGGCCCTTTTAATTCTTTTGCTTGTCCGCACATTTCGAGTTCTTGGGCAAGCCTTGACAATTGTTCGCGGCACTTTACGGGCACAAAATGAAACTGAATATCTCCTATGGGGATTGGGTTGCGCGGTATTGGTCCATATTGTTACTTGGCTCGGCATAACATATTTCGATCAAATTTATGTGTTATGGTTTTTGGAATTAGCAGCTATTTCGGCTATTTCGCAGGAATACATCGAAGACTATAAAAAAGCCACAGAAAAGATTGGCTCAACAAGAAATCGCGTACAACCGCATTTCTCGAGATAGGAAACTCGACAAAAGGGGATCCGGTCGCCAGGCCATGCACCGTCGGAACCTTATGTGCCACAGCCCTTGCCAAGCGTAACGAAAGCAATGTTATGGAGTTCCCCCCGTTTCGTGGACGGTTTAGGGCTTGGGATTCAAACCGTGCATTGGCGATGGTCGCGGGTTCAGTATTGGACATATCCTCCTCTCGTAGTTGACGGGTGACAAGTAACCACCGATGGACGAGTGCCGACGATGCGGGTTATACCAGCCCTCGATGAACGCGAAGAAGATAGCCATCTCCGTTACGGATCGCCTGCGCCGTCGGCTCAAACTCCCGCGACAGCTCTTCCTGGTTTGCGGCCCGACCCGACCAACTCGACCATCTGTCGCCAGAACTCCAGCAGATATGCACTTCTTCGTTTCGACATCGTGGACTCCCAAAAGATGAAGTGTCCACGAAACGGGTCAACTCCAGTTATGCCGCTGTACAGTGGATTTCGGGGGCTCAAAGGATTATTGCACGACGTCTAGGCAATCTCTGAAGTCAGAAGTGGGCCCATTCGATTGGATGGTGGATGCGATTGACCTTCGTAACCGCTGACAACGCTAACCGATGTTGCCAGCGAAACTGGTGTTTTTGTCGATCCCGCATTACTGGGCGCTCGTCCGAAGAGGTAGTCCTTGAATCAGCGCCGATCTGTCGATCGGCCATGATTCTGAGGTCACTTGGTACTTTTTACTCGCAAGGTGGACGTCTTTTATAGCGGATTGTATGGTTGACTATAGTAAGGGGATGATTTCGAGGTGCTTACTCATGAATGAATTAAAGAATGCCGATTTGGAACTGGACGGCGACAGGCTTCGAATGCTAGTCGTCATTGCCAGTTATGGGAATAAGAACCTTGAATTGTTGAAACGAGTCATCCTTGGGTATGGGCAAATGACTATGGATGTTGATATAGCCGTAGTATCCAACGCCCTAAAAGAATTAGGTCCGAATGTCGAAGTTGTCGTTGGCTTACCTTCACGGGACCCATGGTCTTTGCCGTTTGCACATAAGTCTATTCTTGCGAGCAACATCGACCAGTATGATCTGTTTATCTATTCAGAGGATGACATAGAGATAACGGAACGGAACATTGAGGCGTTTCTACGGGCCACACCTGATTTGGCCCCCGATGAGATCGCTGGCTTTGTCAGGTACGAGGTGGACAAAACTGGCGCCCGTTCCCTTCCCGACGTACACGGGTGCTTTCACTGGATACCAGAATCGGTTAAACAGCGAGGTGGTTACGTAGTGGGAGAATTATCTAATGCACATGCCGCATGCTATATTTTAACACAGGGCCAGTTAAGAAGGGCGATTGATTCTGGCGGTTTCCTTAAAAGTCCGTACGAAGGCTCGTACGACTTGGCATGTACTGCAGCAACGGATCCTTACACCAGTTGCGGATTTCGTAAGGTAGTTTGCATCTCGGCGCTGGAGGATTTTCTCATTCATCACCTATCTAATCGGTATGCAGGTAAGGTCGGAATCTCCCTGGCCGCCTGTAACGAGCTAATTCAAACGCAGATGTCAATTGTCAAGGGTGCACATCCGGCGAGCACCCTTTGCGCCGTTGAGTCTCGCATGCATAATCGGGAGTGGTCGAAAAGTTATTATGAAGAACCAAGCGCGGAACTGCTAGCGCTGGTGCCCAATAATGCTGAGGGCATCCTGTCGATCGGATGTGGGTGGGGAGCGACTGAAGCCGAGTTAAAGAAACGTGGCGCAATGGTCACCGCTGTACCATTGGATTCGATAATTGGAGGTACGGCCGCCCGTCTCGGAATCGATGTGGATTATGGGACGCTTGCCGAGTGCTTAAGAAGGTTGAACGGTCGGGCCTTCGAATGTGTAATCATTACGAATCTGCTGCATCTACTTCCCAATCCCGGGCAAGTGGTCGAGCAATGCGCTCGTCTTGTTCACCAAGGCGGCATGTTAGTGATCAGTGGCCCCAACTTTGGCTCGCTTCGAGTTCTCGCTAAAAAAGCGCTAGGCAAGGCAGATTATCGGAAGTTGCGCGCTTTTGAGGACGGCGGGATCCAAGTAATTGCTCCTGACACGTTGAAGGGATATCTAGAGAATGCAGGTCTTGGTGTAACTGCCGTGCAATGGTCCAATCATGCATCTAAGAATGGAATCGAAGGAAAGCTGGGCCGTTACGGGGCTACGACCTGGTTCTTGCAAGCACAGCGCTAACTATTTCAACATGCATACAAAGAATGGCAATCCACAGTGTTTTAGGCGACGTCACAGTGGCGGAGATAGGCGTGGGTTCAAGCCCGTTGGCCTGGGCGGTCTCGATGAGGCAAGCGGCGAAGGCGTTAAACGGATCGCGGAAGCCGGCGATCTTCATCCACAAGAACCAGGAGCGAATAATGAACGTCAAGAGCATATTCTCACGGTTGAGAAGCGGTGATTTCCAATATGTCTTTGGCCGTTTCAGGGCCGTCCGTATTTGCTATAGTCGCATTCGTCAACTCCGCAAAACTGGATTTCGGGTGTCACCGGAGATTTCGGGCCGGCAGACGCTGTTCCCCGATATAGACGTCGATCAAGCAGTCAAAACCATTCGCGACGATGCGGTCGTTTTGGGAATCCGCCTTCCTGCGACGATCGTCCGTGAAATCGATACGTTTTGCCGATCCACGCCGCTATTCGCACGACACGATCCGGACGGCCCGACCTTTTTCCACCATGATGTTATCCGCGGGCGCACGCCCGATGGCCGGCCAACCCCGACAGGCTCCGTTCGCGATCCGATGAGCTGCGGCGCCGTGCGCGCGATTGTCGAAGATCCGGTCGTGCGAGCAATTGCGTGGAACTACCTCGGTTACGAGCCAAAGACGGCCCCGCCGATACTCTTTTGGAGCTTGGCTTCGGATTTCACCGACGAGGAGCGGCGGTGTCTAGAGCAAGGCGCGATCGATTATCACTACGACGTCGGCGGCCTCAACTTCGTCTATGCGAGCTTTTACATTCTCGATACCGACCGATATTCCGGCGCACACGTGATGATGCGGAAGTCGCACAACCGCAAGTCATTGCGGATGCTGTTCGGATCTGCGGTCGCAAGCGAATCCCTGGTTCACCAACGATTCGGCCGCGAGAACGAGCTGATAATCGAGGGGCCGGCAGGCACCGGGTTCATCCAAGATGCCGCCTGCTACCACCGCGCGTCTCCGCCGACTCACGCGGACCGGCTAATGCTTCAAATTAGGTTTAGCTAGATCGGTCCGCTTGGAGCGTCGTTGGCAGCTATCACTGAACTAGCGTAGATGGCGGTCATTTGTAAGCGATCGGCTCCAAAAATTCCGGATGAAACCGGCGCCGCCCCGGACCATAGGCGTCTCGTGCCAGCACCACCGTCTTCATGTTGTCGCAGAGCGCCTGCCGTGGAACGCCACCAAAATAATCAAACGCCCGCGCGTGACAACCCATTAGCGTCTCAAGCCTCTCATCGGTGACAAACGCAACAAAGCTCACCCGGCTGTATCCCAGCGTCGCCATAAATGCCGATAATGGCATGACCACACCGCGACGAAACACCACAAAATCTACCTGCACCTGATGTCCAGGCTCGGTCTCAAAGCGATGTAGAGGCTCGTCCGTCGCCACCGGCTTTAAGCTCGCTACATAGCGCCTCAACTGGCTGATGCTACCACGGTACCCCAACTCGCGCGCTTCCTCATACAACACACTCGCCGGGATCCAGGCTTCGCCGCTTCAATGCGCCCGCGTAAATAGCTCTCATACCGCCAACTTCGTCAGCCTCAGCGCCAAGGGGCCATAGCTCACGACCATCCCCTCCCGGTGCCGCCGCCGTACGGTGTTACGCGAAACCCGAAGCAGGCGCGCAATCGCTCGAATACTCTTACCCTACCGTGCCAATGCGTGTATTCCACCGCTTCCTCCTGTGTCAACATGGCCACCCCAAAAAGGGCCCACGCTACTGCAGGTGCGTGAATTTTCAATCATCGCCGGTGGGTCATTTTTACTCCATCGCTAACAGATATGCATCACGAGCATAGCGACACGCCACGTGACCTCCGCATGCTTGGAACGACCGTAGCTTTAGGCCGCTCGCTGGTTAGCCGGAGAAGGTCCAATGGCGCCTCATTCGCCGGAGCTCTGCTTCAGAATGAGACACAAGACACATTTTGGGGCATAACACAGAGAAGTATTTTCGGGTCAACCGTTAAACTCACGAGATACTTAGTCGTGCTGATTTAAGGGGTCCGTCAAAAGATTGGCCTTAAACGCCAGGATGAAGACGTTTTTGACGACAACGTTTAACGCGTTGCCAGGTCTACGGCGCAGTGCGATCTCTGGAGGATCTATGGCACAGGAGATCATCTGCACATACGGATTCGGTCGATGATGTCATTGGCTAACTTAATAAAGGCAAATCGGCAGTTGCCATCGTGTCGCTAGTCTCGCCCCCCACACGCTATGGGGCCGAATACACTTAAATACTTTTTCTATCACTCTGAATCAGGAATTTCATATGAACACCGAAAATTTTCAAAATAATCTCACAAGCATTGCTGCTTTTCTGTGGCTTGTTCTCCTTATTTTTAGCGCTCCTACCGACGCGGTGGCTGCAACTACTTACTACGTTGACAGAAACAACAGCCAGGCGAGTGACAGCAACGCGGGAAGTCAGTCCCAGCCATGGAAAACAATTGGAAAAGCCGCGAGTGCCATGGTGGCAGGGGACACGGCGATTGTCGTTGCCGGGACCTACAACGAAAAAGTCACCACCGCACGAAGCGGTGCGGCAGGGAGCCGGATTACATTCAAGGCAAACGGGACGGTAGCGACGAGAACTTTTAATGTAAGTCACAATTACGTCACCATTGACGGCTTCGAAATGACCGGAGCGAATGATGGATTTATGATGACGTGGTCTGGAAGCTTCGGTGAGCTCTTGAATAACACGATCCACGACACCGGCGCGTCATGGGGAA
The DNA here is from genome assembly GCA_963764725.1 of uncultured Gammaproteobacteria bacterium. GTDB lineage: Bacteria > Pseudomonadota > Gammaproteobacteria > JACCXJ01 > JACCXJ01 > USCg-Taylor. The sequence continues at coordinate 211,448 of CAVXTM010000011.1, read as the reverse complement.
TTGTTCGGGGGGATGGTGACAACCTCGCCATCCGCGGAAATCGCTATTACTCATCGACCGGACCAAGCAACGACCTTCCGGTATTCATTGTCAGCGGTGACAACCAAATCGTCGAGAATAACGAAATCGGACCCGCGAAAGACATTGATGCTTTCCGCGCATGGGGGACGAACAATATTATCCGAAACAACTACATTCACGACATCACGATGAGCTCGGGATCGTCTGCTCACATGGATGTCATTCAGACGTTCGGAGGTGGCTCCAACAACATCGTCTTTGAGAAAAATCTTATCAATAACAGCAACGGCGGCTATTTCCAAATGTTCATGACGGAAAACAACGGTGCAAGCAACACAGGCAACTGGGACATCAGGAACAACGTTTACATCGGTGTCTCCGGTCAGGCGAACCTTGGAATCCCAAACATTCGCTTTTATAACAACACCATCTACAACGGGGGATCAAGCAACAAGCTGATCATGTATCTCTATGATGCAAGCGGAAAGAGTAATTACAGCGGCGCCCGGATTAAGAACAATATCTTCATTCCCGCAAGTAGTATTAATAGCTATGGTCAAGTCATCTCTGTCGGAAGCACCGGTTCCAATATCCAGGTGAGCAATAACTACATCGCGAGAATCGGTACTTGGGGAACGGTAAGCGGCTTCAATGATCCGCAGGGCATGAACGGTGGTGATCCTAGGCTTGTAAATGCGGGCGCGAATGACTTTCATCTTCAGTCAAATAGCCCGGCGCTCGATAAGGGGACGACATTGACCGGTTTCGATAATGACTATGAAGGAACAGGTCGCCCGCAAGGCTCTGCGTGGGATATTGGGGCATTTGAGTTTGCGGGCGGCAGCAGTGCGAGTCCGTTAGCGCCGCCACAAAATTTGAAAGTACAAATACAGTAGATGTCGTCCAATGAGTCATGGAAGGTCGAAGGCCGAGGCGTGAGGCCCCGCGATAGCCGGCTCTCTAGATGGACGGCGTAGAGTCGTTGAACGAAGGCACGTGCGAGCCCATAGCGAGGTGGTGTGCCTGAGTGCAGCATGGTCGCGGCAAGAGGAATTATCCGCGGCGAGACCGACTGCATTTCGGGGGCACCAATTAGCCGGCCGCTGGTCAGGATCGCCGAAATGTACAGACGAGGGTCGCCGCACAAAAACGTAGCTTTCGCGGCGAGTTGTGGAAATACTAAAGCATAATGGAGATTACCGACAACAAGCTTAGTGTATTTAACGCTAGTCTTTTGTGGGGGGCCATGATCCCCGGCATGCCCCGACGAGGAGCTTTTGTTCCCGTGTCCTGTGTTCCCGCTTCCGCCACGGATTATGATTTGACAGCTCAAGCATCAAAGCCCGACCGGCCGAGCGCAGCGCGTCCGTGATAGAACGGGGAGGAGGATTGCGGAGCACTTGCTCGTAAATGTCGAGCTGCACATGCACTGCCCGTTCAAGGCTGAAGCGCTCAGTGACCACCTGCCTGCCGAACCGGCCAAGACTTTCCCTCCGTTCCCGGTTGGATAGCAGCCAGTCGAGTTGGTTGACAAGGCGACCAACGTTGGGTGCGCCTCCTGCCTGCCCGTAGAAGCCTTGTCGGAGAAACAACTCAAGATTCGCTGGTTCGAACACCTCCGAGAAAGCCTCTTCGCCTTGGACCACTACGGGTTTCCCAATGGCAAGCCCGCGGAGTGCAGAACTCCCCATGCCGACTACCACGTCGGCCGCGGCGTAGGCGAACCGCGGGTCAAGCTCGGGTCCAGGAAGGCTCACGACCTCGCGCTTCCAACGTAGATTTACGGCCCTAGACCGCTCGTGCAGTGCCTCACGAGCGGGACCGGCACCTACTAGAATAAGCCTTATAGGATGCCGACCAGCGAGTAGATCGGCAGCATCGATAGCCCGAACAAGTGCGTCCAGCTTTAAATCAACAGCAAGTCGGGAAACGCTTACGATCAGGAGCTCTCTGTCAGCCACACTGTGGGTTCGGCGGAAATTTGAGCCGTCGATGCCAGGGTGGTCGCGCTCTACGTCGATTGGTGGTTCGAGCACCCAGACATCACTCCGCTGCACTCTGCGAGCCTCTTCGCCAAGGTTGGCAGTGCCCATGATCAACGGCACCGATGCCGGAACATAGGGCATCACCGCCATGGAGAGCACTGTGCACAATATCGGCACGCCGAGAAAGAGATTCGCGCCGTAGTAAGCGTCGAGGCACGGCGGCCACTCATACGTGTGGATTAGATCAAGGCGCTGCCGGCAGGCGATAGCGGCTAATTGTCCGATTCGTGACGGCGCCGGACGGTACCTAAGGCGGCGGGCTGGGAGAAAGCGCAGGCCGCGCTGCTTGATGTATTCGACGAGCGGACCTGGGATGCCATAGACAACCACATCGTGGCCGGCCTTGGAAACACCCGCGGCGAGATCGATCGCATTGATCTGGCTACCGCCGATCGAAAGATCGTGGGGATAAACGAGGAGACGCATTTAGGTTGTATCAACTATTAGGTGGCTTCGACGAGCACGGATCATTGAGAGCCCGGTAAACAGGTGGACTATAGATATCAACTGGCTAACAATTGCAGATATACTAGTGAGCGTGACTATCAGTCGGTAAGGAAGCAGAGCTTTCGATGATATCATAAGGGGATGAGGACTGCGCACCGAAATACTACCATAGGCAAAAGCCGTAGCGTTCTCTTGGGCAACGAATGCCTTTGTCGATGGCGGGAATGAGTGACGGTCGGTCGATTAGGACCGGAGACTCATGCAAGAGTAATCTCGACACATCGCGCGAGAGCTTCCGCGTCTTGCGTGGTGCGCGAACTATGATGAGCACGACGCGCTGAACGCAGAGGCAGTCGCCTTTGCCGACCGATGACACGCTTAACAATTGACGACTGCCATGCAAGTCAGCAGCGCAGCAGAGATGAACGGCTCGACGACACAGCGTCGGCGGCTCGGCACCACATTAATGCGATAGGTGCCTTTCAGTTCCTTGAACAACTGCCGACGGGCCATGGAAGGTCGAAGGCTGAGGCGAGGAGCCCGAGATAGCGGTATTCTAGATGGACGGCGTAGAGTCATTGAGCGAAGGCACATGCGAGTCCAGAGCGAGGTGGTGTGCCTGAGCGCGGGACGGTCGCGGCAAGAGGATTTAGCCGCGACGAGACCGAGTGCATTTCGTATAGGGAACCTCTGAACAAGTAATCAAGAATGGTTGCGCGGGCTGCGTACGAATCGATTTCAGACGGAAAAGCAAGCCGGGAGGCCCGTTTTTCATCGTTCAGAGGGCCATTTTCGCCCCGTTTGGCGTAATGTAGGCGCACTACGCCCCCGTCAGTCGCCACAGCCGCCGGCGCATCAGGTACAGATTGGTCAGCGCACAGGTGACGAACAGGCGGTGTGCGCTCCATCCTCAGGGCGCCAAGCAGGCCCATCCTTGGGCCTGGCTCTCTTCGCCAACCCCTTGTAGCGGGTCTTCACGAAGCCGAAGATACGCTTAATGATGAGAAAGGGGTGCTCGACCTTGGCGCGCACGCTGGACTTGGTTTTGTTCTTCGCCCGTTGGATAACGGTAACGTCGATGGGTGAAATCGGTGGCCTTCGGTGCGTGCTTGCGTATGACCTCACTCTGCCCCTGATAGGCCGAGTCGCCCCAGACGCATGTCTCCTCCCCGTGCAAGAGATCGGGCAGACACACCGAGTCGTGCACATGGGCCGGGGTGGCGACCACCGCGTGGATGAGCTTGGTTTGACTGTCCACACCGATGTGCGCTTCATCCCGAAATACCACTGATTGCCTTTCTTGGTCGGATGCATGTCCGGGTCACGGCACTTGTCTTTGTTCTTGGTCGAGGGCGGGGCGCTGATAATCGTGGCATCGACAATCGTGCCGGTGCCAATCTTGATGCCCTGGCGCTCCAAGTACCCATGCACCTGCTCGAACAGCTTCTCGCCCAGCCCATGTGCCTCCAACAAATGGCGGAAGCGCAGCACCGTGGACTCATCGGGCACCGGCATCTCCCCCAAGTCGATGCCCGCAAACCGGCGCATCGACACCGAGTCGTAGAGAGCTTCTTCCACGCCCGGGTCCGAGAGATTGAACCACTGCTGCAGAAAGTACACCGCAGCATCATCTCCAGTTCCTTCGGAGGACGGCCATCACCCCCCTTCGGATACATCGGCGCTATCAGTGCGCACAGATCTCCCCACGGCACAATACGGTCCATCTCGGTGAGAAATCTCTCCCGACGCGTGGTCTTGCTGTACTTCTCGAAACCCGTGCCCAGTGTCATCTGCTTGCTCATTATCGTCCTCGATTGTATTCGGTGCGCCTACCGATCAGATCGTGGACTTTTGCAGAGGTTCCTGATTTTCCGCACCTCGGGCGGGAAAGCGAAGAACGGGATAACCTCTTCCCAGTGACGCCGCCAGCTTTGGGCGATGGCCGGGTATTTCTGCCCCCACGAAGGCCTCAAGCTCGTCCCACCTCAGCGGTCTCGGCCTGGTAGATGGAATTGAGTGCCACCGCGATCATTTTTCGCTCCTTCCACGACGCAAACTGCATGCTGTAATGAATGAGATGCACGATACAGGTCTGCCAGTGAGTGTATAGCTTGTCTTATTGCCAACATCGATGCTGGGGGTGTACGTACGGCTGGCTTGCCCGTAGTAGAGTTGATAACCTCCCAGTATGGATTCTATGTTCGCATCCCAGACCAATGTGGCTTGGCCGGCTTGGGCCTGCAATGTGTAGAAAAGCGATATAACCGAATATATCCACAGTACTCTATGGGCGCGCCTCCGCGATGCGATGACTCTCTTGGCATGATTGCTCCCCCCTCTCCGTTGTTCGGCGTCGTCTCGTCTTGTAGGGATGCATACAGCGCCGGGTCTTGCTACCCGGCTCTGTGCCTTTACAACTCAGTCAGGACTTTCTCCGTTGAGGAACTGACAGGTTGCCTGGGATGGCTGCGTCACACCTATGGGTATCCAGCCCCATACGCTGACAGCGGTCCCGAGGAAGAAGGGGTACCGGTTGACCAAGTGCCCGGCAGTGTACTGAGCGTCTGGGCGCTCGTCTCGCTGGGTTGACTGGTGCCACCGGCCGCATCGCGGAACCAGAGCTTGCCACCGGTGCCCAGTAGCGCGATCCAGTATTTGCTACCGGCATTAATCGATACCGGAGGAAGGGAGACTTTCTTCCAGCCTCCGCTCCCCGGTGAGCTCAGTGTCCCCTGCTTGAGCAGAGTGCCCGGATGACCGTTCTTATCCGTGTAGAGACCGGCAACGAGTTTGGTGGCCGTTGAACCGCTATCCAGGTACACCGAAAGACTGGTTACCGATCCTGTCGTTGCCGCGGTAGTTCGGAAGGCCTCCGCCTTACCCTGGGGGTTAGAGTCAGTCACCGACCCAACGGTCTTGGTTCCCACCAAGGTGACCGGGGGCGAGGAGGTCGCGACCGAGATGTCCCTATCGGTTTGGATCTCCTTGGCACTCAAGGCACGGTTATAGATACGGACCTCGTCGATACGGCCTTTGAAGAACTCGCCCCAGATGCTATTGCCACCTAGGCGCAGCGGACCACTCGACACCTCGATCGGGCCTGTTTGTGGCTGTTGAGCGACTTGGGTGCCGTTGACGTAGAGACGCTCGGTGGTGCCATTGTAGGTGGCCGCGAGATGTTTCCACTCATTAGCTCGGAGCCAGGACCCGGGCCCGCCTTTTAGGGTACGGTAACTCCCACCGATCCGGACAGCCATCGATGGCTGATTGGCATCGGAGTTGGCGCGGAGAGTATACACAAGACCTGAAGGCTGCTGTTTCAGAACGACCGTTGCCTGGTGGGTCATGTTGACTGTGGGGTAGACCCATGCCTCAAGCGTCATGCACGCGGTGAGGTCTAGGGAGGGGGCATCGTTGATCGTGACCCAGTCGTTGACGCCATCGAAGGAGAGGGCCTTGCCGAAGCGCCCCGTGGTTATTCGAGTGGCGCCGCTGATGGTTCCTTTGTTGCCTTGGCTGGCGGCATCGACCACGGTGGCGCCGCTGGCTTCCTCAAAGTCATAGGCGGCGACTAGCCGAGTGTTAGCCCCACAGGCGCTTCCGCCGCCTGGGGAGACCGTAATGTTACCGGTTGTGGAATTCGTACCACCACCAGAACCAGTCGCAGTCAACTTGACTGTATAGGTCCCAGCCGCGTTGTAGGTGTACGATGGATTCTGCAAAGTGCTGTCGATGGTGCCGTCCCCGTTGAAGTCCCAAGAATAGGATGTCGCATTGGCAGAACTATTGGTGAAGTTGACCTTTAAGGGCGCCGTGCCCGAGGTGGGCGTGGCGCTGAAATTTGCGACCGGTGATACGGATGATGCTGCTTCCACCAAGATGGTTTTAGTCGCGGTATTCTTTCCTCCGGGGCCGGTAACAGTAAGGCTAGCCGTGTAGGTGCCAGGGTTGGTATAGGTTGTTGCGCCGCCGCTCATGGCGGTGCTATCGATGGTGCCGTCCCCGTTGAAATCCCAGGACCGGCCGGTAATGTTGCCGCTCGAGCTATCGGTAAAAGTGACAATAGACGAGGTGGTCACCCCGGAGGTGGGTTTCACGCTAAAGCTAGCGGTTGGGGCGGTGCTCGATGTGGAGATGGTCGTAACGACCTCGTTGGAGAATCCGCTCCAGCTCGTTTTGCTGCTATTGTACGCCTTGGCTGCGATGTAGTACTTGCCGTCCTGCAGGGTGAGGGTGTAGCTGACCGTACCGTTGACATTGTTATTGCCGGCATCGACGTTGCCGGTGTAGTTACCGCTGCTTGGTCCATAGGAGAGTTGATAGCCAGCTGCTCCGGGGCTGGCACCCCAAGCTAAGCTGACTTGGCCGGCTTGGACATAGCCGGAGTAGGAGCAGAAAAAAAATACAACTCCCAGTATGACTAGCAATTCAGCAGTCCCGAAAAAACTACGGTATGAGATGACGCCTCGAAAGACCATGCGCTTTCTTCCCCTGAGTTTTGGTTGTTTCGTTGTTTCGTTTGAGGGCGCCACCTTAAGGCAAGGTTTGTCTTCAGCGTGTGACAATCGTTTTGATTCTGTGCCGTTCGTCACAAGAACGGCCACAAATTCGCGGGGACGAGCGTTTTTCGGCTGCCGTACACAACCTAAATCAAGCGGAAGTGAAGAAGCATTCGTGCTTTTCGGCAGTCAGCTTGCGTGGAGTGCCGATCTACTACGCTGTCCGGTTGACTGCATCAGAAACTGATCGAAGGCGCGCTCGGCCTCCTGCCGGGTGGCTGCCATCCAGATCTCCTGCAGCGCCGCCTTGGCCTTAGGTTGCTGGCTCTTGGGTAGCTTGTTGAGCACGTTGGCAGTCTTGTGTACCCAACAGCGTTGACCACGGGTCATGCCGAAGACTTGCGGTAATGCCTTCCAGAATCCCAAGGCCCCATCGCCGGTGGCCAGATGCGGATCGAGCTTCAAGCCACGGGCTTTCAGATCCAATAGCACTTCCCGCCAGGACGCTTCACTTTCCCGATAGCCATCGGCGAGCGTCACCAATTCTTTCTTACCCTCAGCCGTCGCGCCGATCACCACCAGAATGCACTGGGCCGCATCTTCCAGCCGTACCCCGAAATGGATACCGTCGACCCATAGATACACATAGCGCCGGTTCGATAGATCGCGCCGTGACCAGCGCGCGTGCTCGTCTTGCCATACCGCCTTGAGCCGACCGATCGTGCTGGCCGACAAGCCCGGCGCCTCTCGCCCCAACAAAGCCGTCAGCGCCTCCTGAAAATCACCTGTCGAGATCCCCTTCAAGTATAACCAGGGCAATAGTTCCTCCAGCGTCTTGGTGCGCCGTATATAGGGTGGCAATATCGAGGAGTTATACCGGATCGTCTTTTCCCGGTCCCGAACCCGCGGTATTTTCACCTCCACCGCTCCCACACCGGTTTGTATCGTCCGTCCCGGCAGATGACCGTTACGTACCACACGCTGGCGTCCTTCCGCCGTTTCCTGTCCCATGAAACCTTCCAGAAAAACCGCAACTTCCGCTTCAATCGCAGCCGCTAGCATCCGTTGGGCACCCGCCCGCAGAATCTCTGTGAGCGCATCCGCGACCGGAGCCGGCGTCCCTGGATTCTTCAACGCAATTACTTTATCTTCACTCATGGCGTATTCACTCCTTTCAGTAGGAATTGATGACCTTGAAGACCATCAAGAATACGCCGCCTCCTTTACTCCTTCATCCACAACTTTCAATCATAACTCGACTGCATCTCTAAGATACCGAGGGGAGTGTCGAATTCGTCGTGGTCGTAGAGAAAAGAAGCAGGGCCGGGTACTACTCCCAGGACCTGTAATTTAGTATAGCTTTGTCAGTAAGTCAGCAGTATTGAAAAACCAACATGGTCACACTATGAAGCACGCTGAACAGGCTTAAGGGTATCCAGCCCCATACGCTGACAGCGGTCCCGAGGAAGAAGGGGTACCGGTCGACCAGGTGCCCGGCAGTGTACTGAGCGTCTGGGCGCTCGTCTCGCTGGGTTGACTGGTGCCACCGGCCGCATCGCGGAACCAGAGCTTGCCACCGGTGCCCAGTAGCGCGATCCAGTATTTGCTACCGGCATTAATCGATACCGGAGGAAGGGAGACTTTCTTCCAGCCTCCGCTCCCCGGTGAGCTCAGTGTCCCCTGCTTGAGCAGAGTGCCCGGATGACCGTTCTTATCCGTGTAGAGACCAGCAACGAGTTTGGTGGCCGTTGAACCGCTATCCAGGTACACCGAAAGACTGGTTACCGATCCTGTCGTTGCCGCGGTAGTTCGGAAGGCCTCCGCCTTACCCTCTGACTTTCCTACACATCTTTTGCGTTCTCTGCGGCGCGGTGGAACTTTTATGAAGTGAGCCGATCGGATCGGTTATTTTCATCATCACGCGGGGGGATAGACGATGTTTGTAGTCACCGATGCAGAACAGTGGGCGCGGGAGAATTTCGGGAGCAGTGATCTGGGTGACAAGCGTCGAAGCGCACGACTCGTGAGGATGGCTGGGGATCTTGCGCGGCATGCCGGGTCGTCATTGCTCAAAGCCTGTGATGGCGATGAGGCAGCGGCGGAAGGGATGTATCGGTTGTTACGCAATGACGAGGTCGATCCTGGGGCGATAGCCGAAGGCGGATTTCAGGCGACGGTGCGCCGTGCGGGCACCTGCGAGGTGTTGTTAGCGGTGGAAGACAGCACATCGTTGGTCTACCGGCACAGCGTGGCCGGAGAATTGGGCGCGACCGGCAACAATGTGCAAGCGGTGAACAAGGGTTTCATCGTGCACAGCGTGGTATTGCTCGATGGCGACAGTGGTGCGACGGTGGGTTTGATTGAACAGCGGCGCTGGAAACGGGCAGTCGAGGAGCATGGCAAGAAGCACCAGCGCAAGCGCCGTGCGTACGAAGACAAAGAGAGCTTCAAATGGCAACGGGCCGGGCAAGCCGTACGGGCGGGGTCATTTCGGTGTGCGACCGGGAGGCCGACATCACCGAGTATTTGCTTTGGCAGCAGCAGGTGGGTGGTCGCTACGTGGTGCGCGCTGCACATGACCGAAGCGTATCGGGCGCTCCGCAGCGATTGTGGATCACGCTGGAGCAGGCGCCGTGGCTGGGCACGCAAGAGATTGAGATCCCGCAGCGCGGTGGCCGACCGGCGCGGCGCGCGCAAGTATCGCTGCGCGCAAAAGCGGTGGAGACTGTCTGTCCGGCGCGCATGGGTGTGCAGGACACGATCCGCTGCTATGGGTTGTTGGTCCGAGAAGAAGCTGCGCCCGCGGGTGTCGAGGCGTTGGAGTGGCTACTGCTGACGACTGAAGCGGTGAGTACGCGGGAGGACGCACTCAACATTCTGTGGACCTACAGCCGTCGTTGGCGGATAGAGGACTTTCATAAAGCCTGGAAGTCCGGGACTCGTGTCGAGGAGCTGCGGCCGCGCTCGGCCAACAATCTCGAACGCGGCGTGATCATCTTGGCCTTTGTGGCAATCCGGTTATTGCAGCTCCAAGAGCTGGTCTACCCGCCGACGCCTCGGCAAGGACAGCCCCAACGCACACTGGCCCAGCAGCCCTGTGACACGATGCTGACCACAACGGAATGGTGCGTGCTCTACATGACCGTCCACAAAGTGGCGCCGCCCGCTCAGCCGCCGAGCGCTGAGTGGGCTTACCGGGCCATCGCCAAGCTTGGCGGTTGGATGAACACGCAGCGCTCCGGTCGGCCCGGGTGGCAAGCAATTTGGTACGGCCTGTTTCGATTGTCCGAGCGCGTCGAGGCGCACGTGCTCGCCCTCGATCTATGTAGAACATCCGATCAATAGACAGGGCTTACCCTGGGGGTTAGAGTCAGTCACCGACCCAACGGTCTTGGTTCCCACCAAGGTGACCGGGGGCGAGGAGGTCGCGACCGAGGTGTCCCTATCGGTTTGGATCTCCTTGGCACTCAAGGCACGGTTATAGATACGGACCTCGTCGATACGGCCTTTGAAGAACTCGCCCCAGATGCTATTGCCACCTAGGCGCAGCGGACCACTCGACACCTCGATCGGGCCTGTTTGTGGCTGTTGAGCGACTTGGGTGCCGTTGACGTAGAGACGCTCGGTGGTGCCATTGTAGGTGGCCGCGAGATGGGTCCATTGGTTGGCGAACAGCCAGGGCCCGCCGGAGAGCACTTGATACTGCCCTGCCACCGTGACCGAGGTCAGAGGTTGACTCTGGTCGCCGTTGGCGTAGAGCTCGTACAGGCCGCCGCCAGACTGCTCTTTCAGGATCACTGTTGCCCATTGGGTCATGTTGACGGTGGGATAGACCCAGGCTTCAAGCGTCATGCCGTTGGTGAGATCGAGGGAAGCGGCATCATTGATCGTGACCCAATCATTAACCCCGTCGAAGGAAAGGGCTCTACCAAACCGTCCCGAGTTGATACGAGAAGCACCGCTAATGGTACCGTGGTTACCCTTGCCGGAGGCATCGGCCACAGTCGTACCGCTCGCTTCCTCGAAGTTGTAAGCGGCCACGAGCCCCGTGGAACTTCCTCCTCCTGTCACTGAGGAGACCGTGATATAACCGGTTTGGGTCTGGGTGCTGGGTCCACCCGGGCCGGTTGCGGTCAGGCTCACTGGATAAGTTCCAGCGGTGTAATAGGTATGGGTGGGGTTCTGAACGGTACTGGAGCTACCGTCGCCGAAACTCCAGGAATAGGAGGTCACATTGCCGGTGGAATTGTTGGCGAAGTTGATCGCTAAGGGAACCGTGCCCGAGGTCGGGCTGGCCGTGAAACTAGCGACGGGCGCTGCGGCGGTTGCTGAAATCGTTTTAGTCGCTGTGCTGCTGCCCCCGGAACCTGTAACGGTCAAGCTCATGGTATAAGGGCCGGGCGTCGAATAGGTTTTCGCACCCGAGGTGGCGGTGCTCGTGCTGCTATCGCCGAAGTCCAAAGACCGGGTGCTGATAGTACCGGTGGAGGTATCGGCGAAGGTGACGGTCAAGGGTGCCATGCCGGAGGTAGGATTCGCGTTAAAGCTCGCCGTTGGGGCGATGGTCGATACGGGAATGGTTTTACTGACCTCGTTGGAGAATCCGTTCCAGATCGCCCTGGTAGTATCATGGGCCTTGAGGGCGAAGTAATAGGTTGCGCCATCTTGGAGACTGGCGAGGGTGTAGCTGGTCGTGTTACCCACATCGACGTTAGCGGTGTAATTACCGCTAGTTTGGCCGTAATGGAGTTGATAGCCCCCGAGTGCAGGCTCGGTGTTGGCATCCCGAGTTATGATTGAAAGTTGTGGATGAAGGAGTAAAGGAGGCGGCGTATTCTTGATGGTCTTCAAGGTCATCAATTCCTACTGAAAGGAGTGAATACGCCATGAGTGAAGATAAAGTAATTGCGTTGAAGAATCCAGGGACGCCGGCTCCGGTCGCGGATGCGCTCACAGAGATTCTGCGGGCGGGTGCCCAACGGATGCTAGCGGCTGCGATTGAAGCGGAAGTTGCGGTTTTTCTGGAAGGTTTCATGGGACAGGAAACGGCGGAAGGACGCCAGCGTGTGGTACGTAACGGTCATCTGCCGGGACGGACGATACAAACCGGTGTGGGAGCGGTGGAGGTGAAAATACCGCGGGTTCGGGACCGGGAAAAGACGATCCGGTATAACTCCTCGATATTGCCACCCTATATACGGCGCACCAAGACGCTGGAGGAACTATTGCCCTGGTTATACTTGAAGGGGATCTCGACAGGTGATTTTCAGGAGGCGCTGACGGCTTTGTTGGGGCGAGAGGCGCCGGGCTTGTCGGCCAGCACGATCGGTCGGCTCAAGGCGGTATGGCAAGACGAGCACGCGCGCTGGTCACGGCGCGATCTATCGAACCGGCGCTATGTGTATCTATGGGTTGACGGTATCCATTTCGGGGTACGGCTGGAAGATGCGGCCCAGTGCATTCTGGTGGTGATCGGCGCGACGGCTGAGGGTAAGAAAGAATTGGTGACGCTCGCCGATGGCTATCGGGAAAGTGAAGCGTCCTGGCGGGAAGTGCTATTGGATCTGAAAGCCCGTGGCTTGAAGCTCGATCCGCATCTGGCCACCGGCGATGGGGCCTTGGGATTCTGGAAGGCATTACCGCAAGTCTTCGGCATGACCCGTGGTCAACGCTGTTGGGTACACAAGACTGCCAACGTGCTCAACAAGCTACCCAAGAGCCAGCAACCTAAGGCCAAGGCGGCGCTGCAGGAGATCTGGATGGCAGCCACCCGGCAGGAGGCCGAGCGCGCCTTCGATCGCTTTCTGATCCTCTACCGTCCCAAGTATCCGAAAGCTGCGGAGTGTTTGGAAAAAGATCGGGGGTCACTGTTGGCCTTCTACGATTTTCCGGCAGAGCACTGGATCCATCTTCGGACCACGAATCCGATCGAATCCACCTTTGCTACGGTCCGGCTGCGCACCAACAAAACCCGCGGCTGCGTGTCTCGAGAAAGCATTTTGGCGATGGTATTCATGTTGGTAAAAAGTGCCGAGCGACATTGGCGGAAACTGTATGGAATTCCCCGCCTCGCTCAAGTCATCGAGGGAGTTATTTTCAAAGACGGCCTATGGGAAGACCCCGAAAGAATCGCCGCCTAACCTAGCTCCGTACACAACATTTGACTATTTCTCTGGCATCCCAGGCCAAAGAGACTTGGCCGGCGTAGGCGTAGGTACTACAGAAAAATAACATGATTCCCAACATCACCATTGAACCTAAAGTTCTGGTGATGTTGAGGCGTGACGTAATACTAAACATTCAGTACCTCCTTGTACTGTCGATGTGCGCCTAGCGAAACGCCCAGCACACACAGGAGGTACTGTTTGATCGCCTGGCAACCCTGCGACCATGCCCTCCGACAATTGGGGTTTAGGCCAGTAGCTTTGCGTGCCATCCTTTCAGATGGTTTGCCTTTTTCAGTGCTCTCTACTTCTTTGCTGTCTATCCCCTCTTGCTAACAACACGATTCGATCCTGTCATGTATCCGCGTCCGATGCTTGAACTTTAGTAGGGGTGGCGGCGTTGTTATTTCACGACGAATCGTTCTTGGCGGCCAAGCGTTATCGATAAGTCGGCCTTTCACTACGCCGGCGTGGCAAGTGGGCTTAGCGCCTAAATCTCGAGGCCTCTGCCAGGCCCTGCTGGGACTCGGAAATACTGGAGCCTTTTTTGGGTATTGAATGTCGTTGATCGCACACGTCTAATGGACGGCAAATAAAACCGCCAACTGTGAAACCTCCGGAATGTTGCAATAGTTTGAGGTGGCCCCGGTTGTCTGAACGGCAAATTGGGTCCGTTTGGTGGTGAACCGCTGCTGCGATATATTCGTACCGCTTGGAAATGCATCGAGTTCTGTGACTGGTCCTTAGTTTGCTTGCCTATGGAGGGGAGCGGACTTAGAATTGAAAGAGGACGTATTTAAGCGGCGGCGGGGACTGGTTCTTGGAACGGGTGAAAAAGCAAATGTAGTATTGTCCGATGATGGATTTGCCAATTCTGACGCAAACGGCTGGAGTGGTCATTTGTGCAAAGAGTGCTAGAGAGATTCTAAAGGGATTTTTCAGATGTCTGCGTTCAAGACTAGTTTTCTTCTGGCGTGCATGGACGACAGGATCCCTTGAGAATGGGTGTTCGGTACACTAAATTCTTGTAAAAAGCGAGCACCGCGTTGTTCGTGATTAGCCTGCCCGGCGATCGATGTTTATGGCAAGCGATTCATTAAAATCCTATTACGGATACGGTCTCTCGACACATTATGTTTAACCACAGAAATAGCATAGCCGTCATGCCGAAAAAACACCACCCCGAGATTAATACAAGACGTTCTGATGGTTCATCACCCGAAGAGTACTTTCGATTGCTTCATAAATTATTCGTTCGTTTAGTTGCGTCTATGTGTGCGGTCCTTATTACATCCTGTAGTTTTTTTTCTGAGAAATCTGCTATCACGTTAAATGATTCAGAGAAACGGAACTATGAGTATCTGATCGGTCCGGGTGACGAGTTAAACATCTTTGTGTGGCAAAACCCTGAAGTCTCGGTCAAGGGCATTCCAGTGCGGCCGGATGGCAAAATCGCCGTGCCCCTTGGAGGGGACATCGTCGCCAGTGGGAAGACATCCAATCAACTCGCTCAGGGTATTAAGGCAGCGATTGCGGAATATATTCGCGATCCCATCGTGACCGTTACAGTCGTTAGTTTTGTAGGTCAATACGCCGAACAGATCAGGGTGGTCGGTGAAGCAGTCAAGCCCAAGGCATTACCCTATCGGAATAATATGACCTTATTAGACGTTATGATCCTCGTTCAAGGTCTTACGCCCTTCGCCGACGGAAATAGCGCCAAACTCGTTAGGACGGTTAATGGCAAAAAGATCGAAACGATAGTCAGATTGGAAGACCTTGTACAGACGGGAGACATGAGTGCCAATGTTAGAGTGCACCCCGGCGATGTCCTAATCATTCCTGAAGCTTGGTTTTGATTGTAGTTCTGACAGTTTTTGTTGCGGTATAGCTTGGACGAATAACCATGCACGAAATGTTGGAAGATGCGAAGACCTATCTACGGATGGGATGGCGCCATCGTTGGCTGGCTTTGATCTGCGCATTCGTTGTGTGTCTAATCGGATGGATTGGCGTGGCGATAGTTCCAAACAAGTACCAATCGATAGCTGTGCTCTACATCGAAAAGACATCACTATTGCAGCCTTTGCTTAAAGATCTTGCCCTTCAAAGCGCTGCAGCCGATGAAATGGCAATCATGATGCGTCACGCGTTATTCGTTAGGCCAAATTTGGAGAAGCTGGCGGCAGTAGCAGGTATCGATAAAACCAAAGTAACGCTGTCGAAATTTGATTCGGTGATTAATAAAATAAAAGACTCATTTGAGATTAATTCGCCTGCTGATCAACAGGGTGTTTATAACATCGCGTACCAACACACGGATCCGAGGGTAGCGCGTTCCATTGTGCGGACTACGGTCCAAATGTTTATAGAAACGCTCACCAAAGCGAGCAAAAATGATGCGGAAACCGCGCAGCGATTTATTAGAAAACAGCTCAAAGAAAACGAGACAAAACTGCAGGAAGCGGAACAAAGGCTCAAAGAATTTAAACAGAAGAACATTGGTTTGATGCCTGATGATGGGCGAAGCTACTATGGCAGATTGGAAGAAGGAAGGAATCAATATAGAAATGCCGTGCTTGAACTAAATGAGGCAGAAGTTAGCGCAAGTTCTATTCGGGCTCAGCTGAATAGTTTTAAAGCACTGGAGGCGGGCGGTGTTCAGAATCCTGTTTTTGAGCAATTAAAGGCGCAGCAGACAAAACTTACTGAACTGCAGCTGAAGTTTACGGATAAACACCCCGACGTGATCGCCGCCAAAAAGTTACTGGACGAATTGACCGCAAAAACCTCTGATGAGGCAAGAAATCTAGCTTCCACCGGCGAACAACACCTAAACTCTCTCGATTATAACCCGGCCTACCAGGGCTTAAAGCTTCAGCTCAGTAAAGCCGAGGCGAACGCCGCCGCATTACGAGCGCGTGTTGCAGAGCATAAGCGTCGCCGTGATGCCCTGGAGCAAAACGTAATCGCTATACCTCAGGTCGAAGCGGAATTAGCAAATTTGAATCGAGACTATACCGTGCAGCGGGGAAAATACCGAACGCTCGCGGAAGGGCTAGAGATCGCGACGCTATCTGATAAGGCGGCAAAAGGGAAGGTAAAGGTTTTGGAATGGCCTAGATTACCGACGACTCCGATTGGGCCCCGTCGATTGGTTTTCAATGCTGCGGTGTTTGCAATCGCGGTGGCATCCGGGGTGGCGCTGGCGTTGGCCCTCGCGCTCAGTAACCCGGTGATTTATACCCGTAGGGGGTTGGAAAAACTAGTAAGCATACCCGTACTCGGTACCGTATCTTACAACGCTGGAACCGGTAAACTTAAATCGTACAAGCCGTTTGTAGACGTTTCTTTCTTTTTCGGTATTGGTGTGTTGCTGGTGCTTTATGTGACGCTCAACGCCATGTACTTGCTAAGGGTTGATATGCTTATGAATTTAGCGGGATATGGTTTTGGCGGATGAGAGTTTCACGGAAATATCAATCTCGGTTAGGGAATGCCTGGCTGTTTAAGGTACGCAGATGACCTTATGAATCTAATCGAAAAAGCCGTTTCGGAGTTCTTCAAAGAACCCGCCTTGGACGCGGTAGTTCAAGATGCAGGTTTCACTCGTACCGCCCACCCACCTGTGCTAGAGGAGTATTTTTCGCCGCACTTCACTGCAAAACAGCAAACGAGCTTGGATTTTAACAAGCTCAAGCAACTGGGTATGATAACGCCCGATGAGCCAAGCAGCCGCATCGCTCTAGAGTTACGTCATATAAAGAGTCGATTATTGAGTGGGTCGATTGAGACGATGAACGTGTTGCATAATGATCATTGCCGAAATTTGATCATGATTACAAGTTCACGAACCGACGAAGGTAAGACGTTTTTAGCGGTTAATCTTGCGATCAACCTCGCGATGGAAGTTGACCGCAGAATCGTTTTGGTTGATACCGATGTTGCGAAAGGCAACGTAGCTGAAATTCTGGGGATAGAGGCAAAGCTAGGCCTGACGGATCTACTTGTCACTCCCAACCTAACAGTGCTCGATGCTCTAGTGGGAACAAACATTAGCGGACTGCACGTCATCCCAGCGGGGACAGGAATGCCGAATGTCGCTGAACTATTTTCAAGTCAACGAATGATCAGTCTATTAGAAATGATGGCCCGGCAGTTTGCTGATTGCGTTTTTGTCTTTGATAGTCCGCCGCTACTTGCGGCGAGCGAATCGAGTGCGCTCGCGCGACATATGGGGCAGGTGGTTGTTGTAGTGCACGAGGAGCAGACAACGGAGAAAGAGCTCCTTACCGGGCTAAAACAAATTGAATTTGCAAAGAATATTGGTCTCGTTTTGAATAAAAGCCTTGACCGCTCAGAAACCATTTATTACGAACAGTATGCAAAAGTCCGCTGTGTTCGAGAATAAATCTAACAAAAACCTTGTAATTTATTGAGTAGTAAGTAAACTTCTAGTTACGCTCAAGCGATCAGAGTACCGGGATATAGCTCGGCGGCGAATTGGACTAATCCCTAATACAGAAGTGCCGTACTGCAAGACCGATGGGTTACCGGCACAAGAATCGATAGCTTGAGAACGGTATGGGCAAAATATCCAACTGAGAAGCGCTTGCCCCTAATCCATTACCCCATCGTTTGTAGCATTTCTTTCCGGTTTGGTATGGCCCACCACAAGCATGCGCGAAATCTGAGGCCACTAGGACCTGAGCGCGTGATCAGTCGAATGGCGCTTCCTAGGAGGCAAAAAAAATCAGGAGGTAAGGAAGAGATTCCTTGTTTTAAACCGGTGGTAGGCGGTTATCCAAGCCGTATTCGGAGAGTGGGCGAAAGTGTTGGGATTATCGCAGCCAACGTGATTTTGCTCGTCTTAAATTGCCCCGTCGCATCAGCAGCAGGCCCACAGCCCGAGTCCGAGGCAACACAGGATACCGTCGGATCCCAGCGCCGAGTACGCGACGCAACACCAAAGCATATTACCGCGCCCGTAGCATTCGATGAATTCTCCGATCAGCCGGCGTACGCGGATGCGGCCTACACCATCCGTCCTGGCTGGACAATTGTCCCGGAGTTTAGGCTTGGCGAGACATACACGGATAATATCGATCTGACGAGTTCTGAGACGCGGGATGACTTCGTTACGGTATTGAAACCCGGTGTTCAAGTGCTTGGTAACACGCGGCGATTAGCCTTTGAATTAAATTACAATTTGCAGCACCTCTTGTACGCGAGCAACCCTGAGCTCGACGACACCTTTCATAGGCTTTTTTCATCGCTGAATGCGGAGCTATTCGAGCAGTTAATATTTTTGGATGCAAACACCACGCTTACCCAGCAAAACGTAATAACGACGGGGCGCGGCGCGTTCTCAAATTTTGGTCCGGCAGCGGCTCTAAATGATGCCGACGACAACATTAATGTGACTGGCGATCGCGAGAATGTAACGACTTATAGCATAGCCCCTTACTTGCTACGGCGCTTCGGGAATTTCGCGGACGCCGAGGTGCGTTTCACCTACGATGATGTCAGCGCTTCAGATACCAATGGGGACATTAGTATTGACGACAGCCGATCACTGACTTACCGCGCTGATGTGAGGAGCGGTAGCCGCTACCTGCGGTTTCCGTGGACGCTTACCTACGAGAATGAACAGATCGATTACGATACCGGGGAAACCACCGAGTTTGAGCAGATAGTCGGCCGTTTGGAGTACGTTTATCGTCCGTCCGTTCGCTTCTTGGGTGATCTCGGCTACGAAAAAAATAGTTTCGCGAGTAGTGAGCCCATAGATAATACAATTATCTGGAATATTGGCGGGCGTTGGACGCCATCCGCGAGAACAACACTTGAAGCCACTTACGGTAAAAGATTTTTCGGTAACCAATACGCCGTTAACCTAAGCCATCAAACCAAACGCACAACCTGGCTGTTACGATACGATGAAGAAGCGGAAACCGTGCGCGATAGACAGATTGAGCGCGCGGTTCTTTCACGTGGGATCAATATTAGCCCAGTTGACCCAGTAACCGGGGATCCGGTACTGCCGGACGGCGGTATCCCGACACAGACGAACGAGGTTTTCGTAAGCAGACGTCTGTCAAGCGGTGTGGTTTTTCAAACCGAACGTAATCAGATCACCCTTTCTGTGTTTGACGAAAGCCGCGATTTTCAATTAAGCGGGGAGAACCAAAGCCTTTTCGGCGCAGCGGCGATCTGGACGCGCCGTATTACCCCCTTAACGAACCTCGATGCGCGTTTTGGCTGGACGACAACCGACGGAGGTACAGAATCCACGACGACCGCCGAATCGGAGGACTTTATCAACCTACGTGTCCAGCTGCAGCATTGGCTTGGACGAAGCCTCTTGGCTACCATTGGTTACCGGCGCATAGAATCGAGCTCTGATGCTGTCGAGAACGAATTCACGGAGAACAGGATCTTTGCCAATCTACGGATGACATTCTAATAGTAACAGGCGTGAATTTAGAGCAGGCGTTCGTCGCTTCACAAACGAAAACTTTCATATTAGCGACCGTTCAAACCGAACCGTTCCGTCGCCATTTCTTCAACAACTCGACCAATAGCCAGGCACGCCGTCGCGGCGGGTGAGGGTGCGTTAATTACGTGAATGGTATTTCCGTAGAATTCGATATTGAAATCGTCGATTATTTCACCGTCTGGCCCAAGGGCTGTCGCGCGCACGCCGCAACGGCTCGCCACGATGTCATCGATCTCGATCGCCGGAATAAGCTTGCGAAGGCGCTCTAGGAAATATGATTTAGAAAACGCGCCACGGTATTCATCGAGACCAAAACGCCAATGCTTCCTAACAAACTTCCATGTACCGCCGAACAAGAGGGTATCGGACGTGTCCCGAAGATTAAATGCCGTTTTTGTGTAGCCCTCGCGTTTAAATGCTAGCACTGCGTTGGGCCCGCACTCCACGCCACCTCGAATCATACGAGTAAAATGTGCGCCTAGAAAGGGGAACCTCGGGTCGGGCACTGGGTAAACAAGGTTGCGTACCTTGTGTACCCCTTTCTCGGTAAGGTCGTAATAATCCCCGCGAAAACCCAAGATACGCACATTGCTTTTCGCTTCATTTTGGTGGGCGATGCGGTCGCTTTGGAGCCCCCCGCAGATTACGACATTACCCGCGTTGAACGTGCCACGGTTAGTTATAATCTCGGTAGAGTTGTGGTGGTGAACAAAGCTTCTCGCTTCTGTTCCTAAAAAGATCTTGCTTTCGCTAAACTGCTGTTGCAGCAGGTCGCTGAGCTTATTCGTCAACGTCGCGAAATCGATGATGCCCGTACAACCTACCCAGATACCGGCGATGCCCTCGACGAAAGGCTCGATTTCTCTGATTCGCTTCGCATCGATCAACTCGATGTTTTCCACGCCGTTAGCTTGCCCGTTTTCGAACAGGTTATTCAGGAAAGATAATTCTTTTTCCTGTGTAGCCACGATGATTTTCCCGCAAATGTCGTGGTCAATCTTATGCTCTTTAGCGAAGGCTACTAACTCTCGGCGGCCTTCGACGCATTGTCTTGCTCTATGGGAGCCGGGTTTGTAATAGATGCCAGAGTGGATAACACCCGAGTTGCGGCCGGTTTGGTGGGCCGCTAGCCTATCTTCTTTTTCGAGTATGGCCACTTTCAGGTTGGGGTGCCGGAGGTTAAGCCTGTAGGCTGTGGCGACGCCCACGCAACCTCCACCCACAACGATCACGTCAAACTGCTGTTTTTTCACGATATTCTTGTCGTGTTTTCAAAATGATCCCGAGCCTAGTAGGTTTTTTCACAAACTCTCAGTCTGCCATTATTTTTAGAAGAGAGGCGCCAGCGTAAGATAACCGAGTTTGGAACCCCGCCGCTAGCGATTGTAAAAAAGTCAACTGGCGAGGCGAGAGGTGGCCCGGTTCTCTGAACAGCGAATTAGGTTTTTAGGTGCCGAAGCGGATCCCTTGGGCCAGGGGAAGCTCGGTCCCCCAATTGATCGTATTGGTCTGGCGGCGCATATAGCATTTCCAGGCATCGGATCCGGCCTCGCGCCCCCCGCCCGTATCTTTTTCTCCGCCGAAGGCGCCGCCAATCTCCGCGCCGGATGTGCCGACGTTGACATTAGCGATCCCGCAGTCCGATCCAGCGGCGGCGAGATAACGCTCGGCGCGGCGCAGGTCATTGGTAAAGAGCGCCGAGGATAAACCCTGCTGGGCGTCGTTGTTGATCGCGATAGCGTCCTCGAAGTCGTTAAAGGTCATAAGATAGAGAATCGGCGCGAAAGTCTCTCGCTGGACGACCGGCCAGTGGTTTTGCGCCCGCACCAGCGTCGGTTGCACGTAATAACCAGGACCCTTGATGACCTGACCGCCGTACAGGATCTCACCACCCGCCTCTTCGGCTTCCCGTAGGGCGCGAGAGTATGCCGCCACCGCCTCGCCGCTGATGAGGGGGCCCATCACTACCTCGGGGTCGAGCGGCAAACCGATGCGGATCTGACGGTAGGCTGCGAGCAAGCGTTCGACGATGGTCTGGTAGAGGCTTTCGTGCACAATCAACCGGCGCGTCGAGGTGCAGCGTTGCCCGGCGGTCCCTACCGCTCCGAACACAATAGCGCGCACGGCGAGATCAAGATCGGCGCTTTCGTCCACGATCACGGCGTTATTGCCCGAAAGCTCCAAGAGGCTCCGCCCAAGGCGCGCGGCGACGATCTCCCCGACCCGCCGCCCGACGGCCGTCGACCCGGTGAATGAAATAAGCGGCACGCGCCGGTCGCGCACCAGACGCTCTGCGAGTGCATTATCGCGCGTCACAAAGAGCGAAAAGATGCCTGTGATTCCCGCCTCTTCCATCACCCGGTTGCACAGACGCTGAACCGCGACGGCCGAGAGCGGAGTGCGCGGGGAGGGCTTCCAAATGACCGCGTTCCCGGCCACGGCCGCGATAAAGGCATTCCATGCCCAGACGGCGACGGGGAAATTGAAGGCCGTGATCACGCCGACGACGCCGAGCGGATGCCACTGTTCATAGAGGCGGTGCCGCGGCCGCTCCGAGTGCATAGTGCATCCATACAGCATGCGCGATTGCCCCACGGCGAGATCGGCGATATCGATCATCTCCTGAACTTCGCCCTCGGCCTCGGCCTTGATCTTGCCGGACTCCAAGGCGATGAGACCGCTTAACGCCTCCTGGTGCGCGCGCAGCGCATCGCCGAGCCGGCGTATGAGCTGGCCGCGGCGCGGCGCCGGGACTTGGCGCCACTCATGGAAGGCGCTCCGTGAGCGTTCGAGCACCGCTTCATAGTCAGTGACGGTGGATTCGTAGACGCTCGCGATGATTTCTCCGGTGGCAGGTGCGTACGACGTCAAGACGCCCGCGTCCGTCCCGCCGGACCACTGGCCCGGCCCCGTGCAGGATCCCGGGTTGACCTTTGCAATTCCCAATTCGCTCAAGAAGTTCATTATTTCGATACTCAAGAAGCAGGGCTTATACCGTTAGACGCGGTTGTAGCACCAAGGTGCCCGCGGGCCGGCCAAGCATCAAACCAAACCAAGGCGGCAATGGTCTAATGCGGGGAGTGTAATCACTCGCATCTGCGATTCGGCGTATGGCTTTACAACTCCTGGACGACCGAAGCGATGGCGAGGTTTTGCTTGGCTCGACCCAAGCAGTCCCGCACGCCGCCATTGAGCTACGCGTTGTTGGCGCGGCGTCGGGGATCGGTGCCGCCGATCCGGGTTGTGGTTTAGGCCCTGACGCATTGCGGGAATACGGCCTTACCGGCCAGTTGCGCGACCACGGCCTAAAAGCGGTCTGGACGGACATCGTGCGCCGGCCCGCGCTCCCGGGGGCTACGGAAAGCATCAAAGAAATCAAAGCGTATTGCGAGGAACTGACCGCCGCTCTCGGGCACGCTCTGCTCAGCGGTCCGCGTGTCGCGGTTATCGGCGGGGATCATTCCTGCGCGATAGCAAGCTGGGGTGCGATCGCATCCGCGTTGCGCGGGCCCCTGGGCCTCGTTTGGATCGATGCCCATATGGACAGTCATACTCCCGCGACCAGCCCGAGCGGCGCGCTGCACGGGATGCCGCTCGCCATCCTCTTAGGCGTCGGGCCGCCTGAGCTTACGGATCTGCTCTACCCTGGCGCGAAGCTACGCCCCGAGAACGTCTGTCTCGTGGGTGTACGCAGCTACGAGCCCGAGGAGGCGGAATTGCTGCACCGCCTTGGGGTGCGGGTGATCACGATGGACGAAGTGCGGGCGCGGGGCCTTACGCGGAGCCTGGGCAAGGCCTTCGCGATCGCCTCCCGCGGCACCGCCGCCGTCGGGCTTAGCATCGACCTCGATGCAGTTAACCCCACGGACGCGCCCGGGGTCGGGACCCCGGCGCCTAATGGTCTGCGGGGACTCGATTTAGTCGAAAGCCTTCGACGGCTGGCGCCGCAACTGGTCTTGGCCGAAATCGCCGAGTTTAACCCCTCGCATGACCGCGAGGACAAGACCGCCCGCCTGGTGATTGACCTCTTGGCGGCCTGTTGGACGAGGTAAGCGTATGCCATCGGTCATAGAACTGGAGCGCGCATACTGTGCGCACAACTACCAGCCGCTGCCGGTGGTGTTGACGCGCGGGGAGGGATGTTATGTGTGGGATGATCGCGGCAACCGCTATCTCGACATGATGAGCGCCTACTCGGCGGTCAGTTTCGGCCACGCGCACCCGCGCTTGCTCAAGGTCCTAGGCGAGCAAGCGGCACGGCTGGCGGTCGTGTCACGGGCCTTTCACACCGAGGTGCTCGCGCCCTTTGTGCGGCGCGCCTGCGAGCTTACCGGACTCGCCATGGGCTTGCCCATGAACACCGGGGCCGAGGCGGTCGAGACGGCGCTGAAGGCCGCGCGGCGCTGGGCTTACGAGGTCAAGGGCGTGGCCGAAGATCGCGCCGAGATCATCGTCTGTGACGGCAATTTTCACGGCCGTACCGTCACCCTCGTGGGACTCTCCTCCGAGCGCGATTATAGGCAGCACTTCGGACCTTTCCCCGTGGGCTTCGTGCGCGTCCCTTACGGGGATGCCGAGGCGCTCGCGCGTGCCATCAATCCCCGCACGGCGGCGTTTTTGGTCGAACCGATCCAGGGCGAAGCCGGGATCATCGTGCCGCCCGCGGGTTATCTCAAGCATTGCGCGGAGCTTTGCCGCGCCCACAAGGTGTTGCTTGTCTGCGATGAGATCCAAACCGGGCTCGGACGCACCGGTCGTGTGCTCGCCTGCCAGCACGAGGGCGTCAAACCCGATGGGATCACGCTCGGCAAAGCGCTCGGGGGCGGTTTATTGCCGGTATCGATGTTTCTTGCCCGGCGCGAGGTGATGGAGGTCTTCACGCCGGGGAGCCACGGCAGCACGTTCGGGGGTAACCCGCTCGCTGCGGCGGTCGGCCTCGAAGCGCTTAAGGTGCTGGTTGAGGAGCGTCTGGCTGAGCGCGCCGCGGAGCTGGGAGAATACTTTCTCGGGCGGTTACGCACCCTGCAAAGCCGCTATATTCGCGCGGTGCGCGGCAAGGGTTTATTCATCGGCGTCGAGATCGATACCGAACGCTTTTCGGCGCGGGACCTCTGTATGCGGCTCGCCTCT
Source organism: uncultured Gammaproteobacteria bacterium (assembly GCA_963764725.1). GTDB lineage: Bacteria > Pseudomonadota > Gammaproteobacteria > JACCXJ01 > JACCXJ01 > USCg-Taylor. The sequence goes on along the minus strand of CAVXTM010000011.1, from coordinate 186,643 downwards.
CACGGCATCCTCACCAAAGATACCCATGAGAGCGTGATCCGCCTAGCTCCGCCGCTCATCATTACCGAGACCGAGTTGAATTGGGCCTGCGATCGCATCCGTGATGCTTTTCTAGAACTGGAATCGTCCGCTCCATTTTCATACGCTTGAAAAGCGGCTACTCTTACCTCACGGCGCTAGGTCTAATATAAACCGGTCCATCGGATTGCCATTCGCATGCTGGAAACGCTGACCAAAGAACTCTGGGGAAATTGCCTCAACGAGGGATTCATCATTGCGGGATCCATTGAAATGGAACTCGTGGAGGTCAACGGACTGGGTCATAAACACCCCCGTGCCCAGCGGGAGCCGTTCTCGCTCGTGTTCCGCGGACCGAGGGCGCCCGTGCTCATCCAAAAGATCTACCCGGTAGAGCATCGGAGCTTAGGGGTGTTAGATCTATTTCTGGTACCCATCGGCGTCGACGGGAAGGGCATACGCTACGAGGCGATTTTCACCTGAGAGGTTGCGTGGCTATGATGTCCATTCCAGAAACCAATAGACCCCCTTGTCGGCGATCCGCGTAAACCCCAGGCGCTCATAGAACCGTAAGGCGGGGTTGAGCTTTTCCACATGGATACGGACCGGCTTGCTGGCGCGCGCCGCCTCGGCTAGCACGCCATAATATCCGTGTGCCGATCCCCGCATTTCGATGGGTCGGCCAGGAGGGCGAGGTCTACGATTCGGATCTCACCCGGCCAGCGGGCGAGGTAGAGGCGTCCGACGGGACGTTCATCCAGGAGAATGATGAGAAAGTCGGTCTCGGTGTAGTAGTCTTGGTAGTACTGGTGCTGGGCGGAGAATTGCGTCTTGAGGAAACGCGACTTTTTATCTTCGTCCCAATCCACCAGTGCCAGCTCCTCCCGGCGGGTGCTGGCATAGACCTCAAGGAAGGAAGGCCTGGTCGTCGGGACCGATGGGACGGAAGCCGAGGGTCATGGTCCTTTCTTCTCGCTGCTTGCTGCTTGAAATCTAGCGATAAACGCGTACACTTTCATCTTAGCTAAGCCTGGCTAAGACGGGGTCGTGATGCTAGTCAATATGCTGGAAGCCAAGAGTCGTTTATCGAGCCTGGTCGCCGCGGCGGAACAAGGCGAAGACGTGGTGCTGGCTCGCAATGGCGTGCCCGTGGCGAAAATTGTGAAATACGTGGCACCCAAAGTGCGGTCACCGGGTGCCTGGAGGGACCAGGTGGCTTATGCCGACGATTGGGATTCCCCCGCGACCAACGCAGAAGTGGCGCACCTTTTGCCCGGCGCTGACTAATGCATCTGTTGGTCGACACCTGCATTCTCTACGATTGGTTGATGGGCGAGATCCGCGACCGCCATGCCATTGAAGTTATTGAGACTCACGGGGCCTACGTCAGCCCAGTTTCTATCTGGGAGCTGGTGATCAAGCATCAATTGGGCAAGCTGGTACTACCGTCATCAGATCTGGCTGATGACATCGCGGCGCAAGGGTTTAGCTGGCTCAATGTGACACCGCAACATGCGGAGACCGTCCTTAGACTCGCTAACCACCACAGAGACCCCTTCGACCGGTTCCTAATCGCTCAAGCGAGCTACGAGGATATGCGCATTGCAACTTACGATCAGGTGTTCGGGCTTTATTTTCCTGAGGTGTTTTTCGTGAAGAAATGAGCACCATCATGCTCGCGCTCGTGGTCCTCAATTCTAAACCATTCTATAGATAGACCTCGCCGGGGCCTCTAACTCCGCGGCGGAAACACCCCCTGGAGCGCGATGCAGAAGTAGAAGGTCAGATAAGGCATCAGGTTGTTGTGGGGCTGGTCGCCGCCAGCGGGAGCGAGCGCTTGGTTGGACATCGAGACCAGAGGCGCACCGGCGGGGGGCAGGTACGGCGTAGCGCCTGCCACCCGCGCTAGGGAGTTTCCCACCGGGGTGCTCCTGTTTCCCGGTGCCAGGTTGCTCATCAGGGTGTGGCTGTGCGCTGGGATTTCGGACTCCAGCAGGGTCACGGTTTCACTTCCGCCGGTGTCTCGCCCAAGTCGTGTGATCTCAGGCCGGGACCCTGGCCGCCGGGGTGCATGGGCGCCCGACCCTGGAGATCCGGTAGCGCGAACGTCGACTTGCCGTCCCCGCCGTAGGTCGTGCCCAGCAGGGAGAAGAGCGCGGTGTTTTGCGAAAGCGGCATGAGCTGACCATTGCAAAAGGCCCAACCCGTGGGAGCAAAATTGAATGGAAAAATTCTGATTTCAGCGACGAATGGATCGGCCATGGCTCACTCCTCTTACGTTGGCGACGGGAAAATCCCGAACAAAGAAATGATGAAGTTGATGCACAGGTATGGCTGGAAATTCGTGTGCGGCTGAGAGCCGCCCACAGCGCTCACCGACTGTGGTGCCATCGCGGTCGTTGCGGCTGCGGACTGGTACATCGATACCGCCAGGGACTCCCCAAGCAGGTTGTTCCCTGGATTCGCATCATTGGCGACCGAATTCGCCGCCGACAACGGATGGCTATGTGCCGGTATCTGCTGCACGGTCAGCGTGATCTCCTCGGCACCGCCGGTCTCCGCCAGGTTGAATCCGTCGCCCTGGTGGATCGGAATACGCCCGCGCAGGTCGGGAAGAGCGAAAGTGGATTGGCCATCCCCGCCGTAGGTTGTACCGATCAACTGGAAAAGCGTCTCGTTTTCCGAGATCGGCAATAATTGTCCCTCGCAAAACATCCATCCGGCTGGGGCGAAGTTCCCCGCGAACATCCGGATCTCTCCGATGTAAGGTTGTGCCATGTGTTCCTCCTTTAGTTCCGCGACGGGAAAATCCCCTGTAGCGCGATACAGAAGTTGAGAGTCGTCGATGGCGGTCGCCCAGGGATTTAACGTTTGTGGCCCGGCGCCTTCATTTACCGTCTGGTTCCCACCGGCCGTGAAGGACGGTGCGTCGTTGACCTCATTGACCGTGATCGTCACCGTCGCGACGTTGGAGTCGGAATTGCCGTCGTTGGCGTGGTAGGTGAAGGTATCGGTGCCGAAGAAGTCGGCGTTCGGCGTGTAGCTGAAGGTACCGTCCGCGTTCAAGTTGAAGGCACTCGCGTTGGTCGGGCCGGTATCGAGGATCGCGATCAGCGTGTCGTTCTCCGCGTCGGTGTCGTTCGCGAGCACGCTCGTGCCCGCCAAAGCGCCACCGTCCTCATCGGTGGTATAGGACGGGTCGTTCACCGCCACTGGCGCATCGTTCGCGGGGTTGACCGTTATGGTCACGGTCGCCACGTTGGAGTTGACGCTGCCGTCGTTAGCGTGGTAGGTGAAGCTGTCGTCGCCGGTGAAGTCGGCGTTCGGCGTGTAGTCGAACAAGCCGTCGGCGTTCAGGGTGAAGGATTGGGCGCTGGTAGGCCCGCTGTCCAGCACCGCGATCAGGGGATCGCTGTTCGCGTCGGCGTCGTTGGCCAGCACGCCGGGTGCGGGCAGTGTGAGCGGCGTATCCTCGTCCACGTCGAAGGCATCGGCCAGGGCTACCGGTGCGGCATTGGCCGTCACCATGACCGCATTGAAGCCTTCATCCAAACCGTCGAATACACGCAACTGCAGGGTGTACACACCCGCGGCATCCGGCGTGAAGCTGGCCGTGTCCGTGTTCGCGTTTTGAATGTCGCCGTTGGTCAGCGAGCTGCCGGGTGCCACGCTGACAAAGGTCCACTCGAACGTCAATGGAGTCACCGGGCCGGCGTCCGGGTCGTTGCTCCCTGTGCCGTTGAGTGTGGCGGTTTCGGCAGGCGGCCCAAGCTGTACCACGATGTCCGATCCGGCGTCGGCGTTGGGCGGCACGTTCGGTAACGCGACGGTGATGTCCACGTCGTCGGAATCGCTGAGATCGCCGTCGGAAACGGTGAGGGTCAGGCGGTAGAGCCCGATCAACATCCGGAGTGAAGCTCGGCTGCGTGCTGTTCGCATCCGGCTGCAGGTCAGTTTCGTCGATCCCACTCCCAACCGGCACGCTCACAATGCTCCACTGAAACGTCAATGGAGTCGCCGGGCTGTTGTCCGAATCACTGCTGCCCGAGCCGTCGAGGTTTACGAGCGTCAGCACTTCCGCATTCTGGTTCAGGCCGGCATCGGCGTTGGGCGCGACGTTGGCTGTCGCGGCCGTGATGAGCACGGTATCGGTGTCCGACAGCGCTCTTGGATCAGTCACGGTAAGCTCGAGCTCATAGGCCCCGTCCCCGTCCGGCATGAAGCTCGGGGCGGGGCTCGTGGGGTTCACGATATCGGTATCCGCCAGGTTACTACCCGGCGCCGTGCTCAAGAACCGCCAGGAGAACGTGATCATATTGCCGTTGGGATCGGAGGAGGCCGATCCATCCAGCGTCACGGACTGGCCGGTCACGGCGTTCGCATCCGGGCCGGCGTCGGCTGTGGGCGCCGCGTTGACGCCCACGGTCACCGTGGCGGTATTCGATAGCGCGCCCTGGGGCGTGTCCTTGACGTTGTACGTAAAGCGTTCTGTCCCGAAGAATCCCGAATTGGGCGTATAGGTAACGGTACCAATGCCGTTTTTGACGACCCCACCGTTCGCGGGATTGGCCACGACGGCAACGCTCGTCCGGTGTAGGTTACCGTTGGCATCCGTGTCATTGGCGACTACGTTGATTGTAACCGGTGTATTCACCGATGTCGCGGCGCTATCGTTCTTGGCCACTGGCGGCACGTTTGCCGGCTGCACGTTGCCCGGCAGCGCGGTCACCGTGACCGTGGCGACGTTCGACGTCGCGCCGCGGTTGTCCTTGGCAGTGTAGCGGAAGCTATCGCGACCCCGGAAACCCAGAGCCGGGCTGTACGTCACCGTGCCGTTCCGGTAGTTCGTTACGTTACCCTGCTTAGGTTTCGTCACGATGCTGACCGTGCTTGGGACGATGCGGCCATCGCGATCCGTATCGTTGGCGATGACGTTGATACGAACGGGCTTATTCAGCGCCGTGGTCGCCGTGTCGTTCTTGGTGATCGGAGCTTTGTTCGTGGCGATCGGAGGCTTTTTGGCAGGGATGTCGCAAAGCGGTAAGGTGCAGCGGCGGGCACACAACTGGGGATCGTTGCTCAGGATATCCCCAAGATCTCTTTCGAGAGCCCGATGCGCCAATCGACATAGCTCTCGTTAGCATCGCCATCGAGATCGAGGTCGGCGATGTCAACCTCATCGACGTCCTGATAGCCGACATGGAAGCCCAGACCGATTCCAAAGGGTAAGGTAAGCCCCAAGCTGGTGTCGATGTAAACCGCATCGCCGGTTTCGGCGTAGAAATCGGGCGAGTAGTAAACCGTCACTGAGGCCGCCGGCTCCAACGGAATCCCTTGAAATTTGTAGTTCAGCCCGAACTTGGCCTCTACATAGTCCTTCTCGGGATCGAGATCATCTCCGGGAAAGTGGTAGTAGATGGCCCCGATGTCCCAACCGATCCCAGTGTCCGTGAGCTGACCACGGATGCCACCGGTCCAGTCGATCTCGATCTCACCGTCCGAGGTCGCCGTATCCACGTTCGAAGCCCAGGCCCCGAGGTAAACGCCCCAGGGTTTATAGAGCTTCAGAGCACCGCACTCTCCGGTACACCGGCCTTCGAAGAGGTGGTCGATTTAACAGGCATAGCAACTTTATCTGACCCCATCAAGGACAAGCTGCTAGAATTGGTGCGTAACCAAGACACAGACTTGCTCGCCGAAGTCTCGCTATAGTCTAGCTTTCGGTTCGACGAGAGAAAACCGCAAAACATACCTTGGGCTCTTGGCCAGGGCACGGTGCTTTCGCATGCTGTTCAGCTCGGATCGACCTGCAACCGATAGGTCTCGACAGTCACTGTGCCATTGACATCGGCGATGCTGATCTCGATGAGAAAGCACCGCTTGGTAGCTCCACGTTTTCCGCACGCAAACGCGTGCCCTGAATATAAGGTTCGAACACATCGGTGAGAGATTTTGAAAACATCCCCCGACGCGCCTGCACCGCGAGAGTATGCATGTTCACCGGCGCACCAACCTGTTCGAACTCCACCCAAAGATCTCCTGGGGTTCGCATTTGAATCACGCCACCAGCGGCTGTGCTCTCAACCCGCGGAGCCTTAACGGAGATTCGGGGACCGTGTGCTAATCCCCTAACCCGGCATAAGCCGGAACCAAGGTGTTGAATGTACTATTCTGGCGGATGGGCAATAAGAACTGAGATGGGTCGTCGCCATGAACTCCTTTGTCGAACACCATCAAGAGAAGATCGCCGCGGTGCTTTGTTGCTTTGACCGCATCGTGATCACTGGCACGCTTCCGGAGATCGCCCATGCCGAGGCCATGGCCCGATATTTGGGTGTCCGGGGTATGCGTCTGTTTGACTACCCCCGCTGGGCGGAACCGCTGCGCGAGGCGCTTCGGACCCATGCCGAGCGGCTGGCCGCTGAGGCTTCGTTGGAAATTGAATTCATCCGCCATTACAAGGCGTTTCGTAAAGAAGAACGGATCAAAGCGATTTTGGCTTTGCGCGGTGAGCACCCGGGGCTGGTGCATATCTTCTCGGCGATGGAGGCCTGTCCTTCGTATCGCCCCTGGCATGACAAGCTTCAGCATACGACCCGTTTGAAGTCTACCCCGGGCAAGTGTTTGCATTATTACTTCTATTTCATCGATGAGATCTTCGGGCTCTGTTATGTCCGAGTACCCACCTGGGCACCGTTTCGCCTGCAGGTCTATTTGAACGGCCATCACTGGTTAGCCCAACGACTGACCAAGACAGGGATCGCCTTTGAGCGCGCCGATAATGCCTTCTTGTCCATCGGCGATCCCCAACAGGCTCAGGCGCTTGCCGATAGCCTCGATCCCAAAGGCTTGCATCGGCGTTTGGACCGATGGGCGAAAAGCTTCTGTCCTATCTTGGGTCAGTTTCGCGCTGGTTATCACTGGAGCTTCATGCAGGTGGAGTTGCATCCTTGTACTTCTTTTTATGGATTTTTATTATTTCGTTGTTTGTAATGGACGTGGTAGACCGTTGCGTCCTTGGGACTCTGATCCCGCCGCCGAGCAGGAGTCGCCACGTCCTTCTCTGAATCAACCCGAACAGTTGCTTGGGCGTTAAGAGCCCGTATTGTTGCAAGGTTGGGTAACGGAGGAATGCTATGAACGAAAAAATTTCAGTCGTGGTCGGTATCGATGTTTCTAAGGCCATATTGGATATAGCGGTTCGTCCTCTGGGGAGGAGGCTGCGCTTTACCAATGATGAAACGGGTATTGTGGCGTTAGTCGCTGAGATGAGAGGACTGTCCCCCCTCCTCATCGTCCTCGAAGCCACCGGCGGTTTTGAAACCCCTTCAGTGGCCGCCCTAGCCGCAGCAAGCTTCGCTGTGGCGGTCGTCAATCCACGCCAAGTACGCGACTTTGCTAAAGCCACAGGACAGCTTGCCAAGACCGACACGCTGGATGCTAATGTGCTGGCCCACTTCGCTGAGGTGATACGTCCGGCTGCACGGCCCATAAAAGACGCCGATCTACAGGCGCTCGAAGCGCTCATTACCCGGCGTCGCCAGCTCTTGGATATGGTCACCGCCGAGCAAAATCGCTTGTCCATGGCCTCGCCCCATACACGCAAAGGAATCGCCCACCATATCGCTTGGCTGAAAAAGCAGCTCAAGGATATCGATGAACAAACCACTCGCCGGATCAAAGAAAGTCCCCTCTGGCTCGTTAAAGACCAATTGCTCCAAACTGTCCCCGGTATAGGGCAGGTCACCTCCAGCACTCTCTTGGTTGCTTTGCCCGAGCTGGGGAAGCTGAGTCGGCGGGAGATCGCCGCGTTGGTGGGTGTGGCCCCCTTCAACTGCGATAGTGGCACTCTCCAGGGCAAGCGCCGTGTCTGGGGAGGACGCGCACAAGTGCGTTCGGTGCTATACATGGCGACCTTCGTGGCTGTGCGTTTCAATGCGGTCATTCGCGCCTTCTACACGCGCCTATGCTCAGCCGGCAAGCCCCCAAAGGTCGCCTTGACCGCGTGCATGAGAAAGTTGCTGACTATTCTAAATGCCATGCTCAAGACCAATACTCCCTGGGCACAAAGTACACCTGAAAATGCTTGACTTTTAAGACAGTTGCTCGGCGCGCCAAGCAGGGCCACTCCCTGGCCCTGGCTTTCTCGACCGATGTCATCTTCCACCGCCAAGCCGATTTCCAACCCCTCTATCAAGCCATCGTGCGTACCGCCGTGCATGCCCTCAAGGCAGAACACGTCGCCACCTTCTTGGGACGCAAACTCACCTCGGCCTTCAGCGGGGAGGCCGGTAACGATTTTCACACCCGCATTCAGGGTACACGCATCCGCCATCATATGGGACCAGCAAGCCTCAAGCTCTACGATAAATTCAGTCTCATGGCTCGGGTGGAATGCACCGCCAACGATGTCTCCTTCTTCAAACACCACCGTTGGGTGGAACAACGCAATGGGCGCAAGCAATTCAAACTCGCACCCCTGCGAAAAAACATCTATAGCCTCCCCGATCTGCGAGAGCTGATGCATGCTGCCAATGAACGCTATCTCAGCTTCATGGCCAGCATCGATAACCCCAATGCAGCTCTGCACGCCATCGACAAAATGGCCAAACCTGTACGAGAGAAAGACCGCTCCTATCGGGGCTTCAATCTCTTCCTCGGTGAAGATCATAGCCTTTTTATTACCCTCGCCCGCGGGGAGTGGAACATCAGCGGCTTTCGCGCCTCCGATCTCCGAGCCCATCTCCGGGATCTCTCCACCGGCCGTGCCTCCTACTGGTTGAAACGCTTGCGCACCCATGGCCTCATCAAAAAGATTGGACATCGCTACAAGTACTACCTCACGACATTCGGTCGTCGTGTGCTCAGCACCGCACTCGCTATCCGGGAGTATGTAGTCATGCCTGCTCTCAATACCGCTCATGCATGACACTCTTTGCTTTTTTGCACAAGATTTCATGGATAAGGGACTAAACTCCAGGATTTCCGCAGAGGCGTTCCATTCTCGGTCGGTGTGACGCAGGCGCTTGGCTTCTTCCACGGTAAACAAGACAAGCTGGCCTTGCGCGAGGGTTCGCTCCACGCAAAACCCACCAATCACAACACCAGCTACAACTGCGAGAATAGCTCTAGACATCCTGTGCCACCCATGCTTTCTCCGCGCGGCAGGTCGTGCATACTACCGGATCATTCCACTGTTCAAGTTCTTTTGCTGACGAAACCCCGGTGCGGATGTATTGTATAACGGTTGCTCCGGTTGCCTTACTGTAAGTTCCAAAGCGGCCGCTAAGCGCTGACGCTGGTATCCTGTCTTCAAGACGTGTCGACATTGCTCGATGCTAATCGGGTATCCGCAGAGGTAGCGCGCGCCAGGTTTAAAGCGGTCCTTGTTCTTCTCCCACCATACCTGCACTAGTTTCTGGTCGGGCCAGGGAAGATCCTCATCCGCATCCATTGCGACCTCCTCGTCCTCGGGGTTTTCGCTCGGACCTGCCGCGAAGCCCTCCGGTCGTTCGCCCTCCAGATCGTCATAGGCCAAGTCCAGGCCTGTGATCGTGCTAAAAGCTTCACCCGCGGTTCTCGCTAGTTCCGGTACGCCCATTTTCTTAATCAGCGACGGCACATAAAACGGATCGCCGGCAATGCCAGCCCCCATCAGGACGTAACGATGTAGCGCAGAGTTTCCAGCGATGCCTTTCAAAAATGCTTGCACACTCTGGTTATCCATCACTCTCAGTGCGATCTGCATGGCGCGCTCGCGAAACGGTGTGTCACGTTTTGCGAAGTCGGTTAGCACAGAGACTGCCGATCGTACTCCGATTAACACGCAAGACCATGCCGCCCAGAAGCGGATGTCTTCGTCTTCCGCCTTGATATTTTCTTGAACCTCGCGGGCCAGATCACGCCGCCCCAACTCCCCAGCCGCACGCAGCGCTCTCGCCTTTAATTTTGGGTCTTCGTGAAAACGTGTGGGTAATTTTGTTTCCATGATCACGCTGCAAGGCTTGCTCCGCAAGGGATTACGCCCGGTTGAAGGGACGGTAATTTCTGGCATGCTGTGGCGATGGCTACCCAACGCAAACGCTCTCGTCGTCTCACCGACACATACGCCTTTGACGGCTTTCGTCCACAAGCAACGGTACGCGGGGTTTTCGGGGAACCGAAGGTGCGCATCGTCACGCTCGTACGACGCTCAAAAAAACACGCTGTGGAGTCTGCGGTACGTTGCATCGCGGTTGGTACGACAAGAAGCTGCGGCAGGTTCGAGATCTCTCCTGCGGGGATACGCACGTGCGGCTGGAGTTGGAGGTCCGGCGTGTGGATTGCCGGCAGTGCGGCAAGGTGAAGCGCGAGCGTCTGGACTTTCTGGCCGACAACCCTTTCTACACCAAGCGCTTTGCTTTCTACGTCGGGCGGCGCTGGCGCACGAGCACCATCAAGGCGGTGGCCGATGAGTTGGATCTCGACTGGCAGACGGTCAAGGAGTTGGACAAGCAATACATGGGTGCGCAGCTTGCACGGGCTGGCCGGCCAGGACCTGCGGTTATCGGCATCGATGAGATCGCCATCCGCAAAGGTCACACCTATCGCATCGTGGTCAGCGATCTCCTCCGTGGCCGACCGATCTGGTTTGGCGGGACTGACCGCTCTCAGGCCAGCATGGACGAATTCTTCAAATGGCTGGGGCCGCGTAAAACCAAGGGGGTGCGCTTGGCTGTGATGGATATGTGGAAGCCGTTTCGCAACAGCACCAGAGAACAAGCGCCCCAGGCGGCTATCCTGTTCGACAAATTTCACGTGACGCGTCATCTGGGCGAAGCGCTCGATAAGGTCCGCAAGGGGGAGTACGCCCGACTCAGCGGCGAGAAACGTACCTACATCAAGGGCCAAAAATATACCCTGCTCTCCCGGCGGGAGAATCTGACCCTCGATGGTCGAGCTGCCTTGAAGAGGCTCCTCGCCGCCAACAAGCGGCTGAACACTGCTTATCTGCTCAAGGAATCTTTCGGCCAATTGTGGAGCTACGAGCGTGAAGCGTGGGCGCGACGTTTCTTCGAGAACTGGCGTAACGCGCTTAAATGGCAGCGTCTGAAACCGTACGAGAAATTCGCCGAGATGATCGAGCGCCATTGGGATGGGATCGCTGCTTATTGCAAACCAGAGAACAAGATCTCTCTCGGATTCGTCGAAGGACTCAACAACAAGATCCGCGTCATCCAGCGCCGCGCCTACGGACTCCGCGACGAGGATTACCTGCGCCTCAAGGTGCTTACCTGCATGCTGCCGGTACTGTGAAAACACCATTTTCTACCCACTCACTTTCACGATGAGCCTTAATTTTGAATCCGGATCTTTCAGCGCGGAAATTAACGCATCACCGGGATCTTTTCGCTGGATCGCGCAGGCGGAGATGCCAAGACGACGATAGATCAGGGCATTCGCGCTAAGTAATTGCGGCAGCACCTCCTGCAGATCAGCATGCGGAATCCAACCAAGCGCAGAAACCAGTCCTCGGAAGGCCTTGTCGGATTGTCTGGCTACCGTAACCAGCTTATCGATGCGTTCACCATTTTGCTCTTCAAAAGCCAGCACCGCCGCGGCGAATACCTCGCCGGCCTCGCCGCTCTGTAAACCCTCCTTGCAGAGCCGCCACCCTTCTTCCCCGGCGATGCGCAAGCCGTCGATATGCGCCTCCACGCGGTTATCCAGCTTGGCGAGGTCCTTCAAGCGGTAATGCGGTGCGCGCACCGCGGCATCCCGGAGCATCCAGAGAAACGCAGCTTCTTCAGCATGCTGCTCAACTATGACGGGGATCACGGTCATTTCATGAAACACCAAAGGAAGGTGCCGCGGATACATCGCGGCGGAACCCCGTCCTTACCTCATAAACTCATCGAGTCAACGACACGTCTAACACACCGATAGCAATAAGTGGAGTCTGACCTACTTATCCCCAAAAGGGGTTACGAATAGTCAGCCGACCATCGATGACCTGGCCGTCCTGCATATCGTCGGAATAGAGTGTTGCGCATCCGGTTAGCAGCGCTGCGGAAACGATCATGGCATCGTGGACGGAGAATCCGTGGTCTTCCGCCAGACGCAGACCACGGTCATGCACTTCTAAGGTCATCGGCCCGACCGTGCACACCGTGCGTATGTGAGCCGATATATCCCGGATCTCAACCCATGACATCCCGAGCTTGCGCCTCGCCACACTGGCAAATTCATTGAGCACTTGCACACTGATGACGCCTCCCCCGGCAATCGTCTCCTCCGCCCTCTCGGCCTTGGCCTCGTCTCCGGACAATAGATACAGCAGGACGTTGGTATCGAGGAACACCTTAGCGCCGTTCATGGGCCTCAAGCCGGTCAAACTTGAAGTCGGCGGGGAGCCGCCCTCGATATTTCCTCAGGCGCGCGAGCACTGAGCGGGCATCGGGCGTTTTTATGATCTCGAGAACACGTGTCCCCACGACGTGGATTTCAATATCATCGCCTTCTCTGAGTCCAAGCACTTCGACAACAGAGGCAGGCAAACGCACCGCTAGGCTATTACCCCACTTGGAAACTTGCATCTCCTTACTCCACGTCAGCGGATATACATTAATTAATTGTATATCCTACCGCCTGAAATCTCAACATGCCATCCTTCGCACATGGGGACGCCGTCCAGCTGGCGGGCGCCATATAATAAGTGGAGTCTGGCCCTAAAGGATCCCCTCAAACCAGCGGATCACGTACATCCAGAAACGAGAATTTCCTGAAATCCCTGTCATGGGTGTAGAGCTTCACCACGCCATGCTGGCTCAGTAGCGCAGCCAAATGGGCGTCCGGCACCAAGTTGCCCTTCGTGGGTACGTCTTTCGTCACCTCGCGGTAGACGTCCCAGAACCCCTCTTCCTCTGCGATCACACGGCAAGATGGGGTAGCCAACAGTGCCTCGACATTGCGGGCTGCGTCTTCATGGGCCAGCGGTCGATCGAAGATCGCCGGATGGGTGGCCATCCGCATATAGCTCATCAGGGTCAACCAAGCCAGACAGAAAACCTCGCGGCCGCCTGCGCATTGGTGCAGGAACTCAGCCGCCTTGTCATGCAGCGGACTGCTTTTATCCGATGCGTAGAGCAAGATGTTAATATCGATCCCGAAGCTCATCGGGGCACGTCGTCCATCGAATCGAGCAGCGCGTCCTTGTCGCCGAGGTCCACGCGCGCGCCCATGGGCTTGGCGATCCAGCGGAACTGCGGCTCGCGCTTTGGCGTCCTGCGCTGATCGGCAAGCGACTGTGCCAACAGGTCCGACACGAGCCGGCCAAGCGACTTGCCTTCGCGCCGCTGGAGCCGCTTGACCTCTTTCAGGATCGGATCGTCAATATCGATGGTCGTGCGCATGATGCGTGATGCTATGACGCATAGCACCTGATGTCAAGTCCGGCAACGATGCGCTCGCAGGACCTGAACGAGGCGCTCACGCGGGATCCGTCGGAATCGGCGTAACGCCTGCGGACCGGCCTGTAAAGCCAAGCACATTCTAGCTTCAGTAAGCAGCGACCGCCGTACCGCTCATTTCGCGAAGAGCATCGATAGATTCAGTAATCGCGAGCTTACTCAGAGCACCGAGGTGACGGCGTACTTCGCCGATCCCCACTGCTTTGGAGTCGAAAATCAAGTGCAACACAATGCTGGGTCGTCTCAAGCCGTACTGGTTATGTTGCCGATCTCTGGCCCTACAGCCACTTTTCCCGCCTATTCTTATCCCGGCGATTTCAATACATATTCATGGCGCCGCTGACAATTCGCAAGCGCGTTGTGCTACAATGCTAATTTTTGTGGCACATTAATGAGAAAATTTAGATGCGAGAATTAACTATTCGTGAGATGCGGGAAAATTTGGGCAGTCTTGACCAACTGGTCAAGACGGAAGGGGAGATTCTTGTGACCCGGCGCGGCGTTCCAATTGCCCGCTTATTGCCTATGCGTGGGTCACAAACCAGACCAAGCCATGCCGAATTACGTGCAAAGATGCAGCGGCTTTCCACGCCAAGCCAAACCCTTGTGCGCGACGACCGAGATGGGCGCTAGTGACGGCTTACGTCAACACTTCCGTGCTGGCGAAATGGTATCTTAACGAGGCGCGCTCCGAAGAGTTCGCCGCATGGATGCAGGCTGAACCGGAAACCCACATTAGCACACTCACCGTCGTTGAAATGCGCTGCCTGCTTGCGAGGCGAAGACGCAACCACGAAATTTCCGACGAAATCGAGCAGCAGGTTTATGCCACTCTCCAGGATGATATAAGTCACGGGTTCTTGATTAGGCACCCGGTTGACGAGGAAAGTGTCCTTGGAGCTCTTACCTTGTTGACTCTCGTCTCCGCCCATCCGCTAAGGACGTTGGATGCCCTACACCTGAGCATCGCCCGGCGTCTTGGTGTGGAACGTTTAGTGACAGCAGACCGGATCATGATCGGGGCAGCACACGCCATTGGATTCGATGTGATCCCATTCGACTAAATCGATTTCCAGCGATTAGAGAAGTCAGCGTCTCTGGGAGGTAGAGTCCAAACACAGTGCCTGTTATCCGGAAACACGACCCAGGCGTCGATGTGAAACGGCCGCGCCGGTGCGTCGAACGCACGGCCTCACGAGAACGAAGAAAAGAAAAAGGGGTCATTGCTTGGTATTACATAAGGTTATAACGTCCAGTTCCCGTGCAGAAGCTTGCCTTCCTTCAATTAGACGTTGAATGTGCGAAATCCGCGATGCCGATACGTCAAAGAGCGCGGCCACCTCCCCAAGCGGCAGATTGGCTTTACGCCGAAGCAGCCAGGCGGCAATCTGGTACGCCTCCGGATGCTGGCGCGCTAGGATGTCACCGACAGATAACTCGTAGACTCGTCCAACACCCTCCAAAATCGTTTCCTTATCCAAGCGTGCCGGGTGTGATTGACACCGTGGCACGTTGTCCAGCGGTCTTCCTTGAAGAAGCCGATCCATACGGTCCAAGAACGCGTCATCCCCGAGAAAGATCTGCCCCCGCAACTGCTCCCACGGCGAACCTTTACCCTTTCCGTCTGCGACAAATTTGCGGTAGGCCCGTTGCGCTTCCGACACGTTGCTATCGAATAGCTGTAGAACCGCCGTTACCTGCAGCCAAGCGGGCGGCGACACAAACCCCGCCATAAGCTCGATAGCTGCTCCAGCGCCATGCCCTCACGGAGGTGGTCATACCCGCCCGAACCGGATTGAGCACGATATAGCGAGATAACTCCAAGAGATACGGGTCTTTGTCCACCACGATGCTCTTGAACCGTCCCTGTAGCACATGACCGACCCGGCCATGCCGCCGGTTATAGGCTTGGGTATAGACTTGATTGAGGCGACGCATTCCGCGGCTGAGATTCAGCTCAGGCGTCTCGATCAAGAGATGGTAGTGATTGTCCATCAGACAATAGGCATAGCATTGCCATCCCTGCTGCTCGATCTCTTGCCCAAGCAGTGCCACGAATAGTTTGCGATCCACCTCATCCCGATAAATCGCCTCTCGAGCATTCCCTCTCGCCGTCAAATGGTATAGCGCACCTGGAAATTCCAACCGTAATTGCCTTGCCATGGCAGTAATGATGGCAACGCACGGAGTGCAAAGTCAAGCAATGACCCTCGACTTTATGACCCTCTACTTTCCACTCGCGACAATTTTGAGACGCCCTTCGATCGTTATTGTCTTATGCGGAGGATAGCTGTTCACATCTCATCCAATACCGCTCTAGGGGTGGTCGCTCGCAAAGGGGCTTTGGCGTAATCACGCACATTGCGCGTAGCGATCACGTCAGCATGGCACGCCATCCCGGCAGCGACCTGCATAGCGTCCTCGAAATCCTTCATTGCGAGCTTCGCAGCGTAGCGCAAACTATCGGTGGTGGTTGGTGCGACATCGACGAACCGAACGAGATCGGATAAAAACGCCTTACAGCTTTCTCGCCCCTGCGTAGGAACCACGAGGTAGTAGAAATTCGACACCGTATGCCAGGCGATGAACGCCGTGCCTGGGCGGTTCTGCAAGGCGTCGAGCAAGCGTCCAGCTGGCTCAGCGTATGGTTCGCGATCGAGCGCTAAGTCAATGAGAATGTCTGTATCGATAAGGACAATCACAGGTATTTCCGGGCCAGTGTTCGGTAGCGCTCGTCGTCTCGACTCGCCGGCTCGAACTTACCCTTCCATCGTGCTGAAAACGAGAGTTGCTCTTCACGACTCAGCGACCTCAGCGTTGTTTCAACGAGTTGAGACAGCGAAACGCCTTGCGAGCGCGCATACCGTTTCGCCAGAGGCAAAATCTCTTTATCGATTGTGATGGTAAGTTTCGTTTTCATCTTCGTATTAGATCTATACGTATAAACGCGTCTACTATACGTACTGCGTAAGGTAGCTGCAACCATGTGGATTGGCGAGCGGGGTCGTGTGCGCAT
This sequence comes from uncultured Gammaproteobacteria bacterium, assembly GCA_963764725.1. Classification (GTDB taxonomy): domain Bacteria; phylum Pseudomonadota; class Gammaproteobacteria; order JACCXJ01; family JACCXJ01; genus USCg-Taylor. Next base: position 170,161 of record CAVXTM010000011.1, on the reverse strand, counting down.
GAAAAAGTGGAAAGGGAGTCATTGCTTGGTATTACAGAAACAGAAAAAATCCGGCCAAGCGACTTGCCTTCATGCCGCTGGAGCCGCTTGACCTCTTTCAGGATCGGATCGTCAATATCGATGGTCGTGCGCATGATGCGTGATGCCATGATGCAAAGCACCTGATGTTAAGCCCGGCGAGCGTGGCCTGAATTGCATGGCCGACGCCAGCGAGTTCCGGCCGACCCGAAGGTCAGCGGGCCCAACGCGCTGTGGCTGCTCCAGATCGGGATGCGTATCTACCCGTTGATAGAGACGGGCACTTCAAAAACGATCTAAAAGAATCGTGATTAGAGAAAACGTTGTCTATTGACCAGGGGCGGCTCATGAGTGCTGTCCACCTATCAAGCTGCACCAGCATTGCCCGTTCAACCAAACGCATATCATCTACCGTCAGCCGCCCCAAACGCTCCTTGAGTCGTTGTTTGCTGACCGTGGCGATCTGATCGGCCATCGCTTTGCGCCGTTCCCCATTCACGTTCACATAGGTCTCACTCGGATATAGACGCTCAACCTTACGGGTGATCGGAACAACTTGCAGGCGATTCAGGTAGCGATTCGAAGCATCGTTGCTCACGATTACGGCTGGTCGTGTCTTCTGAATCTCGCCACCGAGAGAGGGATCAAAATTAATCCACCACACCTCACCGCGCGTCATGGGCGCTGTCCGCGATTACACCCTCCGACCACTCCAGAGCCTCTCTCTCCCGTGCCTCATCTTCCGCCATGACGCGGTAAGCCTCGTCGATGTCGTGTCGAAGGACATGCGGGCGTGCGAGCGATTCCAGGAATCGACTAATGTTCCTCCGCCCTATCTTGCGATGGAGTCCGTCGTAAACAGCCTCATCCATTGACCTAGGTCGTCAACAGTGGACGCCATCATTTAAGGTCTCGTTACGATAACCTTTGCCTGTTGGACAAAAGTAGCCGGTGAGAGATTACCCAGTTTCGAATGCCGTCTCTGACGGTCCAAGGTCTGCGTCATACGCTCCCCCATCGCATAACCGACGATCTCACAGGTGTAGAGATCTTTGATGGCCGCGAGGTAGAGCCAGCCTTCGTCTGTGGGGATGTAGGTCAGGTCGGTGACCCAAGCTTGGTTAGGTTGCGACATGACAAAGTCTTGGTTGAGCCGATTCTCCGCCACCGGCAAGCTGTGCTTGGAATCGGTTGTCGCCTTGAATTTGCGATGCTGCTTACAGCGCAAACCCAGCACCTTGCGTAATCGCTTAATGCGCCCGAGACCCGCCCTGAAGCCATTAGCACGCAATTCCGGCTGTAGCCGTAGCGGGGCCATAGGTCCCGCGACTGCGCTCGTGTGCCGCCTGGATCGCTACCGCTAAACGCGCATTGTTGGCTCCCGTTGCGAGAGCTTGCGTTTCAGCCAAGCGTAGTAACCACTTTTCGATACCGTCAATATCCGGCTCATCAATAACAAGGGAAACTCTTCTCGGTGGGCCTTCATGAACGCGTACCTCGCACCGACTCGCTCGCGAAGTACGCTGCCGCCTTTTTTAGTAAATCTCGCTCCAGTCGTGCTTCGGCTAACTCCCGCCACAAACGGGTGTTCTCCGCTTCCAGCTCACTGACCGGCTTGCGGCTCTCGCCAACCGCACTGAGCCGACCGGCACGTGATCGATAAACCCAAGTCGACAGGGTCGTTGCCGAAAGATTTAATCGACGCGCCGCTTCCGGAATCGACAGCCGCTCAACCTCTATCACCTTTACCGCTTGTTCACGAAATTCATGCGTGAACGATTGTCGAGGTAACTTTGTCATCATGGTCCTCCATCAATCAATCTAACAGATTAATGGCGTCCACTTTTTCGAGCCTAGCTCAATGTTTGTAAGCTATTGATTGGCGGAGAGGGAGGGATTCGAACCCTCGTGGGGCGGCAAAGCCCCCAACCGATTTCGAGTCGGTGCCGTTGTGACCGCTTCGGTACCTCTCCGGAAAGCTAACACCTCCGAAAACACCGGACCCCAGCCAACGGGCCATGGACCCGGCTCGATCATCGTTACGTTGATAATATAGATTACGCTGTGAACACTCGGCTCACAACATTTGGTGGCATGAATTCCGAAGCCGGTTCGGCGCCGGTCGCGACAGTGCATGCGTCGTCCCGGTCATGCCGCCGGAGGCGGGTTTATTGAGGCGCGATGCCGCCCAGGCCGCGCAGCGGACGTTTACGGGATCTTAGGTTTACCGTACTCCGTCAGGCACGTTGGCCGACGAGGTGTTGCTTTAGCTGGCGCCGCTTCAACTTTAGGTTGGATTGCAATAAGTGCAATGACCACAGCGCTTGTGTATCCTCCGGTTTACGGGCATCGGCAATCAGCTCTTCAATATCAGCGATCTCTTGCACGAGTTGTTGCCAGAGGTTTCGGTATTCGACTGGTTTCGCTTGCATGTTAGCGCTCTCGCAATATCCCATTACGGATTCGTTTGGGGCATTATGCGTACCAAACATTGCGAGCACGCTGCATCCGTGTGACGATTGTGTTACGGGGACGGCGCCGCGCCGCAGAGTCGGGCATAAACACCGGGATCTTCACCGCACGTAGCAGTCCCGCGTCGCCTATGGGCTACGATGCTCAGGCCAGCCTTGAATGTGCGTCTGCACCAATCTAGTGAGCATCGTAATGTGCCCCGCTCCATCGTTTAGCGCCGGGATGTAATGAAGCTGCCGCCCGCCTGCGTCCAGGTACACCTTGCGGTAACGCAGGTCGATCTCTTCCAGGGTTTCCAGACACTCAGCTGCGAACCCCGGGCAGACCACATCCACGTTATCGAATCCCTGCCTCGCCCACTCCACCAAGGTGTGATCGGTATAGGGGCGGAGCCATTCACGCGGGCCGAAACGTGACTGAAACGCGGCCAGCCAACGGTCGCAATGCAGACCTAATCGGGCCGCAACGAGACGCGCGGTCTCTAGACATTGGGAATAATATGGATCCCCGCTGCGATGGTAGTCTTGCGGCAGACCATGAAAGGAAAACAGTAATTTGCGCCCCGGATCGCGGCACCTCCAGGCTAAGGCGATGCTATCGGCGAGCGCTGCTATATAATCCTGATGGCCGTGATAACCGGTAATGACGCGCAGCTCGGGCAGTGAACGCCAGGTTTTTAGCACCGCCGCCACGGCATCGAAGGCCGATCCGGTCGTGACCGAGGAATACTGCGGGTAGAGCGGCAAGACGAGAAGGCGCCTGATGCCGCGGGCGCGAAGTCGATCGAGTGCCGCCTTGATGGACGGATCACCGTAACGCATCCCGGCGCTGACCATGACCCCAGTGCCGAGTTCGCTACGCAACGATGCCTCGAGCGCGATCGCCTGGCGCTTTGTGACCGCGAGCAGCGGCGATCCCTCATCGGTCCATATGCTGCGATAGGCCGGCGCGCTTCGCCGTGGCCGCAGGCGTAAGATAAAGCCGTGGAGGATCGGCCACCACAGCAGGCGCGGTAACTCGACCACCCGTGGATCGGAGAGCATCTCGCCCAGGTAGCGCCGCACGGCCCGGGGCGTCGGCGCCTCCGGTGTGCCCAGATTAACCAGCAGCACGCCGAGAGTGATGTCCTCCGCCGCCATAGAGATTACGTTGCTGTGCAATTACGACCCAATAGACATACGAGACCGGAAGCGCCATCTCGCCTTTTGACGCACTCCTATCGTATTCGAGCCGGGCGGCTTTTTGCTATGTCGAAGGGCAACGAAACAAGTTCGTATACGTGTTGTCCCGCCAGCGCGACCTGGGCTAGGACCGTGCCCTCTGACCGATAGGGTCACGGAGGAACGATTGAAAGCCGTAACCACGGCCCCCTCGAGTGGGCGGGCCGTGGTTACGTTGCTGTTACGGTTGGGTGGGATCGACGGGGTAGTAGTCGGACTTGAGCCCCTTCACGGCTTCTTCCGCATGGGTCGTGGCGACATCGGCTTGCCCTGCTTTGCCAGCAGTTATGGCTTCAGCCAAGTGCCCGCTGGCCTCTTGCAGTTTAAAACTGCTGAAATCCTTTTGGGCCATGATGGCATGCTTGTTCGCCTCCTCTGCGTGCTCGACGAGCCCAGCGGCGTCGCCCTGCTTGCCGGCCGCTACCGCCTGCTCGGCATGCTTGAGCGCCTCCGTCTGATGCGGAGATACCGGAGCCACCGATTTTTGTGCATAAGCACCGACTCCAAATATGGTTAACGTTCCCGCGACCAGTGCGGCCAGTGTCTTTTTATAGGTCATGTTGGTTACCCAGTTTCGGTTGAATGAGTTTGCAGTATATCCGAAAGCCAGGTCCAAGAACATTTTTTTGAAATTTCGATCACCCCAAGTCCCTACGTAAGAACGCATAACAAGGTCCTTCGGCGGGAGCCGTTTCGAATGTAAGCGTCTTGGAGCCCGGCCTCAGACTTCACCGGACACTGCCCATCATACTCGGCGAGGAAGGCGATGAGATTCTCCCTGAGATCGTAATACTTGGGGTGTTCCAGGAGCATTTCACGGCTGCGTGGGCGCGGCAGGTCCACCTCCATGATTCGGCCGACCCTGGCGCGCGGCCCGTTGGTCAACTGGGCAGTGGAAGCTCGCTCCATGCGTTATGTTACCCTAGGCCACCTTGTGACCAACGTACCGGAAAATGGGGACTACGGGCGTCGTCTTGCTATGCAACTTCGCGGGTAAACTATTGGTGGACCTTTCAAGAGCACTCCCATGCAGACGAGCGGTGAACAGGGTGGGGATAACGGCAGGCCACCATTGTTGTCGGTGGTAGTCCCCGCCTATAACGAACAAGAAGTGGTCAGACGTTTTCAACAGCGCCTAGCCCCCATACTCGATAGATTCTCCGAAGAGACGGAAATCATCTACGTTAACGACGGCAGTACCGACGGCACGTTAGCTGTCCTGCACGAATTGCGAGCCCATGATCCCCGCGTGGCCATTTTGGATTTGAGTCGGAATTTCGGGAAAGAGATTGCGATAAGCGCCGGCCTCGAACATGCGCGCGGCGAGGCCGTCGTGATCATCGACGCGGATCTGCAAGACCCGCCGGAGGTGATCCCCGAGTTCGTCAGAGAGTGGCGGAACGGTTACGACGTCGTTTACGGCAGGCGCAGTGCCAGAGATGGCGAAAGCTGGCTAAAGAAGCTCACTGCGTTTGTGTTTTATCGTTTGATCCAAGCGGTGAGCCCGGTCAAGATCCCGGCAGATACTGGCGATTTCCGTTTGCTTAGCCGGCGCGCCGTGGAGTCCCTCGGGCTATTTCGCGAGCAGCACCGCTTTATGAAGGGGCTGTATAGCTGGATCGGCTATCCGCAGAAAGAGGTCCTATATCGGCGCGATCCCCGCTGCGCCGGAAAGACTAAGTGGAACTACTGGCGTTTGTGGAATTTTGCCTTGGACGGCATCACCTCGCATACCGTGGCCCCGTTGAAGATCGCAACCTACCTCGGATTGATCACGGCCGCCGCCGCATTTATTTATGCCATCGTGGTCGTCTATAAGACCCTGGTCTTCGGCGATCCTGTCCGTGGATATCCGTCGTTAATGGTGGTCGTGTTGTTCCTGGGGGGCATTCAGCTTACGTTTCTAGGTGTGATCGGTGAATACCTCGGCCGCATGTTTAGCGAAACCAAAAGACGACCTCTGTATCTTTGGAAGGATTATCTTCCACCCGCCGCACGCCGAAGTGTCCTGAGAGAGTCTCAACGCCACGGGGTCGATTGATCTGCTTGCAGCCGGGTTCTAAAAGGCGTGCCCCATCACAACGATTTCAGAACAAACGCCGTACCCACATACCGACCCTGATCCGATCGGCGGCGGAAAACTCCTTCCAATCATATTGACCCTTGATCTGGGCATGGATGGCATCGAAGGCGTCGTAGGGCTCGATATTATCTCGCTGCAGCCAGAGCACGTAACGCACCTGATTGTGCGAAAGCCAGGCAGTGCTATTAGCCAGCTTACCGGCATAAAAGCTCCCGATCTGCTCAAACGTGGCGGCCAGATCGGTACGATAACCCCGCCATATGCGTTCGTGATCCACCCAGCCTAACAGAGAGCGTTGTCCCGAAAAAATGGCCATGGCGGGGGCATAGGTGTAGGAGCCTGTCTCGGCGCGTTCGAGGACAATCCCCGGTTCCGTGTTCTTTAGAAAATCGAGCATGACTTTCTCTATCGGGTCGTCGGTAACCCAGGCGGCCCCGTCAAGGCGGGCAAAATGCGTCTTGGGCGTTTTGAACCAGTGGTGGCCAAGGTCATAGCCGTAACCTGCGGTCGCGAGCAACACCACGGCGGAACCATAACGGGACACGCGGCAGGGCGAGGAGAGATTCATGGCACCCAGGGTCAGCAAGCCGCCCGCTTGGATCCACGGCCACCATTTTAGGGTCGTGTTGAAGCGATTGAATTCCCCCTCGTAGAGCTCGTCAACATGGAAAAATTCGGAAAATAGAAAGAGCCCGGTCCACACTAGCGCGAAATATAAGGTGAGCCCGCTGAGCTTGCGCCGAAAAGCGCTGAACGCCAGGATGCCGAGCAGAGGCCAGTGCAGCACTAGAAGCATCGCCCAGGGGGTGTGCTCATGGGCTGGCACGAGGCTTACGCTGGCTTTGAAGTCCAGCGATTGGATTGCGAAGCCGCGCAAATGTGGGTAGATGAGCAAGACGGAGGCGCCGGCGGCGGCGATCAATACTGACCAGTCAGACGATCGCTGGGTCGCGTGCTGAAAGATAAACCACGTCCCCACCAGCGCGACTTGCAACGGAAAGGTCCAGGTATTGGTAATGATGCTTAGGGGGACGGTGGCGACGAGGACCGCCAGGGCTGAGCGGTCGAGTGGCTTCTTGTGCAGGAGTGCGATGCAAGCCAGCGCCAGGGTCAGCAACATAAATCCACCCAATGGAGCGTGGTAGTCGCCCAACGATACCAGATAGCCGAAGGTCTCCGTCGGCAACTTCTCCGGTGGATGTGTCAAGGGTAAGTGAGGTGGGAACGCCAGGTCCACCAACCATCTGCCAAAGTCGCTCAGGGGTTCGGCAGGTTGTGCTACATCGCCAATGAAGCGCATGCTCGACCAGAGACTTGGCTCCTCGATCATGAAGTGCACGAACGGCCAGGCACCGCTGCCGCCCAGTACGAGCGCGGCCATGGCTATGGCTCGCGAGCCGTTGCTGGTGCAAAAACGGCTAATAGCGGTGGCCCCTGCGGTAATAGCTAGCGCGTAGATGATACAAAAGGCGACATTATAGGTAGTCCCGGCATCCAGGCCGAACAGCCGGCCCATGAGCGCCGCGCTGTAATGCTGAAAGGTATAATAAAAGTCGAGTTTGTACGGCGGGAGCCATGTATCCACCGGCGGCAGTATGCTCCCTGGCATGTAGCTCGCGATAAAGTGCAGATTCGTCAAACGTTCGGAGGATGGATCAATGTCAGGGAAGGCGTAACGCCAAAGCAGGACATAAGTGAAGCCGAAAATAAATACAGCCTCGATCTTCCAGTGGATGAAAAGCAGGGCGTGGCGGGTCACGACCAAATAGACGGAAACGGCCGTCGTTAGCGGCCAGAGCCAAAACAGGCTCCCCAAACCCACGAAATGTTCGATGAAAAACATGCCCAGGCACAGGGCTACCGGGGCAGCGATCTTCGCCAGCTCATAGGATTCCGTTAAACGCTTGGCGGCGAGAGTCAAGCCCGTGAGATTGAGCAAGATCAGGCTGATCGTTATGATCTGGAATATGTAATTCATAGCGATTGAATTGTTTAAAGGAGGGTTATCCGGCGCGCTCAGGGGTTTCGTCTTGAATCCCAAGCTCGCGTAGCGGATCGAATTTAGGTCCAATTATCCTGATCGGCGTTGGAAGGCGCCAACCAGTCGATATTTAGGCCGGCAGTCTTGGTTCATACGCAGGGGCGCGGGTTCACCCTCCTTGCGCCGCGTGCCTCGTCTTTGAGGTACCGATGATCGGCAACCTCGGGTTACTCGTGCTCATGATGCTGCTCTGCAACGGAGCGAACCTCACGCTCGGACTCACCTCCTCGACGCTGGCCCGCGCCGCCCGTGTAGCTTACCTACGTTTTTGTGAAGTATTTCACAACATCTCTCGCCCGGATATGATAGTCTTATCGCATTCGAACACTCCCACTCCCCGATGGCGGGCACAGTGGGAACGCTTGGACAAGGCCGGTGTGCAACGGCACATGCCAAGGCGTCGGCTTGTTTTGATAGGCTCTTCTATCTTCAGACCGAAAGGACCAAGAACAAGGAACACTGAGCATCTTTCAAGGGAATGCGAGATCGCAGGGAGCAGGGACGGATCACAACAACAACACTTTACCGGAGGTTAAGAATGCACCATAAGAACAGCATCATCTCGATCTTGTTAATGGGCGGGTTTCTAGCTTTATCACTGGCGGCATGCGAGTCACCTCAACCACCCTATGAACAGAAACCGACACCGACGCCCACCGTGACACCCACGCCTACTGTGACACCCACGCCTACTGTGACACCCACGCCTACTGTCACACCCACGCCTACTGTGACACCCACGCCTACGGTGACGCCCACGCCCACGGTTTCGCCGACACCTACGGTGACACCGACGCCTACCGTGGTGTGCGCTACCCATACGGTGGTTATGAGTAGTTTCCAATTTATGCCGCCTAGCTTAACGATCAATCGGTGCGATACGGTAACCTGGGACCACCAGCAAGGACAGACTCCCCACACGGTAACGAGCGGTGACTTTGGGGCAGGCAACGCGGGCGCGCAGTTCGATAGTCGAGGAGGTAACCCAGCCGCACGGATGCCGCCGCCGACGCAATTCAGCCATACCTTCAATAGTGCGGGAACCTTCCCTTATCACTGTGTAGTACACGGTGGACCTGGAGGGATGAACGGGACGATCACCGTCAATCCCTAAAGCTTGAGGTAGGGATCCGCCGCGGGCGGTATCACCCACCTGTAAAGGATCGAAGCCGCCGCCTTTAGGGGCGGCGGCTTATCATCGGACGCCGTTCGTTTCGGGTCTTGCACGACCCGCGTAGCGCGCACGATATCGAACCATGACGCGAGGATGCGTGCGTAGATTGCGGTTATTCCCGTAACCGCGCCATCCGCTGACCGATCCTGGCAAGCTGTTGGAGCGAAAGCATGTTTTCAAGGATCGGAAAAAAATCCAGGTTCTCGCGCTCGATATGCGTCTTCAGACTTTTGTCGAAGCGCGCCGCGAGTTCTAAGAAGCGCGCGGGATCGGCGATTTTTTCGGGGGCGCGCAAGAGCTCGTTGAGCTTTGCCCAGTGCTCGTCGATCTCCTCGTGGTCCAGTGCCAGACGCTCGATCATGCCATCGGTCAAGAATGACTTGTTGACGATGAACGGGAACAAGGCCCGCTCTTCGTCTTGGTGGTGTAGGTGCGTGGTCCCCTCGTAGTAGGCGGCGAGTCGGACGGCCTCGGCCGCCGTCTCTTCACCTACACCCCGTTGGCTAATAGCCTCGGCCATTGCGAGCAGCCGCTGTCCCTGGAGAATAAAACTCTCATGGTAGGCGTAGAGCACCCGCAAGCCATCGGCGAAGTCCGTAGCCGGGTCGATAAACGCAGCAGCACCGCTGGAAGCCACTTATCTGAGCCTCAGCGGTGGTAGCGGACAAACTTGGTGCGGACGATCTGATAGGGCCGGAATAGATAGGTCAAGGGGAGGCTCCAGGCGTGGACCAGCCGGGTGAAGGGGAAGAGCAGGAAGACCGTCATGCCGAAGAACAGATGCACCTTGTAGATGAGGCTCACGCCGGAGAGCAGCACCGGATTAGGCCGGAAGGTGACGATGCCCTGAGCCCATTCGGCCAGCAACACCATCGCCGTGGCATCGCCTTTGAGCGCATGGTGGAGTGACCAAGGGATGGTCGCGAGGCCTAGGCCGAGGGTCACCAGCAGCCAGTCGAGGATGAAGATGTCCATGAAGCGCGAGGTGGCGCGCACTCTTGGATTGAACATGCGCCGCCGCCACAGGATCACCCCCCCGAGCATGCAGAGGACCCCGAACAGCGTCCCGGCGCCGATGGCGAGGGACTGGTGCGCGAGGTCCGAGACGCCGAGCGCCAACCAGACCGAATGGGGGGTCAGGAGCCCCACGAAGTGGCCGGCTAAGAGGGCCAGGATGCCGATGTGGAAGAGGTTACTGCCCAAGCGTAACTCCTCACGCGCCAGCAACTGGCTGGAATCGGCCTTCCACGTGTATTGCTCGCGGTCGAAGCGGATGAGGCTGCCCAGGAAAAAGACGCTCAACGCGATGTAGGGGTAAACTCCGTAGAAGAATTGGTGCAGATACATGAGCCGAAAATACCGCAATAGCTATTGATTCACCGCCGCCTGCGCTTGATCTCGATCTCCGCGAGGCGCTTCATGGGCCACCGCTTCCGCGAGTTGGCCCTGCCGCTCGACGATGCGTAGCAACAGCGCGTAAGGACTTTCCATGTTCTCCAGATTCCGCGCGAGTAAGGCCGCAACCTCGACGGCTTGGTGCAAGAACTTTCGTGCGTTTTGTTCATCCGGCAAGGTCGAGACGTATTCGAGCAGGAGCGGCAGATAATCAGGGAGCTCGCCGTGCTCGATGGCGTAACCCTGAGCCTGGAAGTATTCGCTGAGTTTGACGAGCGCCGGGCCGCGCGCCCGGTCTTGCTCCTCGAAGAGATGATGGGTCAAATACAGCGCGTTGTCGGGCGTGAGATCAAAGGTCTTGACGTAGTGCTCCTGAAGCTCAGTGAAAGGCAGAGCCTGCGCCCAGACGATAAAATCCAACAATGCCTGCTGGTCCTCGGGCGTGGCGGCTTCCAAGCCGCCGATCATCTGCTCGATTTCCGCCAGGTGTTGCCGAAGCTCGGCGCTCGGATACTCCAAAAGCACGGAGAGTAGCTTGTAGATCCACATCACTCGCTTCCGGTCTTTTCGGTCAAGCCTCTCCGCAGCGCCGCCGGCCTGGGCCTGGGAATGAATTGCATGACCTTGACCTCGACTCGTCTGCCCGCCACCGAGCAACTGTCATTGCCGAAGGTGTAGCCCATTTGCCCCTGGAAGGCATGGGAGTCCTCGTGGCGCAGCTCCTCGTGGCTGGTCGGGATGACGTAACGGTCTTCGTACTTCGAGAGCGCCATGTAGCGGTACATCTCCTTCACCTGCACCTCGGTTAAACCCACTTCTTCGAGGACTCTGAGGTCCGGTTTGCCTTCTACCTCTACCGATCGATAGTACTGGCGCATGGCGATCATGCGCTTCAATCCGCGCACGATCGGGGCTTCATCCCCGGCGGTGAGCAGGTTCGCGAGGTACTTGATCGGCATCCGCAGCATCTCGACGTTGGGGATCACATGCTCCGGATCGGTCGGGATCGCGCCCTGATCAATACTCGCCTGCACCGGGGAGAGCGGCGGGACGTACCAGACCATCGGCAGGGTGCGGAACTCGGGATGGATCGGGAAGGCGACCTGCCATTCGATGACGAGCTTGTAGATGGGTGATTTCTGCGCCGCCTCGATCCAGGAATCCGGGATCCCGTCCAGGCTAGCCTGCACAACCACCGCCGGATCATTGGGATCGAGAAAGATGGACATCTGCGCCTCGTACAGGTCTTGCTCGTTCTCGACCGCGGCCGTCTCACTGATGCGATCGGCGTCGTAGAGGATGATGCCGTTGAAGCGGATGCGTCCCACACAGGACTCGGAGCACACGGTCGGCAACCCCGACTCCCAGCGCGGGTAACAGGCGGTGCACTTCTCGGCCTTGCCGGACTCCCAGTTGTAGAACACCTTCTTGTAGGGACAACTCGAGACGCACATGCGCCAGCTTCGGCACTTGTTCTGATCGACCAGCACGATGCCGTCTTCCTCTCGCTTGTACATAGAGCCCGAGGGGCAGGCTGCGACGCAGGAAGGGTTCAAGCAATGATTGCAGATCCGCGGCAAATACATCAGGAAGGACTGCTCGAACTCGGCGTAGATCTCCTTCTCGATGCCCTCGAAGTTTCGGTCCCGGGCCCGATTCTCGAACGCGCCCGCCAGATCATCCTCCCAGTTCGGCCCCCCCTCGATTTTCGCCATCGGGCGGCCGTCGATCTGCGAGCGCGGCCGGGCGGTGGGCGCGGCCTCGGCGAGCGGGCTCGTCTGCAGATGGGCGTAGTCGTAGGTGAAGGGCTCGTAGTAGTCGTCGATCTCCGGCAGATCGGGATTCATGAACAAATTCATGAGCCGCCTGGCGCGGCCGCCCGACTTGAGCTCGAGCTGGCCGTCCTTCACCACCCAGCCGCCGTTCCATTTGGCCTGGTCCTCCCAGTTCTTCGGGTAACCGATACCGGGTTTGGATTCGACGTTGTTGAACCAAACGTACTCCATGCCCTTGCGGTTGGTCCAGACGTTCTTGCAGGTCACCGAACAGGTGTGGCAGCCGATGCACTTGTCCAGATTCATAACCATGGCGAAATTGGCGCGGACTTTCATTTTAAGCGATCTCTTCTGCTATAGTTCCGGAAGCCATAACCCCAGTCATGGTTTTGCTCACCTCGCCGCGTTCGCGTGCCGCGAGGGGCAAGGGTTGGGGCAGGTCTATCTCGCCAATCCCCGGCGGGTTCAACTGTGCCTCGCGCGCCGGGGTAAGCGGGCGCTCCAGCCAGTCGATCGCGCCGTCCTCGATCTTGTGCAGCACCACGTATTCATCCCGCTGGGTGCCGACGGTGCCATAATAGTTAAAGCCGTAGCTCAACTGCGCGTAGCCGCCGATCATGTGGGTGGGTTTGACGACGACGCGCGTGACGCTGTTCAGTATGCCGCCGCGCTTGCCGGTGGTATTCGAGCCTGGCACGTTCACGATCTTCTCCTGGGCGTGATACATCATGGCCATGCCTTGCGGGATCCGCTGGCTCAGCACCACGCGCGCCACCGTGGCGCCGTTGACGTTCAAGGCCTCGACCCAGTCGTTGTCCTTAAGTCCGATGGATTTCGCGTCCGTCTCCGAGACCCACACCACCGGGCCGCCCCGGAACAAGGTCAGCATGCGCAGGTTGTCGTTGAAGGTCGAGTGGATCCCCCACTTGCTGTGGGGCGTGATCCAGTTGAGCGCCAGGTGGGGTTTGCCGTCGATCCGCTCGGCAACGCCATCGGTCGCCCGCAAATCCGCCGGCGCGCGGAAGGTGCAAAAGCCCTCGCCGAAATCCAGCATCCACTCGTGGTCCTGGTAGAAGTGTGCCCGGCCGGTCAGGGTGCGGAAGGGGATGCGTTCGTGGATGTTGGTGTAGCCCGCGTTGTAGCTGACCTTTTCCGATTCGACCCCGCTCCAGGTGGGCGCGGTGATGATCTTGCGCGGCTGCACCACCAGATCCTTGAAGCTCATTTTATCCTCGCGGCGCGCGTTCGAGAGATGCGTATGGTCCGTACCGGTCTTCTTGCTCAGGGCCTCCCAGCCCTTGTGCGCCACTTCGCCGTTGGTCTCGGGCGCGAGCATCAGGATCGCGTCGCAGACATGTATGTCGGCCGCAAGGGATGGCATGCCCTCGCTGATCCCCGGCTCGGTGATGATGCCGTTTTGGATCTTGAGGCGCTCGTATTCCTCCTCGGTGTTCCAGGCGAGCCCCTTCACGGCGTTCCCCTGGGTGACCATGAGCGGGCCGAGGGCGCAGAACTTCTTGTAGGTCGCCCCGAAGTCGCGCTCGACGACCTTGAAGATCGGCAAGGTCTTGCCGGGCACGGGCTCGCACTCGCCCCGCTTCCAGTCGCGCACCCCGAGCGGCTGCCCGAGCTCTGCGGGCAGAGTCGTGCATGAGCGGGATGGAGACGAGGTCCTTGCGTGTGCCTAGATGATTTCCGGCGAGTTCGGCAAATGCCTTGGCAATGCCCCGGAAGATCTGCCAGTCGGAGCGCGACTCCCAACCCGGATTCACCGCCTCCGTCAGAGGGTGGATAAAGGGGTGCATGTCGGTGGTGTTGAGGTCGTTCTTCTCGTACCAGGTAGCGGTCGGGAGCACGATGTCGGAGTAGGCCCCGGTGGAGTTGAGCCGGAAGTTGATATCGACCAGGAGATCCAGCTTGCCGACGGGCGCCTCGCAGCGCCACTTGATTTCCCTACCTTTGGCCTCGTCGGTCACAGACTGCATGACCCCGTTCTGGGCTCCGAGGAGATGTTTCAGGAAATACTCGTGACCCTTGGCGCTGGTGCCGAGGAGATTGGCGCGCCAGACGAAAAGGTTGCGGGGAAAATTCTCCGAGGCATCGATGTCCTCGGCGGCGAAGTGGATCTCGCCGCTCTTGAGCCGGCCAACGAGATGATCGACGATCTCCTGCTCGTTCTGCGCGCCCGCCGGATAACGCCTCTGTACAAATATCGAGCGGATTGCGATTGAAATGGGGCGCGGAGGGCAGCCAGCCGAGCCGCTGGGAGACCACGTTGTAATCGGCGAGCGTGTGGCCGCGGTACTTGCCCTTGGCCGTCCCCGCTAGCAGACCGTCGGCCGCGAGCCGCTCGTAGCGCCATTGATCGGTGTGGAAGTACCAGAAGCTAGTGCCGTTCATCTGCCGCGCCGGCCGGTGCCAGTCGAGCGCGAAGGCAATGGGTGCCCAGCCGGCCTGTGGGCGCAGCTTCTCCTGGCCCACGTAATGGGACCAGCCCCCGCCGCTTTGCCCCACGCAGCCGCAGAGGTGCAACAGGTTCATGATGGAGCGATAGGTCATGTCGGCGTGGTACCAGTGGTTGATCCCGGCCCCGAGGATCACCATAGACTTGCCGAGTGTCTTGGCGGCGTTGTCGGCGAACTCGCGCGCGGTGCGGATGATATCGGCGCGCTTGACGCCGGTGATCCCTTCGGCCCAGGCGGGCGTGTACGGTATTTGGGCGTCGCCGTAGCTCGCAGCCACGTGCGCGCCGCCGAGGCCCTGATCCACGCCGTACTGGGCAAGCTGGAGATCGAAGACCGTGGCGACGAGCACCTCTTCACCGCTGAGCTGGAGCCTGCGGACCGGCACGCGCCGATAAAGGAGGGGATTCGACGATTGCTCGAAACGCGGAAAGGCTACGGATACCGTCTCGTCGGCGCCATCCACGAAACTCAAACGCGGGCGAGTGCCCGGGCCGGTGTCACCGTTCTTGAGCTTGAGGTTCCAGCGTCCTTCCTCGCCCCAGCGGAATCCGATGGAGCCGTTCGGCACGGTGTAGTTGCCGCTCTCCTCATCGCAGACCACACACTTCCACTCGGCGTTGTTGACCTCGCCGAGACTGTCGTCGAAGTCCGAGGCGCGCAGCAGCCGATCAAAGGTGTAACCCTCGCCGTGGGGCCGCAGACGCACCAGCATGGGGAGATCGGTGTAGGCGCGGGCGTACTCGAGGAAATAGCTTTCCTTACGCTCCAAGAAGAATTCCTTGAGCACGACATGGCCCATGGCCAGGAACAGGGCTGCATCTGTGCCTTGTTTCACCGGCATCCAGAGATCGGCGAACTTGACGTATTCGGCGTAGTCGGGCGCGACCGCCACCACCTTGGTGCCCTTGTAGCGCACCTCGGCGTAGAAATGAGCGTCGGGGGTGCGCGTCATCGGGAGGTTGGCCCCGCACACGATGATATAGCCCGCGTTGTACCAGTCCGCGGACTCGGGGACGTCGGTCTGCTCGCCCCAGGTCTGAGGCGAGGAGGGCGGTAGATCGGCGTACCAGTCATAGAAGGACAGCGGTACCCCGCCGATAAGGCCGAGGTAGCGGGTCCCGGCTGCGTAGCTGATCATGGACATGGCCGGGATCGGCGAGAAGCCGATCACCCGGTCCGGCCCATATTTTTGTATGGTGTAGACATTGGCCGCGGCGATAATCTCGGTCACCTCCTGCCAGTCGCTGCGCACGAAACCTCCCAGGCCCCGCACCGCGGTGTACCGGCGGCGTTTCTCGGAGTCCTCCTGGATCGCCGTCCAGGCTTCGACGGGGTCCAGACCCCGTCCGCGTTCGGCGCGATAGAGGTCGAGGAGGCGGCTCCGGATGAGTGGGTGCTTGACCCGGTGCGGGCTGTATAAATACCAGGAATAGCTGGCACCGCGCTGGCAACCGCGCGGCTCATGGTCCGGTAGATCGGGGCGGGTACGCGGGTAATCGGTGGCCTGCATCTACCTCCGCGACCGTGCCCAGAAGCGACCCACCCGCCGCTTCCGAACCTTGGAAGATCGTAGGACCATCACAAACGCCATACCAACCCGCGGTGCAGCGGTAACTCACTGAACGAAAGGTCGTTTCACAGCGACCACGAACGGCGGACGCGCACATAGGTGGGGCGTCGAATCGCTGTACGCACCAAGCGAGGCACGCCCGACGGTCGCAAGCGAAGGACCTCGCGGCGATCAGGCTTTTCTCCCCACGCCCCATAGAGCGCGTATGATGTGGGACTGAAATCCAAATGCGATTGGAACGGCGTGGAGCAGATCCTATTCTTGACGGGGAAACTAGCCGAACGGGGTCTCGAACGTATCCTGCAGGCAATGCAACCGGTGGATTTTACCTACCGGGTGTTAAACATCGGGGTGAACGTGGCAGCCTTGATGAGCGCCGAGATGATCAATCGCCGCTTACAGGACGTGGATGGAATCGACCGCATCATCGTGCCCGGCTTGTGTGCGGGGGATCTCGATCAATGCTCGCGCCGCTTCGGGATCCCGATACTGCGGGGACCCGACGAGATGAAAGACCTGCCTGCCTTTTTCGGTCAAGGCGCCAAGGCCCGGCCGCTCGATCGCTACACGATCCGGATATTCGCGGAAATCGTCGAGGCGCCCCGCATGGAGATCGAGGCGATCATCAAACAAGCCGATGCCTACGTGAGAGATGGCGCCGATGTCATCGATCTCGGTTGTTTGCCGGCGGTGCCTTTCCCGCATCTCGAAGCGTCGATCGCGGCGCTGCGCGAGCGCGGTTATCAAATCAGTGTCGATTCCCTGGAGACCGATGATCTTCTGCGTGGAGCGAGATCAGGCGCCCACTATCTACTGAGCCTAAAGGAAAGCACCGTCGATCTTGCCGGTGATGTTGACGCCGTGCCGGTGTTGATTCCGGAACGCGCGGGAGATCTGGATTCACTCTTCCGGGCCATCGATGTCATGCTCGCACGCGGCCAACCGTTTCTCGCCGACAGTGTTCTCGATCCCGTACACTTCGGCTTGACGGAATCCGTGGTACGCTATAGCCAATTAAGACAACGCTATCCCGGCATCGAGATCATGATGGGGACCGGTAATCTCTCCGAGCTTACCGACGCCGATACCACCGGCCTTAATGCCTTCATGCTGGGGATCCTGTCCGAATTGCGGATCGATAACCTATTGACGACCCAGGTCAGCGCGCACGCGCGATCGGTGGTCCGGGAACTCGACGTCGGGCGCCGGATCATGTTTGCCGCCCGCGAGGACGCAAGCCTACCTAGAGGTTATAACGGCTCGCTGCTCACCATCCACGATCGCAAGCCGTTTCCGTATACCGAGAGCGAGATCGCCGAGACTGCGAAGGAGATCCGCGATCCCAGTTATCGCGTCCAGGTCTCGGAAGTGGGCATTCATGTGTACAATCGTGACGGGATGGTCACGGCGCGCGACCCTTTTGATCTATTTCCGCATCTGAAAGAATTGGCGAGCGATGCGCCGCATGCTTTTTACATGGGGATCGAGCTGGCGCGCGCACAACTGGCTTGGCAACTGGGAAAACGTTACATGCAGGACGAACCGCTCCAGTGGGGATGCGCGGCGCGGGACCAAGTGCAGCGCGATCCCAACGCACTGCACGCCTACAAACCGTCCGGAAGCACGCGGGCGAAAGCCAAAAAGTAGGCACATAGGATGATTTTTGAAGCTGTGATCACGACCTTGAACGAAGACGCGAGCCCGCATATCGCGCCGATGGGATTTCACTATGAGGGGCCGCGAGTCATCATCGCGCCGTTCCGCCCATGCCGGACGTTGTCCAATCTGGAGCGTCGCGGCGAGGCGGTGCTCAATCTGACTGACAATGTCGCCATCATCGCCGGGTGTTTAACCGGCCGGCGCTCGTGGCCGACGGCGCCGGTCGCTTCGATTCAGGGATGCCGGTTGACGGATACCCTGGCGCATATCGAGGTCCGAGCACTACGAGTGGAGCCGGATGAGCTGCGGCCAAGGTTTGTCTGCGAGGTCGTGCACGAACAGGCGCATCGGGCTTTCCAAGGCTTCAATCGCGCTCAGGGAGCCGTGATCGAAGCGGCGATCCTGGTCAGCCGTTTATCCCGCCTGCCCGTGGCCAAGGTCGATGCCGACATTGATTACCTGCGCACCGCGATTGACAAAACCGCGGGGGAGCGCGAGCGCGAGGCCTGGGCATGGTTGATGGAGCGCGTGCAGGCCTTTCGTCGCGACCGCTTAGGCGATGTCGCATGACCGGGTTTCTGGCAAGCGTCCAATCGATCGCCGAGGCCAGGACCGCGTTTCAGGAAGGCGCGGATATCATCGATCTCAAGGCGCCTGCGCGAGGCGCCCTTGGCGCCGTGTCGTTTGCGACCATGCGTGAGGTCGTCGCGTGGGTCCAGGCGCGACGGCCGGTGAGCGCCGCAACAGGCGATCTTCCGGCGATTCCCAAGCGGGTGCGTCGCGCCGTGGTGGAAACTGCTGCCACCGGCGTCGCTTTCGTCAAGGTCGGGTTTTTTGAGTGCGATCGCCGGGCCGCCGTGCTCGCTGCTATTGAAAAGGAAGTAAAGCAGGGGGCGCGAGTGGTTGGGGTGCTGTTCGCCGACCGTGAAAGCAGTCCGGTTGCGGCCCTGCGTGCCTTTGCCGATCACGGGCTAGTGGGCGCTATGGTCGATACGGCCGAGAAGCGCGGCCGGGGTCTGCGCGCCTACCTTGACGAAGCTGAGCTTGCGGCCTTCGTTCAAGAGTGCCGGCGGCTCGGGCTGTTTGCGGGACTCGCGGGATCGCTGCAAACTTACGATATTGAGCCGCTGATGGCTCTCGGCCCGGATTATCTCGGATTCCGGGGAGTGTTGTGCGGCCAGCACCGGCGCACCGGCGCGCTCGATCCGCAGAGTGTGAAACATATTCGCATGCGCATCTCCGCTTATAGGGTTAAGATACCGAAACCTATTTTTAGACGCGAGGAGGCCTATGATGGGCTGGCGAATTAGGCAACACGAAGAAACTTATACGGATGAGGAAGTCGAAGCGAGGCTCAAGGAGGAGCTCCCGCATTGGTATCTGGAAGAGGGTTGGATCAGGCGCAAATATAAGACGTCCGGCTGGAAAGGCACACTGATGGTGGTCAACACCGTGGGGCACCTGGCGGAAGCGGCTTTTCATCACCCCGATCTCACCGTGTCCTACGCCTTCGTTATCGTAAAGCTCATGAACCACGCGGCCAAGGGCATCACCAATAAAGATTTTGATCTCGCTAGAAAAATCGAACAAGTGGTGATGTGGCAGCCCGGCAAGGAGGAAGGTAGTGCGCTTGAGGGAACGCCGGAGGATCCGCGCTTCAAGTACATCAAATACGACTAGGATTAAGACACATGAACGACACATCCGATGTAATCGCCGGCAAAAGCAGCAATACCGTATGGCATGAGGCAACCATTAGCCGGCTGCGGCGAGAGCAGCGCAATGGGCATAAAGGCGCGATCATTTGGCTGACTGGGTTATCAGGGTCCGGCAAATCGACGCTTGCCCATGCCTTGGAGGACCGCCTGTTCGCGATGGGATGCAATACCTACGTGTGTGACGGGGACAATATTCGCCACGGATTGTGCGGCGATTTAGGCTTTTCACCGCAGGATCGGGTCGAAAACATCCGCCGCATCGGGGAGGTGGTCAAGCTCTTCATGGATGCCGGGGTAATTGCGATGACGGCCTTCATCTCGCCGTATCGCGCCGATCGGGATCGGGCGCGCAAGCTGGTAGCGCCGGGGGACTTTATCGAAGTGTACTGCGAGTGCGCGATCGACGTTTGCGAGCAGCGCGACGTCAAGGGCTTGTATCGCCGCGCGCGGGCCGGGGAGATCAAAGAGTTTACCGGAATATCAGCGCCTTATGAGGAACCTGAAAATCCGGAACTACACATCAACTCGGGGGCGGAACCGGTCGAGCGTTGCGTTCAACGGATTATCGATTATCTCGTGGCGCAAGGCGTCGCGCCAGCCTAGAATCACACGTGCCCTTAAATCTGACCCTAGCCCTGATCTTCGGTGTGACTTTGTCGGCCGCCTCGCAGGCCAATGACTATCCAACGCTTGATCGGGTCGATCGGGTACTTGCCTGCATGGCCGAGCAGGGAGGGCAGACTATCGATAATCTCTATGCGTGTGCGTGCGAAATCGATGCGATCGCCGCGGCTATTGGCTTCGATGATTACGTGGAGGCGAGCACTTTTCGCGGCTTTCGCGCGATGCCGGGGGAGCGCGGAGGCCTGTTTCGGGATTCAAAAAGAGGCGAGGCGCTCGTGGCGCGGTTAGAGGAAGCGGAGCGGGCCGCCGCTCGTACCTGTTTCTTCCGGCGTGCGCGCGAATCCGGCAAGACCGCAGGGAGGCGGTAATTCCCGATGGGCGCGGATCGATTGGAACCGTGCAGCCACTTCCCCGCTTAACTTGTTGATGAATCGACTCGATTCGTTATAATTTTCCGAACGGCTGCGACTGCGTATAATTTAACCGAGTGTACACTATCCGAGCGTGGCAGCGGATTATTGCATTCACTCCTTACGCCTTTGCGATCTCTGAGGCGCTCGGAGAATAAGAATTAGAGATCGACATAACATTTGGAAGGAGGAGGTCATGAGAAAAACGCGTTTTCAGAGCATGCTCTTAGCCGCAATCGCCACGGCCGCACCGGCTATGGCGCTCGCCAATGACGAGCTGCTCAAGCTGCAAGACAGCCCGAATTATTGGGTGATGCAGAATGGCGATTTTTGGGCTCAGCGGTATTCGAAGTTAGACCAAATCAACGCCGCGAACGCCTCGAAGCTGCAGGCGGCTTGGACGTTTTCGACCGGTGTGCTGCGTGGGCACGAGGGCGGACCGCTGGTGCTCCCGGGCAGTGCGACCGGCCTCGATCACGATACGCTGTATGTCCACGCGCCTTTCCCCAACAACGTTTTCGCAATCAATCTGGATAACCTGGAGGTTGTGTGGGAATACATCCCGGTGCAAAACTACGATGAGACCGTCCCGGTCATGTGCTGCGATACGGTTAATCGCGGTTTGGCCTATGCTGACGGAAAGATCTTTCTGCAACAGGCGAATACCGAGTTGGTGGCCATAGACGCCAAGACAGGTAAGAAAGTATGGTCGGTCAAGAACGGTGATCCCAAGAGAGGATCGACCAACACCAATGCTCCCCATGTCATTAAGGACAAGGTCTTCACTGGGATCAGCGGCGGGGAGTTCGGGGTGCAAGGCTTTCTCGCGGCCTACAACATCAAAGACGGTAAGTTGGCATGGAAGGCGTACAGCGTAGGTCCCGATGACCAGATCCTCATTGATCCCGAAAAAACCACCGAATTGGGCAAACCCGTCGGCAAGGATTCGAGCCTCAACACATGGAAAGGCGATCAATGGAAGATCGGCGGTGGCACGACCTGGGGTTGGTATGCCTACGACAAAGAGCTGAACCTGGTCTATTACGGTTCCGGTAACCCGGGCACTTGGAACCCAACCGTCCGCCCCGGTGACAACAAGTGGTCGATGACCGTTTGGGCGCGCGATGTCGATACCGGTGTGGCCAAGTGGGTCTACCAGATGACGCCCCACGATGAATGGGACTACGACGGCGTCAACGAAATGATTCTCGCCGATATCAAGGTAAAGGGCGAAGATCGCAAAGCCCTCGTGCATTTCGACCGCAACGGGTTCGGTTATACGCTGGATCGGATCACCGGCGAACTGCTCGTGGCTGAAAAATTCGATCCCAGCGTCAACTGGGCAACCCACGTCGATATGAAGACCGGCCGACCGCAGGGGGTGGCGCGCTACAGCACTGACAAGAACGGCGAAGACGTGAACACCACCAACATCTGTCCGGCCGCGCTCGGAACCAAGGACCAGCAGCCGGCTGCCTTCTCGCCGCGCACGGGGCTCTTCTATGTGCCCACGAACCATGTGTGCATGGACTACGAGCCGGTGAGCGGCGGCGAGTACACCGCGGGTCAGCCTTATGTCAACGCGGTGCTCAATATGTTCCCGGGGGGCAAGGTCACGGGTGATGGGACCAACAACCTGGGTAATTTCATCGCCTGGGACGCCGGCACCGGTAAGATCAAATGGTCGATTCCGGAGCGCTTCTCGGTGTGGAGCGGCGCCCTGGCCACGGCCGGTGACGTGGTTTTCTACGGAACCCTAGACGGTTACATCAAGTGCATCGATGCCAAGAGCGGTAAGGAGCTTTGGAAGTTCAAGACCCCCTCCGGCATCATCGGTAATCTAAACACCTGGACGCACAAGGATAAGCAGTATATAGGCGTGCTCTCCGGCGTTGGCGGTTGGGCGGGTATCGGTATGGCCGCCGGTCTCATCGAGGATACCGAGGGTTTAGGCGCGGTAGGTGCGTATAAGGGATTGAATAGCTATACGCGTCTCGGTGGCGTGTTGAGTGTCTTCAGCTTGCCCTGAGATACACCGTAAAATACGTTGTTATTAAACCCCGGCAACGGATGTTGCCGGGGTTTTCTGAGGGTGGAGATTATGCGAGGAACGGCTAGAATTATAGCTTTTGGATGCCTAGGGGTAGCGCTCGCCGCCTGCGGCGATTCGTCGGATCTCTCAGAAGAGCAGAAGGTCAGGAACTCACTAGAGGCGGTTGACCGTATGCTGGCGAACCGGAAGGGACCGGACGATCCCGCGACGGAAGGCATGGAACAAATGAAGGCCGAGCTTGAACGAAGGCTCGCCGAAGTGCAGGCCGAACAACAGTAGTGGCAGCTCGTCCTATTCTCGGCTGCGAACCGGTGGAGGTTCCTCAAAGTGAATGATGCGGCGCGCTCTTCGGCGCTGAGGATCGCTATCGTCCGCGGGTGTTGTCCTCGCGCCGTGTTCGAAGCGCGTGGTGTCCGCCACCCGCGAGACTTTCGGGATTTCCAGTAAGCCGGGGATACCGTTGCCTCGCTGAGTTCGATCGTCCGCGGGACGCGATGCGCGCGAGGCCGAGCCGGCGGGCTCGTGACCGGAAGGATCGGCAAAGCGGTCGTTGAGGCTCTCGACACAGCGGTTGGCGTCGCTGAGCACGCGGATAACGACGCGCTGAGCCCGCCGCCCCCATCCCACGGGTGTCCTACGAAAAATCGAGCGCGTAAAGCGCGTGTTTTGCTTGAACGCGCGTATCAAGGAGTCTTTGATTTCTTGGGATAAGACCTCTCGTTGCAGTCCTTTGATGACGGTCTTGGCGGCGAGTTGGCGCACCGCAAAATGAGGGTAAATTAGAAGCGCGATCACCACCGCGGCGCCGACGAGTTGGACGGGATCGGGGAGGTTATGCAGCCACGCAGGAGAAAACGACCCATCGGCCCACCACCCGGCGGAAATACCCGACACCAGGAGTACGCTGAATACAAATCCGTAGACGAGCGCGTCCAACAGCAAAACGCGCAGTTTCCATTTTCGTTTGGTCGCGCTAATCCGCGGCACGAAATCCTCTTGGATGGCCTTAGCCGTATGCTCCAGAACACCGATAATGCGGTAGCAGCGCTCCACCTCGACCTGTTGTATCCGGTCCAAGAGTTCCGCCATATCGACGACCCTTTTTTGCTCGAATCGATGCCGCAGGTTATCGTCGTCGATCGGGTTGGCCGCCTCCAGGTTGTAAATGCGGTAAAAACGGCCGGCCGTCAATCCCGCGCTCGCCAAGGCGCGTTGCCAAGCCGCGAAGACTTCTTCCGGATTGTCTTCGCGGGCGGTCGCATCGATTTGATTGAGCACAAACAGAAACTTGTTGGAGTCGGGTCTGCTAATGGTCTCGGCGACCAGATGCTGGAGGGTATCTTTCATTGCTCCCGGCTCCGGATGCCGGGCATCGAAAAACACCAGCACCAGATCAGAGAGGTCGATGATATGGTTTGTGATCCGCAAGGTCGAAGTCCGTTGCAGATCTGCGTCGAATCCCGGAGAATCGATTAATATCTTGCCTCGCAGGGCTTCGCTCGGACAGGTTTTAAGCTGCAGATAGGCATCCACACGCCGGCCTTCGCCTTGGGCCACCGCGTCGATTTCGCGGCTGATGTTGTAAAACGGAAAGCGTGGATCGGCGTCGAGCGCGAGGCCCGGTAAGATCCGGGGCGTAGCGTCGGTGCTGAAACAGATCACGGTAAACTTGTCGTCTACCGCCTGATTACCGGTGAGTTGCAGCTTGTAGCGTAGATAATCGTTGATAAACGTAGACTTGCCCGAGGAAAACGTTCCTAGTACCGAAATCAGGGGCCACCAAGGAACGCGGGTGGCGTAGGAGTCCCCAACATCGAGAATACCCGTGCGGTAGGCGACGCCATCCAACGCTCGGAAGCTCTTGACCACATTGAGCAGGACCGGGTTCTCTTGAGCTAAATGGGTTTCTAAGCGCTGCAGACGTGGTGCTAGGTTTAAATGGACATTGCCGGCCATGGGGTGTTCCTGCCCTACACGCGCAGCGCTCGAGAATGGCTCTTGCGGCGCCGCGGGTAACTTTTTCTACCAAGCTGCATTCTGGTGCGTGGCAACGATGCCAGGCTGAGCTTTATATGCTTAGATTAGTATAACACGCGCCACTTTTAGGGGCAGATCCGTCGTCCCCGGGGTAGACGGTCGCGCATGGCAATGTAGGAAGGATAACTATGGGAGAAGACTTGCGATCGAGTCCGCGTCAGCGTACGGCTGAAATCATAGCACGCAAACTGCCCTACGCGCGCGGGCATCACCGCGATAAACTGCTCGGGGGGCAGCGGATCGAAGAGTGGTTTAGCGGTGCATATCCTGATATCGAGGGATTACTGAACGCCCTCGCGGAATCACCCTATGTGGATACCGCAGCGCCCGAGCGCAGCCGATTGATTTCAGATCTGGTCTCGACACGTGGCCCGATGTTTCGGGTATTTACCGAGGAAGAGATCGGAATTGTGTTCGAATGGATCCGCACATTGAGATCGACAGGCGATCCGGTCCCCCGAGGCAACGTAGAACCGCAGGCGCCAGAGGGCCGAGGGGACGAGACCGGCCCGTGGCTAGGGATGGGCGTGGGCGAGCCTGCGAGCGCATCGGCGAGCCCGGCCCAAGACGCGGGATCGCCGCGCCTGGACAAACGGCTGCTTTATTATCAACTGGTCAACGCGGAACGCTATCCCGAGTCTTCGCGCCCGGCGAAGCACTACGTCGAGCGTTGTCTCGCCCGCGCACGACGAGCCATGTGGCTGTCTCGGCTTTATCCGGAATTACGTTCTTTCGAGTACAGCCGCGCTGCGTTCGAGCATAGGATCGAAGTGAGCTATCGCGAGGCAGTGGATGCTTATCGGCCCTTTATCCCTCCGCCACGACTGTCCAGAGAGGAGTATCTGTGGCTATTCGTGCAACTGGCGCCTTTGATCCTCGTCGATGGGTGCTGGCTGCGCAACGTCGGCTGCCTGTACGCACGCCACCCAGGGATCGCGGCGGATTTGCTTAAGATCTACTCCGATGAGGTGGGTGGCGGGGACCCCGACGCGAGTCACGCCGCTATTTTTCGCGAGATGTTGCGATCGGAAGGCATCGATCTTCCGGAAGTCTCATCAGATGAGTTCATTCGCTATGGTAAATTTACTTCGGCAGTATTCGAGCTCCCGCTGTATTTGCTGTCCATCTCCCAATATCCTCGGACGTTCCTGCCGGAGCTGCTCGGCCTCAATCTAGCCATCGAGCTGAGCGGCCTCGGCGCGTTTTACATGAAGCTCGTCGATGAGCTGAGCTATTGGCGAATCGATGCGCGCATCATCAGTGTCCATATCGCGAGCGACAACCTCGCGAGTGGTCATGCGGCACTGGCCAAGGCGGCGATCGTCGCCTATCTCGAGGAGCTGGGCGCGGCTTATGGAGAG
This sequence comes from uncultured Gammaproteobacteria bacterium, assembly GCA_963764725.1. Lineage (GTDB taxonomy): Bacteria > Pseudomonadota > Gammaproteobacteria > JACCXJ01 > JACCXJ01 > USCg-Taylor. Next base: position 144,086 of record CAVXTM010000011.1, on the reverse strand, counting down.
CGAGAAGTGCAGCGGCACTGGCAGCGGGTATGGCGCGGTTATGTATCCCTGCGGGTCGTGGCCGCGAAAACGTGGTTCGACCTCTTGATCCGCTTTGTCTCGCGGTTCGGGCTCAAGCGTGTACAACGGTGGTGGGTCGCTTAGGGAGCCGCATCGCGTCGTAGATGAAGCGGTATTACATCGGATTAGCGACCACTTTCCACGATCCGGCCCTGGCCATCGTGGATGCGGAGGGCGAGATCGTATTCGCCGAGGCGGCCGAGCGTTTTCTTCAGAGCAAACGCGCGATCAATGCGGAGCCTGACCATTTATTTAGGATCGCCCATCTAGTCAAGGAGTATTGCGAGCAAGACGCCGAGTTTGCGATCGCCTGCTCGTGGAGCGCACGCTCCAGTCGCCTCCCATTTCTGGCCGGCGCGGCAAGCCGGCTCGGCCTGCTGAGTCCAGACTGGCTCCCGCGCGCCCCGCTCGACGGCTGGTCGCGCACGCTGCTGATGCGGCGCTATCAGCTTCATCATCTCATGCTGTGCGAGCGGAGCGCGCATCTCAAAGCCGGGGCTAACCTTGCGCTCGTCATGCGCCATCGCTTTGGAAATCGCAAGCTTCGCTTCTTGAATTTCGATCATCACCTCACGCACGCGGCCTATGCCTGTTACGGCAGCCCGTTTTCGGAGGCCGTGTGCATGATCGTCGATGGCACCGGAGAGCACGGCTCGATAAGCTGTTACGCCTATAGAAACGGGCGTCTGCATCGCTTGTCCCGTCACCAGGGCCCGGAAAGCTTGGGCGGGCTTTATATGCTCATCACGGAATTATGCGGTTTCTCCAGCTTCGGCGGGGAGGAATGGAAGGTGATGGGCCTCGCGCCATATGGCCGCAGCGACGAAGAGATCTATCGCTTGCTTAGGCCGATGATCAAGGTCGCGGGATGCGGCTTGAGATACCCACCGATGCGTCAGCTTCGCGCAGCGCTTACCTACCTTTGGGGATACCGGCGGACAACGGACGCATCGGCTTTGGCGGTTGCCGATCTCGCGCATACCTGGCAGCGGGTCTTTTCCGAGATCATGGATGAGTTGTTGCACAATCTCTACGCAGAAACCCGCGTCAACAACCTCGTTCTTAGCGGCGGCTGTGCGCTGAACTCATCATATGCGGGCCGGGTTTTTGAAAGCACACCGTTTAAGCGTTTGCATATCCCTAGCGCACCCGCCGACGACGGCAACGCCGTAGGCGCGGCTCTACTCGCCTACGAGAGGACACGGGGGGCGCGCAAGGCTCGGCAGCAATTGTTCTCGCCCTATCTCGGATCGCGGGTGTCGGCCGAGACCCTAACGAACGTCGCAAGGTGGAGCGGTCTACGGACATTGCGCCATCTTCCCGAAACGGTGCATTTGGAGGCGGCCAAGCGGCTTGCCGAAGGAAAAATTGTCGGCTGGATCCAGGACCGTGCGGAGTTCGGTCCTCGCGCGCTCGGTAACCGTTCAATCTTGGCCGATCCGCGCTCGGGCGAGATGAAAGATCGATTAAACCGGGAGGTAAAATTCCGCGAGGAGTTTCGACCCTTCGCACCGGCCATCTTGCACGAGTACGGCGAGGAGTATTTCGAGAACTATCAGGAGTCCCCGTACATGGAGCGAACGCTGCGCTTCAAGCAAGAAGTCCGTGCTAAGGTGCCCGCGGTGGTTCACGTGGATGGCACCGGGCGCTTGCAGACCGTGAAACGGGAATGGAATGCCCGTTTTCACGCGCTCATTGAGGCTTTCCACCGTTTGACGAAAATACCGCTCCTGCTCAATACGTCATTTAATATCATGGGTAAGCCGATGGTCCACACCGTTGAAGACGCATTGGCGGTTTTTTTTACCACGGGAATGGATACCTTGGTGATCGAGGATTATTTGCTTGAAAAATAGACTTGTCCGTAGAATTGGCGGGTGTGCGCCCGGGAGTGTGTGGGGCTTGCGAGGATCTCTTCGAAAACTCACGACCCTGAATTACTCCAACGGCGCTTCCTCACGCCACCAAGGCGTACGGACAACGCCTTGAACGGGACTTCAACCTGCCAGACACTCTGCTGTTACCGCGAACGGTCAAGTCTCTCATGCATAACGTGCAAGATCGGAGATTTGACCCCGTATTTCGTATTTCCTCGCGGACGGAAGGTGGAGGTAGAGGTAGCAAGCGAGAGAAAGGGCCGGCCCGTTACGGGCCGGCCCTTTCGAAGCTCGTTTAAGCGAGTTACTAGCTTACGGCAGATTTTTGGTTGGGTCCTTGAAGATATCGCCGTCGGACTCGACGGTTGCCGTGCGGCCGTCGATGGACCTTAGGAAGGCCAACAAGTTAGCCTCGTCCATATCGCCCAACGTATCCGCGATGGTGCTTCCATTCAGGAGATGTTGATCGAAGACATCCTCCAGCGTGGTGGCTTGCCCGTTGTGGAAATACGGCGCGTGGTAATTCACACTGAGCAAGGACGGCACGTTGAAACCAAAAGGACTCCGAACGGGGGCCCACCGGGATTACCTTGCCCCCGGATCTCGATAGGATTGGAGGAGTTAAAGGTGCCAATACTTTCCAGGAACTTTAGCGTGCCGGTATCGACCCCAGCAGGCTGGGCACCGCCACCGGCATATTCGACGAACTCGTTCCCCGTGTTCGTCAAGAACGGATCACGCTTTAAACCTCCGGCGGCAACATTCGCCGTCAGTGCCGGATTGTTAAGGTAGAAGACCTGGCTCTTGGTCCACTTTGCGCCCCCATGGCAAGAAGCACAGTTGCCTTCAAACACGTCCGCACCGGCGCCAACTACCGCAGGGTCTCCCTGCGGCATGTTGAAGGGTCGCACGGTCTGACCCCAGGTGGTCTCCACATCCAAGGCCTGGCTCGCCCCTTGCGAAATCCCGTGGTCGTAGATCGCCGGGTTAGGTGGGGCCGCACCAGCACTCGGACAGGCGCCGTTCCCGGCGGCGTTCCGCGGTCGGATCGCCACCCGCAAAGCCTTTGCCGCACTGGACGTTGCGGGAATTGTTGTTGAAGTCGGTGATGCTGTCGCGCGCCGCGCTCCAGTTGTTGATGCGGGTGTCGTGCGCGCCGTTCACCTTGGAGTAGAGGGCATCGAGTGGGATCGCCTGCCGCGGTCCATCACCGAAGATCCAGGTGACCCCGTCGGCAAGACCGGCAGGATGGCACGACGCACAGGTGCTCCAGGCGTCGCTCGACTGCTTGCCGCGGAACTGCAAGGGGATGATCTCGCGGATCGGTATCCCTTTCAGAGGTCTCCCGTCGGCAGGCTCGTTCTCGTTATTATCGGGCACGCCCAGGGCGGTAAAGAACACCAGCTTTCCGACAAGCCTCGAATGGTCGAAGCTGCCGGGCTCGGGCGGGGTGCTGGAAGCCACTGGATCGCCAACCGCCAGGCCGGCGTCGAGGTCGAGGACGGAGACCGACATGTCGACTTCGTTGTTGACAAAAGCCGTCTTGCCACGCACGACGATGCCGCTCGGGATGTTGCCGGTCTGGATGCGCACGACATTATCGGGCGCGCCGATATCGAGCTTCCCGCCCACCAGCCGTGCCTTGATCACATAGTTGCCACCGCGGCTGACGATGACGAAGTTCTCGCACTTCTTATCGGCATCGATAGCCACGATGTCGTTGCCAAAGAGCCTCTGCAGGCTGGCCGCGAACCGATCCGCCGGTTCCGGCTCGGTCGCGATCTGCGCGTTCAGATTGACCGTGCTACCCGTCAGCTCGCTGAGTGCTGTCGTGTTGACCACATGCACCAAGGCCTGGACGTTCACATTGAAGAAGACCGGCGGCTCAGGCTGGGCCCCGATGTTCGGGAGGTAAAGCTTGTCACCGCAGATCAAGGCGGCATTCAGTTGATTGGGATGGACCGCCTGTGGATCCTGAGCGATCTTCGGGTCAGTCGGGTCGGTGACCGTGGTATCCGGGCAGAAGGTCTGGTTGGCCGGCGGAACAGGAACACCAGCAACAACTCGCGTGTTGTTGCAGAAGTTCTTGCGATCGGCCTTGAAACCCGAATCTGCGAGCGGCGAGAGGAAGATCGGGGTGACGTTGTGCGGATCGTCCACTGGGAAGGAAAAGACGATCCCTTGTTTCCCATCGTCGAACCCCTCTTGTCCCCCTTGCAGGGGGCCGCCAGGCCCGTCGGGGTCGGGGATGAGCCGGGCAAAGAAATCTGTTACAAACACCCGATTCTTGTGGACGGCGATGGCAAAAGGATTGCCGCCTATCTCAATGCGGGGTTTGATCTCCTGCCCCGATGAGGTGTTAATCACCGACACCGTCCCCTCGGTATGGTTCGCTACATACAGCCTTCCATTCGGTGCCAGCGCACAGCCGCGCGGCTCGGTGCCAACCACGATCTCCTTGATGACCTTGAAATTCCCTCCGGCCTTAGCGATGACCGACACGGTGCCACTTGCGGCGTTGGTGACGAAGGCACGGTCGCCCTCGACAGCAACGCAGAAGGGTTCCCGGCCGACCGGGACTTCATTGAGCTTCTTGAGACCGCCGCTCCTGACGCTGAAGACCGTGACCGAATTGGCCTCGACGTTGACATTGAAGAGCAGATTACCGCTGAGAGCGATATTGGTCGAACGGCTAGAATCGTTGGAATCGGCGGATACCGACGCCGGAATAACGGCCAACCCCAAGGTGGTAAACCAAACCAGCGTAGCAAAGAACGGAACGTCTAATCTAACGCTTTGGGAGTGAGTTAAGCGTTTCATGCGTACCTCCCCTCATTCTGCTTGGATTAATGGGTACTCCTATTTCATACGCTTAGTTGGTCATCACCCAGCACTAAACTGAACCGCAAGCCACAGGCACACAGTATATGAAGTGTGTGACAGTTGCATGGCATTAAGGATAGTAGATCTTTGTGAATGCACAAGGAACTGAGCAGACACGATCTATAGCCGGCGGAACCGCTGGGGCCGAGCAGCATCGAAGTAGGCAACGCCTGGACCGGCGAAGGAGGACCTATGAGCAGCTTGCGGATGAACCGACGTCAATTCATCACTGCGATCGGCGCGGCCGCGTTCGCGGCGGGTGCGAACACTCGGGCGGTAGAGAGCCTGTCGGTGGCCGCGACCGGGATGCAGAAGCGCCCGATCCCTAGTAACGGCGAACAGCTGCCGGTGATCGGCATGGGCACGTCGGGCACCTTCGACGTCGGCGCCACTCGGGCCGAGCGCGCGCCGCTGGTTGAGGTGCTGCGCGTGCTCTTCGACGGCGGCGGCAGCCTCATCGATACCGCGCCCAGCTACGGCCGCGCGGAGACCGTGACCGGCGATCTGCTGCAGCAGGGCGATTGGCGCCAACGCGCCTTCCTCGCCACCAAGATTTCCGCGAAGGCGGGCGCGCGCGCACACACACAGTGGAACGGTTCGCTGGCAGACCTGCGCAGCGACAAGGTCGATCTCCTGCAGGTGCATAACCTGGTCGACTGGCGCGATAACCTGGCGTTCCTCCGCGAGCTGAAGCAGGCCGGGCAGATACGCTACGTCGGCGTCACGCATTATCTGGATCACGCCCACGACGAGCTCGCCCGGATCGTCCAGGCCGAGCGCATCGATTTCGTCCAGGTGAATTACTCCGCCGCAACGCGCTCCGCCGAAAAGCGGCTGCTGCCGCTGTGCAAGGAGCGCGGCGTCGCCGTGCTGGTCAATCGTGCCTTCCTCGACGGCCGGCTGTTCGATACGGTGCGTGGGCGGGAAGTACCCACCTGGGCCGCTGAGATCGATTGCCGATCCTGGGCCCAACTGTTCCTCAAGTTCGTGCTGGCGAATCCCGCGGTGACCGCGGTCATCCCGGCGACTTCCAAGGCCCGGCACATGCTCGACAACCTCGGCGCGGGCGTGGGCGCGGTCGCCGATGCCAAGTATCAGGATCGGATCGCGGCGCTGGTGTCCTGAGGATGGCTCAGGATGCGGATGATCCGAGCCACCGGTATTCGCCGCCAACGGGATTTCTGCATCGCCTGCTCAAAGCCGATCCTGGCGAGCTTTCGGTCGTCGTTGCTGGCTTCGGCATGTTCTTCTGCCTGTTCACCGGATACTCCATGCTGCGGCCCCTGCGCGAAACCATGGGCATCACCGGCGGCGTGCAGAACCTGCAATGGCTGTTCACCGCGACCTTTCTGACGATGCTGCTGGCGGTGCCGGCCTACGGCGCGCTCAGCGCGGCCGTGCCGCGCGCGCGGCTCATTCCCTGGGTCTACGGCTTCTTCATCGCCAATCTGCTGGCATTCACCGCCGGTTTCCGCGCCGATCCTGAAAGCGTCTGGCTGGCGCGCGTGTTCTACGTCTGGTTGTCGGTGTTCAACCTGTTCGTCATCTCGGTCGCTTGGAGCCTGATGGCGGATGTATTCCGGCCGGCGCAGGCTCGGCGCCTGTTCGCCTTGATCGCGGCCGGCGCTAGTGCCGGCGGGCTCCTCGGCCCGACGCTCGCGGGCCTGCTTGTCGAGACCATCGGGCACACGGGGCTGAGCCTCCTCGCCGCCGGACTTCTGGGACTGAGCTTGCTCGGTGTCGGCGTTCTGCTGCGCTGGCGTGCACGCGCCGGCGCCGGCATGGAATCGGGCACCGAGGACCCGCAGCGGCCCATTGGCGGGCGTATCTTCGCCGGCCTGTCGCGCATCGCGCGTTCACCGTACCTGTTGGGCATCAGCGCCTTCGTCGTTCTGCTCGCGACCGCCAGCACCTTCCTCTATTTCGAACAGGCGCGTCTGGTCGCGGAGACCTTTCCGGATCGCGTGCACCAGACACAGGTGTTCAGCGCACTGGACGCGGTGGTCCAAGCACTCACCATTTTCACGCAGATTTTCCTCACTGGCCGTCTGGCCGCGCGTCGTGGCGTCACGGTGCTGTTAACGGCGGTGCCCATCGTGATCACCGGCGGGCTGCTGTTCCTCGCCTTCATGCCGGTGTTCGGCGTGCTCGCGGCGGTGATGGTGCTGCGCCGGGTCGGAGAGTACGCGCTTGTCAGGCCAGGCCGGGAAATTCTGTTCACCGTCGTCGATGCGGAAACCAAATACAAGGCAAAGAACGTCATCGACACGGCGGTCTATCGCGGCGGCGACGCCGTCAGCGGCTGGCTCAAAGCCGGAATTGACGCACTAGGCTTCGGCGCCTGGCTGGCCGCGCTCGTCGGCGCGGCCCTGGCAGCGCTCTGGGCCGCAGTCGGCTATTGGCTCGGCCGCTCGCACGATGCGAAGCAGCAGGGGTGCTATTGCACGCCTGTGTAAGCAAAAACCCGGCATTTTGATCGGTCCCCTCTTGGCCAGGCTATGGCCTTGAAGCGTTCGGCTCGCCCGCCCCGACCGTAGACCGACACTTACTTTTTACGGTAAACGTTTAACCCAATTTTCTCCTCGCGTTCAGGGACAGGCACGTTGCCCTCCGTAGACGCAATGATGATGGTCTTGCCTGAGGAAGAGGGACCGTATTCTTTGGAGAGATCGATCTGGATAGTCAGAATATTCCCCTCGACATGCATCTCGACATTTTTCATGGGTTCCTCGGTAGCCGGGTTAGTTGGATTGCACCAGTCCCATCATAGACCAAGGTCTTGCCATAAGCGCATGAAAGCATTTGCTTGGCATCACGTATCGTTGTTTTCTTGTGTCAATGTGTGTATTTGGTTAGGATGTATAAGGGTTTTTATTCCTGTTCAGAAAAAATAGAACCCCGCGCCTAGCCGGGCTGATTGTGGTGGTCGTTGGGCGGTAGCTGGCCGGCCGCCGCCTTCATAGCGCCTCTCACAATTATGCTCATCATTATCCCTCCGAAATGTAATACCGCTTCAACCGCCGCGCCGCAGTCTACATCGTCCCGTGCGCTGAGGCATCAGTGAGATTGGCTGAAGCATAGTGCTAAAGATCCCCTAATATCGGGAGAAGAAACAGGTGCCTCATAGCGTCAACCTGATCACCACGATTGCCGCCGGCTTGGGCCTTGCCCTGATTATGGGCTTTATCGCCGCGCGCCTGAAAGTGCCGGTGCTGGTCGGTTACCTGATCGCCGGCATATTGCTAGGCCCAGCGACGCCGGGCTTCGTCGCCGACGTTGAGCTCTCGCGTCAACTCGCCGAAATCGGGGTGATGCTGCTGATGTTCGGCGTCGGCTTGCACTTTTCCTTCGATGACTTATTGGCTGTTCGCCGGATCGCCTTGCCCGGAGCAATCGTCCAAATTGCCGTTGCGACCGCGCTCGGTACCGCTGTTGCCGTCCATTGGGATTGGGGCCTGGGCGCCGGCATCGTGTTCGGTCTTGCGCTCTCGGTGGCGAGCACGGTCGTACTCCTCAGAGCGCTGGAGAATCGCGGCGTGTTAGAGTCCGTCAACGGCCGCATCGCGGTCGGGTGGCTGGTGGTCGAAGACCTCGTCATGGTTCTGGTCCTGGTGTTGCTGCCACCGCTCTCGGCGTGGCTCGGCGGCCACCATGCGAGCGGTCTTACCGAAGGCACCCCAGATCGGGAGTTGCTGAAAACGCTTGGGCTTACGCTCGGTCAAGTCGCGGTGTTTGTCGTACTCATGCTCGTTGTCGGTCGCCGCCTCTTCCCGTGGTTTCTCTGGCAGGTCGCGCGCACGGGGTCGCGGGAGCTCTTTACGTTGTGCGTCGTTGCGGCCGCCGTCGGCATTGCCTACGGCTCCGCCGAACTTTTTGGCGTTTCCTTCGCACTAGGGGCCTTTTTCGCCGGAATGGTGCTGAGAGAATCGGACCTGAGCTATCGGGCGGCTGAAGAGTCCTTGCCGCTCAGGGATGCTTTTTCGGTTCTGTTCTTCGTATCGGTTGGAATGCTGTTCGATCCGCAGGTCCTGATCCGCCAGCCGCTACAGGTGTTCGTAGTCGTTGCGATCATCGTCTTCGGCAAGTCATTGGCCGCTTTTCTTCTCGTCCTCGCCTTTCGCTACCCGCTCAACACGGCCCTCACGGTCTCGGCGAGCTTAGCGCAGATCGGCGAGTTCTCGTTTATCCTAGCAGGTCTGGGCGTTTCCCTAGGGCTCCTGCCGGCGGAAGGTCAGAGCCTCATTCTGGCAGGAGCGCTGATCTCGATCGCGCTCAATCCTCTGGTGTTCCGGGTGTTTGAGCCTGCGCAAACCCGGATTCGATCCCGCTCGAACCTTGCCCGCGCCCTGGAGCGGTCCGACGACCCGCTCGCAGAGCTTCCGATGACTGTCGACCAGAATCGCCTTACCGGGCATATCGTACTGGTGGGCTATGGCCGCGTGGGACGGCGGATCGGTGAAGCGCTAACCGAGCGCGGCGTGCCATTCGTCGTAGCCGAGCAGAATCGTGAGCTTGTCGAGCAGCTACGCGAACGCGGTGTACCGGCTGTCTCCGGGGATGCCTCCGATCCGGCGGTGCTCATTCAGGCGCATATCGTGCGGGCGCGTATGTTGGTAATCGCCACCCCGGATACGTTTCATGCCCGGAAAATGATCGAAATCGCGCGCACACTCAACCCGCGGGTCGAGACGGTCGTGCGTACTCATACCGAAGAAGAGGCAGGGCTCCTCCAAACTGAGAATGCCGGGAAGGTGTTTATGGGCGAGCACGAACTCGCACTTGGCATGACACGCTATGTGCTCGAGCGAATCCGGCCTGGAGCTGAGAGAACCCAAGCGACTGAGCAGCCTATCCCGGCTTCCGTAACTCGACGTAAAAAACGTAAAAAAAAGAATCGATAACTGATTGATTTAACGATCACGCATCCTCAGAGGTCGACGGCTGATTTCTCGGTGAACGCAGCGCCGTCAGGACCTCCCCGCTACCCACCACTCTACTTCGGTTGTGGCACGATCCTTAGATAAGGCCGCGGCGATTTCCAGCCACCCGGAAATTTCTCCTTAGCTTCTGCATCGGAAACTGCCGGGATGATGATGACGTCCTCGCCCTGCTTCCAATTCACCGGCGTTGCAACTTTGTGCTTTGCTGTTAGCTGCATCGAGTCAATTACCCGCAGCACCTCATCGAAGTTGCGACCCGTGCTCATGGGATAGGTGATCATCAACTTGATCTTCTTGTCCGGACCGATGACAAACACGGAGCGCACCGTGGCATTATCGGCCGCCGTTCGTCCCTGTGCGCCGCCGCTGGCATTGGGGTGAATCATTTCATAGAGCTTCGCCACCTTTAGATCGGTATCACCGATCAACGGATAGTTCACGGCATGGCCTTGGGTCTCTGCAATATCTTTGGACCACGCGGTGTGGTCGCCGACCGAATCGACGCTCAAACCGATGACCTTGCAGTTGCGCTTGTCGAACTCTGGCTTAAGACCTGCCATATAACCAAGCTCGGTCGTGCAGACCGGGGTAAAATCTTTCGGATGCGAGAACAGAATAGCCCAACCGTTCCCGATCCATTCGTGGAAGTGGATCGCTCCTTCCGTTGTCTCCGCCGTAAAATCTGGGGCTTCGTCGCCTATGCGTAGTGGCATGGTTCACCTCCGAGCAGCTTTGTTAATAGGTCGTGCTATCCACTATGGGCATAGCACGCTTTCAAAGAAAGGCATTCCCACCATATTTGAGTCTGGCCTCCTCGCCTAAAGTTCCCTCCCCGGTGCTCGTCAATGCTAGCACCTGCAGTCGGCGCTTATCAATGTGTCGCTACTGCGCTTCGAAGAGCGCTCGATCCATAATGCCCCGGTTAAAGGATTGTCGCCTCCTGGCAGCGCGGAAGCGCTTCCTCGCGGCCTGACAATGATCGCCCCGACCCACATCGCTGTGGCGCCCGCGACGGCAATGGGCATTGCCAGGAAATTGACCACTGGGATGAGGGTCAAGACCATGACGACGGTGCCAAAGCCCAGGGCAAGCCACCGCCGGTGTCCTAGAAGCCGCCGCTGTGCGGGGAAGTCGATTCCGTGGTTAGCCATGGGGTAATCGGTGTATTGCAGCGCCATGAACCACGCCCCAAGAAAGAACCAGCCGAGGGCGGCGGGCAGGCCCAGGCCCATATCCTGAAAACTCTAGCATCGCCCTTGAACCGACTGCAAGCATCCTAGGAAAGCCCCGGAAGGCCAACAAAGCGTCGCACCTATGTCAGGGCCTTAACTAGCAGTACACTAGACTTGGTGCTTCGCCTTTATCCGCACCACACCACCACTCGATCGAGCATACGGCGATGGCGATTGCGAGCAACGCAGCAAAGCGTAAAAGCCCCAGCCGGGCCGGGCCGTTCGCCAAAAAACTGTTGGTGCAAGCCGGTACTCTTATCAGTCTCGCTATCGTGTGTGTCGCGCTCTGGGTCGTTTACCGCACGCTAAAAAAGATCGAGCTGGCCGAGGTCCTGGAAAACGTTCATGCGCTACCCTGGACATCAGTATTACTGGCGCTCGGAATTACGGCCGCCAGTTATGTGGTGGTGACGGGCTATGATGTAGTTGCCCTAAAGCACATCAACCGTCCCTTGTCCTATTCGCGCGCCGCGCTTGCGGGCTTCCTCGCTTCTGCTTTCGGCAGCAATCTCGGTTTCGCGATGGTCACCGGCGGCGCCATCCGCTACCGCCTCTATTCTCGAGGCGGTTTAACCGCGGTCGAGATCGCCGGGATCACGACCATGTGCGCGCTGACCGTAAGCTTGGGGATCGGTTTTATCCTAACGCTCTCACTGCTGTTTGGGAGCGCAGAAGCCACGGCATTTTCCCTGCCTCCCGAAGTGAAGCACACCTTAGGCGCGGTGATGCTGGGCCTGATGGTGGTGTATCTCATCGTTTCCGCCGTACGGCCGATGACGATCCGGACGCGGAACTGGTCGCTACGGCTGCCGTCGGCCAAAACGGCCTCGGCGCAAATCGCCCTCGGCGCTTTGGATCTTATGCTGATCGGCGCCGTAGTCTACGTGCTGCTGCCGGTATACCCAGGAACGGACTTCTTCGGTTTTTTGGGCGTATTCGCACTGGCCTTGCTGGCAGGGGGTGTGAGTCACGTGCCGGGGGGCATCGGTGTCTTCGAGTCGGTGATGCTGGTCGGTCTACCGGAGATCCCTCCCGCGGCGCTGCTCGGCGCGATCTTGTTGTTCCGTTGCGTCTATTATCTGGCGCCCCTCGGCGTCGCCGCCATCGTGCTCGCCGCTCATGAAGCGGTCGCGCAACGCGCCCAGTGGGTGCGGGCGCGGGAGTCTGCGACGGATTGGCTTGAAGTGCTCGGACCGCAAATCATGGCCGTAGTCATCATCTTCGCCGGGATGATGCTGCTTTTCTCGAGCGCCGTTCCGGCGCCGGCGGGACGCCTCGGCTTGCTAAGGGAGGCGGCGCCGCTACCGCTGGTGGAGGTTTTCCACGCGCTCGCGGGCGCTGCCGGGATGGGGCTCGTAATCCTTGCGCGCGGCTTGTCGCTCCGTCTCAGCACGGCCTATCGTTTGATCGCCGCTCTGCTCGCGCTGGGGATCGTAGCCTTTCTGATCAAAGGCTTGATCTATGAAGGCGCGTTCGTTCTCGCCCTCACGCTCCTGGTGCTATTGGCGACGCATCGAGAGTTCCAACGCGGAGGCTCGGCACTCGATCAGGGTTTTCCGGCGGAGTGGGTCTCCACCGTGATGGCGATCCTCGCCGTGACCATCTGGCTCGGCATCTTTTCGTATAAGCAATTCGCCTATTCCCACGAGCTCTGGTGGCAGTTCCAATATGACGGCGAGCTTTCCAGATGTCTCCGCACCCTAGCGGTGGCGGTTGTCCTTGCCGGCGCGATAGCGTTGGCGTATCTACTGCGGGCCGATCCAGTCCCCGACCTGCCGCATACGGCGAGCCTCCAGCAGATCCGCCGCATCGTCAAGCAGGACCCGAATGCGCGGGCGAGCCTCGCCTTGCTCGGCGACAAGCGCTTTCTGTTCAGCCATTCTGGTCATGCCTTCATCATGTACCGGGTGATGCATAAAAGCTGGGTCGCGCTCGGTGATCCCGTCGGTCCGCCGGCTGAGCACGAGAGCCTGCTCTGGACGTTTCGGGATCTCTGCGATCGCTATGGTGGATGGCCGGTTTTTTATCTCATCGATGCCGAAGGCTTGTCGCGCTATATCGATCTCGGCCTATCGGTGCTCAAATTGGGCGATGACGCCCGCATCCCGTTAGAGCGCTTTTCGCTCCAGGGAGCCGAAAGAGCGGCGCTCCGCAAAGCTTACGACCACGTGCTTGCAGAGGGCGTCAGCTTCGAGATAGTCAGTTCGGCCAAGGTGCCCGCGTTGATCCCGGACATGCAGCGCGTCTCCGAGGAATGGCTGGCGCACACGAAGACCTCGGAGAAGAGCTTTTCCAGGGGCTATTTCGATCCTACTTACGTTGCCAACTTCCCCTGCGCCGTGGTGCGCAAGGATAAGCGTATCGTAGCGTTTGCGATTTTGTGGGTGAGTGCCCGCAAGGAAGAACTAGCCCTGGATCTAGCGCGCTACCGGCCCGATGCCACCGCGGGCATCATGGAATTCATGGTGACGGAGCTCATGCTGGGCGGCCAAACACGAGCCTATCGCTGGTTCAATCTCGGGATGGTGCCGGTCGCGGGATTGCAACGCCATGCGCTCGCTCCGCTTTGGCAGCGGATCGGGAACATGATTTATCGTCAAAGCGAGCACTTTCGTGACCATGAAAGCTACCGGCGTTTCGCGGAACAACTCGGGCCCGTGTGGCGTCCCAAATACCTGGCTTTCCCCGGCGGACCCAAAACACCGCGTATTTTGCGGGACATCGCGAGTCTCACCGCCCAAGCGAAGGTTTAAATGCGTATTCCTTCATATCCCCCATACAGGTTTGGCGGGTTAGCCCTACGTGCTCCGCGCTAGCGCCGTCGAGATGGTCCTGATAATGACGCTGTACCAACCGGCTCACGTGGACTTGATTGAATGACTTTTTGCTCAGTAGTTCATTCGCATAATGCTCAAATTCGGCCTCTGCGACCGCCTTTTTAATGCCGACGATTCTACCGATCAGATCCTTATATTCTGAAGCGTGGTCGCGGATGTTTTGGGCGATCTCCTCGATTTGGGTGGTATATGCATCCACGAGTCCTGTATCGCCGAGTCCCTTGGCAATTTCGAGATTCTGTCGCTTGATATCGATTTCCCGGAGCCCTCGGCAAGCAAGAGATGCTTTTTCCGCCGCACCCTGGATCAGAATGAAACCGGTCTCATGCTCCTTCTGTAGCATTGCCTCCTCGTCCACAACGAAGCGAACGGCCTTGCTGAAATAAATCTCAGCCCCGACGGCTATCATGAGGCCCGCCACAGCTGCTGCAATCACGTATCGCGGGCGGATGCTCTGAGCGCCGGAGACTTCCGCCTGAGACGCATCAAGGTCGGCTAAGAACTCAGCGCAACTCTGATAACGTTTGTCCGGCTCCTTAGTTTTACCGTCCACGTTCCCCGGCTGAGAATCTGCGCCGGCGACTCGCTTTGCTCCGAGTTTTTCCAGCCGCTGCACGATTTTTGCGCCATCGGCTTCCCAATCGCCGTCGCGTAGCTTGAGCGCGTTGAGTTCGGCGAGCTGGATCAACTCTTGCGGGAGCTTGGAAGCGGGCGGCATCTGCGCGTTTTCCAGCAGCAGCGGAATGATCGCTGCACCGTTGCGCATCGCATGGGCGATCTCAAGGCGTACTGGATCGTCCGGCTTGTCGAGTCGCCGGTTTCCGCCCGCGTCGCGCACATCGCCCCACTTTTGTCCAATCAGCACCAGCAGCACCGAATCGCAGTCGATCTCGTCCAGCACGTGCTGCTTCCACGACACACCTCCCTCGATGCTTTCCTTGTCGCGGAATACTTGCGAGTCGCCGAAGTAGCGGCGCAGCTCGCGGCTTAGATTTCCCGCCACATACTGATCGGGTTCTCTGCGATAGTTGACAAAAATCTTTCTCATAGCTCACCCCCGTGGCCATGGGGATAAAATCCGCTGTGCCACAAACCGGCATTGTCGTTGCGGGGTTTCATCTTGTAGCGGGGTAGCGCTCCGAGTACATCAATGATCCTACGCGTTCGAGATAGTGCCCGGTGTCGGAAACCTCCTCGAGCAGAGCATGCGTCGGGGAGATCCCCTGTCCATCGTAGCGGGTGCCATCGGGGGTCGCCAGGTGCCCCGTGGTCAAGACCAGCGCCGATCCATCGCTCAACTCGAGGATGTCTTGCTTGGTTCCTTTGCCGAATGTTTGTTTTCCGATCGATACGGCCCGGCGATTCTGCGTTAGCGCTGCAATGAAGACCTCTGCCGCGCTGGCCGTGGCCTCATCCTGCCAAAGATAGATGGGAGTTTCCATATTCAGCGGAGCGTTGTCACTTTGATAGTGTTTCGTGCCACGGCCCGTTACGGAAACAATGCGCGTCCCCGCGGGCAAGAAGAGCTGCGCGGAGTCAATAGCGGCATGGAGATCACCACCCCGATTACCGCGCAGATCGAGGACAGCGGGCCGATCTGTTGCCCAGTCTGTGACAAGCGCCGCGAGCTTGCCCTTCGTCCCGCGGGTAAAAGTGTGGATCCGAATTACCGGGATCGAACCGAAGTTGCGTTGGGATACCGTCTCGACGCTCGTCATCGCCCGCGTCAGGATCACCTGCTTTTCGATTCCGGCGGGAGTGACAATGACTAACGCTAACCGGGCTCCCGGCGCACCCCTAGCGAGGGAGCCGAGCGCGAGTAGCGATTTTCCCGCAACCGGGACACCCTCGATGCTCTTGAGGCGATCACGCGCGTGGATACCGGCCTTTGCCGCGACACTCTCCATGACGGGAAGGCAAAGAACGTTGCCTTCGGCATCCTTCTCGATATCCATACCGATGCCGACGTACCTGTCATCCTGCAGACGCTGAAAGTCACGGTACTCCTCACGGGTGAGATAGCCGGAAGACGCGTCTTTTTGCGCCAGATACGCGTTCAGTGTATCCCCGACGATCTGGGCTGTGGTTCCTCTAGGAGGTAGGAGCGCGGCTGTCTCCCGAATTCTTGTCACGGCCTCGATGTAAACTAGCAATTCCTTGTCGGTGAGGCGGAAACCGTGACTGGCTCTCTGTGTAGTATCGTGAGACCTGCACCCACTGATAGCGGAGAACGAGAATGCTAAAGCAGAAAAACAAGTAAGCACAATGCCACGGTGTTTGCGGGAATCGGAATCTCTCATGACATACCTCCCAGATACAGAGAAAGACGCGGCGCTGCTACCTCGTCCAAGAAGCGCCTGCCCAGCAAAGAGAGGCGCCTTCTGAAGCGCACTGGCACATCGCATTAACGCAGGCCCAGTTCTAAATAAGTCTTAATTTCGTTCTTCAACGCGTCGATGCTTTTGCGTTTAGCGTCAGGGGATAACTGATCGTGGGTGGTCAGCGTGCTCACTTGTTGTTGATATTTTCGTAGCGCCGCGTCCGTATGGGCCCGGTTCTGACGCTCCCGCTCGGTGTGAGCAGCCATACCGGCATTTTCCTTCCGCAAAGCCGCGAGGCGGGAGCCGAGGTCGCGTAAGCTCACCTGCTGAGTTTCAAGCTCCCGCAACAGCCGATTTTTCTCCTCCACAAGCGCCCGGTTCTGCTCTTCCAAGCCCGAGAGATGCTGCTGTTTAACCAGGACGCGCTGCTCCGCCTCCTCCGTCTCGCGGCTAAGTTGCACTAGGGCGCTTTGTTCACACCCGCCCATCGACCCGAGAACGACGACAGATAAGCATAATCGCGCCCACATACTATACATTCCTCCAGACTGTGACTGCGGCTAGTGGCTATCTATATGCGCTGGCTCAAGGACGCTAGCGTCGAGGTATTCGTCTTCAACTGGGCCAGTTGGCCTTCCAGCTGCGTGATTTCGATATCCAAGGCATCCGAGGGACCTGTCTGCTTCGAGCGAAACCCCTTGAGATCGTCTAGCTGTTCCTTGGCGAGGTTAAACTGGTTTTCAGCATTTTGGACTTTGTTGCTCATATTCTGGCGCTCCGCTACCAGTTGCTGTTGCGTAACCTCTTGGTTCTTGTATTGAGCCGCCAACGTATTGACCTTGGCTGCCGAGTCGTTGATTTCGCTCGCGAGCTGCTCATTGAATTTTTGAGTGTCCCCATTGACACCATGGGCAAAGGCGACGCGCGCGTCGAGATCGTTTTCTTTTCCCGCGAGGTCGGATCGGCGTTTAGCAATGTTATCGGCATACGAATAGCCGGCAATGCTGCCGAGGAGGGCCCCGACCCCCGCTCCTATTGCCGCGCCCCGCGCGCCGTCAAACGCGGCGCCGAGACCCGCGCCGATGAGCGCGCCAATGCCCGCTCCCGCGGCAGTGCCCTCAGTACGCGCCTGTTGACTCTGGGTGGCGCAACCCGCGGCCAGAAAGGTGACCAGTACAACCGTAATCAAGCGTTTCATAAGCCCGTTCCTCCGTTACGTTTCCACAACGCGAATGCCACGCTAATCAAATTCAGTATGTACGATTTTGCAGGAACGACAATCGACAAAATCACAATTTTCTCGTGAAAAAGTCGCAAAAAATATTATTTCAACTGTGGTTATGATGACGAGGTTGAGAGGACGAGGATACGGATGTCTGGGTAGCGGGTAAGGAGGATTTAATGAGGTCGCGAACTAAAATTTGGATCGGCTTAGCGTTCCTGTGTGCATCGTCAGTCCGCATAGGATGCGGTGGACCGAAGGGAACCACCTCGGCCATGGAATGGAACTTCGTTTAACGTGTCGCAGTGACCGAATACCGTCGTGCTTATATCCCCGGTGCAACCGCGAATCTCGCCGCCGCAAAGGGAGCCGTTTGTCGGTCGAACAGATCGACGAACTGCAGGTTGCTTTCCGTACGGTCCGAACGCGACATCCCATCCGCATCGAAGATGCAGGATAGGAGGGTTCAAGATAAAATCGAACTTGTACGGAAGCGTTTCGAGGGGCTGCAAACTGCACTGACGAGACATGACGAATGGCAGCGCTGGGCTAGTATACCGAATCCTAGGCATAAATCAGTGAAAAAAGTCACAAAGGATGGAGCGCTACAGCGGGGATTTAATGCGGGGTTTTCGTGGCTCCCCGGGACGGGCTCGAACCGCCGACCTAGTGATTAACAGTCACCCGCTCTACCGACTGAGCTACCGGGGAATCGGCGCTATGGTACTGACGGGTCTTGCACCGGTCAACCAAAGGTCTTAGGGAAGCTCTGCAAAAGTTACTGCGCAGCCCATCTGCTTTGGCGCGTGCTCGCTCGCCGCTCGCCTATCTACCTGATATGTCTCGCGACTCGCTCCGCGGCTTCGCGCATCTGGGCTTGCTCGCGACACTGAGCTTCCTTAGTCGAGCGCGCGTTGCGTGATGAGAGCGCGTAGCTCTCGTTGCCGCGTTTCATCGATCGGAAAATTCCAAAGAAATAGTGCCCCGAGCGCCATCAGCACGCCCGGCAACCAGCCGTAGACCGCCATGAGCGCGAATTCGGAGCCGGGGGTGTGCGTGCTCACATCGGCGGGCTCGAAACCGAAGTATGCCGGGAGCACAGTCGCGAATAGAACCCCGAGGGCGATGGCGAACTTATAGGTCATCGCCCAGATGGCGAAGTAGAGGCCGGTACGCTGCCGGCCCGAGGTCACGGTGTCATGATCGACGACATCGGCGGCGATGGAGTTCGCGAGGAACAGGATGGACGCGAAGCTGCTGCCGCGGATCGCGAGCACCACGATGAGCGGCCAGCCTTCGCCCTGCCCGTGGAGAGGCAGGAGCAGGCTCCATATTCCGACCCAAAGCGCCGCCAGACACAAGGCGCGGTGTTTGCCGATGCGATCGGAGATCCGGATCCAAAGAGGCACCAGCGCGATGGTGGCGATGTTTTCGAGCAGCAGCATGGTAGCGAAGAGATCTGGGGTTTCGGTGACGTGGACCAGGACGATCTTATGCAGTGTCGCTTGAATGATGAGCCCGGAGACGAACAGAACAACGGAGATCACCATGCGCACGAATGCGGGATTTCGCGCTACGAGCATGAAACCCGCGGAACCCCGCGGCCACTCGCCGGCGAGCGTATCCGGGGGACGCTCGGGGACCGTCTTGAACGCAACGATGAGTAGCGGCGGCAGCGTCAGGATCACGGTCAGGGCAATGGCCGTCAACTGCGTCGCCGGTTCACGCTGGCCGAGAGATTCCAGGAGCATGAACATCAAGACGAACACCAATTGGCCGGCGAACCCGAAGGATTCCCGCCAGGCAGTCACGCGCGAGCGTTCCGAGTAGTCCGTGGACAGCTCCGCCCCCCACGCTTTGTAAGGAAGATCCACGAGCGTGAACGAGATAAAGAACAAGCACGTCCACCCAAAAAGGTATTCAAAGGTCACGCCCGGCGCCGGCGTGAAGATCATCCAGAGCGAAAGGATGAACAGGGGCGCGCCGGCGGCGATCCAGGGTTTTCGCCGTCCCCAGCGCGTGTTCCAGCTATCGCTCACTATGCCTATGAAGGGATCGATGATGACATCGAGGATGCGCGAGGCGGCAATCGCGATCCCCACCGCCGCGAACGGTAGCGCTAGGTCATCGGCGTAATACGAAGGTATAAACAGCGCCAGCGGCAGGGCCGCGATCGCGTAGGCCATGTAAGGCAGGCCGTAAATCACCATCATCCCGGTGGCGATCTTTGGCGCGCTCAGGCCTGGAGCGTGAGGTTGCAAACTAACCCGCGGGAGCTAGGGTGAATGGGTACATAGGCCGCTGCCGAGGGACTCCGGTTACGCGCCTTTATCAGTTAGCCTTCCTGCTCCGGGAGAAGCTTCGATCCGTGCTCTGCGTGCATGCGGGGTTTTTTGCCTCGGGACTCCGGCCAGCTCCTCGGCACGGCGATCCAGCGTCTCCAACTCCTCCCGCAACCAGGCCACCCATGCCTGGCTTTGCTCGGGAGACGTGTTGCACGGTATTTTCTTCGGTTCGCCGATCGCGAGCCCGATGCGCGTGAAGAGCGCAGGGATCTCCATGCGGTCCCAACGATGCTTGATGATGCGTTTGCGGCGCGCCGTCGCGGACGCGGGGACCACCACGTAACCGAGCTCGCCGGCCAGCTTGACGGCGCCACGTTTGACCTTGTGATAGGGACCGAGAGGGCCATCGACGGCGATGCCGCCGTTCGGGCGCCGCTCCAAGGCGCGGCGCATGATCTCGAACGCATGGCTGCGCCCGCGGATCGGGACCTGTACGCACTCGTAACCGAAGTGGTGGCAGATCTCGGCGATGATGGCTCCCCGGTCGGATTTGCTTGTGAACACACAGGCCGGGCGTCCGCGCAAGAGTGCGAAAAGAGGGAGGTATTTGCCGTGCCAGAAGCAAAACAAAACCCGCTGATGCTGATCCAAGATCTCGTCGAGGCGATCGAGGCCGTCATAGCGTTTCCTCCAAGTTACGGATTGTAGACGCAGTAGCCACGCCCACAGCCATCCCAGCAACCGCGTCTTGAAATCCGCCCCTGTCGCCGACGGCTCGGCGCCCGTGTCGGGATGATTTTCCAGCCCGGCGAGCGCGTTCTGGCTAGGCCAGGCGCGCGGGTCTTCGGTGCCTCTCGGCCCCACTTCCCAAACGACGCTCGGCCGCAGCGAGTCGCCCGCGGCTTGAACCACGTTGCGCAGAATCCGCCATTCACCTCGTAGGCGGCGAAACGCGATGTCCCAAAGGGTATGATCGCGCATTCTTTGCGTGGGCGCGGCGGCGCGCAACGAGGCGTAGAGATCAAGCGCCCGCGCCGCGGTTCCGCTCATATCGAAGGCGGAGGCCGTCCGTTGTGCGCCTTCCCGCAACCGTTGGCGCGCCTCGGCGCCTAGGGCGGCGACCCACGCGAGGGCGGCCACGAAGCACTCGGGGTCTTCCCGTTTTAACAGCCGTCCGTTGTCTTCATCGCGAAGCATCTCGCGCACGCCCGATGCGTCGAGAGCCACGACAGGCACACCGGCGCACATGGCCTCAGCCAGCACCATCCCTTGCGTTTCCGTGTGGGACGCGAAGGCGAAGACATCCATCGCCTGGTAAGCGTCGCTGAGATCTCGCTGATCAAGCGCCCCCGTGAGAATCAGCCGGTCCGCGAACCCGGCGCCGTTGAAGCGGGCTTGCAAGTCGTCGCTCGCCGGTCCGCTACCGACGATGAGACAGTAAGCGTTCGGGTTTCCCTCTAGGAATCGAATGCCGGCCTCTGTCAGAAAACCCAGGTTCTTTTCCGCGGCCAAGCGCCCGGCGTGCCCGAGCAGGAACGCCCGCGCCGGGATCCCATATTTTTTGCGAAACGCCTGCCCATCGCCACCCGCGAAGAGCGCCAGGTTGATGCCTGTCGGGATCACCCGAATCGGGGTTTCGACGCCGCGCTCGCGCAGCAGCTCGGCCACCGTTTGGCTCGGCGCGATGACCGCATCGCACAGGTTGCAATAACCGCTGACGAGGTCCACGACGAAATGTCTCATCGTTTGCGAATCCCCCGGCGCGTAGTGGGTATATTTCTCGTACATCGTATGGTAGGTGAATACCACCGGCAGACGGCGCGCCGCGGCGACGCGCAGGGCCGTTCCTCCCAACAGGAACGGATGATGGGAGTGGATGATCTCGGGACGAAATTGCTTTAACGCCGCGACAAGCCGCAAGGGCGCCGGCATCGGTACCGAGAAGGCGCTGCCATTGAAGTCCTTGACGGCCGGAAAACGGACCACGCCGCGTTCGTTCTCGGGGGTGCCCTTGAAGAGCGGCGCCGCCACGAGCACTTGGTGGCCGTTGGCCCGGAACGCGCCGGCAAAGCTTTCCACGCTGCGCGCAACGCCCCCCACATGCGGTGCATAGGTATTGGTCATCATCAGGATATTCATCGTTGATTCCTTGTTGTTCTTCTAGTCCGCACATTTTCTTATCGCGGCGTGCGCCGTGGCGCGAGCCGTCCAGATCGAAGCATAGGCTCTAGGAGAGCGTTTTTTCTAGTTGTGATTCTAATGATACGCGTTAATTGAGCCAAGCGCCGGGAATAGCGAAGCGCGCAACGTGCACTGAACACCGGCTATAATAGCTGAGTGGCAGGATCAACCGCCGCAACATAACAACCGGCATCACAATAACAACCGGCGCTCACCGTTCATGGCAGCGCCACGACGATTGGAGGCAGTGAGCTATGAGTCAGATCTTACAAGAAGTGCTGGCCGCGAATGCCCGCTATGCGGCGAGCTTTGGAGACAAGGGCAAATTAGCGATGCCGCCGGCGCGGCATTTTGCAATCTTGACCTGCATGGACGCCCGCCTGCAGCCCTCGAAATATGCCGGGCTCACCGAAGGCGACGCGCACGTCATTCGCAATGCCGGCGGACGGGCAAGCGATGACGCGATCCGTTCCCTGGTCATTTCCTACAAACTCTTAGGCACGCGGGAATGGTTCGTTATCCATCATACCAATTGCGGGATGGAATTTTTCACCGACGAGGTGATGCGCGGTCTGCTGAAAAGCAGTCTGAAGACCGCCGCGCTCGATGCCGGCGGTTTTCGCGATGTTGGCCCGGGACCGGGTGCTTCGGAAGGCGACTACATCGACTGGTTGACCATCAAGAATCAGGAGCAAAGTGTCGCGGAGGATGTGCGGCGCATCCGAAACCATCCCCTGGTACCTCGGGACATACCGATCTATGGCTTCATTTATGACGTCAAGACCGGCGGGCTCAATGAAGTCAAGGAAGCGATGGCCATCGGCCAAGCGGCGTAGTTCCGCGGGAGCGAGGGGTGGTCCCAACGCCGTTTTTATCGGCAGGACTGCACCGGGGAAACCGTCGTAGAGAAGGAAACTAAAATGAAAAGGCTTACCCTGATTAATTTCATGCTTGCGGTATCGGTCATGGTGCTGGGCTCCTTCGGGCACGGCGTGGCACGGGCGGATGAGACCTGCATGTCGCCTTACATGGCCAAGATCGTGGGCCAGGAGGATTTCGCCTACGTCTGGACCTTGGGACAAGAAGGTGTGGGAGACGAGCAGGACAAGCTCGTAACCATCGACGTGAACCCCAAATCGGCCAAGCACGGTTCGGTGGTTCATACTGTATCGGTCGGCGGACGCAACGAAGCCCACCACGGGGGATTCACCGATGACCGTGCTCACTTCTGGGCGGGAGGTCTCGACACCAGCCGGATCTTCATCTTCGACGTGCGTACCGATCCCTCGAAACCGCGGCTGGTCAAAACTATCGAGGACTTCGTGGCCAAGAGCGGGGGCGCCGTCGGGCCGCACACCTTTTATGCCATGCCGGGCCGGATGCTGATCACGGCGCTGTCGAACCATCGCGACCACGGGGGCCGCACGGCGCTCGTCGAATACACCAATGAGGGCAATTACCTGGCGACTTATTGGATGCCGACCGACGACAACCTCCAGGGCGCAAGGAAGGCGGGGACCTACGCCGATGGCTATGGGTACGACGTGCGCGCGCTCCCGAGACGCAATGTGTTGGTGACCTCCTCGTTCACTGGCTGGTCCAATTAGATGATGGATTTCGGCAAGCTGCTGCAGGATAAAGAGGCGATGAAGCGCTTCGGAAATACGGTCGTGATCTGGAATCTGCACGCCCGCAAGCCGAGAAAAATCCTCGATGTCCCGGGGGCGCCGCTCGAGATCCGTTGTGCCTGGCAGCCGAACCATAATTATTGTTTTACCTCCACCGCCTTGACCTCGAAGATCTGGTTGATCCACGAAGACGTCCAAGGCGAGTGGCATGCTCAGGCGGTAAGCGACATCGGAGACCCGAGCAAGACTCCGTTGCCGGTGGATATTTCGCTCAGTTCCGAAGACGATCTTCTGTGGGCCGATAGTTTCTCGGACGGCATGGTGCGGCTTTACGATGTGCGCGATCCCTTCCATCCGAAACAACTCTACGAGAAGAAGATCGGGGCGCAACTCAACATGGTGTCGCAGAGCTGGGATGGAAAACGGCTTTATTTCACCAGCTCCTTGTTGGCCAACTGGGACAAGAAAGGCGCGGACAACGAGCAGTTTTTCAAGGCCTTCCAATGGGACGGGAAGCAGCTCAACGAACGGTTTGCAATCGACTTTTCCAAAGAAAAATTGGGACGTCCGCACATCATGCGCTTCGGCGCTTATGCCTTGTATGTGCAGAGACCGGGTAGCGAAAGCATGCGCGTCGCGGCGTACGATTGGCAGCGATCTGCGCGCTAACCTCGTCGTAACGATTCTCATCGGATGGCTTGTGGCGGGGTTCGACGCCCGGGCGCAGGCCCTGAGCTACCCTGAACCGGGCAGCTATGAACTGCCGCCTCTGAAACGGGCGAGAGACGGCGCCGTTGTGACCAGCGGGGGCGCGGTCACGACCTTACACGAGCTCTATAAGGGCAAGCTTGTCGTTCTGAGCCTCGTCTATACCCGCTGTGCGGACGCTCAAGGCTGCCCGTGGGCGACGGCGCTGATGAGCATAGCTAGAAAGCGGCTCGACCGCGACGGGCCCGAGATCTCCTCTCGGGCGCGTTTCATCACCCTGAGCTTCGACCCCGGGCACGATTCCCCGGAAGTTATGCGGCGCTACGGCGCGCCTTTTGCGCAGGACAGCGACTGGGTCTTCGCGACGACCCGTACGCCCTCAGCGCTCGCGCCGATCTCGCGGGCGTACGGCCAAGATTTGCAACCGGAACCCTCGCGGGCAGCAGGCGGGGGTCTCGCCCACCTGTTGCGGGTGTTTTTAATCGATGAAAATCGAATGATCCGAAATGTTTACGGCGCTTCGATGCTCGATCCCGCTCTCCTCGTCAACGATCTCAAGACCCTGGTGCTGGAGCAGGGCCTACGCTTCGCGCGGCCGCGTTCAGGCAAAGCGGACAAACCCAAGAAGCACCGCGCCGATTTAACGCGCCGGGTGCTTGATCCGCCGCTCGGCCTCCCGCAAGTGCCCGTGCCCGCGGACAACCCGCTGACCGAAGCAAAGGTGGCGCTCGGCCGCATGCTCTTCTACGACCGCCGCCTGTCGTTGAACAACACGATGTCGTGCGCCATGTGTCACATTCCGGATCAGGGTTTCACGAACAACGCGCTCGCGGCGCCGGCAGGTATCGAGGGCCGCTCGGTACGCCGCAATGCCCCGAGCCTGTACAACGTGGCTTATCAGGAACATCTTTTCCATGACGGGCGCGAGAGTTCCTTGGAAACCCAAGTCTGGTCACCGCTCTTGGCGCGGAACGAGATGGGAGCGCCGTCGGTGGGATGGGTGCTCGATAAAGTGCGTCGATTGCCGGACTATCAAGGTCTTTTCGAGCGCGCCTTTGGCCGCTCCGCGGGAATGGCAACGATCGGGCAGGCGATCGCAAGCTACGAGCGCACGCTGATTTCCGGCAACACGCCCTTCGACCGCTGGTACTACGGACGGGACAACACGGCGCTCGGCCGCGAGGCCCAACGCGGCTTCAAGCTCTTTACCGGTAAAGCGCGCTGTGGTGCCTGCCACGCGCTCGGACGTGATCACGCACTATTCAGCGATCAGGAACTGCACAATACCGGCATTGGCTGGCAACGCTCGATGCACACGCGCGCCGTGGAGGCGGCGGTCGCGATTGCACCCGGCGTCAATGTGGCTAAGCATCTCTTAGAAGCAGTGAGCGAGCCGCGCGCCAACGATCTCGGCCGCTATGAGGTAACGCAAGACCCCGCCGACCGCTGGCGGTACAAGACGCCCAGCCTGCGCAACGTTGCGCTCACCGCGCCCTACATGCACGACGGATCCTTCGCCACACTCGCCGATGTGGTCGCCTATTACAACGGTGGCGGATATGTCGCACCGGATCGGGAGATCGAGCCCCTCGGGCTTTCAACGATGGAACAGAACGATGTGGTGGTGTTTTTGGAAAGCCTCACGGGAGACAACGTCAGAGAAATCGTCGCTGATGGTCTCGCAGCCCCCATCGGCGATCCCCAGGCGTCCGCACACGTCCCCTAGCGAGCGGCAGCACACATAGGCCGTGGACGCTGTTCGGGCAAAAAAGCGCTTCGGCCAGCATTTCTTGCGCAATCGCGAGGTCCTGGCGCGCTTGCTCGGGGTGATTCATCCGCATCCCGGACAATGCGTGGTCGAGATCGGGCCTGGCACCGGGGCCCTGACGCGCCCGCTGCTGCTAGCCCTGGGTGAATTGCATGTGGTAGAGATCGACGCGCAGCTCGCTGAAGCGCTGAGGGCGGAGCTTGCCGCTTGCGGCCGGCTCACGGTCCACGCGATCGATGCGCTGAAGTTTCCGTTTTCTTCCCTCGCCGGGGAGGACCGACGGCTCCGCATCGTGGGAAACCTGCCCTACAACATCTCGACGCCGCTCTTGTTTCACTTGTTGTCCGAATCGCAATGCATCGAAGACATGGTGTTCATGCTCCAGCGCGAGGTCGCGGAGCGGATCACGGCCTCTCCCGGTACGCGCCTGTACGGGCGGCTGAGTGTAATGGTGCAGTACCTCTGTGAGAGCGAGATCCTGTTTGACGTGCCACCGGCCGCGTTTGATCCGCTCCCCAAGGTGTATTCCTCGGTACTACGGCTCGCACCGAGGCGGGCACCGCTCCCCGTTGCCGATAGGAACCTGTTCGACGACTTAGTACGCAAGGCGTTTTCCCTGCGCCGCAAGACGCTACGAAACGCCCTCAAGGGTTGGGTCGGCGAAAGCATCCTGCGTAGCGCCGGAATCGACCCCGGCTCACGAGCCGAAACCTTAACGCCCAGCGACTATGTGCGACTAAGCAACGTCGTGGCAGCAACGCGGTCCGGCGTAGCCATCGGCGAATAACGGACGGCGCGGAGATCCCCAATGCCGCCTTATCATATGGCGCCAACCGCAGCCGCTTGGTTACCCACAGAATCTGTGGATAAGTTTGTGGATTGTTTGCGATAAAGCCTCCTTCCCCCTTTATGTGACGGCCTTTTTCACTAGATCGATGAGAATTTAATCAATAATAAATATCTTTATATATCTTATAGTTATTGTACCCATGCCGCGAAGAGCCGCGACCTGATTGGGGCCCCGCTAGCGACAGGCGGAGGCTCGCGCGGGGCTGTGCGTATAGAGCAAACCCGAGGCCATGCTGAGTGCAGTGCGCCACCAATGTCATTCGGTCCGTAACAGCTCGATGACCGGTCCCGTGGCGGGTCTTACCCGGCGCCAAATGGAAAAGGCCTCGGCGGCTTGCTCGACGAGCATCCCTAGGCCATCCAGCGCCCGCGCCGCGCCGCATTCGAGGCCCCAGTGCATAAAGCGCGTCGGCTCCGGCGCGTACACCAGGTCATAGCACCAAGCGCCCGCGGCCAGGATCCCCGCGGGCAAGGGAGGCAATTCAGCGCCAAGGCTGGCCGCGGTGCCGTTGATTACCGCATCGAACTTCTGGCCGACGAGGGCGCCGTATTCGCAGATTGCAATCTCGCCCAGCGGGCTAAACCTTTCGTATAAGGCGCGGGCCTTGGATAGCGTTCGATTGGCAACCACGAGACGGGCGGGTCTTTGCTCCATGAGGGGTCCTAACATACCCCGCACGGCTCCGCCTGCGCCCAACACTAAGACTCGTTGGCCCTGGAGACTGCCCCCGTGATTGCCAAGATAGTCGCGCAGGAACCCGATGCCGTCCGTGTTATCTCCGTGGTAACGGCCTTCGCCATCGCGCCACAGCGTATTCGCCGCGCCAGCCGTTTCGGCCGACGCGGAGTGCAGGGACGCAAACGCCCACGCCTCTTCCTTGAAGGGAAGCGTGACGTTCATACCGCGTCCGCCAGCGCTAAAGAATTCCAGCGCTGTCTCGCGAAACCGGTCGAGCGGAGCAAGGAGCGCGCGGTAGTCGATCCGTTCTCCTGTTTGCTCCGCAAACGCCTGGTGAATCCGTGGCGAGAGGCTATGCCCGATGGGGTTACCGACCACGCAATAGCGGTCGCATCGGGGATCAGGAAGGAAGGGGCCGGGCATAAACGCGTTTTAGACGCCCACGCAGGCTCCGCGGAATGGAGATCAACCCGCGTAGGTCAATGGATTGATTAGCACAGGGGTTCGATATTAACATGCACCATCGCCTAACTGCCGGTATCGCAAGACATTACCACCCGCGAGGATCATGCATGACAACGCCTGTCTGTGCCCAGAAAGCCCCCTACCCACTCGATCTCAATGCGGGGACCTATTGGTGGTGCGCGTGTGGCCGATCCAAGAATCAACCCTTTTGCGACGGCTCACATAAGGGTAGCGAATTTTCGCCGTGTCAGTTTACCCTGAGCGAGAGCCAGAAAGTCTGGCTGTGCGGCTGCAAGCAGACCGGATCACCGCCCTTCTGCAACGGTACCCACAAGAACCTCTAAAGCCAAGCGCGTGCGTATTGAAGGGGCCCTGGCAGCAGGCTACAAGGCGTCCGCGCCGGACTCACCGGTTCGGATACGGACCGCTTCGCGGAGATTAACGACGAAGATTTTGCCGTCACCGATCTTACCGGTTCTGGCCGTTCCGCTGATGGCCTCGACAACGCGGTCCACCTGATCGTCGCTCACGGCCACCTCGATCTTTGTCTTGGGTAGAAAGTCCACGACGTATTCGGCGCCCCGGTAAAGCTCGGTATGGCCCTTCTGACGACCGAATCCCCTGACCTCGGTCACCGTCATGCCCTGAACACCGATCCTCGATAACGCTTCACGGACGTCATCGAGCTTGAATGGTTTAATGACTGCGATGATAAGCTGCACGCCAACTGGATCCTTTGCGTCGTCGCGCCATCGTAGCCCCTTTGATACGCTTACACAACTGAAAGAACCATGCGCTCGGGAGCAGCTTAACTACGGATGGGTACACGCACCGGGGTTGTACCGTTTCATTCCCTCCCCTTGCGGAAGAAAGCAGATTTCCCGGTTATTAGGTTTATTCCCCGCGGTCTTGCCGCGGGTCCTTGGCGATGGGGTTTCCGAAGGGGAGAGGCGCAACTCTCCCCTTTGGTCGCCCCACGGGGTCGCATACCCCGTGCTGGCAAAATCCAAATTGACTTCGACACAACGATCTAGAAATTGTACGCCTTCTCGCCGTGGAGATTCACATCCAGCCCTTCGCGTTCGGTTTCCTCCGTGACCCGCAGCCCGATGATCAAGTCCACCAACTTGTAGGAGATGAAGGCCACGATCGCGGACCAGACAAGCGTCACCCCCACGCCCCAGGCCTGACTCGTGACTTGGGTCGCGATCGAATAGTCGGGCGCGACCGCGTTGGCGACATAGTCCCACACCCCGGTGCCGCCGAGGTCCGGCGAGGCGAACACGCCGACGCCGAGCGCGCCGATGATCCCGCCGATGCAATGGACGCCGAACACATCGAGCGAATCGTCATAGCCGAATAGATGCTTGAGCCCGGTCACCGCCCAATAGCAAATTAAACCGGCAAGGAAGCCGAGGGCGATCGCCCCCATCGGTCCCACCCATCCGCAGGCGGGTGTTATCGCGACCAGGCCCGCTACCGCGCCCGAGGCGGCGCCGAGCATGCTGGGCGTGCCCTTGCCGATCCACTCCGCGAACATCCAGGCAAGCGCCGCTGCCGCCGTCGCCTCCAAGGTATTGATAAACACCTGAGCAGCAAGGCCCGTCGCCTCGAGGTTGGAACCTGCGTTGAAGCCGAACCAGCCGACCCAGAGCAAGGAGGCACCGACCATCGTGAGACCGACGTTATGCGGCGCCATTTGTTCCCTGCCGTAACCGATCCGCTTGCCGACCATCAGGGCGCCGACCAACCCGGCGATCCCGGCGTTGATATGCACCACCGTCCCGCCCGCGAAGTCGAGCGCGCCCTTCTGGAAAATGAAGCCGGCCGTCGCCGTAGCGGCCGCCGCCGCATCCGCATCGGTATAGGCATCCGGACCGGCCCAATACCAGACCATGTGCGCGATGGGCAGATAGGCGAAGGTAAACCACAACACCAGGAACCACAGCACGGCCGAGAACTTCATGCGCTCGGCGAAAGCGCCGATGATGAGCGCCGGGGTGATCGCGGCGAAGGTGAGCTGGAAGGCAATGTAGATGTACTCGGGGATCACCACGCCTTTACTGAAGGTGGCGACGTTGGAGTCCGCGGTGACGCCCTTCAAGAACAAGCGGCCGAAGCCTCCAAAAAAGGCGTTGCCCTCCGTAAACGCGATGCTATAGCCATACATCGCCCATAAAACCGAGAAGAGACAGAAAGCAACGAACACCTGCATCAGCACCGACAGCATGTTCTTGGCCCGCACCATGCCGCCGTAGAAGAGCGCGAGCCCCGGTATGGTCATGAGGATGACCAGCACGGTCGCGACGATCATCCAGGCCGTGTCACCCTTGTGGGGTGTGGGTGGAACCGGTGCGGCTGTCTCAGCCGGTGCACTTGCTTCCTCGGAGGCTTCGGCGGGCGGTGCGGTCGCCTCGAGCGCCGCGGATGCCTCCGGCGCAGCCTCGGTCTCCGCAGCCTGCGTGCTCGTCGCCGCATCCTCTTGAGCCTGCACCGCCGCCGGCAGCCCGGTGCCCAATGTCCCGACCAACGCCAACACCATCCCCATGCGCCGCACCTCGGCGCCTATCTCGATAGACATCGCAAATACCTCCGGGAACAAAAATGATCTAGTGCTTTTATAGCGCGTCTGGCCCAGTCTCTCCCGTACGAATACGCACGACCTGAGACAGTTCGTAGACAAAAAGCTTCCCATCCCCGATCTTGCCGGTGCTGGTCGCCTTGATGATCGCATCGACGACCTTGTCCACCTGATCGTCGCTCACGGCTACCTCTAGCTTGATCTTGGGTAAGAAATCCACCACATATTCCGCCCCGCGATAGAGCTCGGTGTGCCCTTTTTGGCGACCGAAGCCCTTGACCTCGGTCACGGTGATGCCCTGCACGCCGACCTCGGACAAGGCCTCGCGGGCGTCGTCAAGCTTGAATGGTTTGATGATAGCGGTTACCAACTTCATGTCGCGATTCCTAACGATTGAATTGACCAGTTAGCTGATTGTAAGGTGCTCCCACATCGGCTAGAACTTCCTGGAAATCGTACCGAGCACCGTGCCCCCGCATAGTCCGTTGCCGACCCCGCAAAACGCGGACTCGTTCTCGGCATTCCAGTAACTCACGTCCAAACCGAATCCAAGAACCTCTCGCGAGAGACCGACTCTCCAGTCGATATAGTCGCCGAGGTCTTCGACATCTTGGTAACCTATATGAAAACCAAGGCCAAGACCGTAAGGCAGTGACAAACCGAGCGATCCGTCGACGTACACTGCATCCCCCGTTTCTCCGTAGAAGTCGGGCGAATAATAAACCGTTGCGGCAGTTGCGGGCTCCAAGGGTACGTCCTCGAATTTGTAGCTCAAACCGACCTTGGGCTCCACATAGTCCTTTTCCGGCTCCAAATCGTCGCCCGGATAATGGTAGTAGATCGCTCCCAGGTCCCAACCGATACCGGTATCCGAGAATTCACCTCGAAACCCACCGTACCAATCGATCTCTATCGACCCATCCGAAACGGCGTCATTGACGTTCGACGCCCACGCACCAAGATAGATCCCCCAAGGCGTGTAATTATACTCCAGGCTGCCCTGGATTGCGGGGTGGTTGCCGGTCTGTGTAATACCGCGGAAGAGATAGTCGGTCAGTAATGCGACGCTGCCGGCAGCCACATGCGGAGATTCCTCTTTCGCCGGCGAAAGAGGAATCTCCGGCGATTCTTTTGCACCCGATTCGTCTTGCGCATAGGCTGCTGCGCTTCCGGTCAGAGCCGCGATCAATATCAAAATTCGCTTCATGTGCTCCCCCTAAAATTTAGTTGTTTGATAAGGCCATGGCACAGCGTGTGCCATAACGATATGGTAGCAACAACTGTCGTGTTTTCCATCAGTTATTATTGTTTTCTAAGATTACTAAAAAAGTATTCGCTCGTTAAGTGAAATCGTTAGCCCCATAATAGCCCAAGACTATTGACGTATGCCTCACGATAGAGCATCAATAGGCGGCTTCGACGAGTTGAATCTTGGCGCAGCTAAGTGCCTCGGCATAATTCATCGCGCAGCGATAAAAACTCGCGGACGCCCAAGATACTCTTGATCTCATCGAATTCGGCCATCCTTTCTGCGAGAGCCTGCGTGTGTCCATCGCGGGCGAAGACCTGCGCCATCTCCCGCATCGCCTTAGCGGTGAGTAACACCGAGTCGATCGGCGCGACCATGATCTTGAACCCCATTTGCTCCAGATCGCGCACGCCGAGTATTGGGGTCTTCCCGAAAGCGAGCATGTTCACAAACTTGGGGTAAGGGACCCGGCGGCAGATAGTTTCGAGCTCGGCGAGGGACAGTGGGGCTTCGATGAAGGCCACATCCGCGCCCGCGTCACAGTAGCGGTTGATGCGATCGATCGCATCGTCCAAACCGTTCGGTTCGCGCGCGTCGGTGCGCGCGATGAAGAGAAAATCCGTATCGTAGCGGGCACGCACGGCAGCCTTGAATTTGAGCACCATCTCCTGCGCCGGGATCACTTCCTTGCCTTCAAAATGACCGCAGCGTTTCGGAAACACCTGGTCCTCCAGAATGATCCCCGCGGCACCGGCGGTTTCGAATTCGCTAATGCAGCGCATGACATTATGCAGATCGCCATGCCCGGTGTCGCCATCGGCGATCACGGGGATCGCTACGCGTTGGGCCATTCGCCGTACGGCGTCCGCCATCTCGCTCATGCCCAGAAAATTAAGGTCGGGCAGACCATAAAGGCTGGCGCTGGTCCCGAATCCGCCGATGAAAACCGATTCGAAGCCCGCTTGTTCGATGAGCACGGCCGTCAGCACATCGTGCGCTCCGAGCGAACGGATGATCCCCGGTTTAGCGAGCAGCTCGCGGATCCGGCGCGTGGGTGCTTGTGTCATAGGTCCTCCCGTGGTGTTATTCACTACTACCCCGCCGCTTGCGGCGGGCGCTTTAGCATTTAGGCGAAATATTTTGACTAACGCCTCAATGATACCCATGAAGCGGGGCGTGGACGACGGTTTCGGCTACAATGCGTCGCAGCACCCCGTTACACCCGCAATGGACGGCGGAAGCTTAACGGGCCCTGCAACCGACCGTCGTATGCACAGTCTTATCCCTAGAATTCTGCTGATCACCGCCCTGATCGCTGCGGTTGGCTTCCCGCAGATTTGGGCCGGTACCGCCACGGAGCCCCACGGGCGCCGCGAGGTTGAATCCTCCGGCCCAATCATCGAGTACGTCATTCCGCGTGCCGGAGCCACGCCTTACTCGGTTGCCGTGAATAGGTTCGGCGTGGCATGGTACGTGGACCAAGCGAACAGCCGTATCGGGCGCGTCGACCCGGAAACCGGCCAGATCAAGGATTTTGAGATGCCGAGCCCCGGTGCGGCGCCTCATGGGATCGCGATCGGGCGCCGCGGACGCATATGGTATACGGCCACAAAGCTCGGGAGAATCGGGGTCTTGGACATCGAGAGCGGGAAGATCATGGAATATCCCCTACCGCCAGGGGCCAAGGATCCCGACACACTCCTCATCCATAAAAACAGGATTTGGTTTACCGCCCAGCGCGCCAACGCCTGCGGGTACCTGGACCCGCACACGGGCGGGGTCGTCGTTTTGCCGGTGACCACTCCCAATGCGCGGCCGCACGACCTGGCTGCGGCGCCCGATGGCGGGATTTGGGTCACGCTGTTTGGGACGCACAGGCTCGCCCGCATCGATTCCAAGGAGGCGACCCTGCGCGAGATCGAATTGCCGTATAAGGACGCCCGCCCTCGGCAGCTCGCGATCGATGCTGCCGGAAACATCTGGTACACCGATCCGGCGCGCTCCAAGCTCGGCCGTTATGATCCGAAGGCCAAGCGCTTTAGGGAATACGACACGGTGAATCGCAACGCCGGTCCGACCGCGATCGCCATCGGCCAGGATGGACGGATCTGGTACAACGAGTCCTATACCAACAGGATGGTCGCCTTCGATCCCAAAACCAAACGCAGCGCTACGTTGGAGATCCCGACCGAAGGCGCCATCGTGCAACATATGGTGGCGGACCGGAAAGACGGCACCTTGTGGCTGGCGCTAAGTAACACGCAGCGGATTGGCCGCATTGACGTCAGGCCCGCCGCGAAGACGCCTGCCGAGGGCCGCAAGCGTACTGGGAATGCTCCCGATTCGAAGTGAGTCCCATGTGCCTCATCCTGTTATCCTACCGACAACACGCCCGTTATCCTATCGTGATCGCCGCGAATCGCGATGAATTCTATGACCGCCCCAGTCAACGCGCGCACTTTTGGAAGGACGCCCCATGGATTCTAGCCGGCCGGGATCTGGTCGGGGGCGGCACCTGGTTCGGGATCACCCGAGCGGGACGGTTCGCGGCCGTAAGCAACATACGCGATCCGGAACCCGCGCGGGAGGACGCTCCGTCTCAGGGGACTCTTGGTCAGCGAGTTCTTGCGCGGGGACCTTCCGCCTCGCGCCTATCTCGCGGAGTTGGCTCAGTGGGGTTCGCGCTACAATGGCTTTAACCTGCTGACCGGCGACCGCGACGAAATCGCGTACTACAACAATCGCACCGGGGAGATCGTGACTCTCGCGCCCGGCTTATACGGGCTCAGCAATCATCGCTTAGACACCCCGTGGCCGAAGGTAAATAATGCCAAGGCTGCTCTCGCGAAAATCCTCGGAATGCCCGCCGCCGAGCCCGAGGCGATCCTCGAAATGCTGGCCGATAGGACCCGGCCCTCTGATGACTGCCTGCCGGATACCGGAGTCGGCCTGGTGCGGGAGCGGGTATTAGCGTCGATTTTTATCGCCAGCGAGAATTACGGCACGCGCTGTAGTAGCGTCCTCATTGAGGACCAAGATCACCGCGTAAGATTTGTCGAGCGGAATTATTCGCCGGGCGGCGCCGGTGCCCAGACGGTCCAATTCGAGTTCGATATCAGCGTTGCTGACACGTTATCAAACTAGCCCGCCGTTCACGCGCAAGGTCTGGCCGGTGATCAATATACTTCGCGGGCGGGATATGAACCCTGCCCTTGACCAAAGGGGAGAGCTGCGCTTCTCCCCTTTGGAAACCCCATCGCTAACGTACCCGCGGCGGGTATGCGTATAATAAACGCGATGCTTGCTGAGGCCGAGGTTAGCGATTACGTGCCGGGAACCTGCGTCTCGACGGCAGCGGTTACCCCTGCGACCTTGGCGGTCTGGAGGATGTGCTGCTTCCACAACAGGAAAACGGCCGGGATCACCACTAGGGTCAACACCGCGGCGCTCACCATGCCGCCCACCATGGGGGCGGCGATGCGACGCATGACCTCCGACCCGGTGCCACCACCGAGCATGATCGGCAACAATCCCCCGATGATGGCGGCAACCGTCATCACCTTGGGACGGACCCTCAGGAGCGCACCTTCGACCACGGCGTCGATCAAATCCTGTCGAGTCATGCTACGCCCTTCCCCAAGCGCCTGTTGTTCACGGCGCGCATACGCCAGGTCCAAGAAGACCAGCATCACCACCGCGGTCTCCGCCGCCACCCCCGCCAGGGCAATGAATCCCACCCCACTCGCGACCGAGAGATGGTAATCCAACAGATACAAGAGCCAGATGCCGCCGATGAGCGCAAACGGTAAGCTGGCCATCAGGATGACGACCTCGGTGAGGTTGCGGAAGTTGAGATAAAGAAGCAGCACGATGATGACGAGTGTCATGGGCACGACCACGCGCAGGCGCTCCGCGGCTCGCTCGAGGTATTCGTATTGGCCGGACCAGGTGATGGAATAGCGGGGCGGGAGTTTGACCTCTTGCGCGACCCGACCTCTTGCTTCCTTGACATAGCCGCCTAAGTCTCGGCCCTGGGTATCGACGAACACCCAGCCGTTCAGGCGCGCGTTCTCGCTCTTGATCATTTCGGGTCCGGCTTCGATGCTGATCTTGGCGACGCTCCCGAGCGGAATGCGGGCTCCAGATGGAGTCACCACCGGCAGCAGGCGCAGTTTTTCCATTGAGTCGCGGATCGCCCGAGGATAGCGCAGGTTTATCGGGTAGCGTTCGAGGCCCTCAACCGTCTGCGCGACATTCATGCCGCCCACCGCCGTACTGATGACCTCCTGCACATCCTCGATGTTGAGCCCAAGGCGCGCGGCCTCCAGCCGATTGATATCCAACTTGATGTAACGCCCGCCCTTGACGCGCTCGGAATAGGCTGAGGTCGTCCCGGGCACTTGCCTCACCACCTGTTCGACCTGCCGGCCGATGTCCTCGATGACCTGGAGATCGGGGCCGGCGATCTTGATGCCTACCGGGGTCTTGATGCCGGTCGCCAGCATGTCGATGCGGGTCTTGATGGGCATGACCCAAACGTTGGCAAGCCCCGGCAGTTGTACTGCGCGATTGAGCTCGGCTTTGACCTCATCGGGTGTCATGCCCTCCCGCCACTGCTCTGGGGGTTTGAGCTTCACCACCGTCTCCACCATGTTGAAGGGCGCCGGATCGGTGGCGGTCTCGGCGCGCCCGATCTTGCCGAACACATGCTCCACCTCCGGTACGGTGCGGATCAGCTTGTCGGTCTGCTGCAAGATCTCTTGGGCCTTGCCGGCGGAGAGCGCCGGAAAGGTGGTCGGCATGTACATGAGATCCCCCTCATCGAGATCCGGCATGAACTCGGTGCCGAGCTGGGTGATTGGCCAAAGTCCTGCCAAGGTCACCACGATCGCCGATGCGACCAAGGTCCAGGGATAAGCCAGAGCAACCCGGATAAAGGGCCGATAGGCGGCGATCAGCAAGCGGTTGATGGGGTTTCGGTGCTCAGGAAGGATTCGGCCGCGGATGAATAGGCCCATCAACACGGGTACCAGGGTGATGGCGAGCCCCGCCGAAGCCGCCATGGCGTAGGTCTTGGTATAAGCCAGCGGCTTGAAGAGTCGCCCTTCCTGCGCCTCCAGGGCAAAAACCGGCAGGAAGCTCAAGGTAATGATGAGGAGTGAGAAGAAGAGCGGCGGCCCCACCTCGCGGCTGGCCTCGAGTATCACCTGCCAGCGATTTTCTTGGGTAACTTCCGCCCGCTCCATATGTTTGTGGACGTTCTCTATCATCACGATGGCAGCATCCACCATGGCACCGATGGCGATCGCGATGCCCCCGAGCGACATGATGTTGGCGTTGATGCCCTGGGCGTACATCACCATGAAGGCGGCGAGGATCCCCAAGGGCAGGCTGACGACGACGACCAACGCCGAGCGCAGATGAAAGAGGAATACGGCGCAAACCAAAGCCACCACGATGAATTCCTCGATGAGCTTATCCCAAAGCGTTTGCACCGCGCGCGCGATGAGGCCGGATCGATCGTAGGTCTCGATGATCTCAACCCCCGCAGGCAGCCCGGGCTTTAGCTCCTCGAGCTTCACCTTTACCGCCGCTATTGTCTTGCGCGCGTTCTCGCCGAAGCGCATGACGACGATGCCGCCCACCACCTCGCCTTCCCCGTCGAGCTCCGCGATCCCGCGGCGCTGTTCGGGCCCGATCCGGATCTCAGCCACATCCTCGAGCAGGATCGGCGTGCCGCGCGGGCTCACCCCAAGCGGGATGCTCTTCAGTTCTGCTATCCCCTTGATATACCCGGTCGCCCGGATCACGAACTCGGCCTCCCCCATCTCGAGCACCGATCCGCTTTGCTCTTGATTGCCCGCCTGGATAGCGCGCTTGAGCTCGGCGATTGGGATCCCATAGGCGCGCAGCCTGTCGGGATCGACCACCACCTGATACTGCTTGACCATGCCGCCGACCGTGGCGACCTCGGCCACGCCAGCCACGGCTTGCAGCTCGTATTTGAGAAACCAGTCCTGCAATGCGCGCAGTTGCGCCAGATCGTGGCGTCCGCTGCGGTCCACTAAGGCATAGCTGTACACCCATCCCACCCCGGTGGCATCGGGTCCCAAGGCCGGGCGGGCGGTTGGTGGCAGCCTGGGGGCGACCTGGCTCAAGTATTCGAGCACCCGCGAGCGGGCCCAGTAGAGATCGGTGCCGTCCTCGAAGAGGACGTACACGTAGGAGTCCCCAAAGTTCGAGAACCCCCGTACCGTGACCGCGCCGGGGACCGCCAGCATGGCCGTGGTCAAGGGGTAGGTGACCTGGTCTTCCACCACCTGAGGCGCCTGCCCCGGATAGACGGTGCGGATGATTACTTGCACGTCCGAGAGATCGGGGATGGCGTCGACCGGCGTTTCTTTCACTGCGTAGATCCCACCCGCGGTGAGGAACGTCGCCGCCAGCAGGATCAGGAAGCGACTGCGGATGGACCAGGCGATGATGCGCGCGATCATGGCGTAGTCTCCCCATTCCCGTCCTTCGGCCTTCTGGATGCGAGTGGCTCCATGCGCCGGAACGCGCCCTTGAGGCTCGCTTCGGAGTCGAGCAGAAACTGCGCCGAGACCACCACGGTATCCGCGTCGCTCAAGCCCTTCTTGACCTCGATGCGCTCACCGCTCTCCATCCCCGCTACCACTTCCCGCGATTGAAATCGGCCTCGACCCAGTGCCAGCACCACGCGCTCCGTAACCCCATCCCGGATCAGTGCCTCGGCCGGGATGCTCAACACATTCTGACGCGGCTCGGCAAGGATCGTCACATGGGCGAACATTTTCGGTTTCAACAGCTCCTCTGGATTGTCGAAGCGCAGCCGCACCCGCAAGGTACGGGTCATGGGGTCCAAATCGGGATAGATATAATCCACCTTTCCCTTCCAGGTGCGCCCCGGGAAAGAGGGGACCCGCGCCTCGGCTGCTTGCCCGAGCTCAACCCAGCTCGCTTGCCGTTCAAACACCTCGGCGAGCAACCATACCGTGCCGAGATCGACTAAGGTCATGATCTCGGTGTCGGGCTTGAGGTACATCCCCTCCCGCACCATGAGCTCGGAGACAACACCGCCTTGGTCATGATGGGCGAATATCTGAACGACCTGATCGGCGTGACGCTTCTCCGTGAGGCGTGCGACCTGGCTCTCGGAGATCCCAAGCGCCGTGAGCTTCTGGCGAGAGGCGCGAATCAGCCGCTGGTTTCCCATCGAGAGCGCCTGGAGATATTCCTCCTGGGCATTCACCAGGGTGGGGGAATAGAGCTCGAACAACAACCGTCCCTTCTCCACCCGCTCGCCCTTGGCCTTGACCACAAGCCGCTGGATCCAGCCCTCGGCGCGCACGTGCACATGATTGAGGCGGCTCTCGTCGTAGTCGAGGTAACCGACCGTATCGATGCGCCGCGCCAGCATCCCGCGCGCGACTCGAGCCGTGCGCACTCCGAGGTTATTGACCACCTCGGGGGCGATCGTGATACCCGGATCGCCCGTACCACTCGCCTCATCCTCGTACACTGGGACCATCTCCATATTCATCGGAGAGAGGCCCGGCTTGTCGCTCCGGAAATCCGGGATCATGGGATCCCACCAATACAGGATCTTGCGTTCGCCTGCCGCCTTCGCACCCGCTGGACCGGCTGATCCTGGATTGCTGAGGTTGTTGCCCCCCTCCTCCCAGCGGTGCAGTTTGAGCCCAATGGCGATCCCCAGAATCAAAATCAACAGTGCTATCACGATCCTCACGGACAGTCTCCGGCAAGGTAGAGCAGATTGGCTTGAGCCTTGGCCCGCTCGGATTGCACCCGCAACAGTGCGAGCCGGGTGTCGAGCACGATCATGCGGGCACGCGAGAGCGTGGTGAAATCCGCGACTCCGTTCTGATAGGCGTTGAACGTCGCTTCGGCATTCTGGGCCGCTTCTACTGCAGCATGGCCCCGATAGATGTCGAGGCGCTTACTGAGCTGCCTCCAGGTGGCATACTCGCCCTGCGCCATGCGCGTTAGATCGCGTAGCCGATCGACACGCGAATACTCAGCGGCCGCATGTTCCCGCTCGCTCGAGGCGAGAGTACGGTCCTGGCGCTTCTCCCGGAACAAAGGCAGATCGACCGTGACCATGGCGCCGAAACGCTCCCCGCTGGTATTCTCTTCAAACCCCCCCGAGGTGCGGTGTCCAAACATGAGATTGAGCATCCACCCGGGCTTGTATTGCTCGCGGGCGATGGCGAGCGACTTCATGCTCGCCTGCACCATGGCGCTTTCGGCTTGCATGAGCGGATGGCAGCGCAGCGAGGCCACGAGCGCCGCCGGCTCCGGAACGTCGGGTAGCACGGGGTATTGGGCGGGCAGCGGGCGCTCCGCCTGGGGAGTTGTGATCCACTTAGCGAGCTCTGCTCGCGCGGCCTCCCGCATGCCCGCGACCTCGGCGAGCCGCTCTTCCAAGAGGGAAAACTCAAGCTGCGCGCGCAGCACCTCGTGCTGGTTGTCGCGGCCGGCCGCGTACTGGCGTTCCGTGATCTCCTGCAGTTGCGCGAAAAGCGTTCTATTTTCCTCGAAAATTGCTAGCGCGTGCGTCTGGTGGCTTAGCTCCAGATAGGCCGCGCGTAGCGCCTTCAGCACCGTGCGGCGCTGGTCTTCGGCACGCGCATTCTCGGCTTGCGCCATCGCGTTCGTCTGCTCGCTCTTGTAGCGCAGCGTCCGCCCGCGCGGAAAGGCTTGCGACAGCCCCACTTGGAACTCGGTGTCGGGGTCTTCGTCGGCTTTAAAGTTCGAAGGCACATCACCCAGCCCGAGGCTCAACTGTGGATCGGGCAGTTGGCCGTCGGCGACCGCACGCTCTGAAAACGCTTGAGCCTGAGCTTCGCGCTGTCTCGTCACCGGATCGTGTTCCAGTGCCAAGTGCTCGGCTTCGCCTAAGGATAGCGACGCGTTTGTTACCTCCTGAGTTTGCCCCAGGGCTGCTGGGCACATCAGCAAGATCATCGAGCAGACGATGGGGCGGCTGCAGCGAAAACAGTCATGGTACGACATTAGATCCTCCCAAGAAGAACTTAACCGATCAGGGAAGGGCATCCCTGCCCCGAATCATCTCCCTAGCGCAATGCAACCACTGCAGTCGCGCTCGTCTAAGTTGGATCCGGGCGACAACGCGATGTCTTGCTCATCGCCGCAAAGACGCGGTGTATTGATCAATGCGACCGCGCTCTACCGGATCTAGGTGGGGCTTATCCGAGGAGGACGAAAGTGTCGGAAGAAGTAGTATCGCAGGGATTGATTAGGCCGGGTGGCCGAGAAACTCAATGCAGACGAAGTCAACCGTTTCGGGGCCTCGATTACGCCAACATGGAAATACAAACACTCAGAGCAAAAGGCATCGCAGCTGTCGTTGCAGCTGCAATCTTTCGTCTTCGATTTGGCGCTCGCCTCCCTTGACAGCTCTCCGGCAGCCTTGGAGCATCCAGCATCGTCGGCGGCAGATGCGCAGCAGTCGGCCTCACAGGCTTGATACATGACTCCGCCGAAGCCTGGTGACCAGGATATCATCAGGGCGATTAGCACGAACTTGCTAACTATTGCACGCGTTTTCATGGTTCTGCTCGTCTAGAGAACCTTCGCCGGTGTTACTTCAGCTCTGGTCGACCGCTCTTTGGCAGGCACCCGGCGACCGTGCGGAGGGATCCTAAACGCCAGCAACGCGGTTAGCAAGATCCCATAGATAAAGGGCTCGCGGATGTCAGCCTTTACCAGCCACAGAAAATGCAGCGCGGCTAAGGTAGCGATCAGATACACAGTGCTGTGCAACTGCTTCCAGCGGCTCCAATTACGGCACACGCTGTAGCAGTGTCCTCATTGAGGACCAAGACCACCGCCTAAGATTTGTCGAGCGCAATTTTTCGCCGGGTGGCGCCGGTGCTCAGACGGTCCGATATGAGCTCGATATAGAACCAATCTTGCAAGACCTCGGATAATGCATTGCTGACCAGACGAGGGGATAGCCGGGGGACCTCCCAGGCGAAATACTAGCCGAAGATATCTGAAATTGCCGACTCCAGAAATGTAGATATTGTTATCCATGTCAACATCCATGAAGCGCTGGGTTGAAGGGTTGTCCGGACTTCAATACCCCGTAGGCGACATGGATGAGTTTACCCCGACCGTCGCAACCTTTCGGCCCTCTTTCTGGAGCGACTCGATCGCCGCCACCTTGTCCGCGGGCAGGAGTTCCGCCCGGGGTCCTTTTCGCCCCCTGCCGGCTCAGCGCCTCGACTTATTTGGGCTTGGCGCCTCTTTTTTTTCTCGCTTCTCTCGTCGGCGCTTCTCGCCATCGGTCTCCTCCCGCGGATCTCGCCACGCGAAGGTTAGCTGCCACATCGCGACCCCTACCAACCCGAATGCAGCCGCAAACCCAATCAACTTCAGAATGTCTTCCATAGCGGACCCCTATTTCATCCCGCGCAGCAGGACAGTTGTTTTACATCCTTGGTGAAGGTCTGGGCGCAGAGCTTGAGGCCTTCCACCATGGTAAGGTAGGGGAAGAGCTGATCGGCCAGGTCCTTGATCGTCAAACGGTGACGGACGGCGAGCGCCGCCGTCTGGATCACCTCCCCGCCTTCGCCGGCCAGCACCTGGGCCCCTAGGAGCCGCCCGCTCTCGCGCTCGGAAACCAGCTTGATGAAACCTCGGGTGTCGAAGTTCGCGAGCGCCCGCGGCACGTTATCCAGGCTCAGGGTGCGGCTCTCGACCTTGAAGCCCAGTTCATTCGCCTGCGCTACCGTCAGGCCCACGGTCGCGACCTGCGGATCGGTGAACACGACCTCGGGCACGGCGGAGAGATCCAGGGCCGCCTCCCCGCCCATCATGTTGATCGCCGCACGCGTGCCGGCCGCCGCGGCCACATACACGAACTGCGGCTGCGTGGTGCAATCCCCGGCGGCATAGACATGCTCGGCGCTCGTCCGCATATGATCGTCGACGACGATAGCGCCGCGCTGATCCGTCTTGACCCCCACTTTCTCCAGCTGCAAGCCTCCCGTGTTCGGGGTGCGGCCTGTGGCCACGAGCAGGCGGTCGCCGATGAGGGTTTGGCTGCCTATATCGACACTAAACTGCTTGCGGAACCACTGGCGGCCATAGCCCACCTGCTTCACGGCGGTATGGGTAAGGATCCGCATGCCTTCCCCTTCGAGCGCCGCTTTGAGCCCCTCCCCGATCGCCGGATCGGTCTTCGAGAGCAGGGTCGAGCGCACGATGAGCGTCACTTTCGAGCCCAGGCGCAGGAACGCCTGCCCGAGCTCCACGGCCACCACCGAGCCCCCGTAGACGATGAGGTGTTCGGGCAACCGTTCGGCCACGAGCGCCTCCGTCGAGGTCCAGTAGGAGGTGTCCCTGAGACCGCGCGTCTCGGGGATGGAAGGCGAGGCGCCGGTCGCGATCAGGA
This sequence comes from uncultured Gammaproteobacteria bacterium, assembly GCA_963764725.1. Classification (GTDB taxonomy): domain Bacteria; phylum Pseudomonadota; class Gammaproteobacteria; order JACCXJ01; family JACCXJ01; genus USCg-Taylor. The sequence goes on along the minus strand of CAVXTM010000011.1, from coordinate 100,857 downwards.
CACGGTCGGCACGCAGCCTTTTCTCCGTGCCGTCCGGCTGCTTCACCGTGAGGCCGCCGCCCCGAGTCAAGTGCGCGAAACCGCGTACCAACGTGATCCATGGATTGGATTCGAGGATGCTTTGGTACTTGGCGTGCCGCAGCTCGTCCACCCGCTCTTGTTGCTGGGCCAAGAGCGCCGAGCGGTCGATGACGGCGGCTTGTTTTTTGATACCGTCGAACGGCTGAGCGGATTGCAGGTGCGCGAGATGTGCGGCCCGGATCATGATCTTGGAGGGCACGCAGCCGACGTTCACGCAGGTGCCGCCGAGAGTTCCCTTCTCGATCAGGGTGACGCTGGCGCCCTCCTCCGCGGCGCGAATAGCGGCGGCAAACGCCGCCCCGCCGCTGCCGATGACCGCGACGTGTAGAGCGCCTCGCGATCTCCGTCGCGGTTTGACGGGAGGCGTAGGCGTCTCGACGACCGAGATGCGCGTCCGGTCCGAAACCCCCTTCGCCACAGTCGAGCCCTTGCGATCCAGCACCTCCGCGTCGAAACCTTTGCCCTGGACGGCATTGATGAGCTTCGCGCTATCGACCCCCGCCTCGGTCTTGATGCGGGCGGTGCCTTCGTCGTAGGAGACCTGGGCTTCGACCACCCCGGCCATACCGGCCAGCGCCTCCTCGATCGATTTCGCGCAGTGATCGCAGGTCATCCCGGTAATGCGCAGGGTCTGTACGTCCATAGCGCTTGCCTCCTCGTTGCTTGTGGACCGCCGGTCTACTCGCTGAGCCCCGCCTTGAAGCCTTTCGCCTCAATGCTCTCGAGGAGGCGCTCGATGCCGACCTCCGCAGGCGCGTTCACTCGGGCAATCCCCTCTTCGTACGAGACCTCGGCCCACACACCCGGCAGGGCGTTCAAGGCGTCTTCGGCCGTACGCGCGCAGTGATCGCAGGTCATGCGCGTGATGCGAAGCGTGTAGGTGCGCATAGGCTCTCCATAACGGTTAGGTGTTGGCTTTTTCAGGGTCGCCTTCAGACCTCGCTCGGGGCACGCCGCTCTGTGCGGCCCCAGCAGCAAAGCGGCTGCGATCGTTCCGAGGGTCGTAGGTGCCGTGATATCAAGGCTGCCTTTTGATTCTTGCCCTTGCCAGTCGAAGCGGAGGAACCGTCCCCACAGTCGTTCAGTGCCCCACCACAGTCCCGCTGTACCGATCACCAATCCTAGAGCGAGCCAGGTCCAAGCCCGCAGTCCTAAGGTGAGCAGCCCAAGGCCGTCGAGCAGCGCGACACAGGCCACGACAAAAAACAACGGTGCGGTGAAGTAACAGTGGGTCCGACCACAGCGTCTTGCATTGGCCATACACGCTGTACCCATCCAGAGGAGGCTCGGGACCCAGATCCAGGCGCGCCACGGCGGTTCCACGAATAGTGAGCCGGCGAGCACCAAGCCAGGAAACCCCCAAGCGAGCGCGAGGCTTTGGCCCGCGGCAACCCAATCTTTTGATCGATGACCAGAGACTTCTCGGATGTCAGAGCGTGGTCTCATGAGTCTCGGGAGGCATGCTCACTGAGCCACCCGCGATGGGTACCCCGCGTCCGTGGTGGCTTCGATGAGAATGGACACATCCGTCTTGGCGTCGTCGAAGGTCACCACGGCCTGCTTCTTGTCGAAGCTCACCTCCGCCTCGGTGACGCCATCGACTTCGGTCAGGGCCTTCTTGATGGTAATGGGGCATGCCGCGCAGGTCATGCCGGAAACCGACAGGGTGACGGTCTTCGGCGCGGCCCACGCAGAGGTGCAGAATGTGGTCAGGAGGGACACTACAGCGGCGGTCAACAGCTTTTTCATCGGGATCTCCTCTTAGTAAAACCGTGGGGCGATGTAGGGGAAGGCGAGCGCGACCACCACCAGGGCGGCCACGATCCCAAACATGACCTTATAGGCGCGCTTCGTCTGTGGTCGCGCACAGACTTCATCAGGCTTGCATTCGGCGGCCGGTCTGAAGATGCGCCGGTAGGCGAAAAAAAGGGCGATGAGCGCCGCGCCGATGAAAACCGGGCGGAAGGGCTCCAGCGCCGTCAGGTTGCCGAGCCAGGCCCCGCTCAGACCGAGCGACACCAGCACGAGCGGACCCAAGCAGCAAGCCGATGCCAGGATTGCCGCGATCCCGCCGGCGGCGAGCACGCCGGCACCGTTGTTCTCTTTAGCCATGGTCCTCCTTTCGAGACGAAGAGTGCATATAATTACTCCCGTAGTCAGGTACGGAGTCAAGGGCGTGAAAGAGAATTCTCAGAACCTCACCATAGGTACCTTCGCCAGGGTGGCCGGGGTCAACGTCGAGACCATCCGCTTCTATCAGCGCAAGGGGCTGCTGTCGGAACCTGACAAGCCCTACGGGAGCATTCGGCGGTACGGAGTCCCGGACGTTGCACGGGTGCGGTTCGTGAAGTCCGCGCAGCGGCTTGGTTTCAGCCTGGATGAAATCGGGGGCTTGCTATTGCTCGATGACGGCACGCACTGTAACGAGGCGAGGGAGCTAGGAGAAAAGAAGCTGGCGGATGTGCGAGGCAAACTCGCCGATCTACTGCGGATCGAAACCGTTTTAGCATCGCTGGTAAAGCGGTGTGGCGCGACTCGGAGGCAGGTCAGGTGCCCGCTTATCGCATCGCTCGAAAATCGGAGCGAGTAGTCTCATGCGCTGCGCGGAGCGAAGAAGATAATCGTCATGCCATCAAGGGTGACGGCCGCGCCAACAAGCCACGTTGTTACAAGTGCACGTCGCGACGTTCGGTCTCGCTAGTTGCCGACGTTGGGGCGTCGGCTCCAGGCCAACATCTCAGAGACGGCAGAACCAAGCTGAGGATCATCTGCGGATCGGCGTTCGTTGTGATTAGCCATCAGGCTCTTCGCCCGCTTCACGCGCTTCCTCGAATGTCTCCCAGCCTTGCCAGAGGATCACGGGCAGCATCATGAGCGCGCCGACCGCATCAGCCCACCACCACCCGAAAGCGAAGTTCAATCCCACGCCGGCGAGCAGCGTGAAGGACAGGTAAGAGCACACCCATGTCTCGACCGCATCGGCCTGCAACGCCTTGCTGCCCAACTCGCGGCCGGTCTGCTGCTTGGTATAAGCAAGCACAGGCATAATGATGAGAGATAGAACAGAGAGTACAAGTCCTACTGTTGAGCTATCCGGCGCTTCCCGTGTCACCAGTGCACCGATACTTTCAAAGGTCACAAAAACAGCGAGCAGGAAGAACGTCGCCGACACAAGGTAGAGCGCACGCCGCTCAGCGTAGCCGTGCTCCTCTATGGTTGCATTCGGGCCTGTCTGCAGCAACCGCCACAGCAGAACGACAGCGGAGATCACCTCAATCAAGCTGTCAACGCCAAACGCGATTAATGCGGTGCTGCCGGCAATGAGGCCGGCGCCGATGGCAACGATCGCCTCAATCACATTCCACGAAACGGTGAACCATTCGAGACGGACACCACGTCGGTGCAGGTGCTCACGGCGAATCGATATTGCGGATTCAGTGCTCGTGGTACTCATCAGTGCCTAATCTATCAGGGCGTTTCATAAATGGACCTCGTGTGCGGCGCACTCCTTCCTCTCAACCTGCAGGGTGGCGTGCGCGATCTTAAAGTCTGTGGTGACGCGCTGTCGCACGGCGGCTAGCACCTCATCGTGGGACGCCCCGTCGGCAAGGACCGCATGCGCGCTCATCGCATTTATCTCCGGACGTCAGAGACCATACGTGCAAGTCGTGGACACTGGCGACCCCAGCAATGCCGCTAATGGCCTCGCGCAACGCCGCAAGGTTGATATCGGATGGCGTGCCTTCAAGCAGCACACCCACCGCGTCACGCAGCAGCATCCACGTGCGCGGCAGGATAAAGAGGCCGATGCCGGCCGAGATCAGCGGGTCGGCGTAATACCAGCCCGTGGTCCACATGATGACGCCGGCGACGATGACGCCGATCGAGGTGAGCATGTCCGAGAGCACTTCAAAGTATGCTCCCTTCATGTTCAGGCTCTCCTCCGATGCCGCGCGCAAGAGGTAAATGCCGATAATATTTACAATGAGACCGACGAAGGCGACGAGCAACATCGTTCCGCTCTGGACCTTCGGCGGGTCGCGGAATCGTTCGTAAGCTTCGTAGAGGATGTAGAACGAGATGCCGACCAGCACGACCGCATTCGCGAGCGAGGCGAGGATCTCGACTCGGTAAAAGCCGTAGGTGCGCTCGGGCGTCGCCGGGCGCTCGGCGAACCGGATAGCGAGCAAGGCCAGCCCGAGGCCGCCCACGTCGGTCAGCATGTGCCCGGCGTCGGCCAAGAGCGCGAGACTGCCCGTGAGCAGTCCGCCGATAACCTCAACAACTAAGTACAGAGTCGTCAGCCCGAAGACGATGGTGAGCCGGCGTTTATTCTTGCCGGCAGGGGTGTGAGCATAGTTATGCCCCATGGGTATCTCTCGCCTCTACTCTAAAAAAGCGTATACGCCTGCGCATTTTCACGCTGACCTGGTTCCCTGGATGATCCACATACCGCAGCTCGGCCTCCCTTACAACCATCGCGTATGGCAATCGTGTATCTTATCGTTGCCCAGGTATATCCAAATTGCTCATTGCCTTGCTTCTGAGGCAAGTTCGCGGTGCAGTTTCGCTTGCTTCAGGTTCTCTTCCTCGGCTGCTTGATACTTCTGCGCGAGGGCGTCATAGCGGGGCGCGTAAACTATCCTGTAAGCACTACCCCGATACCTACTTTGATCGGCCATCCGCTGGTAATACTGGGCCTTTTCACGCAGTGCCTGGCTTCCCGATCATAGTAGACCGCCAGGGCCTCGTGGTCCGCCTTGGTTTTGGCCTCCTCGATCATCTTTTCGGTGGGTGCCGCAACTTCCCGTCCGGCATACGACGTGACACCCGCCGGCGCACAGGCCGTCGCCACCAGGGCACCGCCGATGACTGAACTCAAACGACGTGCTTGTCTGTTCATAGATCGTCTCCTCTGTTGGGATTGGAACGGATGATCAATGTCTGCGTGCAATATATTGTTTGAAAAAAAGGAGACAATTATGCAAGAGGAAAAAAATCGTTTCTTACGGCGGGATGGCGTTCGAATAACCGATACAGCACCGGTGCGATCATCAGGCTGAGGACGGTGGAGGAGAAGATCCCTGGCGATGAAGAGGAGCGCGGTTTTCAGCAAAGCCCGGCCCATCAGTGGCGGTGCCTGTGGTGTGCGTCCGGAGCCCACAGGGCCGCAAGGGCCCCGAAGAACGGTGCGATCGAAAAGTACGCACCGGTGCGTGCGGTGCCGAGGTGGCGCAGCCCCACGACGAAGAGTGCGAGGCTGACCCCGTAAGCTAGGAAGCCCACGGCCATCGCCGCGGCGATAGCGGACAGGCGCGGCGGCGTCGCGCCGAGCGAGAAGGCCAAGGCCAGATTGACCGTGCCCGCGCAAAGCCCTTTGACCTGCGCGATCCACGCGGCGTCGGTCAACGATACCTTGCGGGTGAGGTTGTTATCGATGCCCCACGCGAGGCACGCCCCGAGCACCAAGAGCGGCGGCCACAGCCCGGCAAAGCGGGCTTCGCCCGGCCAGCTCAGGATCACCGCGCCCGCCACGATCGCGATCATCCCGAGCGCGATGCGCCGGTCGAAGTTCTCCCGGAACGCAAACCATGCCAAGAGCGCGGTGAACACCGCTTCCGCATTCAAGAGGAGCGATGCGCCGCAGGCGGGCATTGCGGTCAGGCCGAACATCAGCAAGACCAGCCCGATGATGCCGCCCGCGCCAATCGCCCCGGCGAGCCATAGCGTTTCCTCTGCGCAAAGCCGCGCCGCCCGCATACCGCACAGCGAGCGATACAGCGCAAGACCCACCCCGGAGCCCCGGTAGAGCAAGCCCGCGAGCAGCCACGGATCCACCCTACGAGCAGGAGCTTCGCGAGCGGTGTGCCCGCACCGAAAAGGAAAGCCGCCCCCAAAGCGGCGAACGCGCCCGGTTGCTGAATACCGCGTCGCAAGCCCATCGTTGCTTTACTCTCGATGCGCCAGCAGGTACAAGACCGGTAAGACGAGCAGCGTAAGCACAGTCGAGGAGAGGATCCCCCCGATCACCACCGTGGCGAGCGGGCGCTGCACCTCGGCCCCGGTGCTCGTCGCTAAGGCCATCGGTACGAACCCCAAGGCGGCGACGAGGGCCGTCATGAGCACCGGCCGCAACCTGGTGAGCGCTCCCTGGCGGATGGCCTCCTCCAAGGCCAGCCCTTCCTCACGCAGCTGGCGGATGAAGCTGACCATCACCAGCCCGTTGAGCACGGCCACCCCGGACAGCGCGATAAACCCCACACCTGCCGAGATCGAGAGCGGTATATCGCGCAGCCATAGGCTCAGCACCCCGCCGGTCAGGGCGAAGGGCACGCCGGTGAACACCAGCAGGCCATCCTTGATGGAGCCAAAGGTGCTGTAGAGGAAGATGAAGATGAGCAAGAGCGCGATGGGGACGACGATCGTCAGGCGCCTCGCCGCATCGATCATGAGCTCGAACTGTCCGCCCCACGTGATCCAATAGCCCGGCGGGACCTGCACCTGCTCTCGGATCTTGGCCTGCGCCTCGGCCACCAGAGAGCCGAGGTCGCGGCCCCGGACATTGAATGTGGTCACCACCCGGCGCTTGCCGTTCTCCCGGGTGATTTGATTGGGACCCGGACTGATCTGCATCTCGGCCACCGTGCTGAGAGGGATATAGGAGGGTCCGGTGGCCTGTGTGGCGATGAACTCTCCCACGGGGGCCTCCGCCACCCGGCTTTGCGGGAGCAGGATGGGGAGGCGCTTCAAGGCCTCGATATCGACCCGATACGCCTCAGGCAGGCGCACCACCAAGTCAAACCGCCGGTCCCCTTGGTAGATCTTCCCGGCCACCTTCCCGCCCATGGCGGCCTCGACCACCTCCTGGACATCGGCGACGTTGAGCCCGTAGCGGGCCATAACCTCCCGCTTCATCTGCACGGTCAGGACCGGAAGCCCCGTGACCTGCTCTACCCGGACATCCGCGGCGCCCTCTACCTCCTGCAGGACGGCCGCTATGCGTTCCGCTGTCTCGAGCAAGACGTCCATTTCATCCCCGAACACCTTCACCGCCACGTCGGCCCGCACGCCAGCCAGCAGCTCGTTGAAGCGCAGCTCGATGGGCTGGGTGAACTCGTGGTTGCTCCCGGGGAGTCGCGCGATGCGCTCCGCCATCGCGTTGACCAGGTCCTCCTTGGACCGGCCGGGATCGGGCCACTCCTCTCTTGGCCTGAGCATGATATAGGTGTCCGAAATGTTCGGCGGCATCGGATCGGTGGCGACCTTGGCAACGCCGGTACGTGCAAAGACGGTGTCCACTTCAGGGAATTCTCGGAGCCTTTTCTCCAAGGAAGCTTCCATCTCAATCGACTGCGTGAGGCCGGTGCCTGGCGCGCGCAGGGCCTGCACGGAGAGATCCCCTTCATCGAGGCTCGGCACGAACTCCGTCCCCAGGCGCGTGCCGAGCAGCCCGCTCAACACCACGATCACCCAAGGCGGTTGTGACCACCAGGGGACGGTTGCAAAGAGAGAAGTCGAGTGCGGGCAGATAGGTCTTTTTGGCAAGCCTCATCACCGGATTCTCCTTCTCCGAGACCCGCCCGCTCACGAAGAGGGCCACGGCGGCGGGGACAAAGGTGATGGAGAGGATCATGGCACCGAGGAGCGCCATGACCACGGTCTGGGCCATCGGGTGGAACATCTTGCCCTCGACCCCCGTGAGGGCGAAGATGGGCAGATAAACCACCATGATGATGAGCTGCCCGAACAAGATGGCCCGGCGGGTCTCTTCGGAGGATTCAAACACCACCTTCAGGCGCTCGGCCACCGTTAAGCGGCGCTGTAGCCGCCCTTGCGCCTCGGCCAGGTGACGTACGCTGTTCTCCACGATGACCACTGCGCCATCGACGATGATGCCGAAGTCGATCGCCCCCAGGCTCATGAGGTTGGCGCTCACCTTCTCCGTCACCATGCCGGTGATGGCGAAGAGCATGGAGAGCGGGATCACCATGGCCGTGATCAGCGCCGCCCGGACATTGCCAAGCAGGAGGAGGAGCACGGCGATGACCAGCAGCGCCCCTTCCAGCAGGTTGTTCCGCACCGTGGCGATGGTCAGGTCCACCAGGGTGGTGCGGTCGTAGATGGGCTTTGCCACCACCCCCTCGGGCAGCGAGCGGTTCGCCTGAGTGAGTTTCTCCCCCACCGCCTGAGCGACGGTGCGGCTGTTGGCTCCCATGAGCATGAAGGCGGTGCCGAGCACGGTCTCCTTCCCGTCTTTGGTCGCGGCACCGGTGCGCAGCTCCTTCCCCAGCAGGACCTCCGCCACATCCCTGATGTAGATGGGCACGCCCTGATGGCTGCCGAGGACGATGTTGCGGATCTCATCCAGGGTGTAGACCCGTCCCGGGGCCCGGATCAGGTACTGCTCCCCGTGGTGCTCGATGTACCCCGCACCGACATTGTTATTGTTTTCGGCCAAGGCCCGCAGCACGTCCCGAAAGCCGAGCCCATAGGCGATGAGCTTCTGGGGATCCGGGGTGACGTGGTACTGGCGGTCATAGCCGCCGATGCTGTTCACTTCGGTGACCCCGGGGACGGTGAGGAGTTGCGGCCGGATCACCCAATCCTGAAGGGTGCGAAGATCCATGGTGGTATACGTAGTGCCGTCCGGTTTGCGCGCGGAGGGCTCGGCCTCCACGGTCCAGAGGAAGATCTCGCCCAAACCCGTGGCGATGGGGCCCATGATGGGCTCGATGCCGGGCGGTAGCGTGCCCCGCGCCTCCTGGAGGCGCTGGCTGATGAGGTTGCGGGCAAAGTAGATGTCGGTGCCGTCCTCGAAGATAACGGTGACCTGGGAGAGCCCATAACGCGAGAGGGAGCGGTTCTCCTTGAGACTGGGGAGCCCTAGGGTCGCGACCTCAATGGGGAAAGTAATGAGGCTCTCCACTTCCAGCGGCGAATACCCGGGGGCTTCGGTGTTGATCTGCACCTGGACATTGGTGATGTCGGGCACGGCGTCGATGGGCAGGCGCTGGAGGTTGTAGACCCCGAGGAGGCACAGGCCCAAGGTCGCGAGCATGACGAGCCCGCGCTGCTCGATGGAGAACTTCAAGATACGCTCAAACATGTGATCCCCCCTCTCCTCTTAATGCTCATGGGTGGCGGTGGATTTGCCGAGCTCGGACTTGAGAACGAAGCTGTTCTGCGCGGCGTAGCGCTCCCCGGCCGAGAGGCCCCGAACCACCTCCACCCATTGCCCGTCACTGCGCCCCAATTCCAGCGGCCGTATCTCGAAGAGATCTCCGTATTGCGCGAACACCACCTGCCAATCACGGTAGGTTTGGATAGCCTCGGCCGCGACCGCGACCGGTACCGTGATTTCTTCTTGCACCACCTCGACCGTCACGAAGAGACCCGGCCGCCAGCGCCCGTCCGGGTTTGCGATGTGCACATGGGCGCGCGCGGACCGAGTCTCTTCGCCCACCAACGGGCCGAGGTAAGACACGGTAGCGGTGGCTTCGATCGCCAAGACTTCGGATCTGACAGTGACCGCCTGGCCGAGCCGGACCGCGTTTAAATCCTTAGCGTAGACGTTGAACTCTCCCCATACCGACGAGAGATCCGCGATCATAAAGATCGCCGTGTCCTCCTTGATAGCCTCGCCCAGCACGAGGTGCTTCTCGATGACGACACCATCGAGCGGTGCGCGGATCTCATAGCGTGTGAGCATCTGCTCGCGGAAAGGCGTCCGCAGCCGATGCAGCTTGACCGTACCTTCCGGCTCTATGGACAGCGTGGCGAGGTCGGCGTGAGAGAGTCCCAACGCCAGCAGTTTCTGCGCGGCGATTTGCTTGGTAATCTCTGCTTCTTCCAAGGCGTGACGGCTGCTAAGGTAATCCTGCTCGGGTGAGATCTTGTTCCTCCACAGGCTCTGTTCCCGAATGAAACTGGTCTGTGCAAGCTCAAGCCGATGCACCGATTCGATGTATTGGCCCTTTACGTCCGCGAGCTCGAGGCTGTCGACGATCGCGATAACCTCGCCCCTCCTTACCCTATCGCCCAGATTTTTATGGACGGCGGTGACCACACCGGCGAATCGAGGGACGACATGGGCCAAATGGTTTTGATTGAGCTTAATCTCCCCAGGTAGCTCCAAGAGCGTCTTGATGCGCGCGGGGCCAGCAGTCATAAGGCCTATGCCCGAGCTTTGCAACGCTTCATGGGAAAGCTGGACCCTGCCTTCGACTTGTGTGTATTCCCACTCATAGCGGCGGCTTTCGCGCACCGCGCTGACCTTCACGTCGAAGGAGTGCGGCTCTTCGATGACTCGATCGCCGCGCAGAAAGTCTCCCTCCTTCTGGAAGTTGATCACGTCCACCGTGCCCCCTAGCCGGTGCAACTCCATAGTCAGTTCGACTTGCTCAGGGAATAAGGGCGTTCCCTTTTCATAGGCATAGACCCGGAATTGCGGCGGCACGTCTCGTTTGTAAATCGTGATCTCGATCTCGAATCCGTCTTGAGTCAACAGCCGGCCGCCGTGAGGTCCCTTGGTCATAAGGGTTTCCTCCTGATCACTCTGAGCCTCATGCTCCTCGGTGTCGGCGGGTTCCAGGCGCAAGATGAAAAAGCCGAGGACGATCCCCACCAACACCACGGCGGCGATGGAAAGCCAATTCTTTACGTTCATCGTGATTCCTTCTGGGTTTGGACCGCCTCAAATCGTTCGCCGATCAAGCCCTCCACCTGGGCAATTGACTGGTGGTAGTCGCTCAACGCGCGCAGGTATTGCGCCTTGGCCCCGAACAGGGTCCGCTGCGCGTCCAGGACATCGAGCAGGCCGAACTTACCCAACCGGTAACCTTTGCTTGCGGCCTCGAAGGCGCTCTGGGCGCCGGGCAGGACCTGAGCCTTCAAGGCAATGATCTCGGCATGCGCGCCGGCCAAGGTCTGGTAGGCGTTGCTCAAGGCCGTAGCCACCCGCACTTTCGCCGCGCGGCGTTCTTCTTCGGCCTTGGTGAGCCGGCGCTGCGCCTCCAGGATGGCGCCCTGGTTGCGGTTGAACAGCGGCAGGGGCAGGGAGATCCCGGCCACCAGGGCGTCGTCCCCGGGCTCCTCGAAACGCCGGACCCCAAAGCTGGCCGTGAGGTCCGGAATGGCCCGGGTCTCTTCTAAGCCGATTACGGCCTGGCGCTCCGCGATCTCCGTGGCCCAGCGTGCGAGCTCCGGGTTCTGGTGGAGCCGCTCCATGAGCTGTTCCAGGGAGGGAATAGGGAAGACGGCCTCGATCACCCCTCTGGCGCGCTTGAAGCGCGGGGCAGTACTGCCCCAGCTCGCCGCTAGGCGCGCACGGGCGGCCTCCAGCTCCCGCTCGGCACGCGTGAGCTCGATTCGCACCGAGGCAGTCGCGACCCCGGCCTTGGTCTCTTCTACCGGAGAGACCTTACCGGCCATCACCCGTTTGGCCGCGGCGGCGGCGACCTCTTCCGCGAGATCCACCACTTGTTTGCTCAGTGCGGCCCGCCCCTGTGTGCTTAGGACCTCGACATAGGCCCTCTGGGTTTCCGTCAACACCTTGATCCGCTCCTTCTCGTAGTCCCAGCCAGCGAGATCACGCGCCAACTGCGTGGCCTCCGTTCGGGCTGCACGCTTTCCACCGAGCTCGATCAACTGGCTGAGCTGAATGGTAATCGCCGTGCTATCAAACCCCTGAATAGCGTCATTGCCGAAGTTCTCCGCTACCACGCCAAGATGAGGGTTTGGAAGCAGGCCGGCCTGGAGCACCGCCGCCTCCCGGGCGCGGACTTCGAAGGCAAAGGCCTTGAGCTCGGGGTTCCGAAGGAGCGCAAGCGAGAGCGCCTGGCGTAGTGTGAGGTCCCCGGCGGGCTCCCTGATAGCAGGACCGGAAGGCAAGACTTCCGGTGATTCAAGCGGGGGGTGGGGCGCCGCCGAATCCGCATAAGCGCAGGCGCCACCCATGAGCTGCGCCAGCAACAAGATCGATAGAGTTTTGGAAGACATAAATCGCCTCTGAAGGTCGATAAGGGTCAGGCCAGGCCATAACCCACCGATTGCAGACGCCCCTATACGAGGCGTGCGGGTCTTCTAGAGGGATCTAAATTAGAAGGACGGTGGTGCGGCGGGAGGCAAGCGTGGGGTTGATCCCAGGCGGGGGCCGCGCCAGGGTGGGTACGGACGTAAGCGCAATGGGAAATGGGTGAGTCGTTACCGGTAAAGATAAGGCCTTGGGGATTTCGATCGTTTTGAATGCTGCCAGGCCTTGCGGCTCCTGTGGATGGGTCTGGATGACGTGATCTTCTTGGTTATCCTGCCCCGTGAGCGCCGCCAGCACCTGGTCCAGAACATCGGGCTGATGCGGGCCGGGAAAGAACGGTTTCGGTTCGTGCTCGTCAGCGTGCCCTGGGTGGTGCAGGGTTAATCGGATACCCTCATCACTGTAATCGACGTAGGTCGTATGGCCGTGACCTAGGATCATGAACAGGACCGGTGCCTGCCCGCTTCCCGCCCCCGTCATGAGGTAGACCAGCAGGCACAAACAGGCACTCAGCTTGCGCTTAAGCATTTGCTTTGATGACGCACCGAACAGCTCAATACACCAGCAAGGGCCACCGTGGAAATAAGCTCTAGCCAAACTGCCTACGATTCAGGCAGTTATTTTGAGATTACCATATTGGCAATCGCTGTCCAGGGGGCGGGGCGAACGCATCATCAACAAGGAGCGATTACCTAGTCTCTCGCTCGATCCTTGAATTTGGCCTCGCGCCCGCTATTTCTTTTTTCCGGGCATGGGAGCGGCAGGCTTTTTCGTCACGTCAAAAGGCGACGCTGGAACGGTAGCCTTTTTGGATTGCTTTGGTTTCTTAGCTTCACGATTACTGCGTTTTTGGCCTTTGGCCATTGAAGTTCTCCTAATAGGACACGCAGATAGACATTGTCTAACTGTTATCCAATTCTCTGGTTGGACATGTTGTTTCTCACCTGGTCAAGAAATCCAAGGTCATCGCGTAACACTGTAACACGTTACTGGACGTTACGGTTCATCATGAGGTGACGGTCGCGGCGAGCCGCAGGGTGACTCCGCTCCGTGGGCCCCGCGAGAAAAAACGCCGCCTGGCGGGTTGGCGTCTTGTCCAGGGTGCGTAGGCATTGCTGGTGCTGCGGGCAGGCTTGGCAGTCTTGTTTGGCACCTTGGATCTCGATGACGGTGTAGCCCTTGCTGGCGCAGTGGGAGCCGTTGCCGTAAAGGGAACGGGCAGAAATGCGATCGGAATCCGAAATTTACCGCGGTGCGTATTCGTGGGCAAGGGGTTGCTTGGAGGGGGTTGCGTTCCGACTCCGTGTTCCCATCGTCGGCCTCTAAGACCACTGTAGATAACCATTTTCTAAGGAGTAATTGCCATGAAAAAGATTACCCCTGCCTGTAGGCACCTCATCGCATTGGCGCACCCGAGCTCAAAGTGCCGAGCAAGATTCCATCGCCCTCACCACACTGAGAAATCTGTGTACCGTGCCAATCGCCATTGTGATTGCGGTGGCGCTCACTTCCCCCGCGTCGGCATTCGCAGCAGAATCGGTGCAGCAGAACGATTCCCAGATGAAAGGCAAGCTTCTCTACGTCAAAAACAATAATCTCGCGGACAGTCTGACGTTTGCACACCAGTACCCCGTTCATTTGCAGTTTCCGGGGGTACCGTTGCAATTTCCAGGACAACCACCGACTCGCCTTGGCAGGGATTTCATCGAAGGCAATGTGACATCGAGCTGGCGTGGCCGACCGAGCGCGGACTTCATCACCAATAACATCTGCCAAAATGCGTCGGTCGAACTCGTGGGGACGGGAAAGATCTACGGGGTTCCCTACATCTGGCACCTGTCCGACCTTGTCCAAACCAACCAGGACCTCTGAGACAACGCAGGAACCGGGTGGCCGCGGTTCAGCTACCTGCACGACACAGACCGTGATGCCTTCGGGATGCTGAACGTCGTATACGAGGCCGGTGTGCCAAACATCTCGCTCGTGTCGTCCAGTACAGTAATTCCGCCGCCACCGTTGCCACCACCGGATGAGCCCTGCGACTACTTCATCCTCGGCGAGGACGGACAGTGGGTGCCGGCATGCGGCGTGCCGCCAGTGGAGCCACCGCCGCTCGGAGCTTAGCTAGCCCCGAGACCGCCCGCCGTACGCAACAGAACGCACGGCGCTCTGTCCATGCGGACCGGGCCGGGAAACAAGTTTCCCGGCCCGCCCTCACGTCTCCCCTCCCCTCCTCTACGGATAATTTCTCGACCTCGCATAATCGGTCGTTCGCGAGCCGCATCTACGAGACCTTGTTGTACGTGAAAAGAAGGTCACAAGGAGCAGAAACGACCTGTGACAACATCGGGATCGAACTGGAGGTCGCGCGGGAAAAAGGGTGACGTTCCTAAATATTGAGAAAGTGATATTTCAACACCAGACCTTCGGCGTGTTCTTTCGGGACATATTGTGAATATGTCACAAAATGTTTATGCGAAAAGTCACTGAACAAGCGAAGGTGCATTTCGTATCCTTGGCGGGTGTAAGGGCTAATCTCGCGCTAACTCGGACGCGCCAAAAAGCAGCGCGCCGGTTAGCTCCATGAAGTCGCGTCGCTCGCGAAACGGGGCGTCAATGCAGTTATCAGTAATCAACCTTATTTAATGAGGGAAATACGATGAAAACTTCCAACAGTGTTCTTAGTGTCGTAGTTGTCTGTGCCTTAGGGCTCTCCGCGACGCTTGGTTCGCCGCAAGCTTTCGCAGCTAGCTATACAGTCTATCCTGGGAATATGTGCGTGAAATTGGACGGGGGAGCCAACATAACTCGCACCTACGGTAGTGTCGAGAATCATTCCCCGACGCAATGGCTTTACATGGACTGCAACGTCGTCAATGACATCTATTCAAACATCGCAAGTGGCTGGATTCGAACGACGGATAGGCATCCGTCCGCGGAGATATGGTGTACCCTGTTTCAGTTGGTGCGCCGTCCTCAAGATAGCACTATTTATTTCGTGGCTAGTAACTCACACACGGGTGGAGAGACCAACAGAGTGCAGACTCTCTATTATGATCGTGTTGACCCGTCCGTCACAGTCGGCTCGACTTCTCACAACTTCTATACCTGCTATATCCCACCAACCTATAACGGCCTTGTTTCGGGGATCCACGACTACAGCTTCATTGAGGAATGACTAGAGGCACCACCTAGTCATAGACCTGTCTATGCGCGGGCTCCGAGAGCCCGCGCTCGTTCTAAGCAACAACTTTCAACACGAGAAATATAACCATGAAATTACCGATCACAAACTTCGCGAAACCAGTTTTCGGAATGGCTCTATTAATCAGCTTATTTGCAGCCGGTGCGGTGCTTCGGCCCAAGCAGGATCCCGGTGCACCGAACACGACCGCAAGATCCTACGCTGGAAGTCCCGCTATTTCCGAACCGAGAGTTAATTTGCCGCATGCAGGCGACGAGCTGCGGAAACCTGACGACAAGGACCCGCGGCTCACCGAATTGGAGGACAAGTTTGCGGCACTGAATAACGAGCTGGCACGGCTCAAGCGTAGCCAGACCGCCAAGCTGGAGGAGTTGCGTGAATCCGTTCGTGCTCAGGGCTCACAAGCTGAAGCGGACCAAGCGCAGGCGTCTCCGGACGAATTAGAGACACAGGCGTGGGCTGCGGTAGAAGCGCAAGAGACGAGCATTGAGCAGGCGATCGAAAC
The DNA here is from genome assembly GCA_963764725.1 of uncultured Gammaproteobacteria bacterium. GTDB lineage: Bacteria > Pseudomonadota > Gammaproteobacteria > JACCXJ01 > JACCXJ01 > USCg-Taylor. The sequence goes on along the minus strand of CAVXTM010000011.1, from coordinate 85,035 downwards.
GGAGGAGGAAGACCCCGAATGGTCGCAGGGAGCAGAAACCTCATGGACAGAGGTCTTTCAGAAAGAGGGTATGAAAGAGGAGCTCAAAAAGATCCAGCCGGGCAACATCGAATGCCGCACGACCCTATGCCGAGTGGAACTGACACCCACTGATCCTGCGCAAGGGGCCACCGTTTTCGAACAGGCCTTCCGTAAGGTAATGCTTTTCATGCCTTGGCAAGCGCCGGGCTTCGGCAAGATCGAAAATCCCGACGGACAAGCTCCTGTGGGTGTGTTTTACATGGCGCGCGAGGGGCACGCCTTGCCCGAGCCATTTACTAATTGAACCTGCATGGTGGGCGGCCAAGGGTAGATTCTTCCACTGTGACTTCTCTGCATTGGACAAAGGAGATAATGCAGCGCTTCGGAAAGTAATGATCGCGAAGCGGAAAAAGTGGCCAGAATCGAAATGATTGGATGGCTTGGAAAATAACCCGTGATCGACAAAGAGCTCCTAGTGGGTGAATACCTGCTCTGACTGCGCGGCCCCATCAGCGTGGATTATCTGGGTTGGACCACCGCAGAAGAAATGGCGATCCCGGGTGGTGGGAGACGGCTGGTGTTCTGGGCGCCCGCGACGTTGGTCAAACTCGCGATCTCCAAAAAGGTAGCGCTCGGCGCCGCGATGGTCCGCTCGCTCGACCCAATCGACGCTGAGACCGGGCGGGTGTCGGGTATTGGGACTGCCATCGTGGTTCGCCAGGAAGGATCGAATCAAGAGCTTTACGTGCGATTACTTTCGGGGACCTTGGATCTCGACTCGTATACGCTGCTCACCGGTCGCCTCAGGTGCGAGCTTACGAATCTCAAGGGCGAGCAGCTTGAACTGGATCTGTGCTTTCGTGAGATAGGCAACGCCTGCTGAACCCGCAGGCGCACAACCCAACGACGCCTGCGCCCGAAAGCCGCGTTTTGTTAGAAACCGTCGCACCTTCCATCGCCGTGCTGATCTGTTAGTCATCTGTTAGCGCTCTCGTCGTATCTTGGTCGCGACCAAAAGGCACGCTCCCCGGCGCGGTTCCACCGAAAACAAGGGGACGTATTGCTTCGAATGGGGAGAGGCGGAATGCGATTCTCGCCTTCTCATGATGGAAGCGTGCTGAGCAGTGTAACGATTGGTAAATAGCGAAGGAGAAGAAACCTGCGACCTATCCTATTCCGGTGGCGGGGAAATATAGATTCAAGGGATCGAATTCCTTGGTGTGCGACGAGAGGGACTTGTTATCAACGCAATGCGATGGGCATTAAGCGAAAATTTTTTCTGCCCTTTTGGGCACATACAAGCCGCCGCGCACGTGTGTAAGGAATGACAGGGAACGTCGCCTAGGCGCCAGGAGCCATGGGGCGCGTAAGAGATCCGTTAGAAGCATACAGCTAGAGAACATCTCAATCATGCCGGAGGTCATTACCATGTTAGAGCAACAATTCCCCGAGATTTCCAAGGCCCGGACAGCCCTTCTAGACCACCCTCTGTATGGAGCCATCGATTCGATTCCGAGGCTTAGATGGTTCATGGAAGATCACGTATTCGCAGTGTGGGACTTCATGTCCCTCGCAAAACGTCTCCAGCAGGAGCTGACGTGCGTCCGCTTACCTTGGCTGCCGGTAGCCGATGCCTCGCTCGCACGCTTTATCAATGACGTGATCCTGGCCGAGGAAAGCGATAAAGGAATTGACGGCAGACCCCTGAGCCATCTGGAGATATATCTGAGAGCGATGGAAGAGGTGGGAGCCGATGTGTCTCTATTCCAAGAATTTATTGCCTTAGTGAGATCGGGGCAGTCGCTGGACAGAGTGTTCGATGCATTGCCGATCCCGACCCATGTTCGCCGGTTCGTGGGACGCACGATTAACCGCGCTTTGCACGGCGATCCCGTTGAGGTCGTGGCCGATTTCCTCTTCGGTCGAGAAGACCTGATCCCGGACATGTTTGCGCGCCTACTGAAATTGTGGGAGGGCACCGGATCCCCCGTACCCACCTTCCAATATTACCTGGAACGCCACATTGCGCTTGACGGGGACGAACATGGGCCGGCCGCGAGACGCATGTTACAAGCGATGGCCGGTCACGACGCCATGAACTGGGAAAAAGCCGCCACTGCCGCCCTCGAAGCAATCTACTCGAGAACCAACCTATGGGACGGCGTGCTTCAAAAAATTCACCACCTCGAGTTGCCTCGGATCAACCCGAGCCGGCCTACTTTTGCCTTGCAGGCAGCTTAGGCGGCACATACCCACGCAGCGAATGCCTTGAGGCACGCCTTATCAAGCATAGGAAAAGAACATGAGCACGCTATCCGCATCGCGACCGTCACTTGGAGGGGGTAGCCCCATGAACACTTACCCGAATCATCAGATGTCAAGCCCAGGCGAGAGGGAGCTGGTCCGGGTTCTCGCCTTCCGCTACGGCGATGGAACCGTGTATTTGCCCAAGGGTATGCCCGGGATGCTCTTCCTCGCCTGCCAGGAGCTCGGTCTCATCTGCGCCGATGGGTTTATCACCCGAACGGGTCGCGAGTTGGTCGCCAGGTACTCTTTATAAAAACGACACCCACTTCGTGAACACGATCCGACGACAACGAGCGCAGAGAACGACAGATCGCGGCTGCACAGCGAATCATGAAACTCATAGATCCAACTCGTCGCCGCCAAAACCTGGGTTATGCCACCGGCATCGCCGTGGGCCTAGTCTGTCTCGCCGTGTTCTTATGGCCGAGCCAGGAGCAGCTCCACGCCCTCGGCCCGATGAATACCGGACATGAGAGTTTCCGGTGCGAGTCCTGCCACGTTCCGGCACCGGGCACGACGCGTCAGCAGCTCCAGGCGACGGTGAGGTATTGGCTGGGCTGGCGCGAAACGCCGGTCGACTTCGGCCACCAGGATGTGAGCAATGCGGTGTGCCTCGGCTGCCATGAGCGCCCGAACGATCGGCATCCGGTGTATCGATTCCTGGAGCCGCGCTTCGCCAAGGCCCGCGAGCAGATCGAGCCGCAGCTATGCGTTTCCTGTCACCTGGAGCACCGGGGCCAGCGCGTGACCTTGACCGATACCGGCTACTGTAGCACCTGCCACAAGGAGACGACGCTCAAACGCGATCCGATCGATATCCCGCACGAACGCTTGATCGCCGAGGATCGCTGGGACACCTGCCTAGGCTGCCACGATTTCCACGGCAATCACCTGATGAAAACCAAGACACGGATCGAGGAGGTCTGGCCGCAAGCGCAGCTACGCGCCTATTTCAACGGTGGCCTGTCCCCGTATCCCAAAACGCTTCATCACCCGTCGAAGAAGGAGAGCGATCATGCCAAGCGCCGCTAACCGATCCTTTATGGTATACGTACTGGTCCTCATCGCGCTCATCAGCTATCTCTTCGTGAGCGCACCGCCGCCCCTCCTTGAAGCCAAGGCCGCCGGTGCGATCGTTCCTGTCGAGCGCGTGTTTGCGATCGTCGAGGCGGAGAACGACGTCGTCCGCGCGCTGTGGACGCAGGAGATCGTCGCCGCGGGCAAGAAGGTCGGGCTCAAGTTCGACGAAGACTGGCGGGAGGCGAGCGTCGAGGCCGGTCCGCTGCCCGCCCTGTTTTTACGCGAAACCGCCAAGAGCTTGGAAAAACGTCCGGTTCAGCTCAGCCTATTCCTGGGCTCCGACTTTCCGATTCGGGAGGCGAACCGCTTCGCCGGCCTGCAGATGGAAAAGTTTCAGCGGATCAGGGCGACGCGCGAGCCGGAATTCTTCTTCGACCCCAGCACTCGGATGCATACCGCCATGTTTTCCGATACCGCTGTGGTCGAGGCGTGCATCAAGTGTCACAACGAGCACCCGCAGAGCCCCAAGAACGACTGGCGGCTCAATGAGGTGATGGGCGCGACGACCTGGATGTATCCGGCATCGGAGGTGACGCTCGAGGAGCTCATGCAGATCCTCCGCGCGCTGCGCCAAGGCTTTCGCGAGGCTTACAGCGACTATTTGAAAAAGGCCAAGACGTTCGCGGCACCGCCCGGCATCGGCGAGCGCTGGCCGCGCGAGGGCTATTACCTGCTCGCTGCGGAAGTCTTCCTGGCGGAAGCGGCTAAACGCGCCTCGCCCGAGACACTGGCCGCCGTTGACGCGGCTCTCGAGCCGAGCGCTAAGCCTGAATCGGAGGCCCGGCCGGTAGCGGAGGCTCAGATTGCCGCGCCCAGGCCGACAGCCTTGTCGGATCTCTTGGCACAATGAGCCCGGCCATAACAGGCATGCCGAGCTTTGGGAGTGTCACACGCAATTCAAGCATGAGCGTTCAGGGGAGTGATATGCAACCGTCCGTCAGGGCCAAACCTCTAAAAGCCTATTCCTACCTTGGTTTTCTCCTGCTCGCCGCGTACTTGGCCCAGGACTTCTTCAACCTCAAATGGGCGTGGCTCGTGACCCTGCAAACGGGAGAGACCTCCAAGCAACTCACGGGACTGCTGCTCTTGAGCTACCTCGCGCACCAGTGGTATCTCTCCCGCCTGCGGCTTACGGGGCGCGCTGAAGCGGCACGGGCGAAGCTCAGCCAGCATAAGACTTGGGGGGCGCTGGCGCCGCTGGTCTTCTACGTACATTCGCACAGCCTCGGGCATGCCTATCTCTTGCTCTTGAGCAGCGTGTACCTGGCTAACTTAGCGGTGGGATTGCTCAATCACGAGGTCGTGAAGATACGCCACAGGTGGTTCCTGACCGGCTGGATGCTCGTGCATGTCTCGTTGGCCGTCGTGCTCTTGATCCTGGTCAGCTACCACGCCTTCATCGCGTTCTACTACCAATAGCTGGACATGGCACGCGCATGTCCGACCAGCGCAAGTTTATTACCCCCTGGGGTACGATAGGTCTCCTCTATAACGTTTCATCTACTCTGTTCAAGCTTCCAAGCATACGGGATATGCGAACGTATTCTTGGGATGTTTATCGCTGCTATCTGCTCCTAGCGTTGTAACGGCTGGTCCGCGTACACGGTGGCTCTCAGAAATGAACCTTTTCCGGCGGCGCGGGAAATATAGATTCAAGGGGAATCGAATTCCCTGGCATGCGACGAGAGCGACTTGTTATCAACGTTATGCGATGGGCATTGAGCATGAAGAGAATGACACTAGGTAAAGCTGGGCTCCTTAGCCTTACAGTCCCGGCGATCCTCGCCACCTGGCTGGCGGCAGAAGCATCGACGGAGAGTTCTCGCGACAACCGTTCCGCAACGCTGAGATCCGACCGTCCTAATGCCACGACGGTGAGGGTTAGCTTTCGAGACGGTCTGCTCAGTGTTGAGGCAAAGGCGGGAACATGGACGCAAGTGCTAACCAAGATTACAGAGCAGACCGGGATCCGGTTTCACCACTCCTTGCCGTTCGCGGGATTGGTGACCGTGTCCTTCGCAAGCCTTCCAGTAAGGCAAGCCATAGAGCGCTTATTTGGTCGCGAGGCCGACTTCATGGTTCGTTACGACGGCATGGCGTACGCGTCTGCGTCTGTCCCCAGGGAGGTATGGGTACTTGGAAACGTGCGGGGTGGAGGCGCTGACACTATTCAAATAAACACAGGTGGTCGTAACAGCGGGCAACGGGATGCGCCCCGGAACAACGCCGGTGTTGATGGCAAGCAGGGGCACGTGGAAACGGGTGGCGCAGATAAGCTTGCAGCCGTCGCGGAACCGCCAATGGATAAAGCGTTGATCGACCATTTCGTGGCGATGAGTCGGGACGAAGACCCTCAGATGCGTTCCCGAGCCATCGCGGCCCTCACGGATAGCGGAACGGGTGACAAGGACGGCGCTGTCGTTACGGCTCTAGATTCAGCGCTGACAGACGAGGACGTATGGCGTGCAGGCGCTAGCCATACGCGGCGGGCCCGAGGCATTTATGGCGGGCCCTGCGGGATCCATCCGCCGAGGTTCGGATCATGGCCGTCGAGAGTGTGGAACCAAAGGATCAGGGGATCGCCCTGCTTCAAGAGGCGCTTTCTGATGTAGACGAGACCATTCGTTCGGTAGCCGCAAACCGGTTGAGTCAAGAGCTACACCGGGTGGACACCAAATAGCGGCAAGCAGATGAAAGGGCATGGCTCTCGCGGTGGTCAGGGACAAGGCCAGGAAACGTAGGATACCAAAGAAATTGACAGGCTGTCGGAAACCGCGCTGGTTTGCGGCAGCCTGCAAGCGGCACAGGGACGTAACCGCGTTTTTCAATCCGGCAATGATTGAAAAACAAAAGGGGAAAGCAGAAGACCTACTTTTGCTTTCCACGCTGAAGAGTCCATCGAAGGACTATTTCAGCATTGTTGTTATGAAGTTAATTGTTAGCAATTGCTAACCGTAAGGAGTCTATCATGAAAGCGAATATGTTTAAAAAACGGGTCTTCGTGAAAACGTGTGGGTAATTTTGTTTCCATGATCACGCTGCAAGGCTTGCTCCGCAAGGGATTACGCCCGGTTGAAGGGACGGTAATTTCTGGCATGCTGTGGCGATGGCTACCCAACGCAAACGCTCTCGTCGTCTCACCGACACATACGCCTTTGACGGCTTTCGTCCACAAGCAACGGTACGCGGGGTTTTCGGGGAACCGAAGGTGCGCATCGTCACGGTTGTACGACGCTCAAAAAAACACGCTGTGGAGTCTGCGGTACGTTGCATCGCGGTTGGTACGACAAGAAGCTGCGGCAGGTTCGAGATCTCTCCTGCGGGGATACGCACGTGCGGCTGGAGTTGGAGGTCCGGCGTGTGGATTGCCGGCAGTGCGGCAAGGTGAAGCGCGAGCGTCTGGACTTTCTGGCCGACAACCCTTTCTACACCAAGCGCTTTGCTTTCTACGTCGGGCGGCGCTGCCGCACGAGCACCATCAAGGCGGTGGCCGATGAGTTGGATCTCGACTGGCAGACGGTCAAGGAGTTGGACAAGCAATACATGGGTGCGCAGCTTGCACGGGCTGGCCGGCCAGGACCTGCGGTTATCGGCATCGATGAGATCGCCATCCGCAAAGGTCACACCTATCGCATCGTGGTCAGCGATCTCCTCCGTGGCCGACCGATCTGGTTTGGCGGGACTGACCGCTCTCAGGCCAGCATGGACGAATTCTTCAAATGGCTGGGGCCGCGTAAAACCAAGGGGGTGCGCTTGGCTGTGATGGATATGTGGAAGCCGTTTCGCAACAGCACCAGAGAACAAGCGCCCCAGGCGGCTATCCTGTTCGACAAATTTCACGTGACGCGTCATCTGGGCGAAGCGCTCGATAAGGTCCGCAAGGGGGAGTACGCCCGACTCAGCGGCGAGAAACGTACCTACATCAAGGGCCAAAAATATACCCTGCTCTCCCGGCGGGAGAATCTGACCCTCGATGGTCGAGCTGCCTTGAAGAGGCTCCTCGCCGCCAACAAGCGGCTGAACACTGCTTATCTGCTCAAGGAATCTTTCGGCCAATTGTGGAGCTACGAGCGTGAAGCGTGGGCGCGACGTTTCTTCGAGAACTGGCGTAACGCGCTTAAATGGCAGCGTCTGAAACCGTACGAGAAATTCGCCGAGATGATCGAGCGCCATTGGGATGGGATCGCTGCTTATTGCAAACCAGAGAACAAGATCTCTCTCGGATTCGTCGAAGGACTCAACAACAAGATCCGCGTCATCCAGCGCCGCGCCTACGGACTCCGCGACGAGGATTACCTGCGCCTCAAGGTGCTTACCTGCATGCTGCCGGTACTGTGAAAACACCATTTTCTACCCACTCACTTTCACGATGAGCCTAAAAAACTAAGCATGGCAGTAATTGCTCTAGGCAGCGCAGCCGGCGCCTCGATGGCGCAGGCGCAGCTAGTCAACGGAGCGATCGGATCGGCCAGGTCATCTGCCCCCGGCAACACCAGAGCGTCTACGGGCGCGGTCGCCAAAGTGTTTTGGGAGAGTTTCATGAACGTTGTTTGCAGGTTGGTCTTGACTCTCGCGACGATCGGACTTGCGGGCGAGGCAGCCGCTGCACCCAGTGTCGTGATCGTTGGCAGTGTCGATCCGCAATCGAAACAAGTCACTGTCTTCGAGGGTCTGCTGTCGCACCGGTTCGCGGATGGCGGGCCGGTACTGCGTATCTACGGCGGCTACAGCGCGACATCGAAAAAGCATCACTTGGTCCGCGCCGGCAAGACCATCAACGGCGCCTGCATGACCGAGGTGTTTCAACTCGCACGCTTGTCGAGCAACCGGCTCGCCCTGGCGGAAAGTACTACCGGGAAGCCCTGGAACCCAAATATCGTGCAGGAACTGGGTGTCACCTTCGACTGTACGAGTTTCGATTGCTTCGCATGCAATCCCGACCACGGCATCCCGATCCTTGGCGAGGAACCGGAATGCACGTGTAGCGAACCGTCGGCTGCCTGCTCCGCGGTCCGGCCTGGTTCAGCAAGCTACGGGTTAGACGACCTCGTTACACTGTGAACGCAAGTCAGCAGCGAAGGTTGATCCGCATGTTTGATGACGTATCGGGTTGTCGGCCGGGACCGGGATACTGCAATCACCAGTAGGTCCACGGTAACTGGGCCGCCTGTCCCAAATCCGGGGCGGCGGCCCAGTCCCTTCAAAGGAATTCCAACGTCTCATTTCAATCGATGTCCCGAGTAGTCACAGGAGAATGTTATGAAAGCGTAACTATCAACAGTCATGCAAAAACGAATTTCCGATGGCTTGACGTTTCGTGCTAGCGAAACTCGACGCGCCGCGGTTGTGGAACCACTGGGCCAGGGCCGCACCATTGAGGAGACCATCGAGATCGCGCGCGATGTGGCCAAGAAGCTGATCGAGGCGCAGACCGAGGAAGCGGCCTGCGTGCGCCTGCCGCCGGCACGAGAGGCCTTCGACTATCCGCTGATCATCAATACCTGATGGGGAGGCTAGCCGGTTTCCGTTACCGGGAGATTGTGCAGCGGTTGAAGCAACTGCTTTGAGTTTGACCGCCGGGCCGCGGGCTCTCATGAGATTTGGTTTAATCCCGCCACGCGGCGCTACACCACGATCCCCAACCATCCCGGCGACATGCCGGAAGGTACGTTGCGCGCCATCCTCAAGCAGGCGGGTGTGGAAGTGGATGCGTTTTTGACGGAGTAGCGTGACGGCATATAAGCCACGGGGGAGTCCTCGTCGGTTGACTGAAAGGTTAGACAATGAGAGACGTTGAAGAGATTGGAAATCATATCCGTTAAACGAGTCCCCCGTTCACGCGCACGGTCTGTCCGGTAATGAACGCGGCCTCGTCGGAGGCCAGATAGAGCGCGGCACGGGCGACGTCTTCCGGGGTGCCGAAGCGCCGCAAGGGAGTGCGTTCGATGACCCGTTCGTACGCGTCGGGGTGCATGGTCTCTTTTGCGAACGCCGTCTCGATCCAGCCGGGCGCGAGATCGTTGACGCGCACCTCGGGCGCATAGGATCGCGCCAGACACTTGCTGAAACCGAGGACCCCGGCCTTGACCGCGGCAAACATCTCCGGATTGCGGCCCTCCATGCCATGGAGCGCAAGGTCCCAGGACATGTTGAGGATGACCCCCGATCCGGCGGCCTTCATGAGCGGCGCGACACCCCAGCAACAGTAAATCGTGCCCTTGAGGTCGACCTCGATCAGCCGCTCGAGTTTTTCCGAGGGCTGTAGCGACCCGCCCTCCCCGGTCAGGATATCGGCCCCGGCGATGTTGGCCCAGATGTCGATGCGGCCGAGGAGCGCACCAGCGCTCTCGATCAAGCGGGTGACTTCATCGGGGCTGGTAACGTCGGCCTGAAGGGCGTGGGCCTCCCCGCCCTCCGCCCTGATTTCACACACCAACTCCTCGGCCGAGGCACGCGAGCGCCGATAGTTCACCACCACCCGCGCCCCATGCCGTGCGAACAGGCGGGCAATGGCGCGCCCGATCCCGGAGCTAGCGCCGGTGACGACGGCGGTTTTATTGAGAAGCCGGCTCGCGTTCATCCTCGTCTCTCCGCGTAGGCCTTACGCACTTCGTCCGCGATGATCGCGAGACCCTGCTCAACTACCTCTTGTGCTTGCGCATAGGTTATCCGTAGACATTCCCGCCCCTGTGGGGCCTCCGCCATCCCCGGGAAAAAATAGTGTCCGGGAACGACGAGGACACCCCGATCCTTGAGCCGCTGATACAGGATCTCGCTCGTAATCGGCAGATCCTTGAACCACAGCCAAAGGAAGATCGCGCCTTCGGGCTTATGCAGGAGAAAAGGGTATGCATCCAGTTCGTCGGTCAGTTGCGCGACCGCTTCCCTAGCCTTGGACTCATAGTACGGTTTGATCACTTCGCGGCCGAGCCGCAACACCTCGCCGCTCCGGAACAGATCGAGCATCAATGCCGATCCCACATTGGTTGGAGCCAGGTTGATGATCGCGTTAATGCGCGCGACGGCATCGATCACCTCTTCGCGCGCAATGACGATGCCGGTGCGCGTCCCCGGAAGCCCGAACTTCGAGAGGCTCAGCGTCAGGATAACGGACTCGTCCCATAGCGGTTGTACTTCGCTGAAGAGGATGTTCGGAAACGGCGCGCCATAGGCGCTGTCCACGATGAGGGGGATGTCATGCGTGCGTGCAAGTTTGATCAGGGCTTGCATCTCGCCGTCGGTCAGGACGTTACCAGTGGGATTAGTCGGTCGCGACACGCAGATGGCGCCTATTTCATCGGCCCACGCGATGCTCTCCATGGCGACATGGTATTTGAACGTATGCTTGTCGATGAGCTCCATGCTCGGCGGTGTGGCGGCAAAGAAATCCGGCGCGAGGCCAAGGTTCGAGTAACCGATATATTCGGGGCCCATCGGTAACAGGATTTTCTTGCTCCGCCCATCTTCCGTGGCGCCCGCGAACATATTAAAGAGCATGAAAAAAGCACACTGGCTGCCGCCGGTCAAAGCGACATTGCGTGGCCCTATGTTCCAACCGTACTCGCGGCGCAGGAGATCGGCCACCGCCTCGATGAACGCGGGATCTCCTTGGGGCGGGCTATAGTCGCCGATCACACGCCCCAGCGCCCCCGGTGCATCGAGTAGTTTCTGCATGCTGGCCTTGAGCACCGACTCGACCTCCGGGATGTGTGCGGGATTACCGCCGCCCAGCATCAACATGCCCTTGTTGACGGCGAGCGCCTGCCCGAGATCTTCCATGAGCCGGAGGATCCCCGAAGCCTGTGTAAACCGATGTCCGAACAGTGAAAGCCGCATCGCCGAAATTTAGTCAATTTTACTTCGCGGGCGGTATATGAACCCCGTCTTTGACCAAAAGGGAGAGTTGCACTACTCCCCTTTGGAAACCCCAATGCTACAGTGCCCGCCGTAAACTATAATGTATCGCCGCGCCGGGCTTCGCTCGGCGCGAATCGTTACCGCTGAAATCTGGTGAAAATCGAGATACGTCATCAAGCGATCGATCCCTGGGCCGAGGTGATCCGCTACGAGCAGGCGCTGGCGCGAGAACGGGGCTCGTACGGCGCGTGCGCCGTTTTCGTGGGCACGATGCGCGACTTCAACGACGGCACCTCCGTCCGCGCCATGACGCTCGAGCATTATCCCGGAATGACCGAAAAGCATCTCGAACAGATTGGCCAGGAGGCGAAGGCGCGCTGGCCGATCCTCGATGGCCTCATCATTCATCGGGTCGGGGAGGTGCAACCGGGCGATCCGATCGTCGTGATCGCGGTGTGGTCCGCGCACCGGTCGGCGGCCTTCGAAGCCTGCCGGTTCTTGATTGAAGACCTCAAGGCGCGCGCGCCTTTTTGGAAGAAGGAGACGTTGGCGGAAGGGGCCCGCTGGGTCGAAAAAACCACCGGCTAAACCAACCCGAAAAACGGCTGCACGTCGACGAGCGTTCCCGGCTCGACACGGCCCCAATCAGTAGGAAGCACGATAAAACAGTTGGCCACGCTCATGGAACGAAGGATCGCCGAGCCCTGCGATCCGGTGCTGTGGACCACGAGCTCTCCCTGGTCGTCGCGCTCGATCACCCCGCGCTGGTATTCCACCCGTCCCGGTTTTTTCCTGAGCGGGCTCATGCAGCGTGCCTTGATGAGCAAGGGGGTGATTTCGGTTTCGCCCATGAGGTGGCGAAGCGCCGGCTGGACCAATTGATAAAACGTGGCCATCACGGACACGGGATTGCCGGGGAGACCGAAAAAATGCGCGCCGTGCACGCGCCCGAAGGCGAGGGGGCGGCCGGGCTTAATGGCTACTTTCCAGAATGCTACCCGGCCGGCGCGCCGTAGCGTCTCGGTGATGTAGTCGGCCTCTCCGACCGATGCCCCGCCGGTCGTAATGAGAACATCCGCGTTCGCCGCGGCCTCGGCGAAGGCATGCTCCAATGCTTCGCGCACATCACGGACCACGCCCATGTCGATGAGATCGACGCCAAGGCGCGTCAAACCCCCGTGGAGCGTGTAGCGGTTACTGTCGTAGATCGCTCCGGGAGACAGGGGCTCGCCGATCGAACGCAGCTCATCGCCGGTCGAAAAAAAAGCCACCCGCGGCCGCCTCGTGACCGCGACCTCGCCTACCCCCAAGGATGCGATAAGCCCGAGATCGGCGGGCATGAGCCGTTTTCCGGCACTGAGCACATGCTCGCCCTGCGCAATGTCCTCGCCGGCCGGGCGCACGTTCTGACCTGGTTTTTGACCCGGGCGCACCCGGATCATATCGCCGGCCGCTTCGACCTGTTCTTGCATGACGACGGTATCCGCGCCGGCAGGCATGAGCGCGCCGGTGAAGATGCGGACGCAATGACCGGCCGCGACATCGCCCTCGAAGGGCTTGCCCGCCCAGGCGGTGCCGCGAAGCTTGAGCGCCGCGACGCCCGCGCGGGGCAGATCGGCCGCTTTGAGCGCGTAGCCGTCCATGGCAGCATTGGTATGCGCGGGCACGTCGAGGGTGGACACGATTTCGCGCGCTAGTATCCGCCCGAGCGCGTTGCGCACCGAGACGACTTCGGGCGATTTTAAGGGCGTAATTTCCGACAAAATGCGCTTTAGCGCCAGATCGGGCGCCAGCGAGTCCGGATCGTGGTCATCCGCGCAGCTCGGCGCGAGTGGGGTCTTCGCGCTCATGGTGGTATAGCTCCGGCCGCGGCCGGCCGCCGGCCGGTCATCGTGTCTTCGGCGGCCGCGAGCTCTTCCGGTGTGTTGAGATTGACAAAGGCCTCGGGGGTATCGGAGAAGTCCGCAATCGCAAGCCGGTGCTGCGCGTACCAGCGGTCGATTTTACGGCCACCACTCGCGAGGAAACGCGACAAAGACGATCGCAGACTGCGGGTGATGAGCGCGAATACCGGTTGCATCCACTCGCCGTCGTGGACCACCGCAATCTCGGCGTCCGCCTCGGTGAGGGCGGCATAAAGCCGCTGACCAAGCGCCGGGGGCAAGAACGGAGAATCACACGGCACGCTCAGCAGATAGGGGGTGGCCGCGAGACGCAGGCCGCTTTCGATCCCCGCCAGGGGTCCGCAATACCCGCCGACCGCATCCGCAAAGACGCGGTAGCCCTGGCTCGAGTACACCTCGGCATTGCGATTGGCGTTAATGACGATGTCGCAAACCTGGGGCGCGAGGGCCGCGATGACGTGAACAACCAGCGGCTGGCCGGCCAAGGGCAACAGCCCCTTATCCTGCCCCCCCATGCGCTGCGCGCGCCCGCCGGCCAGGATCAGTCCTGTGATCTGTGTGCGAGTTTCCGGCATTTCAGGCAATGGGTAGACAGCGTTTCAGGTTGTGCTGGTGGCCATGCGCTATTATTGGTTGAGGGGGCGAGATTGACAAGAAACCCCGGCTAGAACGGTATAAATGAATCGTCGTGGTCGGGATGCAGATTTATTCACGAACTCCGGAGGCCAACCATGAACGAGGACACATTCAACCTGGAAGTGCGGAAGTTTCTAAAGAAGGTCGGCGTTAGCTCCCAGCGCGAGCTCGAGCGCGCCGTGCGGGAGGGCATCGCCGCGGGTCAACTCAGCGGTGCGGAGCGGCTGGCGGTGACGATCACTTTGGAGGTCGGCGGCCTGGGGCTACGCCACACGATTGCCGACACCATCGCGCTCGAATAGACGCTAGGCGCCAAGCTCTCAGCGTTTCGTCGTGTCCTTTTGGGTGAAGATTGGAAACGGCGTAACGTTAGTGCCGTCGGCGCTTGCCTGTGTCACCTTAACCTGGCCTTCCTTATCGACCTCATCGATACGAATGATGGCATGCAGAGGAATATAGGTGCGGTTGACGCCACCGAATTCCGATTTCAATTGGTCTTCGGAAGGATCGACGACCAAGGTAGAGCGCGTTCCGAACACCAGCTTATCGACCTCGATAAAGCCGACCATACCGCTCTGCACGACGTTCTTTGCGTAGATCTCGTAGATCCGGCCTTGGTTATGAAAGATCACTTTATACATACGACGTTTCCGCATGGGCGTTATGAACAGGAGCGAGTTCCGCGGCCGATTGTAGCACAACCGCTACCAGCATCTAAGGCAAAACCGATGCCGCAATTCGTTTAGTCCCTTATCCATGAAATCTTGTGCAAAAAAGCAAAGAGTGTCATGCATGAGCGGTATTGAGAGCAGGCATGACTACATACTCTCGGATAGCGAGTGCGGTGCTGAGCACACGACGCCCGAAGGGTAAAGAACGCCGCACCTTACTCGCTTCGTCCGTGCGCACGAGCACCCCGGTGATAAAGCGGCCGAGGGCCGGCATGTAGTGATTAACATCCGCGCTGAATGCGTCGTTGTGGCCGCCGGTGCGTTCCAGGAACATCTTGCGAGCCGTGATCGCTTTATAGAGCCGTTCGCCGTGCTCGAAGGGTACGATCTCATCGTCGCGGCTATGGACGATGAGTATGGGGCAGGCGACTTTAGCGATGTGTTCCAAGGTGGGGTAGTGGAACCGCAATAAGAGGTCCACCGGCGCGAACGGATAGTAACGCTTCGCCAGATCGCGCAAGGACGTAAAGGGCGATTCGAGAATGAGACCGGCCGGCCGGTAGTGGGTGGTCAGCCAGACGGCGACGGCCCCGCCCAGCGATTCGCCGAAGACGACGATTTCCTCGGGCGCGAGGCCGCGCGTGCGCGTCAGGTGTTCCCAGGCGGCCTCGGCGTCTTGGTAGGTGCCGTCTTCGCTCGGATCGCCCTCGCTCAATCCATAGCCGTGATAATCAATGATGAAAGTGTTGAGCGCCAGGGCGTGGAATGCTTGCAGCGCGGCGAGCCGGTGGGAGATGTTCCCGCCGTTCCCGTGCAGATAGAGTACCGTAGCGCGCGCTTTATCCGCGGGCACATACCAGCCATGGATGCGCGCGCCGTCGCCGGTGCTTAAGTAAACCGATTTATACGCAAGCCCGATTTGCTTCGGCGTCGCGACTAGCTCTTTCGTGGGAAAATAGACGAAATTGGGTTGAAACACGTACAAGGCGAACGTCGCCAGCAACCACGTGATGACCACGATCGTAAAAAATGTAACCAACAAGTTTTGCATCGGATTGCCTTGAGTTTTTCGTCGGCCTATATAGTCACAGGCGATCCTCGAGTCCTATAATAGTGACCGCCGGACCTGCTCGCAGCCATCCAGCCGCTCCATGAAATCATACGCAGCCACTGCCGGCCTGGCTAATTCTTGCGCAATATTTGTCGGAATCCGACAGGGGCGGGAGTTAGGTACCTTTGCGATAGACCTCACGGCGATGACCGACTTTGACCACCTCTACGACCCGCCGCGCAGCGTCATCTAAAGCGTACACCACACGATAGTTGCCTTGGCGAACACGATATCGACTTTTGGAACCTGCAAGCTTCTCACAGCCCAAGGGGCGAGGTTCCTTTGAGAGCGCCGCAATTCGAGCAATGATGCGTCGGCGATCTCTCCTGGAGCCAATGGCATCAATCTCCTTCGCGGCCGACGGCTTGATGCGTAGCCTATATTCGGCCACGCCGTCTCAAATCTTGTACGAAGGACTCGAAGGAAATGCTGCGCTCGCCTTTGCGCTCCTCGAAGGCTGAGAGGTCTTCAGCATCTTCCGCTAGGATGACTTTGACCGCCTCGTTAACCATTTCGGAAATGGAGCGATGGGAAGCTGCGGCTTTCAACCGAAGAGCTTGATGGACCTCGGCATCAAAATAAACAGTGGCACGCTTTTGAGTTTCCATGGGTTTAAACTAACGTCCAGACGTTGGAACGTCAAGTCATCGCAGCACCTAACGAAGCTGTCGAAAAAGTCGAAAACGACAATGTCGTGTTTCGTGCCCTATCGCTAATCGAGCGTGTGTTTGTAGAACTTCAGCCCCAACGCGATCACCGCGAGCATGAACGCGGCGAGCGGCCACACATTGGGCCAGAGATCGTACCAGCCTTGCCCCTTGAGCAATATCCCTCGCACCAGCCGGAGGAAATGGGTCAGCGGCAGCGCTTCGCCGATCGTTTGCGCCCACCCCGGCATACCGCGGAACGGAAACATGAAGCCGGAGAGGAGGATCGAGGGCAGGAAAAAGAAGAAGGTCATTTGCATCGCCTGAAGCTGGTTCTTAGCGATGGAGGAGAAGGTGATGCCGAGCGTAAGATTGGCGGCGATGAAGATCAGGATCACCCCGTAGAGCAACGGCACACTGCCCAGGAACGGCACCCGGAAGAGGTAGCGCGCGGCGAGCATGATGATGGTCGCTTGCACCAGCCCGATCATGATGTAGGGCACGAGCTTGCCGGTCATCACTTCGACCGGCAAGGCCGGTGTCGCGAGCAGGTTCTCCATGGTGCCGCGTTCCCGCTCCCGAGTCATGGCCAGCCCGGTCATGAGCACCATGGTCATGGTGAGGATCACGCCCATCAACCCTGGGACTATGTTGTACTGGGTAATACCCTCGGGGTTGTAACGCCGGTGGAGGCGCACCTCGAAGGGCGGGCCGCTGCCCGCGAGCGTTGCCAGGCCGCCGCTGAGATCGCGTTGCAGAACAGTCTGGGACAACGGGAGCACCGCGGCCAGCGCGTTGCTGGTGGCGGCAGGATCGGTGGCGTCGGCCTCGATGAGCAGCGCCGGCTTCTCACCGCGAAAGAGCTTGCGCGAGAAGTCCGGCGGCATGGTCACGACAAACTGGACCTCGCCGCGCGCGAGGAGCGCCTCGCCTTCCCTTTCCGAATCGAGGACCTGGGTGACGCGAAAGTAGCCCGTGTTTATGAGGCCCTGCACGAAGCTGCGGCCCACGTCGCTGTGGTCCTGGACGATCAGCGCCGTGGGCAGGCCCTTGGGATCGTTGTTGATGGCGAAGCCGAAGAGCAGCAACTGAATGATCGGAATGCCGATGATCATGCCGAACGTCAGCCGGTCGCGCTTGAGTTGGATGAACTCCTTGACGACGATGCCCCACCAGCGGGAGTAGGAAAAGCGACTCATGGGATGAAGCGGTCCTCGGCCTCGCTCATCAGGTGGATGAACACATCCTCGAGGCCCGACTCGATGCGTTCCCAGCGCTGTGCACCATCGCCACGGACCGCGTCGATACTGGCTTCCAGGCGCGCGGCATCGAGACCTGTGAGGTGCAGCGAGTTGCCGAAGGCGATGATCTGATCGACTCCTGGTTTGCCCTCAAGCTTCCTCGCGAGCGCCGTGAGGTCGCCGCCGCTCGCCGCCCAAGTCGTGAGTCCTTGGCGGGCGACGACTTCAGCAGCGGTGCCCTGTGTGAGGAGCCGGCCGGAGGCGATGTAGGCCAGCTTGTGGCACCGCTCGGCCTCGTCCATGTAGTGGGTCGAAACCAGCACCGAAATGCCGCCAGCCGCGAGCCGATGGATCTCCTCCCAGAAGTCGCGACGTGCCTTGGGGTCGACACCCGCGGTCGGCTCATCGAGCAGCAGAAGCTCCGGGGTGTGCAGCATGCACGCCGCCAAGGCCAGCCGCTGCTTCCAGCCGCCGGAAAGCGCGCCGGCGAGCTGCCTTGCGCGGGAGGCGAGACCGAGGCTCTCCAGGGCGCGATCAACGGCGTCGCGACGGGCCTTCATGCCGTAGAGCCGGGCCACGAAATCGAGGTTCTCGCGGATCGAGAGGTCCTCCCAGAGCGAAAATTTCTGGGTCATGTAGCCAACGCGCCTCTTGACCTCGGCGCGCTCGCGAATGATGTCGAAACCGAGGCAAGTACCTTCTCCCGAATCGGGCGTCAGCAGCCCGCACAGCATTCGAATCGAGGTGGTCTTGCCGCTGCCGTTGGGGCCGAGAAAGCCGAAGATCTCACCGCGCCCGACGCGCAGGGAAAGATCACGCACTACATGCTTGTCGCCGAAATGCTTGTTGAGCCCGCGGACGTCGACGGCGTAATCAGATGCCTGCATATTACTTAAGCGCGAGATCATTGAAGGCGTATGTCGAGCGGTTGGCCCGGATGCAGGCGCGCGGCGTCTTGCGCTCTCGGCTCGGCTTCTACTAGGAACACCAGTTTGCTCCGGCTCTCGTTGCTATAAATCACTGGCGGCGTGAATTCGGGCTGGGGCGAAATGTAGCTGATCTTGGCCGCGATCGCCGCCGCGCACCCGTCGCATCTGGCCTCGACGGCGTGGCCAAGCGAGAGCTTACCGACGACCGTTTCCGGCACAAAGAAACGCAGCTTGACGTTACCGGGCGGCAGCAGGCTCACGACCGGACTGCCCGCCGGCACCCACTCGCCTTCGCTGTACAGGGTATCGAACACCAACGCCGCTTGGCTGGCCTTGGCGGTTTTCTGGGTCAGTCGCCAGGACTGCTGCTCGAGTAGCGCGCGCGCGGCATTCGATTCGGCGGCCGCGGCGCGGATCTCCTCGTCGCGTCCCGCGAGCTGGGCGGTTTTCAACTGGTGGGTAAGTTCGGCGACGCGCGCGCGATCAGCCTTGTTAGTCGCGATACGGGTATCCAAGCGTTCGGGTGCGATGAAACCGTTTGCGAGCAGCTTTTCATCGCGCTTCAGCTCGCTCGCGGAAAGCTGGGCGGCGGCGACCGCTTGGTCCATCTGCGCCTTGATCACATCGAGCTCCGCGGGACGCCTGCCGGACTTGAGGTTGGCGAGCCGCGCCTCGGCCGCACGCAAGCGCGCCTCGGCCTCGCGCCGCGCCGCGGCCTCGTTCGCTTGTTCGAGGATAAACAGGGGCGCTCCGGCAGCGATGATTTTTCCGCGCCGCACCTGAAGCTTCTCCAGCGTGCCGGAAAAGGGGACCGCGACGCGGACAAACTCGCCCTCAACGTAGCCCTGATAGAGCGGCGGCTCCGTGGCGCCGCAGCCGAGCAGAGAAAGGGCGCAAAGTAACGCGACGCCTGCGAGTCGCGCGTTTGACGTTTTTGCATAAGGTCGTGGATGTAGCATGGACTAGTCGTTTTGCGCCGGCCTCCGGTTTGGAAATTGGTACGTGCGGTCACGTCTCCCATCTTGCATTATCGCCTCTGCGATCCAAAAATTAGCAAGCGTAGCGCACGCGGTGGTATTCGTCCGGTTCGCCATAACCGCCTTCGTTTCGTGGCAGCGCGGCACCTGCCCCATCCTGTGGATACAGACCGAGCCGGGCGTAATGACGATACGTTGAATACGGCCAATCATGAACCTCGGCGACGAGCTCATGCTTGACCGGATTGTAATGAACATACCACGTGCCGGGCAGATTGGCGTTTATCCCGTGTGACGACAGCCTATTGGTTAAGACGGGCGGGCGCGAAGCGCATCGGATCTGCCGATGCCTTGATCAAGCCTTCAAACGCTCGGTCCATCTCCACGATGAGGAAGACGGCGGAAGCGACGGATAGCGCACAGACGAAGAGGACGGCAATGACTGTCGCGTTTCGCGAGGCAAACAATCAGGTTGTGCTCGATGAAATCCCGTTTCGCCGCTACTACGGCAGCGCCGATGCGACGTCCTTGTTCCTTCCGCTGGCAGGAGCCTATTTCGACCTGACCGGCTCCCTTCCATCTGCTACTGCTGCCCGACTATTCGGACTGCCGCAAATCATGAGTGGGAGATGCCGTCCGCGATCTCGGTTTTAGCCGCCACGACCAGGAAGTAGCCGTCAAACGTATTGCGCAAGGAAGGCGATTGAGGCGATGGGGACGTGGCGGTCATCGTTTGAAAAGGAGGAGGCTCGGGTTCGCGTGACGGTCGAAAAGACGTGTCCACCATTGCGCGGACCTACGTGAAGCCGAGGAAAACTTTAGGCGTCAATCCGGCGCTACGCTTGTGGAATACTGAGAGGCCGCCGGCAATGCGAGCATGGCTGCTCGCATTGCCGTCATTGGTTCCCACAGGCCAAAAGAAAAAATCGTATATGGCCCATCGGGACGCTATGGATTAACCTCCTCGCTGGTCACCTTCCTTTGCCATCGCTAAGATCTTTTCCCTGATGGAGTCGGCATGTTTTTGACACTGTTCGTAAACGTTAGGGTCCTGCTTCAAAGTGTTACACTCCTGTTTCAGCGTCACGTACTGCTGACGCGCCAGTACTTGGTAATATTCGCCACGATCCATGTGCGCCCCCTGCTTCTCTCCGACCCATCCGCCCGTTAACTCTCCTTTCTGGTTTGAGGAGCCTTGGAGGCCCTGCGTCCCTGCGCTCTGGGACTGCTGGTTAGTTCCGCTCGTACCTTGCTGCCCAAATTGGCCTTGCGGCTGCTGGCCGTAATTACCGGCCTGAAACGATCCCTGGCCCTGGCCGGATTGCCCTTGTTGACCATAGGACTGCTGCTGATTGGTCCCGCCCGTACCTTGCTGCCCAGATTGGCCGTGCGGCTGCTGGCCGAAACTCTGACCACCCTGTCCGCCGCCTGCCCCTAAGTTCTGCTGGGCTGCTTCAAAACCTTGCTGCAATGGATTCGAGCCTTGAGTGCCGCCCGCTTGTTGCTGCCCCGTGCTTTGTCCCTGGCCTTGTCCCTGGCCTTGCTGCTCTTGGTCCGACGAGCCGAAAAGCTCCGCAACCGTTTCTTTAACGGCTGAGGTCATTTTTTCGATCGGCCCTTTTTGCTGTCCCGAAGACTGCTGCTGTGATTGATTGGACCCGAAACCTTGCGACCCTTGCCCTGCGGGCGCCGAGCCGGCTTGTGTGAGCAGATTGTCGCGCGTCGATTGGGCCTTCTGCAGGCAAGATTCGTAGCCTTGTGGTTGGCTATGCTTCAGCGTATCGCATTCCTGCTTCTGGAGCTCGTATTCAATCTTCGCTCGTTGCGTCGCGAGGTCTGATACTTGGATTCCCAGGACATCGCCTGCCAGCGCTTGGGGGAGAGAGAGGCCAGCAACGCCCACAAAGGCTGCTATCGCACTGGCTGTCGCCATTCCGTATTTAAACTTTGACATAGATTCCTCCACGAATTATGTAACATTGAGTCACCACGTAGCGGCAACGCAATCGCTACCGCATCCTCATCACGCGTACCCACGCACGCGGAATCTGACACAAGAGGTTTCGTGTTGGACCCATCGGCTTGGGAGTAGAAAACGGCGTGATGAAGCTGGTCGCTCAAGCACCATGCCAAAAAAAACATGAGTATAATTGCCCGGTTGCTGCCGCCGCTGAAATCGATGGTTGTAAAAGATACCGACATCCCTCACGACATCGGTAGAATTTGCAGCGGCGGAGGGTCGTTCATTTAGGGTGGTCCGATAGATTCCATCGAGCACGATAGCGCGCCTGGGGACGACCGTTAGATCCTGTAGCTCTATACCCGCACCCTATCCCTTCCCGGAGGAAAGAGATAATTTCGGGCGAGCTCTCGCGGCTTGAGGAAGAGCACCGCGAGCGGCGGGAGCATGAGGACGAGCGAATGGTAGCGCCCGTGGGCCTACCGGTGCCGCCTCCACGCCACCCAGGTTGCCCAGGCCACCGCCGCCGTAACAGGCGACATCGCTGTTCATGCATTCCTCCCAGTAAGCCCCCCAGGGGGACGCCCACCCGGTAGTTGTCGCGGACGACAGGCGTCGCGTTGCAGACCACAAGCAGCCACTGCCCCTGCGCGCTAGGTCGGCTTGGGCGACGTCGCTGGCGGCGCCTTGACGAGCCGCTGGCGCAGCCGAAAGGCGAGGAACAGGAGCAAGACCCCGAAGGCCATCGAGTAGATTCCGATAAGCCATACTATCGCCAAGGTGCCTGCGCCGGGAAATATTTGAAGCAGCAGGCCGAAGACCACGGAGGCGATTCCTCCGAGCACCAACAGCCACTCGCCCTCTATCTCTTTTCTGAGGCGAATCGCCTGAACGATCTGGAAGATACCGGCGATGATGGCCCAGGCGGCGATCAGATACAGCAACACCAAGGCGGTGATGTCCGGCCAGGCAAAGGTGAGCACCGCTGCCGCGATACCCACCACCCCCTGTAACAGCATGGGCCACCACGGCTGTTTGGGCTCGCTTGTCTTCTCGGTTGCCTTCTCGATTGCGCTTGCGAGGGCAAAGATGCCATCGGCCAGCGCGTAAGCACCGAACAGCATGACGAGCCATATCAGGCTGATGCCGGGCCAGAAGAAGACCAGCACACCGAACATCAGCGCGAACACGCCTCGCCAAGCGACCGCCCACCATTTCTGAGTGAGGATGTTTGCGACGCTTCTAGAAATAACAGTCTCGTCTAATAAAGTTGTCATTTGCCACCTCCTTATTCGAACCGTGCGTAAGATGCCTAGGGCGCTCCGCAAGTCTTATGCCGGGTGCCCGACGCCGTGAGCGACTCCCCTTCAAGCAGGATCCACCCGAGGCCCATGAGCTAAGCCTGCGGCCGAACAGATCGCCCAGGCGCTCGCCGCACACAAGGGTAAGGTCACGGTCAGGCCGGTGGACGCACGACTTCCCGATCACAGTCTCCTTGGCGCGGGAGCTTGGCCTGCCCGTCTCAACCGAGATGCCCAAGCTAGTGTATGAGCTGATGGACCTGTATCATCAAGCCGCACCACAGCGTCCGGGAGTCATGTATACGCAGCCCAGACCCGGCAGAAAGCCTGATCAGATGCCGGCTTCTTTCGGTAGTCATTAATCCGAGTCAGATCCCGTCAAAATGTAGAGCGCGCTGCAATAAGGGCATCGCGCCGCTCCGCCTTCCTCCAGCGGCAAGTAGACGCGCGGGTGAGAGTCCCAGAGACACATGTCCGGCATCGGGCAGGACACCGGCAAGTCTTTCCGCGAGACGTAATAGGTCTGGCGGGTATTGGCCGGTTGGCAAACACCGCTCTCTGTCATCGCGGAGGTCATGAATAAATCGACTCTCGCTGGGTCGCTCTCTCTGCGGGTCTTTGCCTCGCTACGGCCTTATCATTGCTCGTCCTTGGGGGGCGGCAGTGCCAAGGGTAGTTTGAAAAGCACGATGTGGTGTACATCAAAGCCGCTCCCGGCGCCAGGACATTAACGTCGTACCCCGATCTTGCCGAAGTGCGAGCCGCTATCCATGTAGCGGAGCGCCTCACGTATCTCGTCGAACGCAAATACCCGGTCCACGACCGGACGCAGTTGCTCCGTGGCGATGGTGGCATTCATGGCCTCGAACATGGCACGGCTGCCGACGAAGATGCCTTGGACGCACACGTTCTTCATGAGAATGGGGGTCGGATCCACCTGGCCCGGGCCGCTGAGCACGCCGATGAGGCTGATGCGACCCCCCATACGCACGGCGCGCAGCGACTCGCTGAGCGTGCCTGCGCCGCCGACTTCCACCAGGTGATCGACGCCCACGCCGCCGGTCAGTTCACGTGCCCGCTTGCCCCACTCGGGCGTAGTCTTGTAGTTGACGCCGTCGGAGGCTCCAAGCTCTCGCAGGCGCGCGAGCTTGGCATCGCTCGAGGATGTAGCGATGACTCGCGCGCCCAGGAGCCTCGCGAACTGCAGGGCGAACAGCGATACGCCACCGGTGCCCTGGACCAGGACGGTATTTCCGGCCGCGACCGCGCCCTCCGTCACCAGGGCGTGCCATGCGGTTACTGCCGCGCAGGGCAGCGTTGCGGCCTCTTCGTCGTTGAGGTGTTCGGGCACGTGGACCACGCCATCCTCGTCCAGCACGGCATACTCGGCGAGCAACCCCTCGCTGGCGCCACCGAGCGCCGATCGCGCCTTGGCCTCGGTCAGCTCTCCGTTGATCCACTTCTGCATAAAGATGGGCGCTACGCGATCGCCGGTTTTGACGCGCGTAACGCCGTCACCCACGGCGACGACCTCGCCGACGCCATCCGACAACGGGGTGCATGGCAGGCGGAGCTTCGGATCGTATTGGCCCTTGACGATCATCAGATCGCGGTAGTTCAGCGACCACGCGCGCAGCTTGAGCATTGCCTGGCCGGGACCGGGTTGCGGCTGGGGACGGTCGATGAGCTGCAACGATCCGATGCCGAAGCCGCCTCGCAACTCGTATGCTTTCATGTCTTCATCTCGCGGAGCGCCGGTCTGGTACCCCATCGCTCTCGTCTCATCAATCGACCCGCCTCGAACATTCTCTGGATTGCCTTGGCCTCCTCGGCGCCGCTTGGTTCGCCATCCGCAGACGTGCTCACACGCCTCAATGGCCATGCGCATGAACGCTATACGCCTTCGAGGGGCAACAGCCGTTCCACAACCGACAGCGAAGGCCGTATCGTGCTAAGATATTGTTATTAGGAAAGATTATATGAGTCGTTCCGGCTTAGTGCGCGGGCCGGATGGAATGGGATGCCAGAGCGGCCCGCCGGGCGGCCGTCAGACTGACGGGGGGCGGGCAGGCGGGGCGCTTAGTGGGCGCGGGTGATCCCGAGCTTCTGCATCTTGTACTGCAACGACGTACGCTTCATGCCGAGCTTCGCCGCTGCTCCGGTGGGGCCCGAGATCACCCAGTTGCACTCGTCGAGCGCGTGCAGGATGTGCTCGCGCTGGATGTCTTCGAGCGTTGCCGCATCCGCAGTCTTGGCGCCAGCGGGTTTCAGCTCGCCGAGCGGCACCTCGAGGGACGGACCCCGCGACAAGATCACGCTGCGTTCGATGAAATTTTCCAGCTCTCGTATGTTACCGGGCCAATGATAACGGCAGAGCGCGGTCATGGTTTCCGGGGAGATACTCGAAATCGACTTCTTGCAGTGACGGGCATGACGCCCCGTAAAATGCCCTACCAGAATAGGAATGTCTTCAACCCGCTCGCGCAGAGGTGGGGCCATGATAGGAAACACCTTGAGCCGATAGTAGAGATCGCTGCGAAATTCTCGATCCTCCATCATCTGCGCGAGGTCTCGATTCGTTGCCGCGATCAGACGCACATCGACCCGCACCGTTCGACTGCTGCCCAGCCGCTCGAACTCCTGCTCTTGTAGCACTCGCAGGAGCTTCACCTGGAGCTCAAGTGGGATCTCGCCGACCTCATCGAGAAACATGGTGCCGCCATTGGCCAGCTCGAAACGCCCCATCCGCTGCGCGACGGCCCCCGTGAATGCACCCTTCTCGTGCCCGAAAAGCTCGCTCTCCAAAAGCCCCGTGGGGATCGCCGCGCAGTTGATCTTCACGAAGGTGCGCTCGCGTCGGTTGCTCAGGTTGTGGATTGCCCGCGCGATGAGCTCCTTACCGGTGCCTGTCTCCCCCTGAATCAGCACCGTGGAGTCGGTTGGGGCGACGATCGCAACGTGCTTCAGAATGTTCTGTAGCGCCGGGCTTTCACCAAGCATCTCCTCGAAGCCGCGCTCTAGGCGGATCTCCTCCTCCAGATAACGCTTCTCGTATGCGAGCTGGTCCTTCAGGATGTTGATCTCGTCAAAGGCCTTCTTCAGCTCTTCCTCGCCGCGCTTGCGCTGGACAACCTCCAGCCTGAGCTTCTCATTTGCCGCCACGAGCTCACTGGTGCGGTCGGCAACCCGTTGATCGAGCACCTCTGCGGCTCGCTTCTGCTCGTTCAGGCGCCAAGCGTCTTGCAATCCAATTGCCGCCTGGTTCGCGGCGACGTTAAGGAGCAGCGCTTCGATCTTGGTTGGGAAGTCGGTTCGATGCGAGCCGGCTGCCAGCACGCCGATTTCGCCCTGCATGCCTGAACGGACAAGTGCGATCGCGATCTCCCCTTCGCCGACCGGATTCGGTATCAGTAAAGGAGATGTGGTCGGCTCGGCCGCCAACCAAGGATTGAGCGCTCTGCCGACGTCCTGGGGTCGAGGGGCGGCAGCTCGCCCCCGAGCGAACCGCGCCAGCTCTATCACCGAGCCGTCGACCGTGTCGTCGATTCGGGCATAGGCGAATTCCAGGTCCAGCATCCGCAATATGGTATCGAGCAGGATACCGACAGTGTGGGGCGGCTCGCGACCGCTCCACAAGGCCGGCAGCGCCAGCAGGCTCATTAGGTTATTCATGCATACCCGGATACCTTGAATCTCGTCGGGTTGCTCGTCCACGGCTCAGGACGATGTTAGTGCCATTGGTACTCTTCCTCAGGGGCGTGAAAGAAGGCGCAGATGTGCCGGTATTCGCCAAGACGTGATCCGTATCGGCTCCCAGGGGTCGGCACCGAGATGGTCCAGCGCGTGATTGCTGTCGTTCTCTGGCGGCACTGTCTTTACCCTCTATAGAGCCATCCGTGGACATTGCATCCCCGTGTGGCCCCCGCGCCTTCAGCGCCAGATGGTCACCCTTTCCGCAATGCAGAACTTTACATCAGGATCCAACCACCTGTATAGCATCACTGGTCTCCAACCGCGAGCTGCGCATGATTCGGGGTCTTCCTCGCAAGCATTGCCCTCGCTCGAGCAGCGCACCTTGGGCGGCGCGGCTGCACCTGCGGTGGTCACCCCGCTTCGAATGCCCACCCTCCGGCAGCGCTGACGGCCATTCGGCAGCTTGCTTCGGCATCCGATCACCCCTCGTCATTCGCTACTCGGCTCCTGCAATCGAATCTGTCCTGAATATCGCAAGTTAGGCCAGGGCGTTCCTTGGCTGCCGTTGTGGAACGACGCTTGCGCTTACCACTACGGCATCAGCCACTATTCGAGGAGGTATAGGCCATGTACGAGTCCTTGTTGAGGTTGCCGGGTGATATTCTGGGCGAATTCGAGCGCATGCAGCGCGAGATGGAGCAGGTGTTCGGAGGGGCGGGTAGACCGGTGAGCATCCGCGCCGTGGGTCGCGGGGCCTTTCCGGCGATCACCATTGGTAGTAGGCCCGATGCGATCGAGATCTGGGCGTTGGCACCGGGCATCGACCCGAGCAAGCTCCAGATGTCCATCGACCGAGGCCTGCTGACCATCGCTGGTGAGCGTAGCGCCGACCTGCCAGCGGAGACCGACAAGATCAACGTCTACGCGAAGGAGCGCTTCGCGGGGGCGTTTAAGCGAGTCATCAGTTTACCCGAGGACGCTGATCCGGCGCGCGTCGCGGCCCAGTACCGAGATGGCGTGCTCCGCATCACTGCAAACCGGCGCGAAGAGGCCAAGCCGCGCCGCATCGAGATCCAATGATTCTGTTCCGTACAGAGGAGAAAAAGTCATGAGCGAGAAGCAAGAGCTAAGCGAACGCGAGGAGGCAAAGCCCGTCGCCGCTACCGAGGTGCGACCTCCGGTCGACGTGGTCGAGGACGAGTCGGGCATTACCCTGTCGGCCGATCTGCCGGGGCTCGCCAAAGATAGGCTGCAGGTGCGCGTGGACGGTGATACCCTGATGGTCGAAGGCGTAGCGAGTCTCGACGTATCTACAGGCACGGAACCGGTCTACGCCGAGGTCCCGCCGCTGATCGTCTACCGGCGCAGCTTCACACTGAGCCGTGAGCTGGATGGAACGAGGGTGAACGCCTCGCTCAAGGACGGGGTGCTCACGCTCCGCATCCCCAAGACCGAGGCCGCCAAGCCGCGGCGCATCGACGTAAGCGTGGGGTGAGCTAAACATGAACGCATTGACTAAACTTAAGCACAGCCTCGAAGAGGTCTGGGAGTCGCTTTCCGAGGGCTGGAATCATATCCGGGAGCGGGCAGCGAGCGCGCTTACCCGCTTCCGCCCGAGCGCGAAGTCGGGTATCCCGGTGCGCTCGAATGAGGGCCCCTTTCCATTCACGGCACCCTCCTGGGCGCTGCTTGCGGGTGAGGTGTTCGAAGACGAGCGGCGGGTAGTGGTGCGCCTGGAGGTACCGGGCCTCGAGGCCGAGGACCTGGATCTCGAGGTCCGGGACGATGTGCTGGTGGTGCGGGGCGAGAAGCGCTTCGAGCATGAGGAGAGTGAAGGCCGCTACCGCCTTTTGCAGCGCGCCTATGGGAGGTTTCAGCGTACTCTCCCGCTACCGGCGCCGGTGCAGGCGGACAAGGCCAAGGCGGCCTACCGCCACGGCGTGCTGAAGGTGGAGCTGCCCAAGGCAGAGACCGCGCGGCCTCGCGTGATCCAGGTCGAAGTCCGCTAGGATACGACGTGCTGTGCGCCGCCACCTTGCGCGGACTACCCGATCCCCGCAGGTTTCAGTAAGCACTTGCGGAGGGTAAGGTATGTAGCTTAGAGCGTAGTGACAGTCACGCTAGCACGGAGCAGTAAGGTATGGTTGTTCGCGATCCCGATGCTAAGAGTAGGCATGGATCAAGTCACCGAGCATGACGGCCGGCCATTGCCTGTGGTCAAGTACAGCCGTGACCTGATGATGGCGATTCTGTGTGGTCGGCTGGACTACTCTGAAAGAGGTCATGAATGCCGAAGTCGTCTCGCTCGACAAAGCGCTCGAGGCCTACCGGAAGTTCGACGACGGCTCGCCGAAGAAGTACATCATTGATCCTCACGGCAAAGCTTCCCGGATGATCGTTATGTCAGCAGGTTCGATACTGTTTGAGCCGGTAAACCTCGGGCACTACAAACTACCCCACCGTATCGTCATGGCCCCGCTGACTCGCTCGCGGGCAGGTCAACCCGGCAATGTTCCGACGCGGCTCAACGCATGTTATTACGCCCAGCGCGCCTCCGCTGCGCTCATCATTGCCGAAGCGACGCAGGTCTCGATGCAGGGCCAGGGCTATGCGTGGACTCCGGGGATCCACAGCCGCGAACAGGTTGCGGGCTGGCGGGAAGTCACCGACGCGGTGCATGAAGCCGGTGGCTTGATCTTCCTCCAGCTTTGGCATGTCGGCCGCATTTCCCATCCTTCATTACAACCCGATGGCATGCTGCCGGTCGCGCCCTCAGCCATCAGGCCACCCGGCGAAGCCTTCATAGAAAACGACATGGGCGAGGGGGCGCTCGTTCCGTTTGTGACTCCGCGCGCCTTGGTAACCGAAGAGATGCCCCTCATCGTCCAGCAATACGTGCGAGGCGCTCGGAACGCGCTCGACGCCGGATTCGACGGCATCGAGATCCACGCCGCCAACGGTTATCTGCTGGACCAGTTCATCAATTCGAGCACTAATCGCCGCGCCGATGAGTACGGCGGTGCAATCGAGAACCGGGCCCGGCTGCTGCTGCAAGTGGTCGCCGCGGTCTGTGCAATCTGGGGCGGGAATCGGGTCGGCGTAAGACTATCGCCGCTCGGAACATTTAACGATGTCAGCGACGACCATCCGGAAGCGACGTTTGGATACATCGCCGAAGGGCTTAACGAGCACAACCTCGCTTATCTGCACGTTATCAACCCAGGCGCTGCCGCGATGGAGAAAGGCGGCGAACCCGACTCTCGCGCATTGCGTATGCTCGAGCTGATGCGGGAAAAATATCGCGGGACCCTCATCCTCGCTGGCGGCTTCGATCATGACAGTGCCGAGGAATGGCTTGGCCGGGGCAAGGCGGATTTGATTGCTTTCGGCCGCAAGTTTCTCGCGAATCCTGACCTGCCCGAGCGTTTCCGCTCGCGCGCCCCGCTCAACGCCGACGATCCGTCCACCTATTACGGCGGCGGCGCCAAAGGCTATACCGACTATCCCAGCCTTCCCCAGGAACGCGGCGAACAACCCAAGCCCTGTGTGGACGAGCGATGGAGATGACGCAGGCCATGTCGCCAGCAAAAGCCCAAGGTGGTAACAGCACCGATCAAGCCGCTGCGTTTTTAAGCGTTATGGCTCTCAAGCGAGATCCCAGTGCATTTCCCAATGCTCGACGACGAGCAAGGATCGGCATTGGCGAAATTTGCAATGCTCAAATCGTTTGCGCAAGGAGAAACGCTCTTTGCCGCGGGCGAACGCGATTTTAAGGTCTTCGCGGTGAAGAGCGGCGAGGTTGCGATCGTCGCGATTGAGGTTGATGGTAACGGATTTGTGAAGACCGGACTGCAGATTGCGCAGTCGTGGCCGCTTCGCCGCCAGCCATTTCTGCTCGAGACCAGCCTTCCTGGCACCTTTGCCGCGGGCGATGTGCGCTGTGGCTCCACCAGGCGTGTTGCCTCCGCAGTAGGCGAAGGGGCGATGGCTGTGCAATTCGTGCACGAATACCTCGCTTCCAATTGACGCCTAGATCATCTCATAAGCAAGGAGATAATCATGTCCAGACCATGCGTTCATGTGAATCAGATCCGACCAGTCACACCCAGTGCGAACGGCTGCGAGGAGTGTCTGGCAATCGGGGACACCTGGGTGCATCTGCGCCTGTGCCTGACTTGCGGGCATGTCGGCTGCTGCGACGATTCCAAGAACAAGCACGCCACCAGGCACTATCACAAGACACAGCATCCGATTATCCAGTCGCACGAGCCGCGTGAGGACTGGCTGTGGTGCTACCCCGATGAGTTGTTGATCGAATAGTGGATAGATGAGGAAACAGTCATGGATCAGCACGCTAAAGATCGGTTGATCATTTGCGTGTCAGGAGGTCACTATGAAAATCGCACTGTTCGGGGCGGGCGGCATGATGAACCGCAATAGCTCTCGAACGCCTATCGATCGGCGTATACCCAAGCTCGTGAAACGAAGAGCCAGTATTTCCTGCGGCGAGGATGGTTCTGGCTGCGCTGGGCATTGGCGGCTCTTGTGATGACCCAGTTGTGGTATTACGCCACCGAAGCAACGGCGCCGGCAACGACCGCCCGCTATTCGATGCAGATGATCAGTACAGGCTTGGAGTTCCTAACCGGCATATCTGCATTGAATTTCATAGTGGCGTTGGTGATTAGCGGGCGCGAAAAACTGTTCGGTAAGAATCCGCGTTTCGATACCCAACGACACATGTTTACCGAATCGTAGCTAATCGCCTTAACGCCAGACGTGCAAGTAGTCCACCAGCCGTGCAACGGCGTCGGGCGAGGTTTCTCGCGGCCGGCACGTTCATTCCCGCAACCATTTCGCCGCATCCGGCGCGTAGTAGGTGATGATGAGATCCGCTCCCGCGCGTTTGATGCCCGTGAGTGTTTCGAACGCCGCGGCGCGCTCGTCGATCCAGCCGCGCTCGCTCGCCGCCTTGATGAGGCTGTATTCACCTGAAACCTGGTACGCAACGACCGGCACCTGCACGGCGTCACGCACGCGTCGGATGATGTCCAGATACGCGCCGGCCGGCTTCACCATGACGAGGTCGGCACCCTCTTCAACGTCGAGAAGCACCTCACGCAAGGCTTCGCGCGCGTTCGCCGGATCGAGCTGGTAGGAGCGACGATCGCCGAAAGCGGGGGCCGATTCCGCCGCCTCGCGAAACGGTCCGTAGAATGCGGAGGCATATTTGGCCGCATAGGAAACGATCGGCGTGTTGGCGTAGCCGTTCCGATCGAGCAACTGACGGATCGCCAGCACACGCCCGTCCATCATGTCGCTCGGCGCGACCGAGTCGGCACCGGCGCGCGCATAGTTCAATGCAACCTGGGCCAAGGTCTCGACCGAAGGATCGTTGTCGATCGCGCCGGACGGCAGAACGTGCCCGCAATGTCCGTGATCGGTCGCGCTGCAAAGGCAGACATCGGCCCAAACGAGAAGCTTCGGGCATGCGCGCTTGATTGCGGCAATCGACTGTGGAACGAGACCCTTCGGATCGAGCGCCGCGCTCCCGCGCGCATCTTTGTGTGCGGGAGCGGCGAACAGCAGCACCGCCGGTACACCCAGATCCGCAGCACGTTTTGCTTCAGCGACGACCTCGTTGACGGAGAGCTGGAAGATGCCAGGCATGCTTTCCACGGGGCGGCGCACGCTCCGGCCGGGTACGACGAAGAGTGGATACACGAGCGCATCGCGCGTGAGACGCGTCTCGGTGACGACGCGCCGCCAGGTTTCGGACTGGCGCAGGCGACGCGGTCTGTGCAGCGGAAATGTCATGGTCAATGCCTCGTTTGAATCAGGCGCAAAGTGGTGTTTGCTAGGCCGCGCAGCGTGGCGGACTCGGCGAGCACTGACGCGCGGCCCCGCTCCGTGAGCGCGCGCGCCGTCGTCGGACCGATCGCGACCGCGGCCGCATTCGTGAGAAGCCTCTCGAAGTCCGTTTTGCCGAGTGCGCGCGCGATCTCGACGACCGCAGATGGGCTCGCGAATGTGACGGCGCCGATCGCGTCGCGCTCGATCCACGAGCGACAGTCGTCGACATCGAGCGGCGAAGGATCGGTGCGATAAGCCTCGACCTGCGTGACGAGGGCGCCCAGCTGCGTGAGCCCTTTCCAGAGAGTCGGCAACGCACGCGAGCTTGCGGGAAAGAGAACACGTATTCCGACGCGAGCGATCTGCGCGAATGCGGCAACGAGCGCGCCGGCATTTGCATCGCCTGGCACGAGGTCCACGCGCCAGCCGCAATGGCGCAGCACCTGCGCCGTGGCCTGACCGACTGCGGCTACGCGGAGATTGGCGGGCGGCACGGAGACACGCGCAGTGACTGCGGCGACCGCGTGGCGGCTTGCAAAGACAATCCAGTCGAAATCGTGTAGGCGCCCGAGCGTCGCTTCGAGAAGCGGGCTATCGGCCGCGGTCACGCGGACCGCAGGCCACAGGAGAACCTGCAAGCCGAGGCTGCGAAGCTGCGAGCTCAACGGCCCATCGCTCGCTTCGGCGCGCGTCACCACGACCGGAGGGAACTCTGCGCCCGGCGTGCTCACGGTGCCTCCACCACCCGGGGAGTGGCGCGCTCGCGCGCAATGATGAAACCCGCGCCTTTCGCGAGCAGCGCTTCCGCCAGCCGCTCACCAAGAGCCACAGCATTGGCGGGCGTCGCCGCGACGGTGCCTTCGGCATTCACCATTGTAGAGCCGTCGTGCGCGCATACGGCGGCATAGGCGCTCAACGTTTCGTCATCCAGAGTGGCGAGCGCGCCGAGCGGAACCTGACAGCCGCCTTCGATGCAACGCAGGAGCGTGCGCTCAGCGGTCGTCGCGAGCCGCGTGGCCGGATCGTCCAGTTGCCGCAGCCAAAGTAATGTTTCTGCGTCGCCCGAGCGCGCGCAGACACCGATGGCCCCCTGCGAAACCGCAGGTGGAAAATCCCTGATGCTGAGATACACGGAGATGCTCGACTCGCGCCCCAGCCGTTTGAGACCGGCCGTGGCAAGAATGATCGCGTCGTAGTCGCCCTTCTGCAGCGTGTCGATACGCGTGGGGACATTTCCGCGAAGCTCGATCGCCTGAATGTCCGGCCGCGCGCGCGCGAGAAACGCCCGGCGCCGCAGGCTGCTCGTGCCGACACGGGCACCGGCCGGCAGAGCCGCCAGCGAGTTTTCCGTCCGGCAGAGCAGCGCGTCACGCGGATCTTCGCGCTGGATAACCGCGACGAGATCGATCCCGGGCTCCAGCAAGGTCGAGAGATCCTTGAGGCTATGAACCGCGACGTCTATTTCGCTCGCGCGCAGCGCGCGATCGATTTCCTTCGTAAAAAAGGCGCGCCCGTCAACGGCCCAGAGCGGCACGTTGTTGCGCATGTCGCCTTCGGTGCGGATACGCACCAGGTCAACAGAGGGCGCGCCGGGCTGGCGGCCGATGAGCCCGGCGACATGCCGCGCCTGCCACAGAGCGAGCGCCGATGCGCGTGTGCCGATGCGGAGCGGGCGCGCTTGCGTCACGGTTCGACCCTCACCTCCGATCCGGCTGCGATTGCGCTTCGCTCGCGCCCTCGATGAGGAACCGGTAACCCACGCCCCACACGGTAAGAAAGTGACGCGGATCGGCCGGATCGCGCTCGAAACGCTTGCGCAGGCGCAAAATGAAATTGTCCACGGTGCGCGTCGAGGGGAACACGTCGTAGCCCCACACGCGTTCGAGCAGATCCTCGCGCGAGACGATCTCACCGGGATGCTCGGCGAGCACCTTGAGAATCATCGCTTCTTTCTCGGTGAGATCCTGGGTTGCGCCGTTCCACGAGCGCCCGCGGAAGGCGCGAAAGTCCACTTCGTTTCCTCCGAAACGCAAGGTCGCGGCGGCCGGCGAAGCGGAGGCATTCTGATACCACTCGCGCCGGCGCAGGATCGCGCGCACGCGCAGCAGGAGCTCTTGCAGATGAAACGGCTTCGCGAGGTAGTCGTCGCCGCCGGCTTCGAGCCCGAGAATTCGATCCTGCGGATCGCCGCGTGCGGTGAGAAATAATACCGGTGTGTTGTTACCCCTCTCGCGCATCGTGCGGCACACCGTGTATCCATCGATGTGCGGCAACATCACGTCGAGCACGACAAGATCGCAGTTGTCGGCCCGCAGCCAGTCGAGCGCGACGCGGCCTTCTGCGACCGTATGCACCACATAGCCCTCGGCTCGCAGATTCTCGACGAGCCCGGCGGATAGATGCGGATCGTCCTCGACGACCAGTACGGTGCGCAAGGCTTGCGGAAGTGTCGTCACGCGCTTTCCACCGGCGCCATCGGCCACGTGAGAACGAACGATGCACCCTGCCCCACACCATCACTGTGCGCGCTGACACGGCCGCCGGCCAGTTGCATGAGCCGCCGCACGATGAAAAGCCCGAGCCCTGTCCCGTAGTGGCGGCTGCCGCCGCCCGGATGCAGGCGCGAGAACTTCTTGAACAGCCGCGGACTGTCGACCTGACGAAAGCCGATGCCGCTGTCGCGGATGGTCAGCTCTACTTCGCCGTTTAACTGCCGCGCCGCAAGCGTAATCGTGCCGCCGCCCACGGGCGCGACGGCCGCAATGGCGTTCTCGAGAAGATTGCGGACCACGACATCGACGGCCAGCGGATCGGCGAGCACCTGCAGCCCGGGCGGCATGTCCCCCGCGATCTTGATGCGATCGTTGCGTGCGCGATCCTCGAACTGGCTGAGCACGCGCGCCACGGCGGCGGAGAGATCGAGGGGCTCGCGCTTCAGATCCACGCGCCCGCCTTCGAGACGCACGCTGTCGAGAATCTGCGAGACCATGATCTCCATGCGCGCGAGGTCGGAGAGCATCCGGTCGATAAGCGTTCGCGACTGGTCGGCCGAAAGCGTGCGCATCGCCATCGTCTCGAGCGACAGCTGCAGGCTCGCGAGCGGCGTCTTGAACTGATGCGAGACGAGCGCGAGGAAGCTGTCCTGTTCCTGGAACACCCGCGCTTCGGCACGCAAGGCCCGCCAGATAACCGCGATGCACACGGTAAGCGCGAGCAAGAAGAATGCGCTCTCCCATGCATATTGATTGATGCGCCGATCGCGTTCGTTGTCCAGCGCCTGGCTCACGCTGGCGGGAAAGCTCGCCTTTCCGCCCTCCACGCTCACTTCCGGCACAAGCTCTCGTACGCGGTCGGCGGATACGCCGGAATCCAGCAATGCCTGCGCAGCGGCGACCTCCCGCGCATGCAGCTCACGAGCGACCTGCACCTTCTCCGTCGTGTAATCGTATTGATCGAACAACCACCAGCCGACCTGCACGACGGAGACGATCACGAGCACCAGCGCGGTGAGCTGAAAGACGCGGGTCGCTTTCATGAGCGTGCGGCGAGGATGACGCGGCACGCGCGCTCATACAATTCCACGGAGCGTGAAGGCGTAGCGTGCGACAAAGGATTTCTATAAGCCGTCATTGCGAAGTTTCCGTCATTGTGACCTTTCGTCAGTGTGCTCAGCGTCTCCGTGCTGCGCGCGTCGCAATCGCGCCTCGCGGAAAAAAGCATCGACTGCCTCTGCGCTGGCGTGCGCGGCGGCGGCGCGTATCCCCGCCAGCGGCAGGTGCGCGAGGCGGTGCGCTATTGTCGTGGCAAAGCGCCGGATCCGCTCTCTTTGCCGGCTATCGAGCCCGTGCAGGTCTTCGGCGAGCAGCCGGTCGGCTTCGGCCGTCGCGATCTGCTCGAACGTCCCGTGCAGATCCGCAAGCTCGCGGCCGATGGCGCGCGTCGCAAGCTGGGCCCTCAATCGCGTCAACCGCTCATCGATTGCGGCCCGCACGGGTGCGAGTCGCAGTAGCTGCGACATGCGCCGATCCTGCGCCGCCTGAATCATTTCGTTCATGCCGATCCGGAGCAGTCCATGCTCGCGCGCCGCTTCGGGCTCGACGTTGGCGGGCGAACCGAAATCAACGATCAACGGCGGCACCGCGGCGGCTTGCGCGATTCGTGCGAGCGCGGCGCCGTCGAACACGGGTTCCGCCCCGCCTGTGGCGAGAACGAGCGCGGCGACGTTTCGAGGATTCGCGCGGAACTGCTCGAGCGTCACGGGCCACGCCGCAACCGCCTCGGCAAATTCTTCCGCCGGCTTCGCCGAACGGTTGACAACCATGAGCGACACGCCGGCCTGATGCAAAAGCGCGCCGCAGCGGCGCGTCATCGGCGAAACGCCGACGAGCGCCACCGATCCGGGCTTTTCGGCCAAATGAACGAGCACGCGCTCCGCCGCGAGATCGGCGAGCGAAGGCGGCCGCGCATGAGCTGCAATGCGCCGCATCCGGCTCGCCATCGACAAGGCTTCGCCGAGAATGCGATCGAGGATGGGGCCGCACACGCCCGCCGCGCGAGCCGCGTCCCACGCCCCGCGAAGCTGTGCAGCGATTTCACGCTCGCCTGCTTGCGCGGAGTCGAGCCCGCAAGCCACCAGAAAGAGGTGCTCGACCGCCGCTTCGTCCGTCCAGGCCCGAAGCGCAGTCCGGGCTTCGCCCGGCTGCGGATCGCGGCCGGTGAGAGTCTTGAAGACTTCTCGGCGGCGATCCTGCGCCGCTGCGCCATCCGCCGTCGCGAAAAGAACTTCGACCCGATTGCAGGTGGCGAGGTAGACGATCTCGCCCGTGCTCAAAGTGTCCCGGAGGGCGGCAAGGCGCTCGGGAACGTCCTGCTTCGGGATCGCGAAGCGAGCGATCTCCTCCGCATCCGCATGCCGGTACGAGAGACCGATGACCCCGATCTGCTCCATGCCGCCCAGCAAACCACAGACCGGGGCGCCGAAGTGTCATCAAATCGTCACGGCAGCGTTAGCCGGTTCATCCCCGGGCACAGGAAGCCTCGGCACCACGGGACCGAAAGGCTGGCGATAGCATATCTGCCGCCACGCCTTACCTCACTTCATCAGCCTGTCGCTCGTCGAGCTCGCCCATCCTCAGCTTACAAGAGACGAAAACTCTACTTTGGTCCAAGCGCTCGTCGAAAGCTCGCCTGCAGAGAAGTTCTGAAGATACCGCTCCACCTCATCGCTCGTGGCCTCCGGTAGGAGCAAGGGCGCGACGATGCTGGTGTCCAATGGGCGAAGTCGAAGTTGACGAAACCTACATGGGCGGAAAAGAGAGTAACAAACCCTTGGCGAAGCGTGTCAAGGGTCGTGGGACTACCGGTAAGACTCCCGTTATCGGTGCCATATCTCGCAAAGGTAACGTCGTTTGCAGGATGATAGGAAACACAGACACGGCCACGCTTGATAGTTTTGTGCGTAGAACCGTAGACGAAAGGGTCTCTCTCGTTGCCACGGATGATCATTCCGGTTATCGGCTGCTCGGTAGGGATTACCAATCACGAATCGGTTAAGCACAGCCAGGGCGAATATGTGCGCGGTAAGATCCATACCTCCAACATTGACTCGTTTTGGTCGTTGCTCAAGCGCGGTGTGATGGGCACACATCACCACATGAGCAAGAAGTATTTGCCGCTGTACTTGTCCGAGTTTTCGTTTAGGCACAATAACCGAAAGAATCCTGATATATTTCAGAATGTGGTAGCAGGATGCTGAGGACGCCACCGCTACGGCGTTCTCAGCTAAAGCCATTGAGGGAGAAAGTATGCCAAAAGCGAAACCGGTCTCGTTGCACCCGTTAACGTTCGAGGAGGCGATTAAAGCTCTCATTCACAGTGATTCGCCGGAACGCATTGGCATCATTTCAAAACGTCCAAAAAAGCGACGAAGTAAATATGTCAAGACAGCGAAGGCGAAAAAATAAACGCATGGCGTCAGAACAAGACTCCGTAAATAAGCAACCAGGCTCCTCCAAAGAAGGGAACCCAACCAACGATAAAGCTAGCGGGCGCGCGCCAGTCACAAGGACCGTCATAGAGATTCCAAATGCCATACTTGAGGAATGTCGCGCTTACAAAAAACAAAATGATAGAGAAAACAAGATTAATCGTGGAATTACGATTGCTGCTGTCATCGGCGCTTGGATTGTTGCTGTTTTTGCTGGCTTCCAATACTACGAGATTATTAAAACTACTAAGGCTACCGAATTGGCCGCCAATGCCGCCTCCGCTTCGACCGCTGCATGGATCGTCCCGAAAACTTGGAATTTTGAGGGGGTTGAAAATAACCGACTGAAATTCAGGGTTTCTCTCAAGAACATCGGGAAAACTGCCGCGCTTGAAGTCTCTAGCGGATGGGAATTTACGTTCATTCCCGGGCCCGACCTCACCGCTTTTCCCAAGTATAAAGATTGGGAATGCCCCAAGCCTGGATCGTCCCCCGGAATTTATCGGGTCTGATGCTTCTTGGAAAACTGACATTCTG
Source organism: uncultured Gammaproteobacteria bacterium (assembly GCA_963764725.1). Lineage (GTDB taxonomy): Bacteria > Pseudomonadota > Gammaproteobacteria > JACCXJ01 > JACCXJ01 > USCg-Taylor. Next base: position 46,324 of record CAVXTM010000011.1, on the reverse strand, counting down.
TCCCGGCGCCTCGATGACGTTAAAGTCAACATGATCCTTGGTAAAACCGCACGGCTTTTTATACACGGCTGCGTCCGTTATCGAGATGTTCTCACGACTCGCGAAAGAATAACGGAGATTGCTCGCTTCTATCCTGTGCGTAGCGACGACACTGGCAAGAAGTTGGGTATTTACGCTCCCTATGATCGAATGAAATAGCAAGACGACAAAAGACAACTGGATACCGGCCTGTCGAAACATACTCCCCCTTTTTTGGTGATTGGTGTCAAGTTAGACATAACCGCCTTTTTTATCCCTACGAGACGGGCGACTGGGTGGCCTGTAGCAGAGCGCGTGGTTCCCGAACAGCTAGTAGGACCCCCCCCGAATCGCGAAGATCGGGCTAACATAGGCTATAAACCGAAGCGGCGAATCACCTCAAAAACCTCCAAAGGTCGCTCGGTAGTGGATGAGAAGAGATACACTGTATATTGGTTGACAGAATCTGGCCGACGCGGCATGATAAGGAGCGAAAATTCCACTTAAGCCCTTGTCCCATGGGGTCCATTTCTGATAACTGAAGTACTTTTGGCGTTTGATGGCAAAGGATCCGCCTAGCCGACAGGAGACCCATTATGAGCAAACCGATATGCGCAGTCGTCGGTGTAGGACCGGGCAATGGCTCGGCCATCGCCCGACGGTTCTCAAAAGAAGGCTACCGTGTCGCGTTGCTCGCGCGCACCATCGATTTCAGCCAGACACTCGCCCATGAACTCGATGGCGCGCAGGCCTATGCGTGCGACGTGACCGAGCCGGCGTCAGTCGAACAAGTCTTTGGGCAGATCCGCACGGGATTCGGTGACGTCGACGCCCTCATCTATAACGCCGGCTCTGGATCGTGGGGGACAGTTGAAGAAATTACTCCCGAGGGCTTTGAGATGAACTGGCGCGTCAATGCACTAGGAGCGCTGCTCACCGCACAGCAGGTAATCCCGGCAATGAAGCGCAGTGGACAGGGCAATATCATCTTCATTGGCGCGACTGCTTCGCGTCGCGGCGCGGCGCATACGGCGGCCTTTGCACCGGCGAAGGCAGCCCAGCGCAGCCTGGCCGAATCGATGGCCCGTCACCTTTGGCCGGCGGGCATTCACGTTGCTGTCGTCATCATCGACGGCGTGGTCGACTTGCCCAAGACACGCGAGCGCATGCCAGATAAGCCAGACGAGTTCTTCGTCAAGCCGGACGGTGTCGCGGACACGGTGTTCCTCCTGACTAGCCAGCATCGCTCGACTTGGTCGTTCGAGGTCGAAGCACGGCCTTTCGGTGAGAACTGGTGAAGTGCTCCATGGGAGCGTTCCGCTCGCTTTCGGACATCGTTTTCCCACTTATCCAAGCCAGATGTATTTCATAATCTTCTCCTGATCGACAGCGTCATGAAACTTTGTACCTTTCGATCTGCGCGCGCAGCCGATCCTCTTGCGCGCGGAGCTCGGGCGTGAACTCGGCGCCAAAGTCCTCGGCTTCGAACACTTGGCGAATCTCGATCTCAGCCTCTTCGCCCGGCATAGGGTTAGGGCAGCGTTTGACCCATTCAATCGCCTCTTGCAGCGATTTGCACTTCCAGATCCAGAAACCGGCGACCAGCTCCTTGGTCTCGGCAAACGGCCCGTCAATCACCGTCCGCTTTCCTCCAGAGAACTTGACCCGCGCGCCCTTCGAACTTGCCTGAAGCCCTTCGCCCGCCAGCAACACACCGGCTTTCGCCAGTTCTTCGTTATACTTGGTCATCTCGGCGATTAGTTTCTCGCTCGGCAGAACGCCCGCCTCTGAGTTTTTGGTTGCCTTGACTATGATCATGAATCGCATTTTCGTGCCTCCTCTGGTTTGGTGGAATTGTTGGTCCACCAAATAGTCGTTCGGGGATGCCGGAAATCGACAATGGCCAAATCGCTTCTTACCTTCCCACTTTCTTCAGTTATCCGCATAGCCCTGCCACCACCTTCGGTTGGTATCGTGAGTTCGCGAGCCGACTTCGAAATCCACCGCGGCTTTCATCGCCATGACAACGGAAGACCCGCACAGCGCCGGGCGCCTCTCGAATCACGAAGTCGGACGACAGCGTGATCAGGTTGGCGCCACTGAAGTAGCGGATCCGAAACAGCTGCAGCGGCAACATCGGAGAGCGGGCGCGCAGTTCGACCACGACGAACACCATCGCCGCTTCGCTGACGAGCGCATCGACTACCGACACCTGCACACGATGGCCGCCAATCTCCGGGATGCCTTCCACCCGCGGCATCCGGGGATTCACCTCGGCCTTGACGCTGGGGTCCCAGTCCATGTCCTCGATCGCCTCCACCGCCTCTTCGCCCTGTAGATCCGGGTGCCGGTGCGACCACCGCGCCGCCTCGACCACTTCGAGTGGATACGTCGAAGCAATTAGGACGTGGGAGAGCACCGTGTCCGGATAGAGCGCAATCGGCGCCAGCATCTGGTCCAGCTCGGCACGGCTGAAATGCGCTTTGTCATCCTCAAAGACCAGCGTCGCGGCGGCTGGCAAGGATAACGGGACAGCCCTGCTCTCGGCATCCGACACCTCCTCTTTGGTTAGATCAAGGTGTCTACTTTTTCGGGGGAGGTTCAGCGTCCGCCTCAATGCCTTTGTTAGGCAGGAATTGCTGCAACTGGGGCGTTTCATGATGGATAGACTGTGAGTAGATAATGAACTTGAAGGGATTGAACTCCTGGTATTTCTCTTTTAGTTTCAAGAAAGCAAGCTCCTTAAGCTCTTGCAATTTCTTGTTGGACGGATATTGAGTAAGCGCCCATGTCGTTGTGCGCGCTCCGAGCTCGTGGTCGCCGCTGCTCAACATCTTTTCGATGGCGCTGGCTAATTCTTGTTCTGAAAGCTCGAAGTAGCGCGTCAATAACGATCCAAATTCTTCCTGGCTAAGATGGTCCATGCCCTGAAGGTCGGGCTGCCAGTAACCGACATTCTGATCGTATAGTCGATTGATCACATTCTCGCGCATGACGAGGAAAGGCAGCTGCACATCGGGATTTTGATGGATGAATGGCGGCATCAAGTTTTGATGATGAATCGCTGTCCGGTCCATCCCGGTCCCGATGCCCTTGAGCGTCTCTCGATAAAGCCACTGGAGATGGGTTTTGACTTTGGCGAGCAGCGCCGGAGAGCTCCAGAGCCGAGTTAACGGCTCATGCCCATGGAGCAGATGTTGGGGGTTTAAGGATACAGCCACATCAATGGCCTCGAAGAGCCCTTGGATGTTGCCCTCCTCTAAGAAAGGGGCGCCGATATACGGCATAATAAAATCCCCGACGAAAAGGACGCCGTGCTCGGGCACATGGATAAACATTCCATCGATTGTCTCTCCGCCCGGGACTGGAATGAGATCAAAATGCGTCCCTCCCACGGTGACTTCAGTACGCTGGCCAAGAGCGACATCGGGCTTGAAATTAGACATGAATTCTTCTTTGAAATCAGTACCGAAAAAGTACGTAAATCTATATCCTCTGAAGCCTTGAGTGACGATCTCTAGCTCCTTGCGGTAATTGTCCCTGGCATAGAACTTCACCTGCGGACCCAACTGACGGAAATAGCTGTGTCCGCCAATATGGTCCCAGTGGGCATGGGTCACAAACACCGTCGTCAGCGGGGGCAGATCAGGAAAACGATTCCGCAGGAACTCATAGGCCCCCTGCGCCGAGTCGGGCCTTGTTCCGGCATCGATTGATATCAGCTCCTTGCCGTCCTTTGACACAACGAAGTAATACTCGGTGAATTCGAAGCCCGAGAGATTAAATATCTTTCCGGGAATGATCTCTCTTAGGCGCTTGGGATAGAATGTATGGCCTTTCGTGGCATTGACCGCATACGGGGTGGTCAGCGTGATGCGCTTGTCAAAGCTGTCATAGCCGCTCCATTGCAGATAGGCCTGAGCCTGTTGTTGATCGTCGGTCCGCTTGTACAGAACAGCCAGGTGATAGAAAACCTCCCGCAGCCAACCCGTATGGGGTGCTTTAGAGATATCATCCACGCACCATTTGAGATCGGCAATGGCTGCGTCGGCCTTGTTAAAGCGATCAGGAAGCTGTGCATAGACTACCCCGGTCATCCACCGTACCAGAAAGCTCTCGTTGTTGCTCAGCGTCCTTGCGTTTTCCAGAATCTCGATGGTCTCATTCACCCATGCGATTCGTCTCCAGAGAGGCACCTGATTGGCATAGGAGGCGCGCAGAACGCCCAAAGTGCCAAGATATAATGCCTTTTGCTCGGAGGAAAGCTGAGCTTCGTATTTTTCCAGGAAGGAGTCGAAGAACGCGATGCCAGCTTGCAACTGGTTGGTATTCATGAATTGCTGCATCAAGAAAACGACGATCTGAGGGTCAGTGACAGGGCCAGCCTGATGCAACGATTTCAGATATTCCAGTTCCGGATGGTAAGTTTGATATGGCGCAGTGGAGGTTGTTGTACAACCGCTCCCGAGCAGGCTAGCCCCTATTAGAATGATGAGACTAATCCTCAGAGAACGTCTTACCTTACCGTCAAATCGAACTCTACCGTTCATCGCGACTCCGTTAGTGTATATACACATTTGTAGGTAAAAAAATTACTGTACCTGCGTCAGCGCCACCATTTCTCCGAGATCGGTCTGCATCGCCGTCCAGCGTTCCTGCCCCAGTGCCTTGACCACATGCGACTGAGCCTTCTTCCAAAACGGCATGGCCTCGGCCAGCGCGCCGTTCCCCCGAGAAGTGATAGTCACGATTCGCGTGCGCCGGTCCTCGCCTGAGGCGACCTCGATCAGTCCCTGCTTCCGCAGCAGCTCCAAGTTACGCGTTAAGGTCGTGCGATCCATGACCGTCATTTCCGCAAGCCGCGTCACACTCACCGGGCCCATCATTCTTCCCGCAACCAGCAGCGAAAACTGTGTAACGCGCAGCCCCGAGGGCCGGAGCATGTCGTCATAAAGCTGGGTCACCGCACGGGTTACTTTGCGTAAGCTGAAGCACGCGCAGTTAACGCAATTCACCAACTCTGCCTTCTCTAAGCGTCGCGCCATCGTTTCCGTCCACCTTGTTGTTCGTTCGTTATAGGAGTATATACACCTATAATGACGATGTCAAGGATGCCAATGACAGAATCGAAGAATAGCGACCGGCGGGTGCAATCCGCCGTTGAACTGGGCGCCGCACGGCCCGATCTCCAATGGGCGTTCAAACCGCGGAGCTCCGCAGCTTCGCCAGCAGCTCCGGCACCGAGATGAGCGCGATGTTGATCCCGTGATCGGAGAACCCGTAGGGAAGAACGAGTGTGTCGCCGTTGATGAGGCCGCCGCAAGAGTACAGGACGTTCGGGACGTAGCCCTCGCGCTCCGTCTCGTCCGGAGCCAGCAGCGGGACCGGCAGGTGGCCGATCACCCGCCGGGGGTCGGCGAGATCGAGGAGCAGGGCGCTGAGGGTATAACGTCTCATCGGCCCCACGCCGTGCGTGAGCACGAGCCACCCGGCGTCGGTCTCGAGGGGCGAACCGCAGTTACCGATCTGCAGGAGATCCCATGGCTTGGATGGCTTGTGGAGCTCGGTGACGTCGTTCCAGAACCGCACGTCGTTCGAGGTCGCGAGGTGGAGGTTCTCGCGATCTTTTCGTGACAGCATCACGTACTTGCCGTCGATTCGACGCGGGAACAGCGCCATGCCCTTATTCTGTGCCGCGGCGCCGTTCAGGGTCGAGATCGTGAAGGACACGAAGTCCTCTGTCTCTATCAGCTGAGGCAAGATCTCGTATCCGTCGAAGGCGGTGTACGTGGCGTAATACTTCACGCGCCCGTCGTCCTCGACGAAGCGGACGAAGCGGGCGTCTTCCATCCCTTGCGTCTCGTTCGGCCCGGCGGGGAAGATCACCCGCTCGCAGAGCCCGGAATCGGCGGGGAATGTGGTCACGTAGTTGGACGAGGCCAGGACGCGGATGATCTTCACGGTCTCGAAGCTGATGGCGTGGGGAAGGCCGTTCTCTTCCAGCAGCGCGAGCGCGTGCTCCAGATCATCGAGTGTAAACCGTTCCGAGAGCCGAGCGAGCACGCTCGAGGCGATTTCGTTGGCCGCTTCGAGCTCGACGAGCTTAGCGGCGAACTTTTGCTTGTCGTAGCTGCTGGGGGGAGTGCGCCGCCCACTGACGAGCTTCGAGCCCACGGGGTCGAGCGTCACCTCGCTCGCGGCGTCGAGGGTGCCAGAGCGAAACTCGATGGACGAGATGTGACCTTCACCCACGGCTCGGAGGCTCATCACGAATCGGCGCTCGCCGGGTCGGAGCTTGGTCTGGTCGGGCGCGAGCACCATCGACGGATTGAAGAGCGCGGCGGCCTCGACCGAATACTCGTGCGTGAAGTACGCGCCGATGAGGAGGCGCCGCTCGTGACTGAGCTGGGTCCCGGGAGCGATGTGGTGCACGACCAGCTCGAAATGCCGCTGCAGGATCTGCTCGAACCCCCGGTGGCGGGACGAGAAGTCCGCCAGCACGCCCGCGAGCATCGAGGCGACCTCGGGCTCCGGGATCGCGAGGATGCGATCCATCAGCAGCGCCGTCCGGGCGTCGCCCCCGGGGATTATTTCCTGGCCCGGCAGGTACGGCTTGGCGATCACGCGCCGGGGGTTGGGCAGCAGGGTGTGCGCGGTTCGTGTTACGGCCAACCCCGAGCTACTCATGCCTCCGGCTCTTCGAACCGGCCGGCATGCTCGAGGCCTTCGCCCGCAATCTCGAGCATCTCCAGGAGCGACAGCAGAAAGCAGATGGTGCTCTCGGCGCCTTGATTCTGGTTCGCCTGGGTCGCCCCGAGCCCATCCCGGCAGCCCGCGGTCACGGAGTCGTAGAGCGGCGTCCCGAGGCGGTTGACGCCGAGGAACCACGCGAACGATTCGCGCATGCGACGGAGGTACCGATGATCTCCGGTCGCGAGGTAGGCGCCCCGGAAAGCGAGCACGAAGGCCGCGGCATCGATCGCCTGCTCGTCGGCGTGCGGCTTCTTGCCGCCGCGACAGTGCCAGCCGGCGTTGCCCACCAATGCCAGGTGCCCGTCCCCGAAGCAGACGTCCTCGAGGAACTCCAGCGACTCACGCGCCACGCGCAAGCTCGCCCGCTCGCCCGTCACGGAGAAGGCTCTGAAGAGCGCGAGCGGGATGATGGCGTTTTCGTAGGTTAAGGTCGGCTCGAACCACCGCCAGTCATCGGTGGCCTCCTGCTGATAGCGCTGGACCAGCTTGTCGGCCAGGACGCTCAGGCTCTTGCGGACGGCGTCGGCGGACGGCTCCGCGGCGACCAAGCTGGCCAGGCCGAGGATGGTCGTCGCAGTGCCGCGCGGGCCGAGATCCATCGCCTTCGGCAAGGCGCGGTCTAGCATCTCCCTTGCCAGCAGCTTGCAACCCTCGTCGGTCGCGAGCTCGGCCGTGGTCCCCAGCGCCCAGAGGGCGCGGCCCAGGCAGTCTTCCGAGCCAGGACCCGACTTCTGCGTGCGGTCGTAGCTCATCAGGTTCTCGAAGTCACCCGCCTCGCTCTGGGCGCAGTGCAGGTAGCCGAGGTACGTGCTCACGAGACGCTTCGTCTGTGGGTCGCTGCTTACCCGGTCCGCGCGCAGCGCGACGATCAAAGCGCGCGCGTTGTCGTCGACGCAGTACCCGGTGTTCCTCGCGGGAACGCTGTAAGTGGCGTGTTGGATCACTCCGGTGTCGTCGGTCATCCGGATCAGGTGATCGAGGCGCAGCTCGGGTAGGCTGCTGGCGCGCGTCGGCTGGATGGACGTCATTCGGGTGGGCGCCTCGGCCATCACCTTCGTCGCAAGCTCGAGGTACGCCTGTCCGATCTGCGGCCACACCATGGACCGGGTGAACTCGAAGGCGGAGCGCCGGACGCGCTCGAGCTCCGCCGGAGAGCCGAGGAGGGAGCGCAGGGTGGCGCTCAAGGCGCCGTGATCGCCGAACGGGAACAGGTACCCGCGTCCCTCCGAGAGAAGCTCCTGGGCGTGCCAGTACGGCGTCGATACGACGGCCGCTCCCGCCCCCATCGCGTAGGACAACGCGCCGCTCGTGACCTGCGCCTCGTTCTGGTAAGGGCTGAGATAGATGTCGGCGGCTTGTAGATAGCTGCAAAGCTCTTCGTTGGAGACGAACCGGTCGCGGAAGACCACGTGTTCGCGGACACCGAGGCGCTCGGCCTCGCGTTCGAGGGAGGTCCGGTACGCCTCGCCGTGGCGGCGCACGATCATGGGGTGGGTCGGGCCCACGACGAAGTAAACGACATCGGGGAACGTCTCGATCACCGCCGGCAGCGCGCGGATGACCGTCTCTATCCCTTTGTTGGGGCCCAGGAGCCCGAACGTCAGCAACATCCGTTGACCCGACACGCCGAACTTGGCCTTCAGCCGCTGCTGGTCCCGAGGTGCCATCTCGGGGATCCCGTGCGGAATGACCCGGATCTTTCGCTCGTTCACCCCGTAAGATGCACCGAGCAGTTCCGCCGCGACTTTGCTCATCACGACGAGCCGCGCGCACTGCCAGGACATCTTTTGGATGATCGCTCTTTGCGAGTCTGACGGCCGCTTGAGGACGGTGTGCAGCGTTGCTATGGTTGGCGTGCGTAGCGTCGTCAGAAGGTCGAGGATGTACGCGCCGTCATCGCCGCCGAAGATGCCGTGCTCGTGCTGGATGGATACGAGCCGCACGTCAGAATAGTTGACGAACTCGGCCGCCCGGGCATAGTCGGCCTTCACCGCCTGCCGGATTTCGTATTTGACCTCACCCGAGTACTCGTACTGACCTCCCGGATCGCTCACCGCGATGGTCATTGGGAGTACGCAATCGCTAGCGGCGCCGACCGCCGCGGAGAGATCGCGGGTGAAGGTGGCGATACCGCATCGGCGCGGCGGATAGCTCCCGAGGAACGCAATCGGCAAGGGAGAGTCCATCGGTTTTAACCGGATACCCGTGGAGCGACGAGGGGTTTCGCCGAGCTCGCGTAGAGGACATGCCTAACCGGATGTCGGTCGTGAGCGAGGCGGTTCGACATAGGCGTTACTCCCGCGTGACCTCGCGGCCGTGGGCGTGCGCGAGGTGCTGATACGGGGGATCGGTCTGTAGGCGTGGATCGTCGACTGGCCCGCCCACGGTGAAGTGGTAGAGCACCTGGAAACGGTCTCCAGTCAGGCCGAAGACCTGGTGCGTGAGGTCGTCGAAGAAGCAGCCGATGCCGGTGCCGCGAATGCCTCTGGCTTCGGTTTCGAGATACAGGACCTGTCCGATGACGCCTGTTTCCCAATACAGACGGCGGTAGAACCAGGGCCCGAACGCCTCTAGGGACGCGCGGTACTCGGTAAGCATGGCCGCTGCGAAGACGCCGTCAGCCGCGATTTCCTGATTGCAGCTCGTCTGTTGGGCGGCAGAGCGCGCATCTCCTTCCACCAAGAAGAAAAGGGGCAAGGACAGAGGACACTCGGCTGGTCGCGTCCAGACAAAGGTCCGATCCATCGCGTCTTCGAGCGCCTGCCTGCGCGCGGGGTCTCGCAACAGGGCATAAAGGCCAGAGGGCAAGTTCGCCACGCGGTGGACGAAGAGCAAGAGATCGACGCAAGGGCGCCACGGTAGCGTGGTGAACGGGACCTGCTGCGAGCCGGGCATGAGCTTAAGCAGGATCTGGTAGAAAGCGTCGCGTGTGATCCCCGTATGGCCATCGAGAGCGACTGCGCTTCGCCGCTGGTGGATGATGCGGCGAAGCGCGAGCGGCGAGTCGCCGATCTCGAGGGAGCTGTTGTCGAAATCGATTGGAGACCAGAACGTCTCGCCAGGGCGCGAGACCTTCTCCGTTGCGGCGGCTACCTCGTCGATGACGGGCCACGAATGATGATCGCTGCTCAGCCGGTTCGGCACTCCAGTCCAGCGCGTGCCACGGAGCTCATCGCACACCGTGCCCGGAATGGTGAACACTCGCTGCGCTTCGATCGTGAAGCCGGCGCGCTGCGGGACAACGGCCAAGAGGCAGTCGGCGTGCTCGGCCTCGATCCCCGTCTGGACACGCACCCCCAGTACCACAGCCAGATCGCCGTCGGTGACGCTTTCGAGCAGCTTCGCCTCCCAGCCGAGCCCGGCGGCGGACACAGCGAAGCTCCCGATCGCGTGACCGGCGTCGTGGTGGCAGTAGCGGAAGGCCCGCTCGCCGTACTTCCACGATTCGCGCCAATGGATGGACGTAAGGCCCACGAGAACAGCACTCTCAGGCAGCTGTGCCGCGATCTTCAGCCACGCTTCACCCGACAGCTCGGCCCTGATCTCGAGTGCGTGCTCGAACGGTGTGTAGTGGTAGACCGCGGGCCGTGGAAGCAGACCGGCGATGGGCCCGGCGACCAGGTAGCCCTCGGTCGGATGAAGATTGCCGCTCGAGGGATTGACGCGGAGCGACCAACGGGAGTTCCCGGCCTGTTTCCAGGCGGAGAGGGCGAGCGCATCTTGGAAGAGTTGGGAGACCGAGACACGATCCAGCGGGGCTCGGGCGATGTGACCGAGCGCGAACGCCGACTCATAGCGCGGCTCGCGCCCTACCGGCAAGAGGTCGAGAGGCAGCACAGCGGCGCCTTCGAATCGGCGCATTGGATCGGGTTGCGTGTCCCAGTCCATGTAACCAAGAGCGGGCGCAAATCGAAACGGACAGTGCTTCGATCGATAATGGTACGCTAGTGTGATGTCCAACGCCGAGGCGTTGACGACCATCACCTTGCGTCGCGCTCAGCCCTCGCCCGTTTTACGAATCCCAATGCTTAAGCTCTTCAACGTGCGTTCTGGGGTAGCGGCTCGCCAGCTCTAAACGGGCGATACCTGAGGTATGTAATAGACCCTTTCCATCCCTTAGGCCATATTCAACATGTATCCCCGTCAAACCTCGCTCTTGGTCAGTCCACCCCACCACGCGATCGCGTGTATATAAGAGGTATTTGATGCTCATAAATCGACTCCTATGGATAGCGGATGGGAAAACCTGCTCTTAGTCGTATCGTAGCAGGCGCTTCTAATTTCCAGCCCACACCCATCTTTTACCCGCCTCCAGTGCCTCAGTCTCCGTGGTGTAAACCAGGGGGGAGAAGTCGAACGAAATTCCATCCCGCACCACCACGCGCTGTAACTCCCAGTCTTCGGAAGGGGGGTGAGTATCCAATCGTCTGACCTGAAACTGCCTGTGATTATGGTTCTGCCTGTGCACGGTTATCTCCTTTCTGATACGTATATTCTATCTGGATTTTTGTACGTTTGATATGGGACGTTGAAAGACTAGAATTGCTACATGCAGTCAACGGAATCGTTTCACGCCACACATTATTGGCACCGCCTCGCCGACGGGCGGATCCAATGCGACGTATGCCCGCGCGCGTGCAAGCTGCACGAAGGCCAAGAGGGGATGTGCTTCGTGCGCGCGAACCGCGGCGGAGAGGTGGTGTTAACCACCTACGGGCGTTCTAGCGGTTACTGCGTGGACCCGATCGAAAAGAAACCGCTCAATCATTTTTTACCGGGCACCCCGATCCTCTCCTTTGGCACCGCGGGCTGTAATCTCGCCTGCAAGTTCTGCCAGAACTGGGACATCAGCAAGTCGCGGGAGACGGACACGCTGGCCGACCAGGCGGCCCCCGATCGGATCGCCCGCGCCGCCAAGGCCCTTGGGTGCGCGAGTGTCGCCTACACCTATAATGATCCAGTGATTTTCATGGAATACGCCATCGACGTCGCGCAGGCGTGCCGGGAATACGGAATTAAATCGGTCGCGGTGACCGCCGGATATATCTGTCCGAAGCCGCGCGCGGAGTTCTACCGCTATATGGATGCCGCCAATGTGGACCTCAAGGGTTTCAGCGAACGATTTTATTGGAAGATCTGTGGCGGCCACTTACAACCGGTGCTCGACACGCTCACATACCTCAAGCACGAGACCCGGGTTTGGTTCGAGATCACGACGCTCTTGATCCCCGGCGAGAACGACTCCGAGCAAGAGATCGACGCGATGACCCGCTGGGTCGTCGAGAACCTCGGCCCCGAGGTGCCGATGCACTTCACCGCTTTCCATCCCGACTGGAAGATGATGAATAAGGCACACACCCCGCCCGCCACCCTCACCCGGGCGCGCGACATCGCGCTACGCAACGGTGTCCGCTATGCCTATACCGGCAACGTGCATGATAAGGCCGGCGGCAGCACCTACTGCCACCGGTGCGGGACGACGCTCATCGGGCGCGACCGGTACACGCTCAGCGATTGGAACCTTGGCACCGACGGGCGCTGTGCCGCCTGCGATATGCCGTGCCCGGGTGTCTTCGAGCCGCGGCCGGGGCGATGGGGTGCGCGGCGCCTTCCCGTGCACCTCCGGGACTTCGCGGCTTGACGCGCAGACAAAACTGCGCTGCGCCACTTACGCGGGTATCGCGGAACGTTCCCTATTCCGCATTCAAGATAATTTCTGTATATTATAGGGGGGCATGCCCCATCTGTTCGCTGCCAGATGCCAATTGCCTTAAGAAGTCGAGCCGATCAAAACCGAAAAAAAGCGGTTTTGGTCGTCGTTTAACCTAAACTATAACGAACCCGAAGGAGGAGATTATGGATGGCGATGCTGGAATGTGGGTGTTGTTAGCTTTATCCGTTGTCTGCTTTGCCGCGTTAATCGCGACAAATAAAGCCGGAGATAGCAGCAAATAGTAGATTGCACCAAAAAGCAGAGGGTTGGCGACAACCCTCTGCTCTCTACTCTCGCCGCACGGCTGGCGCTCGCCGGCTGCATCTCGTCTTCCACCGCGCATAAAACCTGATTTCTCGAGGGACGTGTCTGCTACGAGAAAAACGCCCGGCGGACATCCACGGGACCGTGCCCGTGAGCTTCCGGGACGCCTTTAAGTACTGGCTGAGACTTGGTTTTATCAGTTTTGGCGGGCCGGCGGGCCAAATCGCCATCATGCACGAAGAGTTGGTCGAAAAGCGCCGGTGGATTTCGGAGAGACGCTTTCTGCATGCGTTGAACTACTGCATGCTGTTGCCCGGGCCGGAGGCGCAACAGCTCGCAACCTACATCGGTTGGCTGTTGCATGGAACCTGGGGCGGAATCGTCGCCGGTGCGCTTTTCACTTTGCCGTCTCTGGTGATATTGGTCGGGCTATCCTGGACTTACATGGCGTTTGGCGATGTGCCGGCCGTCGCCAGTGTTCTTTACGGGATCAAGCCGGCGGTAACCGTCATCGTCGTTTTCGCAGCTTACCGGATTGGCAAGCGGGCTTTAAAAAACGAGACCCTGTGGGCCGTTGCGGTGACGGCATTCATCGCTATTTTCGTCTTTAATGTCCCGTTTCCAGCCATTGTTTTAGGGGCCGCGACCATAGGTTTCCTGGGGAGCCGCCGATTTCCGGAAAAGTTTCAACTCTCTGCGAGCCATCAGGCGGCAACGGAAGCTCATTGTCCGGCGTTGATCGATGATCACACCCCGACGCCCGAGCACGCTCGCTTCCAGCGGGGACGGTTGTTGCGCTACGCCGCGATCGGTGTCGCTCTTTGGGGCGTCGTCTTGGGCGGCCTCTATGCGCTGCACGGCGGCGAGGGAACCCTGCCGCGGATGGGTTGGTTTTTTACCAAAGCGGCGCTCTTGACCTTCGGTGGGGCGTATACGGTCCTGCCTTACGTCTACCAAGGGGCAGTCGAATCCTTCGGCTGGCTCACGACCGCGCAGATCATGGACGGTCTTGCGCTTGGCGAAACCACACCCGGACCCTTGATTATGGTGGTGGCGTTCGTTGGATTTGTGGGCGCGTGGGGCGAGCAAGTTTTCGGCCCCGAAGCCCTGGCAACGGCTGGGATAATTGGGGCGGCGGTGGCAACATTTTTTACGTTTTTACCCTCCTTTTTGTTCATCTTAATCGGCGGTCCGCTGGTGGAGGCCACACACGGCGATTTAAAGTTTACGGCGCCTCTGACTGCAATCACCGCGGCGGTCGTCGGGGTCGTGCTCAATCTCGCGGTTTTTTTTGCTGTTCACGTTCTCTGGCCCGAAGGCTTCGCCAGGCCGTTAGAGGGCGTCGCCGCGCTTATCGGTGCCGCCGCTTTTCTAGCCATGTGGCGCTTTCAGTGGGGCATCATTCCCGTGATTGGCGCCTGTGGCGCGTTGGGTTTCGTCGCTACCTACCTGCGCTAAGGACCGTCCTTAAAAGAGAGCCTTTCGCATACCGCTCTAGAGGGGGTGCGACGACGCCGCGCGCCGAAGTGATCCGAGCCCAGCCCGCGTCCGAGTCCTCTACAAAACCGCCGCTTCGAGTCTTGACTAGGCTCTAACCCCGGCCGGACCGCAATTGCGCATGGCGGAAACAGCCGACGATATGATCGTTGACCATTCCCGTTGCCTGCATGTGCGCATAGCAGATGGTCGAGCCCACGAACTTGAACCCTCGTTGGACGAGATCCTTGCTGAGCGCGTCGGACTGAGGAGTACGGGCGGGAAGCTCGGTGATGCTGTGCCAGTGGTTGTTCTTAGGCGTGCCGTCCACGAAGCCCCAAATATACGCATCGAAGCTCCCGAACTCGCTTTGAACGCGTAAAAACGCCCGCGCGTTATTGATTGCGCCTTCGATCTTACGCCGGTTGCGGATAATGCCGGCGTTTTCGAGCAACCGGGCTATCTTATGCGCGTCGTAGTTGGCCACGGTAGCGGGATCGAAGTTATCGAAGGCGTCGCGGTAATTCTCGCGTTTTCTTAGAACCGTGAGCCAGCTCAGGCCCGCTTGGGCGCCTTCCAGCACCAGAAACTCGAATAAGCTGCGGTCCTCATGCACCGGCACGCCCCACTCGGTATCGTGATAACCGATGGTCAAGGCATCCGACAGCGCCCAGGGGCAGCGTGCGGGTGCGCGCTGCCTGCCGTTCGTGATCTCCGTCATTCGTGTGTTAGATCCCGCGCTTCCTTTCCTCGCCGACCTCCGTGCATAGCACGTTGTTGTCCTTGTTCGTTCGTCAAAGGTTAGCAGGCACCGATTCAGGTGATCAAGCGGCTTTCGCGACGGCTAACCCAGGGGCCGTTTCCTAAGGGTATCTTCACGCTGGAACGGTGATGACGAATCGAGCATGATGCAGAATGGTAGTAGAAACGTGATCCTGTGAGCTTTCGGTGGTGGGCACTATGAGCATCAAGCTTGGCATTGTGATGGACCCGATTGCGGCGATCGACATCAAGAAAGACAGTAGCTTCGCCATGTTGCTCGCGGCGCAAGCGCGCGGCTGGTCACTCTATTACATGGAGTTGGCGGATCTGTTTCTTGACAACGGCCGGGCCTTTGCGCGCATGCGGGAACTGGCGGTAGAGGACCGTAGCGATCATTGGCATCGATTTATCCATGAGCAAACGCGGCCGGTGTCGGATCTGGATGTGGTGCTCATGCGTAAAGATCCGCCCTATAATATGGAATATATTTATGCGACCTATCTCTTGGAGCTTGCCGAAGCCGCCGGCGTCTTGGTCGTAAACGCGCCCCGTAGCCTTCGGGACGCGAACGAAAAGCTCTTTACGTCCTGGTTTCCGCAATGCTGTCCGCCGAGCCTGGTGACAAGGAGCCGGACACGCATTAGGGCATTCCTTAAGGTACACGGCGATATCATCTTGAAGCCCCTGGACGGCATGGGGGGCGTCTCTATCTTTCGCGTGCGTGACGGCGACCCGAACACCAACGTCATCATCGAGACCTTGACCGGCCACGGCAGTCAGTTCACGATGGCGCAGCGCTTCGTCCCGGAAATCGTGGCGGGGGATAAGCGCATCCTGCTGATCGACGGCGAACCCGTACCCTATGCCCTGGCCCGCACCCCGGCCCCCGGTGAGACCCGCGGAAACCTGGCGGTCGGTGGTATGAGCAAAGGCGTGGCGCTAAACGAGCGCGATTACTGGATATGCAGTCAAGTGCGGGCCGCATTGTGCGAGAAGGGACTTGTGTTTGTCGGCCTCGATGTCATCGGCGACTATCTTACCGAGATCAACGTGACGAGTCCGACATGCATCCGCGAGATCGATGCGCTCTATGGGCTTGATATCGCCGCTCAACTAATGGCTGCGATAGAACGCCGGTTAAGCCTGCTTCTCGGAGCAATTTGATTTCGCCACCACGGGGTATGAACCCCGTGGAGCGACCAAAGGGGAGAGCTGCGCCTCTCCCCTTTGGAAACCCCATGGCTAAGGATCCCGCGGCAAGCCCGCCGGAAATAAATTTAAATGCATACGCATCGGTGCCGGATTGGGACGGTTTTAGCTTTTCTTCTATGCGCGTGCGAACAACGCGAGATCCCCGTCCACGAGTTTCAATTCTTCGCATTCGGGACGCTCATCGAGCTGACGATCGCCGGCGCGGAATCCCGCTCGGCGCAACGGGCGTACCGCCGCATCGAAAAGGATTTCAAGACGCTGGATGAAGACCTGTACCCGTGGCGGGAAGGCGTTCTAGCGCGCACCAATCGATTGCTCGCTCGAGGACAGCCCTTTACGGTGGACCCCATGCTTGTACCGATGATCGACGAGGCCACGCGCTTATCGCGGCTGAGCGAGGGTCTATTTAACCCCGCGATCGGGGGGCTCGTCGAGTTGTGGGGCTTTACCGGCGGCGAACCGCCGCAAAAACCGCCGCCACGAAAGGATATCATGCGGCTAGTCGCCGGGCAGCCGGGCATGCAGGCGTTGGTGTTCGCGGGCCGAACGCTCAAAAGTACGAATAAGGCGTTGCGCCTGGATTTTGGCGCATATGCCAAGGGTTACGCTGTTGACCGTGGGGTCGAAGCCTTACGCGCCTTGGGGATAAAGAATGCGATTCTCAACGCCGGGGGCGATCTGCGCGCCTACGGCCGTCGCGGGGTCCGGCCCTGGCGTATCGGCATCCGCCATCCGCGGGCGCCGGGGGTGTTTGCTTCGATCGAGATAGAGACTGATGAAAGTATCTTAACGTCAGGAGATTACGAACGGTTTTTCATTTATAATCGGAAAAGATATCATCATGTGATCGACCCACGGACCGGTTATCCCGTACGGGACGCGGTTTGTGCGACGGTGATCCGTCGCAGTGCGGCAGTCGGCGATGCGACGGCAACCGCGCTACTGGTCGCAGGTCCCGATCATTGGGAAGCGCTGGCGAATGCGATGGGAATAGATCAAGCCATGCTAGTGGACGCCGCCGGAAACATTCATGTGACCTCCAAGCTGGGGGCACGCATACGTTTTCATGTCGATCCTGGCCGGAGTATCTTCACAAGCGCGGACCCATGACGACCGCCGATAAAGTCATTCTGATACTGGCGCTAGCTCTGATCGCGGCCTTGTATGCGCATTTTTGGGCGCCCGCGCCGATGGCGGAAAGCGCGCGGGTGTCGAGCGCCGGAAAACCGGACCTATGGCTTGCTCTCGGCGCTGACCGCACGGTGGTGATCGAGGGCGTGCTGGGGCCCACCGATCTCGAAATACGGGACGGCCGCATTCGCTTTCGTCGCGCGCCTTGCCTCGCTAAGCTATGTATTCATAGCGGATGGCTCGCAAGCGACGGTGATTTCGCGGCTTGTCTACCGAACGGTGTTGCGGTTCAGGTCGTAGGAAAAGGTACGGGTTTTGATGCAATAAACTTTTGAGCGTGGAATTCGAGGTCACACGAGAGGACATCCGCATCGCATGGTTAACGGCCTTGGCGTTAGGGATGTACGTTTTGGAAATGGCGTTTCCCAGCCCCTTGCCCGGCTTCAAACCGGGCTTGGCCAATATCGTCACCGTGGCGGCGCTGGTATGTTTCGGATGGGCGACCGCGGCCTGGATAGCGCTACTCCGGGTGCTCGCGGGGAGCCTGCTCGCCGGTACGTTTTTGTCGCCGGGCTTCGCCTTAAGCCTGTCCGGCGCCCTGGCGAGTCTCATGGTGCTGGGTCTTGCCGTGTCCGTCAGTCGCAAGGCCTTGAGTGAAGTGGGCTACAGTCTGCTTGCCGCGCTCGCGCATATGGGAGGGCAAATCGGTGCGGCTTATTGCCTATTCATACCCCATACCGGATTGTTCAAGCTGCTTCCGGTGCTGATGAGCGCGGCGCTCGTCTTCGGACTCTTGAACGGTATAATCGCCCGCAGTATGACCCAGGTACTATTGACCAAGTGAGCGAGACTGTCGCCTATCCCACGGTTACTCCGGCCGATCGGTTGACGCTTACACTCTGTTTTGCCCTCGTGGTGCACGCGATCGTCATCCTGGGCGTGAGCTTCGTGCCCCCGGATCGACCCGCGCCGCGTTACGATTCCCTGGATGTGATTTTAGTGCAGCAGCGTAGCGCCCGGAGACCCGCTAAAGCCGATCTCTTGGCGCAAGCCGACCTGGTGGGCGGAGGAGAGAGCGAGCGCAAGTTGCGTCCGACCACACTGCTCGCCGCGCCCTTTCCCGAACGGCGCGCGGACGTCGCCGCGGCGCCCCCTCCCGGAAGCGTGAGTCGGCTCGAGCAAGCGGTCAAGGCGATGACCAAGGAACTCAAGCGCGAGGTTGCCGATAAGAGCGGCCAAAAACAACAGCGTAAGGTATTGGTCGCCGAGGCGAAATCCAACCATAAGGCCGTGGTCGCGGAGCCTGCAAAGAAGAGCCAAGCGGTTCAGGAACCGAGTGCGATAGCGGCGCCGCCTGCGAGTGCGACGATGCTGATCAGCCACAGCCTGGCGATGGCCAGCTTGAATGCCGAGCTGGCCCAACGCTTGGAAGCACGGGCTAAACGGCCGAAACGTAAATTTATCTCCGCCACCACGACGGAGTACCGTTACGCCGCCTATATGGAAGCATGGCGCACCAAGGTGGAACGGGTCGGAAACCTCAATTACCCCGAGGAAGCGCGCCGCAATAAGCTCGCCGGCAACCTGATCCTCGATGTGGCGCTGCGAGCCGATGGCTCCGTGTTTGAAGTCGCGGTGCGAAGGCCGTCGGGTTTTAAAGTCCTCGATGACGCGGCGATCCGGATCGTGAAATTAGCGCAACCGTTCGCACCCTTCCCCGACAACATCAGCGGTGAGGTCGATATCCTTCACATTACGCGCAGTTGGCAATTCATGCACAACTACCGTTTGTCGAGTAATTGAAAGGCATCGCGAGCCTCAAGCGGTATTCAGCCTCCGTTCAGCCTCCCACCTGTAACCTGGCGGCGTTTTATGGGAAATGCGCCCGTTGGATAAACCAGAGACCGGTGTTTATACAGGAGGTTAGCGATGAAAAATTTTATGCTTGGCAGCGCAATGGCGGTAAGTTTACTATTATCTTCGCCGGGATTTGCGGGGGGCGGCCACCATGGTCATGGGCATCATGGCCGCAATTACCACCATCACCGCCACTATCATCACGCTCCGCGTTTTTATCCGGAGTACCGACCCCGGTACAATTATCAGCAGCGTAATCACTATTATGCCGGGGGTCATGGATATCGTCGGCACTACGATGGTCACTCGCCGCTCGGGATCATCCTGGGCGGGGTGGTCGGCGGTTTCTTAGGCAGTGAATTGAGTTACGGTGACCCCTTCGCCACGGGCGCCGGCGCCATCGCAGGTAGCGTGATCGGCCACGAGTTGGACGATTAACGGGCCGTAATGGCAGCCCGGTGATCCTCTGCCGGAATGCAGATTGCGGAGCGATCAACGCCCAAAAGCGCTAGACCGAGATCGGTTTTACGCCGCCGCAGACGCGACAGCGCGGATCCTTAGCGATCCGCGCGCTGGTCCAGGTCATCGTTAGAGCTTCGAGCCGGAGCAGCCGCCCGAGCAGGGATACGCCCGTGGCCGTGAGCAGCTTGATGATTTCGAGCGCCTGCACGCTGCCGATGATCCCCACCAAGGGCGCGATCACGCCCGATTCCGTACAGGTGTCCACGGCCGCATCGTGGTCGTCATAGAGGCAGGCATAGCAAGGGCTGTCTGCCTGGCCTGGTTTAAACACACCCACCTGCCCTCCGAATCCCATGGCGGCGCCTGAAACGAGCGATGTTTTCGTTTCGTAGCAGGCCTGATTCAACGCGAAACGGGTCGCGAAGTTGTCGCTGGCATCCACCACGGCGTCGACCCCGGCCATTGTTCGGGTCAACTCGCCGCTGTCCAGTCGACAGCCGATCGTCGTTATTCGACAATCGGGATTGAGCGCATCCAGGCGTTCCGCCGCGGAGTCGACCTTGAGCCGGCCGATATCCTTGGTGCTGTGGGCGATTTGACGCTGCAAATTCGCCACATCGACCCGATCAAAATCGACCAAGATGAGGTGACCGATGCCGGCGGCCGCCAAATACATGCCGGCCGCCGATCCGAGCCCGCCCAGGCCTAAGATCATCACGGTCGCGCCCAGGAGCCGCTCTTGGCCGGCAATGTCGATCTCAGGCAACAAGATCTGGCGGCTGTAGCGGAGCAGTTGTGGGTCTTGCATCGAGCCAGAATAGGTTTCCACGGAACGGGGCGCTTGCGAAATACTCGGTTCAATCCGCCACGACAAAGCGCCCAAGGCAGATGCGCTCATGGCCGGCATAATCACGAACGCACCCGATGGAACGAAATCCGTGCGCACCGAACAGAGTCTCGACCGGTTTTCTTTGCTCGGGTCCGTGCTCGATCGCAAGCCAGCCGCCCGCTTGCAAGCGCTCACGGGCGCCCGCGATGACCTTACGGATCGCTTCCAGTCCGTCACGGCCTCCGTCAAGGGCGATCAAAGGCTCGAAGCGGATTTCGCCCATGCGAAGGCGCGGGTCGTCCGAGGCCACGTAAGGGGGGTTCGACACAATCAGATCAAATCGTCGCTCGGGCAACGCTCGGTACCAGTCTCCCCGGAGTAACTTAATGCCGGACAGCCCCAGCACCTTAACGTTGCGCCGCGCGACCACGAGGGCTTGCGGAGAAATATCTGTGGCGAACACTCCGAGCGATGGAACTTCGCGCTTAAGGGCGAGCGCCACGGCGCCGCTGCCGGTGCCGAGATCCGCCACCGTACGCAGGCCGTGGGAGTGAATCAGGGCGAGCGCGGTTTCCACGAGGTGCTCGGTTTCCGGACGCGGGATAAGGGTGTTTGGGTTAACCGTGATCTCTAACGACCAGAACTCGTGCGATCCGGCCAAATAGGCGAGCGGAACGCCGCGGGCGCGCTCGTCGATGACCCGCCCATACCTTATAGCCGCGCGCACCGGTAAGGGGCGCTCGGGATAGGCGTAGAGATGGGCGCGGCTGACACCGAGGAGTTTAGCCAGTAACAACTCGGCGTCGAGCCGTGCCGACCCCAACCTAGCGAGCTTGCGCTCGGCCTCCGCGATGATGGACCCAATGGTTGGTGAGCGCGGCCGCTTCTGATTAAGCACCAGTAGCCGCCATCAACTCCGCCTGATGCTCGCTGATAAGCGGATCGATGACGAGGTCGATCTGTCCTTCGAGAATATCGTTAAGCTTATACAGGGTGAGATTGATGCGGTGATCGGTGAGCCGGCCTTGCGGAAAATTGTAGGTCCGGATGCGTTCGGACCGATCCCCGCTGCCGACCAGGATGCGGCGGCTCTCCGCTTGTTCCGCGCGCTGCCGTTCGCGCTCGGCGGACAGGAGCCTTGACCGCAGCAGGCTCAGCGCGCGGGCGCGGTTCTTATGTTGGGAGCGTTCTTCCTGGCACTCCACGACCAGCCCCGTCGGTAGGTGCGTGATGCGGATCGCGGAATCGGTTTTATTAACATGCTGTCCGCCGGCGCCCGATGCCCGGAACGTATCAATGCGAAGATCGGAGGGCGAGATCTCGATGTTCGTGACCTCATCGGCTTCCGGCAGCACGGCGACCGTGCAAGCGGAGGTATGTATGCGGCCTTGCGCCTCGGTTGCTGGCACCCGTTGAACCCGGTGCACCCCGGACTCGAATTTAAGTCTCGAGTATGCCCCGCGCCCGGCAACGCGGGCGATAATTTCCTTGTAACCCCCGCCCTCGGTGCGGCTGGCGCTGAGGATCTCGATGCCCCATGACCTCAGTTCTGCGTAGCGCGTATACATCCTGAAGAGATCGCCCGCGAACAGCGCCGCCTCGCCGCCGCCGGTTCCCGCCCGCACCTCGAGGAAGATGTTGTTGTTATCCGCGGGGTCGCTCGGGAGCAAGTAGGCATGAAGTTCCCGTTCGAGACGCGTGTCCTTTGCCGTGGCCTCCTTCAGTTCTTCCGCGGCCAGGGCCCGCAGTTCGGGATCGCCATCGTTAAGTATCTCCTTGGCTGCCTCGATCGCCTTGCGGTTTTGCAAATGCTCGCCGAAGCACGACACGACCGGGCTCAGCTCGGCATATTCCCGCCCAAGCGCTCTGAAAGCCACTTGATCGTTGATCACCCGTTGATCGGCAAGCAGGTGATCTAACTCTGACAGCCTGTCGCGCAGCCGTTCGAGTTTTATGCGCAAAGAATCCTTCATCGGCGGTCTTAGTAATTACTCATACGAATGCAGTAGAATAGCAACATTAGCATATCCCCGAGGTTGGTCGAAGTCGCCATTCTGAAGTGCTGCCGAGGTTTCTGACGCTGTTTTCAAGACCTTACCGGGGTCGGTCAACGCGTTCATAAGTCCACTGCGAAGGAAGCTCTGCAAAAGTGTCGCGAGCAAGCAGATGCGCGAAGCCGCGGAGCGAGTCGCGAGACATATCAGGTAGATAGGCGAGCGACCAGCGAGCACGCGACAAAGCAGATGGGCTGCGCAGTAAGTTTGGAGAGCTTCCCTAAACCATGGATGTAGACATTCAACCATGCTGTCCTCGCGTGATTCCTTGACGTTGGCGCCGTTTAGGCGGCGCCAATCTCCGCGCTCTGGGCTTGTGTGCCTACTCGCAGCGTGGCTCGCCGGTTGCGCTACGAGCCAGGTTCAGACCCAGCCGGGGACGCAAGCGGTGATCCAGCCCTCCGCGAACGCCGTTGCCCCCACGCCGAGGATCGACCTCACCGAAGAGATGTTATACAAGCTGCTGGTCGCTGAAATCGCCGGGCAGCGGGGGCATCCCGAGATCGCGGCAGAAAATTATTTAGCCATCGCACGTACAGTAGCCGATGCGCGCGTCGCGGAGCGTGCGACCCGCATCGCGATTTTTGCCAAACGCGAACACGACGCGCTCGAAGGGGCCGAGCTCTGGGTCGCGCGCGCCGGGGATGATCCGGAGGCGCGGCGTGTGTTGGCGGCGTTATTGATACGCGGAGGTCGGCATGACGAAGCCTTGAAACATCTCGAAATCGCGACGCACTCAGACGATGAGCGGGCGAGTCATAACTTGCGCTTGATCGCCAATTTACTCAGCACCGGAAAGGACCAAGCCGCGGCGCTCGGGGTAATGGAGCGGTTGGTGGCGAAACGCCAAGATGACCCGCAGGCCTTATTCGCTTATGCGTGGTTGGCGCTTCGCGCCGGCAAGGTTCAGGTAGCGCGGGAAACCATGGAGCGGGCGCTGAGACTTCCTCCCTTCGACACGAACATGGCGGTGGCCTATCTCGGGATCTTGCAAAAGCAGGGCGACGTGCAAACCGCCTTGACCTGGATCGAGGAGGCCGTGAAGGAACATCCCGAGGACTTTCATCTGCGCATGGCTTACGGCCGGCTGCTCGCCGACAATAAGCGTTTCGATGCGGCCCGCGACCAATTCGAGATCCTTGCTAAGGAGCAACCCGACAACCCTGATGTCCGCTTTGCGCTAGGGCTGCTCTACCTCCAAGGCAATGACCTGGCCAAAGCCGAGCAAAGTTTTATGCGCATCGCGCGGAGCGGGCAGTACACCCAGGATGCGCGTTTTTACTTGGGACAAATAGCCGAAGCGAAAAAGGATTACGGATCGGCGCTTCATTGGTACGCATCGGTCGAGGAAGGACCGAACCATTTCGACGCCCAACTGAGCATCGCGCTGACGCTGGTTAAAGACGGTAAGGTGAAAGACGCCGAGCGCCATCTGGCGACCATCAATCCTACGAACGAGCAGCAGAGGATAAAGGCAATCCGGATCGCGGGCGAAATACTTAGCCACCAAGGCCGGTACACGGAGGCCATGAAGCTTTATGACCAAGCGCTGGCCGGGGGTTATGATTCGGAACTGCTCTATACCCGGGCAATGCTCGCGGACAAGATCGGCCGCATCGATCTGTTGGAGCGCGATCTGAAGCACATTCTGGCGCGCGAACCCAAGAACGCTCAAGCCCTCAACGCCCTCGGTTTTTCTCTCGCCGATCGCACCACCCGTTACCAAGAGGCTTACGCGCTCATCAAAAGAGCGCTGGAATTGACGCCGAATGATTTTTTTGTCCTCGATAGCATGGGGTGGGTGCTTTACCGTTTAGGGCGCTTGGATGAGGCAGAAAACTATCTTCGACGAGCGCTCCAGATCCGCAATGACCCCGAGGTCGCGGCGCATCTCGGGGAGATCCTGTGGGTGAAGGGCGACAGGGCCGAGGCACGGCGGGTTTGGGACGGCGCGCTGCGGGTAGCGCCGGGGGACCCGAACCTACTGAAAGTGATGAGACGGCTCAACCAGTGAAAACAAGGCTTGCCGCGCTTGGGTTGCTCATGCTCGCCGCGTGCGCGCAGATCCCCGTCTACCACTTGGGCGGGAACGCGGCTATCGATCAGGCTTGGCAACGCCACCGCGGCGAGATCGATGCCTTGCGGCGCTGGTCGCTCCATGGGAGAGTCGCGGTGCAGACACCCCGAGACGGTTGGCACGCGGGTTTGCAGTGGCGACAGGCGGGTGAAGGTTTCTCGCTGCGAATCGTCGCCCCGCTGGGACAAGGAACCTACGGTCTGGATGGCGATGCGAGCGGCGTCGTCCTGCGTACGCCGGACAATAAATCTTTAACGGCCCGCGATGCCGAGACCCTGCTCTCGGAGCAACTCGGGTGGACCCTGCCGGTGGCGGGTCTCCATTACTGGGTGCGCGGGATCCCAGATCCCGAGGCGCCGGTATCCCGGCTTCAGTTGGATCCCTTGGGCCGCATGGTCGATCTAGAGCAGTCCGGGTGGCGCATCAGTGTTCTAGGTTATGGCCGCAGCGGGGCGGTCGATCTCCCGCTCAAGCTCTCCTTGCACAGCGATCAGCTCGAGCTGCGGATGGTCGTGCAAAGCTGGGAGATGGGTTGAAAAGTGCTCGCCACACCCTGGCCCGCACCGGCAAAGATAAATCTATTTCTCCACATTACCGGGAGGCGCGGGGACGGTTATCACGAGTTACAAACCGTATTTCAATTCCTGGATTGGGGCGATAGCATCGAAATCCATCCGCGCGAGGACGGCAGGATCAGGCGCTTGTCGGAGCTGTCCGGCGTGCATGCCGACGATGACCTGGTGGTCAAGTCGGCGCGGTCTCTGCAGGCGGCCACGGGTACCCGCTTCGGCGCCGATCTCAGGGTAAGAAAGCGTTTGCCGATCGGCGCCGGACTCGGCGGAGGGAGCTCCGACGCCGCAACCACGCTCGTCGCCTTAAACCAATTATGGGGACTTGGATTGCCCACCGAGCGCCTGATCGAATTAGGGGTAAAACTCGGCGCCGATATTCCCATCTTTATCCATGGCCGGGCGGCTTGGGCGGAAGGAGTCGGAGAGAAGCTGACGACGCTGTCGCTCGATGAGCCCTGGTTTTCGATCATCCAACCCCCCTGCATGGTATCGACCGAGGCAGTGTTCGCCGATCCGCATTTGACACGGGATTCGACTGCCATCACAATCGCCGATTTCATCAACTCGGGCGGCCGCAACGACTGCGAACCCGTGGTGCGGGCGCGTTACCCGGAAGTGGCAAGGGCCTTGGACTGGCTCAAGCAATGGGGCGACGCCCGGCTAACGGGAACCGGCGCCTGCGTGTTCGTTCACTTTAGCGCGCAAGCGCGGGCGCGCGATGTGATTCGGGCCTTGCCTGATGATTGGCAAGGGATTGTGGCCAGAGGGTTAAACCGCTCCCCGTTGTTGGATCGGCTCGCCGAAGAGCACGCGCGGGGCTCGCATCAAGGTGCTATTGGGGTGTAGCCAAGCGGTAAGGCACGGGGTTTTGATCCCCGCATTCCCAGGTTCGAATCCTGGCACCCCAGCCATGTTTAGGTGACCAAGGGGCAGGCATGTCGTTTGATTCGGTGATGCTGTTCACAGGCAATGCCAACCCTGCTTTGGCGCAGGCCGTGGCCAACCATCTGCAGATCCCCTTGGGGAAGGCGATGGTGGGCCGTTTCAGCGACGGCGAGGTGATGGTCGAGATAACCGAGAACGTGCGCGGGCGCGATGTCTTCGTGCTACAGCCTACCTGCGCTCCGACCAATGATCACTTGCTCGAACTCTTGGTGATGGCCGACGCCATCCGGCGTGCTTCGGCGTATCGCATTACCGCGGTTATGCCCTACATGGGTTATTCACGCCAGGACCGGCGCCCGCGTTTTGCGCGCGTGCCGATTACCGCGAAGATGATCGCCAATATGATTGCGAGCGTGGGGACCGATCGGGTCATGACGGTCGATCTCCACTCTGAGCAGATCCAAGGATTTTTCGATATCCCGCTCGACAACATCTACGCCTCGCCTGTGCTGCTCGGCGATGTGTGGAAACACGAATACCCGAGCGTCATGGTGGTCTCCCCCGATGTGGGCGGCGTTGTCAGAGCGCGGGCGCTGGCCAAGCGGCTCGATGATGCGGATCTCGCGATCATCGACAAGCGCCGTCCCAACCCCAACGAAGCCCGGGTCATGAATATTATCGGCGATGTCGAGAGCCGGACCTGTGTCATGATCGATGACTTGGTGGATACCGCCGGAACCCTGTGCGAGGCCGCCCAAGCGCTTAAGGCCCGCGGCGCCACACGGGTTTTAGCCTACTGCACGCATCCGGTGCTTTCGGGCAATGCCGTCGAGCGTATTCAGTCTTCCGCATTGGATGAACTGGTGGTGACCGATACCATACCCTTAGCGCCCGTGGCGGCCGCATGTCCGCGGATCCGCCAGCTCAGTGTCGCCGGGCTGCTCGGCGAGAGCATACGCCGGATCGCCTCGGGAGAGTCCTTGAGCTCGATGTTTATGGATTGATGGTCAAGGTTCCCGGTCGCAGGGGCGCATGACCAGCCGCAAAAAACCGCAAACGAAAGGGGAAATGAAAGTGAACCAGTTCGAAATCAGCGCTGAAAACCGTGCCGGCGCCGGGAAAGGTGCGAGCCGCCGCCTGCGCCGCGCAGGCAAGATCCCGGCCATCATGTATGGCGCCGGTAAAGACCCGGTGATGCTGCAGTTGAGTCACGACGAGATGGAAAAACACCTGGCGCAGGAAGCGTTCTATTCGCATATTCTGAGCGTGAATCTGAACGACTCTACGGAGAAGGTAGTGCTCAAGGATCTGCAACGGCATCCCTTTAAGCCGCGCATCATGCATGTCGATCTGCTGCGCGTGAGCGAGCATGAGAAGCTCACGATGCGGGTGCCGATTCACTTTGTCAACGCGGACAAGTGTGTCGGCGTTAAAACAGGCGGCGGCGTCATCAGCCACTTGATGACCGAGGTCGAAGTCGTGTGCTTGCCGAAAGACCTGCCGGAATTTATCGCTGTCGATCTTGCGGACATAGGCGTCGGTACGACACTGCACCTCTCGGACCTGAGCCTGCCCGCCGGTGTCGAGGCCGCCGGGCTCCTGCACGGCGGCGATCCGGCCCAACCCGTGGTCTCGGTGCATATCCCGCGGGTGGTCGTGCCCGAAGGCGAGGCTCTAGCGGAGACCGTGGAGGAGCCTGCCGCCGCGGCGGCAGCCGAACCGAAACCGAGCGCTTGATCCGGCTCGGACGTGTCGGACTGCGCAGGGATCGATCTCATCGTCGGTCTTGGCAACCCGGGCCCCGAGTACGCCGAGACGCGCCACAATATCGGTTTCTGGCTGCTGGATCGGATAGCGCGCTCGTGCGGCGCCGAGTTTCAGCTACAAAGGCATTTTTTTGGCCACATCGGCCGCGTCCGTCTCGCGGACCGTGAGTGTTGGTTGCTGAAGCCCATGGCGTTCATGAACCATAGCGGGCGCAGCGTCGCGGCGTTCACGCACTATTATCGAATTCCGGCGGCATCGGTATTGGTGGCTTACGATGAGTTGGATCTCCCCCCCGGAACGGTGCGCTTGAAACGCGGCGGGGGTCACGGCGGGCACAACGGGCTGCGGGATATTTTGGCCTGCCTGCCCGATCCTGGTTTCATTCGCCTGCGCGTAGGAGTCGGACACCCGGGAGCGCGCGAGCTGGTCACGCCGTTCCTCTTGAGCCGCCCCTCGAGCGCCGATCGGGAGGCGATCGGATCGGCGCTCGACACGGCCCTCGAGCTGATGCCTCAGATCATCAGCGGTGATCTGCCGGCGGCGATGAATCGTCTGCATCGGCGCGATGACAAGCTCCAAGGAAACTCTGAATAAGCTACTGTGCTGCCCATCTTGCTTTGTCGCGTGCTCGCTCGCCGCTCGCCTATCTGCAGATATGTCTCGCGTCTCGCTGTGCGGCTTCGCGCATCTGGGCGTGCTCATAACACTAATTCAGAGTTTCCCTAAGCTTCCCTGATGGGGTTTAAATGCGGCATCGTGGGCCTGCCGAATGTCGGTAAGTCCACGCTCTTTAATGCGCTCACCAAGGCCTCGATCGCGGCCGAGAATTATCCTTTCTGCACCATCGACCCGAACATCGGTCTGGTCGCCATACCCGACCCTCGCTTAACGGCGCTCGCGGACATCGTCAAGCCGCAAAAAATCGTTCCGACCCAAGTGGAATTCGTCGATATCGCGGGCCTGGTGGCCGGGGCCTCCAAGGGCGAGGGCTTGGGCAACCAGTTCCTGGCCCATATCCGGGAAACACAAGCCATCGCCCAGGTCGTGCGCTGTTTCGAGGACGATAATGTGGTGCATGTGGCAGGTCATGTCGATCCCCTGTCCGACATCGAGACCATCCATACCGAGCTCTGTCTCGCGGACCTCGAGACGGTCGAGCGCGCCTTGGAGCGCGCCGTCAAGCGCACCAAGATCGGCGATAAGGAAGCCTCGGCCGCGAGAGAGGTTTTCGAGACCGCGCGCACCCGCCTCGATTCGGGTCAAGCGCTGCGGTCGGTGGAGTTCACGTTCCAAGAACGCGAGCGCTTGCGCGATCTGCACCTGTTAACGATGAAGCCCACGATTTATATCGCGAACGTCAAGGAGGCGGAGCTTTGCGGGAATCGCTGGACGGAGGATCTCATCCACTACGCCGCGCGTGAAGGTGCGGCCAGTCTCGTCGTTTGTGCCGCCTTAGAGGCGGAGCTCGTGTGCTTGAGCGAAGGCGAACGCCGCGAGTACTTGACGGCGCTCGGCCTCCAAGAACCCGGCCTCAATCGTTTCATCCGCGCCGGCTACGCCTTGCTGGGCTTGCACACCTTTTTTACCGCCGGCCCGAAAGAAGCGCGCGCCTGGACGATTCCGGTGGGAGCGACGGCGCCCCATGCCGCCGGGGTCATTCACACGGACTTCGAGCGCGGGTTTATTCGCGCCGAGGTCATCACTTACGACGATTTTCTGACCTACCGCGGCGAGAACGGGGCGAAGGAAGCCGGCAAGTGGCGGTTGGAAGGCAAGGAATACGTCCTTCGTGACGGCGATGTCGTGCGTTTCCGGTTCAAGGTTTAGTGCTTATAGTACTCGACGTGCGTTGTCCTCGTGGTCTG
This sequence comes from uncultured Gammaproteobacteria bacterium, assembly GCA_963764725.1. GTDB lineage: Bacteria > Pseudomonadota > Gammaproteobacteria > JACCXJ01 > JACCXJ01 > USCg-Taylor. The sequence continues at coordinate 16,627 of CAVXTM010000011.1, read as the reverse complement.
TCCCTGAGTGGCGGTGAGGCAAGATAAGGCGTTCAGAGCTTGTGAAGAACTCGTCGCGAGCACCAAAGATATTTGAAATGTCGGGTACATCGTCAAGGTCCCTGTCCTGCCGCAACAGGCATCGCCTTTTCTCCCTCTCCCTCCGGGAGAGCAACCTTGTTCAAAGTCAAGTGCTTCGCAGCTTCCAAAGGGCATTATTTTTCAACATGCATTCCGAATGTCAGCAGTTTCTGCATACAGCACGATCACCCTTTGCTGATTCCCGCCCGCGAGCTGCGCACGGCCTGCGCAGGTGAACCGCAGGGTATGTGGAAATACATGAGGATTCCGAGCACTCGCGCAGCGATGCGGGCGGGCGGGTGGCGCAGTAGATTTATTCACAAGCTCTCAGTCGGACTCATTGCTCGTCATCGTTTGGCGGAATCAAGCGGTTGTTAACCTGACCCCGAACATCGAGTCTCATGGCTAACGAACCACGATGTTGGGTTAATATATCTATAAACGCACTCGCGCTAAGATTGCTTGAGAATGCAATTCACGCAATACGATCTTGGTCAGAAGCAGGGCGGCGAGGTTGTCGAAGTTAGCTTGTCCGGAAGTGCCGCCAACGTGCGGCTGATGGATAGCTCCAACTTTCAGAGCTACCGCGCCGGCCGTCAGCATCGTACTTCGGCGGACACGCTACGCGGTCAACAGTACGGCTCCAGATCCCTCACTCAGGACATTGGTATGTGGTGATCGACCTTGGGGGTTATCCGGGTTCAGTCCGGTCTGGAATTCGGGTTCTGCCGGGTGCTCTACCGCCACTGAGCGAAGCTCCACTGTCATCTGTACCATCGCTGGTTCAAAGCCACGCAGAGGCACCCCGTGTAGCCGAGCGCCCCGACGAAAGAGAGTATGATGTCTTCATCTCTCATGCGTCGGAAGACAAAGACGCGCATCTGTCTCATAGCTCGATCCACGATGTTGAGTTTATATATCCGTAAACGCGCTCGCGCTAAGATTGCTGCGAATCAATTCACGCAACACGATCTCGGCCAGAAGTTGTGCGACCACTGGCGCACGCGTTGCCAGAAGGCCGGCCTCAGCGTGTGGTTCGATGAATTAGCTCCAAATCAGGCTATCGCGCCGCCGTCGCATCCCTACTTCTCGATCTCGCTACGCGGTCGACAGTACGGCTCCGACCCCTCACTCGACATTGGTCCTGCCGGCGATCGCCTAAGGCGGAAGATCGATACCGGACTGGCGAGGAGCCGCCTTGGCGTCGTCGTTCTGTCGCAATCATTCTTAGGAAAGGGATGGCCGAACTACGCACTCGACGGCCTCGTCACCGAGCCGTGACCGGCGAGCAGATTCTGCTCCCGATTTGGCATAACGTCTCGTCGATGGTCGTCGGCATTGCAAGCGCTCGGAGTTCGACAAGGCGACCGCGTTGCCTATATCGCACCTAACACTCATGCCCAGCTCGAATCTTTTTACGCCGTGCCCCAGATCGGAGCGATCCTGGTGCCGGTCAACTATCGCTTGACTGCCGATGACTTCGCTTATCTCATCAATCACAGCGGCGCGCGGATCGTGTGCGCCCACTCCGATTACCTTGACGCGGTCGACAGCGTTCGCTCACAGTTGCCGAATGTTGCGGCGTTCGTTGCGCTCGAAGGGAGCCGAACCTGGCTGGCTGGATTACGAGAAGCTCCTCGCGGAAGCACCTGCCGACTTCACACGGCCGGCCATTCTGGAAACAGAATCTGTTGACCATCAATTACACCAGCGGCACCACTTCCAAGCCCAAAGGGGTGATGATTACCCATCGCAACGCTTACATTAACTCGTGGCACGCTATCCATCACGCCATGACTCATACGGATCGTTATCTCTGGACGCTGCCGATGTTGCATGCCAACGGCTGGACGTTCGTGGGGACTGTCACAGCCGTGGGGCGACTCATATCTGTCTGAGCAAAGTCGAGCCGTTTGCCGTCTTCGAAAAGATCAGCAAGAATCGATCAGCATGCTCTGCGCGCTCCGACGGTTTTGATCAGCATCGCCAATGGTCCGGAGGAACTGAGACGCGAAGCGCGCCGCGGTGTGCGCATCTGACAGCCGGTGCGCCGCCAGCCGCGGCAACCATCGAACGAATCGAGGTGAACTCGGATGGGTGGTTACTCAAGCGTACGGGCTGACCGAGACATCTCCCTTCATCACGATCTGTGAACCCAGACCTGAACATGAATCGCTTTCGCGCTGAAACAGTCTGCGATCAAAGCTTGCCAGGGGGTCGAGCTGCTTTCTCGGGCGACTTGGTCGTTGATGAAGGGCGTACCGTCACACTCGCGACCGCAACCCTGCCGTCGGAGAGAACATTCCTGGTTATCGTGGTCGTCACCGTGGTCGGATATGTCGCGGGTTCCGTCCTCGCGGCGCTATGGTGGCGAAGTCGCTCCTCTTATCGGTGTCTGCGTGAAGACGATTCGAAGTCGCCTGCCGCCGGAGTATTATTAGCCCGAGTAGGATAAGGTATCGACTCCTCCCCTCCCGAACGGCATCGTGATGTCCCCAATTGGAGGCTGTAACAACCTCTTGAACAGACGATGAGAAGTCCGCTATGACCTTTACCACTAATCGGGTTCCACATTGCAATCGATATGCCGTTGCAGTCGCACGGTGTTACGGGAAGGGGAAGGTCGCGGTGCGCTAAGTCGATCAGTCGAGGGCAGGTCTTGGCGTCGTTCATCACCCTTGCGTGGCTGGGATTGCAGCCTGCGCCGCGCAGACTACTGGGCGCGGAGCTGAGAACGCTCGCATTCAGTCATGCTTCTATCAGCCCGCAGTTCGTTAAGCCCAGGTGCCGGTTGCTGTTCCGCAGCCTGCCCCTACGGTGCCGGTGAACGTGTATGAGAAGCACCCTGTGTCGAGGGACGGATTCGTGACACGGAAGGTCAAACTCGATCCGCTGCGATTCCCCCGGATTATCCACGGGTTTCCGTCAACACTTCCATTATGGGTTCTACCACTGATGTTACTAGAACCATCTTGCACCAGATAATACTCGGTCCCAAAATTATCGGTGTACTTCTGGGTCATACAACCGCCGAAGTAGACGTTGTCAACAACGGCCTTATAAGCCGCGGGGCCTTTCATATTGACTGTCTTGATACCCGGCCCTAAGAGGTCTACGCTCTGTAGGCCGGAGGCTAGGTTGAGCGTTGCCGTATCGAGAACGTTTCCGGTGCTGCTCTGGGCAGCGAATGTCACCGTCTCACCTACCGATAGACCGGATCCCGCTCTCAGGGTTACCCGCTCCGGGAGCTTGGAAAGCGGCGGTTTCGAAAATATCACTCGCTCTGGAAACTGCGGTATGGCACCGTTGCTCAAGGTTGCACCGCAGTTAAAGGCGAGGAAGTTCCGCGCTGAGTAGCCACTTACGAAGAAATTGCTTCCTTCGTTGAGGACCGCACCGCCATCTGGGGATGTCCCCGGACCTCTAAACTTTGCTCCGAACTTTGCAAAGGTATCCCTGAGTGCGGTAGTTGAAAGAAATGCACTCGGAGCCGCTACGATGTCAAAGTTGACCTTTCCGCTCAGATAACCAATCGCCTTTTGCAAATCGGGCAGCGTGCCGATGTGTTTAAAACCCCAGGATCCACCAAACCCCTGTCCGGTACCGGTTCCTGTTAGGACATGGCGCATTCCAGCGGGGCGTGAGGCGGCCCCCGCCGATCTTGGCCCGGACATAACCCTGCAGGGATGCCGCTGCACCGACCACGATCGGTGAGGCGCTAGAGGTACCACTGAAAAAACTGGTGTAATACTGGTTGGTATCGCCCCCGCCATTGAAGAGGTCACCGTATCCGGTGGTCCTGACATTCTCCCCCCAGCCATAAGAGTCTATCCTATTACCGAAGTTTGTCCAGCAGGTCGGGTTGTGCGGGACGGAGGAGGTCGCGGCACCAATCAAGATGGCACCGGAATCGCGAACGCCGCGGTCAGAATTACCACCATAAATGGCGTTATCGAGGTTCATCGATCCATTACCGGCCGCCTCGACCACGATGATGCCATTGGCCGTCGCCGCTTGGATGGCGTCGAAGTTATCTTGCCAGAACTCCATGGCGATAAATTCGAACTGACCGCAGTTACACTCGCATACGGCACCGCTATCCGGACCCGGAGCGTGCAGTTCGATCAGGATGATATCCCCCCGGCTAAGATTGCTCGCTGCGATGTTGATAGCATTAGCAGTCGTGTTTCCAAAGATGGATACCATGCGGGCTTTGGCTTCGTTAGCTATCCCGGTGATGCCGTAGCCGTTTTTGTGCCCGATGATCTCGCCGAGCACAGCGGTGCCGTGGTTTCGCCACACCGGATCAGCGTTATTAGTCCCGGATAAAAGGTCTGTGGCATGGATATCGAGATCCTCGTGACCTATCTGCCAGCCGCCCTCGATGTCGGCGACCTTGATACCGGCACCCTTCCTCCCGGTTTAGTCCACGCAAACGATGCGTTCACGCCCCTTGGGTCGGCGTTCAGATAACCTCTACCACCGGATAGATCAGGGGTTACCGGTGATATATCGCTAGGGACATGGGGCGGGTCTATGGCTGCGGGTTCTGGGATCGGCTCAGGATAGGCAATCTCCACGATGTCCATGGCATTCAAGGCATCAATAAACGCACCCGTATCCGCATCTTCCTTTAAGGTGATTACGTAATAATTGTTGAGGTCCGCCAACTCCTTGCCAGAACGTGCTTCTCCCTGCACCTTTTCCTTCTCCAGATCCTGTTCGGGACGGGTGAACTGTCTTTCTATTTTTGCTCCGTGGAAGCTTGAGATCAGGTCGGACAAGGGGTCCATGGCCGCCTTAGCGCCCGGTGGTCCCAGGCTTACCAGATTGCCCGTCCTAAAACGGACAGCACTACCTTCCACAAACTTGACGATGACCTTGTTGGGGTGTACGCCGGGTCCGATAACCGTACGGTCGGGTTTGGCGGGCACAGCCCTCGGTTCTGGCTCCGCCGCTGCGGGGGCTGCTGCTCCTGGCCGTTCAATTTCCACGCCCTCAAGCACCTCTGCAGCATAAAGGCCTGGACTGAGAGATAAGAAAAGCCCAAGCATCAAGGCCGGTAAGTATCTCGATGTGTAGTTCATGATGACTCTTCCTCATAGACGTATAGATACCCGTATCGACCTCACCGTCCTAACTTTTGGCAAGGCCAACACCTATCGAGAAACGCACATCTAAAGGATGGTACGGTTTCTCAAGTTATCAGGATCAATCAGTGGGACCGATTGAGCCGCGCCGCAATTCTTTCCGGCTGGACGTTATTCTTCCGATCCTGAACGGAGAACTCTGTGAACTACTCACGAAAAGTTTGTGATTTATTTACTTGACATGCGACATTGGATTTGGAAGCAAGGGGGCGAAAGGGTCAGGTCTTGGTTGCGGCATGGCAATGTCGCGCACTCTAGCGGGTGAGATGCCCGCCCGGGTAACTGCTAGCCACAGGCCCGGTATCGAGCCTTGCAGGTGGGCTGGCAACAGCTTGCTTGATGCGTAGGCACGAAAGCAGCGAGCGTAGGGCGCGTGTCCGCGCCAACTCATTCGCCGAAGTCAGCGCCGTTGAGTGGTTCGATGTTGCTTCCCCAATTTGCTGGCAGCCACCCCTGTTTGACATACCGATGGAAGCTCGATACGGCCAATGGCTCACCTGTGCCACGTACCCATGCTTCACCGGGTTCCAATGGATGTAATCGATATGCCGGTTGAAGTCGGCCTCATCGCGGATGAGATGTTCCCAAAATCGATGCTGCCATAAGGTGCTTGGTTCCGTATTCTGCGACGCGCATTCATCCATTCAAGTCGATTGAGCCTCGTTTGGCAGCGCTGCGTGACGCATTCGCTTGATGACACGCCTGCGGTGGGAGAAATCCTCATCTCCGGGAGGCAATGTCCAGAGGGGATGCATGTGGTCAGGCAGCAACAGCCTCGGTCAAACGAAGCGTTCCGATCGCTTCCCGCAGGGCGGAGCGCACATCGGCATCGGTGAGAAACGTTTGGCGCCGATAGGTGTTAACGGTGAAAAAATAGCTGCCACCCGGCACATGGGCGCGGCGATAATCAGCCATGACGGAATCATAAAGTCAATGAATGGCGCGGGCACGCGCCCTACATGCAGTCTTCCTTACGCGCCATCATCGACTTCTCACCTTGCAAACCGGGGTGGAGTCCAGATATACGCTTGCTCCGTGGCGGGCGCGGCTGAGCGGCGGCGTTTGGGCATCGGAGTAGCCTAGTGGTACACTATTTACATGTCGAGGGCAGACCGCCTCAAGGAAGAAATCGGTTGGCTCAAGGTCGCCTTCGGAATCGCTGTGGCACTTGATGCTTCGCTCGTCGCGTGGCTTGCCCAGAACTATGCAACGGCGAGCCCTATCATAGTGGGAGCGGGCTTGATTGCTGTGTTGGTAATCGCCGTCATGATCGTACTTATCAACCGTTGGGCGTACAGACGCATTGAGGAACTGGAGAACGTGTGATGGAGTGGATAGTCGTTATCGCACTGGCCGCGCTCGTAGGAGCACTCTGCTTGGTTGCGCGGGAAATCTCTCTGCACGGTCACGAGTAGCGTCCACTAGGCACGCAAGCTGACGCCCGTGCAACCCGCGTCAAGGGAAGGGGCGCCGTTCAGCTCGCGGCTCGTTGGGCCTCACGGGCTTGTACCGGGTCTTGTGATATTTTAGTATCACTATCATGCGCACCGAACTCGTTACAACGCTGAAGTGTCGGGCCACGGAACTCCTCTCCGAGTTAGAGCGGGATAAGGAGCCCATCCTTATTACACAGCACGGCGTACCTAGCGCCTACCTTGTGGACGTTGAGACGTATGAGGCGCTGCAGCGTCGCATGAGCCTGCTTGAAGGGATCGCGCGTGGAGAGAGAGCCATCGAGGAGGGGCGGACCCTGTCTCATGCGCAGGCTAAACAACGCATGGCCCGATGGCTGAGGTAATTTGGACTGAGCCTGCGCTCCGTGATCTGGATACCATTGCTGACTACGTCGCGCTGGACGATCCGAACGCGGCCAAGCTTTTAGTCCGGAAGGCGTTTCGGCATGTGGAGCAGCTGGCAGATCATCCAAAAAGCGGCTCCAAGCCGCAAGAACTGAAAGGTTGGCGCTACAGGCAGATCGTCGAGCCACCATGCCGAGTCTCTTATCGTCAAGAGGGCTCTCGCGTCTTTATCCTGTACGTCATGCGCGGCGAGCGTTTGCTGCGTCCTAGCGTGCTTGCGTCCCGTAGCAAGCAGTTGCCGTGATGAACGGGTCAGGGCTTGAAATATCAGCTTTCTCGTTCATTCACAATCTTGCTGGACCCCAAACTTGGTGTGCCATGAACAACGAACCACGATGTTTGGGTTAATATATCTACAAACGCGCTCGCGCTAGGATTGCTATGTATATAAACAAGTTTATAAAAGTATTAGCTGTTCCTATATGTATAAGCGAGGCCGAATTCTAGTTATGCAAAAGGAGGAGATATGGTAGGCGAAACCGAGCGAAGAGGAAGGTGCCTTTGCGGCGCAGTCCGCATTTTGATAAAGACGACGAGCAAGAGTGTAGGTGCCTGCCACTGCAGTATGTGCCGGAAATGGGGAGGTGGAACCCTTGCTCGCGATCGAGTGCGGTAGCGACGTTCATTTTGAAGGCAATGACAGTATATCTGTCTTCAGTTCTTCGGACTGGGCCGAGCGTGGCTTCTGTAGCAAGTGTGGCAGCCATCTGTTCTACCGTCTAAAGAAGAAGGGGTACTACGAGGTCCCTGTTGGTCTGCTCGATGACGGAGAGCAATGGGTCTTTGATCAGCATATTTTTATCGATGAGAAGCCTTCCTTCTATTCGTTCGCAAACCACACCAAAAACCTGACCGGGGCCGAGGTATTCGCGCAGTATTCGGCGCCTTCAGAATAAGGGTGGGACGCGAGCACATCACATACCGAAGAAGAAGCCTTGGCTGAGGACGAAGCGGCATTTGAGGCTGTCGTGTGGTCCCGGTTGAGCTTGTTCAAACGCCACGTCCCCCAAGCGGTCCAGCACGCAGAGCAACTCCACGGAAAACCGGATCGTGATGGGTAGCCAGCCTACAATGCACTTGAGCATGACATTGCGCTTGATCCTGATGGCGTGGCTAGGGATCAGCATCGGCCTGCCGGCGGCTTTCGCGCAATCGCCACCGACTCAAGATACCGCCGCGGACCGCCTCTCCCGGGGAACGGTGCGGTCCAGGATCCAAGACATCGAGGCGCGCGAGGGTTTGGAGGAATCGCTCAAGAAGCGGCTGCTTGAGATCTACCGCCAGGCGCAAGCGCATCTTGAGGCTGCCGAGAGGCATGCGGCCAGCGCCCTCTCCTACAAGAAAGCCGTGCAATCTGCGCCCTCCGAGATCGAAAAACTCCACCGGGCATTGGAACAAGAGGCGGGGACCGCGGCCTCACCCGCAACGGACATGCCCCTAGCGGAGATCGAACGGCGCCTGCTTACCGCCCGGGCTGAGTTGGCGGGACTCCAGTTTGTGCGAGGCGATCTGGAAACAGAGATACAGGAAAGCCAGGGCCGGACCTCGGAGGAGATCCAGGATGAGATCGCAGCGGCGAAAGAAGACCTCGCATCGTTAGAAAAGGATTTCCAGGCACGCCCCGGGCCGCAAGAGTCTCCGCTGGTGATCGAAGCCCGCCGAATGGCGCTGCAAGCCCATCAGCAAGCTCGCAGCAGCGAGATCCACACCCTCGAACAGGAGTTACTGAGCCACGATATCCGGACCGAACTGCTCAGGGCACGGCGGGATCAGGTAACCGAACAGGTCGCGCGAGCGCAGACGGAGGTCCGCCAGTTCGAGCAACTCATTGCCTCGCGCCGGCAAACCGAGGCCGAAGAAGCTCGAATCGCGGCGGAACGAGCGCAACTGGAGGCTGCGAGTAAACACCCTATCATTCGCGATCTCGCCGAACAAAACGCCGAATTCAGCCGCGAGCTGGCTTCGATCGTCAAGGATCTGAGCACGACCACAGCCGAGCGCGAGCGCACGAGTAAGCAACTCGATCAGCTTGAGCAAGACTTCCAGAACGTCAAACAGAAGCTCGATATCGCGGGGCTGAGCCAGGCGCTCGGCCAAGTGCTGCGCGAGAGCCGCAGAAGACTGCCGGAACTTCGCTGGTACCGCGAGGACACCCAGGAACGCCAGGAGATCATCGGGGAAGTGGGCCTAGCTCAATTGCGAATCGACGAGCGCCGTCGCTCCTTGCGAGTGCTTAAACGGGCGCTCGATCGGCTTATGAGCGAAGGAAACACCGCCGGCCTGCCGCTCGAAGAGCAGAAGGTGATCCGAGCGGATCTCCGTGGGCTGGTGAAAGATCAGCGAGAATTGCTGGCCCGGCTTGCGGATGCCTACACGAGTTACCTGCGGGCCCTCGGCGATCTGGACGTTCTGCAGAAGCAACTGCTCAATCAGGAGCAACGCTTCGCGCTGTTTCTGGATGAACGGTTGGTGTGGATCCCGAGCGCGCGTCCCGTGGGCCTGGCCACCCTCCGGGATCTCGCGCTCGCAACCGGTTGGATGCTGTCTCCACTTAGTTGGGCCGAGGCCAGCGAGAGGCTGATCGCGCCGGCGCTGCGGACGCCATTCTGGGTGGCCTTCGCAGTGTTCCTGTTCGGCGTGGTATTTTTGATCCGCCGGCGCGCGCTCCTCACGCTCGGGATAGTCGCCGAGCGAGTGAGCAGGCCCTATTCGGACCGTTTCATCCTCACCGTGCAGGCCCTGGGACTCACCCTGCTGGTGGCCGCTCCCTGGCCGCTGCTTCTCTACTTCCTCGGATGGAACCTAGAGGGGATGGCCGCGGGCTCGGAGTTCCAGCGGGCGCTGGGCACGGCATTCCAGCGGCTCGCGGTGTCGCTATTTTTATTCCATACGTTTTTTCTCTTGTGCCGCCCCAAAGGGATTGCGGAGCTGCACCTCGGCTGGCAGGAACAGCCGCTCAGGCTATTCCGCCGGCACCTGCCGTGGTTGATGCTGATCGTGCTACCCGCCGTCTTCGTGACGTCGATGGCCGGCTGGGAGGCCGAGGAAACCTACCGGGACAGTCTGGGCCGGCTCGCGTTCATCATCAGCCTTTTCGCCTTCGCCGTGTTCCTCCAGCGCCTGCTGCGGCCCGAGGGAGGCGCCCTAGAAGCCCATCTGAAGGAACACCCGCATGGATGGCTCGCGCGGCTGCGTGTCCTATGGTATCCCATGGCTATCGGCTTGCCGCTCGTGCTGGTGGGATTGGCCGCCGCCGGCTATTACTACACTGCGCTACAACTCGAAAGCCAGCTGGTCGCTACCGTCTGGCTCATCGCCGGTGCGGTCATTGCCTACGACCTCGCTATCCGCTGGTTGACGGTCGAAAACCGCAAGCACGCCTTGATCAAGGCCCAAGAGCAACGTACAGCCGCTCGGGCGGCCGAGGCAGCGAACGTCGGGGCCGGGGCCGCCAGCGCGAGCGTCCCGGAGCAGCTTGATATTCCCGAGATCGACATTCCGACCATCGACCGGCAGACCCGCCATTTGCTGCGGACGCTGATCGTCCTCTCTGCGATCGTGGGACTCTGGCTTATCTGGGCCGAGGTGCTCCCGGCACTTCGTATACTGGATACGGTAACAGTCTGGCAATACGCGGTAGTCACAGACGGGCAAGAGCGAATGGAACTGATCACCCTGGCGGATCTGGCGCTGGCTGTGGTGCTTGCCATCATCGTCGGGGTCGCCGTACGTAATGTCCCCGGCGTGCTCGAGGTCGTCGTGCTGCGGCGGCTGTCTATCGAACCCGGCAGCCGTTATGCTATCACCCAGATCGCCCGCTACGTGATCGCCGTCGTCGGCGTGATCGTGGTGTTCAATACGATCGGTGGCCAGTGGTCCCAGGTCCAGTGGTTGGTCGCGGCGCTCAGCGTGGGGCTCGGTTTTGGCCTGCAGGAGATCTTCGGCAACTTTGTATCGGGTTTGATCCTGTTGTTCGAGCGACCGGTCCGCATGGGTGACGTCGTGACGGTCAAAGATATCACGGGCACCGTCACCCGCATCCGCATCCGGGCGACGACCATTACCGATGCGGATAAGCGCGAGCTGATCGTTCCCAACAAGACCCTCATCACTGGTGAGGTCATAAACTGGACGCTGTCCGATACGACCACGCGTGTCGTCATTCCCGTGAGCATCGCTTACCGGGCCGATCTCGCACTCGCGCACCGGGTGATCTCCGATGCCGTGCGGGCCCATCCGTTGGTCATGCCGAACCCGGACCCGGCCGTAGTAATCGTCGGCTTTGCGGAGGGTGCTATCAATATCGAAGTACAGGTATTCGTCAAAGAGCTGGCGCAACGTGCATTGGTCAACCACGAGCTACGCCTCGCCATTCACGATAAATTGCGCGCTCACCACATTGAGACGCCTTTACAGGAGCGCACCGTGGATGTACGCTCGTTCGTGCCTATTCAGAGCCAGGGATCGGAAAAACCGCAGGAGGCGCAGCGACGGGGAAGCACTGTCAATCCCGCTCACGCGCCAGGTGACGAGTAGTTGATATGTCTCGTCGTATATTGATTAATCCTCTCGGTTTACACTCTTAATAATGTATCCTCCCGACTTTTCATCGCGCTCCAGTTCAAGCAAGTGGCGTCCTTGTGCTTCTTCCAGCAACTTACCGAAGGAGCGGAATCCATAGTAAGCTTCGTTGAAGCCCGGATTGCGCCGCTTTAACGCCTGCTTGACCATGGATCCCCAGATCTTCTCTTCGTCCCCACGTTCTGTAGACAACGCTTTGATTGTTTCTATGATGAGGTCCAAGGCCTGTTGTTTTTTACCTTCCTCTTTCGGTGCGGCCTTTTCCGGCAGGCCGGATGCGGATCGGCCAGTCGCTCTTTTGTGGTGGCGCCTCTTGCTTTCTTGTTCACGGACCAGGTCATCGTAATAAATGAATTCGTCACAATTTGCGATCAGCAGATCAGAGGTGGAATTCTTGACTCCCACACCGATTACGACCTTATTGTTCTCACGCAGCTTGCTCACCAGCGGTGAGAAGTCAGAGTCGCCACTGATGATGACAAAGGTATCCACATGTGATTTTGTATAACAAAGGTCAAGCGCGTCGACGACCATACGGATATCGGCGCTGTTCTTCCCGGACTGGCTCACGTGAGGAATTTCTATGAGCTCGAAGGAGGCCTGGTGCATGGCGGCTTTGAAATCCTTATAACGCTCCCAGTCGCAATAGGCCTTCTTCACGACGATGCCGCCTTTCAGCAGTAAGCGCTCAAGGACTTTGGTGACATCAAATTGTGCATACTTGGCATCACGCACACCCAGGGCAATGTTTTCAAAGTCGCAGAACAATGCCATGTTCTTGGTCTCTGGTGTTCCGGCCATAATTAGATCTCTGGCATATTGGGCGCTACGGGTTTATGACGATAGGGTTGCATTCGTTAGCTTGGGAAGCTTAGGCCAGGGCGACCGGAAACGCCAATACATCCTGAATGTCGCGGGCACCGGCGGCAAGCATCACCAGCCGGTCGAAACCCAACGCACACCCCGCGCACGGCGGGAGCCCATGGGCCAGCGCGTCCAAAAGCCGCTCGTCGATCGGGATCTCGGGCGCCCCTGAACGCCGGCGCCCTTCGAGGTCCGACTCGAAGCGCCTGCGCTGCTCGATGGGATCCGTGAGTTCGTGATAGCCACTGGCCAACTCCATACCGTGAACGAAGAGCTCGAAGCGTTCCGCGACCGGCGGATCATCGTCTCGAATACGCGCTAATGCCGCCTGCCTGACCGGGTAATCGTAGATGAAACACGGCTGTCCCTTCCCGAGTCTTGGCGCGACCACATGACTGAGAATCAAGTCGAGATAAATACTCGGATCGTGCATTCCGTCGCCGCCTAGGTGTAAACCCAAGCGCTCCGCATGCAACGCTAATTTACACGGGTCCTCGCGGTGCGGATCGAAGCCCGCGTGGGTTACGAACGCCTCGGCATAGCTCATCCGTAGGCACGGTCCGAGATCGATCAGATCCGCAACGAGCGATTCGGCCTCATCCATGAGCGCATGGTGATCGTGATCGGGTTGATACCATTCGATGAGCGTAAACTCGGGGTTGTGCAAGCGGCCGGACTCGCCGTCGCGGAATACCCGGGCGATCTGATAGATGGGCCCGCGCCCCGAGGCCAGCAGGCGCTTCATGGCAAATTCGGGCGAGGTTTGCAGGTACAGCACCTGAGGCGCCGCCGGCATTTGCAAGCGGGTGCTCAAGCTCAGGAGCTGCGGATCGGTGATCCCAGCGCGGCTTAGCACTGGGGTCTCGACCTCCAGGACGGAACGGGCAGTGAAGAATGCGCGGATTTTTGCCAGCAACTCCGCCCGCAGCCTCAAGACCTCCCACGAGGCGCTCGGTTTCCAGGCTGTCTCGGGAGAGGGGCGGGCGCTCGAGATCACTCCTTCGCTCGCGCCACGTAGGCGCCCGTGCGCGTATCGATCTTGATTAGCTCGTGTACCTCGACGAAGAGCGGCACTCTCACTACCGCGCCGGTCTCCAGGGTCGCGGGTTTCGTTCCGCCCGTGGCCGTGTCCCCGCGGATCCCGGGATCGGTCTCGGTGATCTCGAGGATCACGAAGTTTGGCGGCGCCACGGACATGGCCTCGCCGTTCCACAGGGTCACCACACAGGTCTCCTGACCCTTTAGCCATTGGCGCGCATCGGCCATAATGGTTTCGCTGGCGGATAATTGCTCGAAACTGGCGGCGTCCATGAAATGCCAGTATTCGCCGTCGGAGTAGAGATACTGCATTTCTCGATCGACAACGTCCGCGCCTTCGAGGGTATCTCCCGATTTAAACGTCCGTTCGATCACCCGCCCGGTCTTCAAGTTACGGATCTTCACGCGGTTGAAAGCTTGCCCTTTGCCGGGTTTCACGAATTCGTTTTCGACGATCGCACAGGGACTGCCGTCGAGCATCACTTTGAGCCCCGCCTTGAATTGGTTGGTACTATAGGTTGTCATTTCAATGTTTAAATCCCGGTGCTGATATCGATGCTCATGATAACCGAAACGCTTCATTCCCAGCAGCTTGCGGGGTGGCAGATCGAGCTGGCGCGCGCGATCTCGCGGCCGGAGGAACTGCTTCGATGCTTGGAACTACCGCCCGACATCTTTGGTCAGCCAGAAATTTCACGAACAGGTTTCCCGCTGCGGGTAACGCGCGGCTTCGTCGCCCGCATGCGCAAGGGCGATCCCGAGGACCCGTTGTTACGCCAGGTATTTCCGCTCCCGTCCCAGGCAACCACTACCAAAGATTTTTCGCTCGATCCCGTCGGGGACCTCGGCGCGCAGGTCCGTCCGGGTGTCCTGCACAAGTACCAAGGCCGGGCGCTTTTCATCGTCACGGGGGGCTGCGCGATCCATTGCCGCTACTGCTTCCGGCAACACTTCCCGTATAGCAGCGCCAACGCCGGCTTGGATCGCTGGCAAGGTGGCCTTGACTATCTCCGGCACGATTCATCGATCACCGAAATCATACTGAGCGGCGGCGATCCCTTAGCGATCACGGACCAGCGCTTAGCCGCGCTGGTTGCCGAGCTTGATAATATCCCGCATCTCGAACGCTTGCGCATCCATACGCGCATGCCCATCGTGCTACCCGAGCGCATCGACGATCGGCTTCTAGCATGGCTGGGCGCAACGCGTCTCCGCACCGTGATCGTGGTCCACGTCAACCACGGTGCGGAGATCGATGAGGGGGTCAGCGAAGCCATCCAGCGGCTGCGCGCGATTGGCGCCATCCTCCTCAACCAGTCCGTGCTGCTACGCGGCGTCAACGACACGCTCCCGGCCCTCGTCGATCTCAGCGGGCGGCTCGTGGCGGCCGGCATCCTGCCCTATTACCTGCACCTTCTCGACCGCGTGCAAGGGGCGGCGCACTACGACACGCCGCGCGCCCATGCCGTTGCGCTCATGGCGGGTCTGCGCTCCCGCCTCCCCGGCTATATGGTCCCGCGTTTCGTTCGGGAACAGCCGGGCGCCCCGTATAAGGTTCCGATTGAGCTGCTTGAAGACTGAAAAGCGGGCATAGCGGGTCGCTCATCGGCCTTTCCGTCAAATATCCATTTTTAGAATCCGGAAATATTCAGTACATTATGCGTCCGCTGCCGGTGATGCCCTCCAAGCTTAATCGAAAATCACCCACCCGCATTGTCGTCCGTCAATGAATCTCTCCCGATCGATCGTTTTCTATCTCGGGCTTTTCGTCTCACTCATCGTGTTCGCGCCTATCTCGCTCGTGGTGTGGCCCCTGCCTTACCATCTGCGTTACCGCATCGTGACGCTGTGGGCTCATCTCAACGTCTGGTGGCTCGCTACATGCTGCGGTCTGCGCTGGCGGGTGACGGGCATGGAAAACATTCCCGACGGCCCGGCCATCATCATGTGCAAGCACCAATCCGCCTGGGAGACTTTTGCCTTGCAAAAATTCTTTCCACCGCATGTTTGGGTGCTAAAACGCGAGCTCCTGTGGTTGCCGCTCTTTGGCTGGGGACTGGCCACACTCGAGCCGATTGCCATCGACCGAAAGGCTGTGCGCCGCGCGCTGCGGCAAGTGGTCGAGCAAGGGCGCGACCGTTTGCAAAGGGGCTTATGGATCACCATTTTCCCGGAAGGTACGCGCGTGGCCCCAGGCCAGCGGGTAAGCTATGAAGCCGGCGGTGCCTATCTCGCCGCCAAGACCGGGGTTCCGGTCGTGCCGGTCGCGCATAACGCCGGGGTGTTTTGGCCGCGCGGCCGGCTCGAGAAAAAATCGGGCGTCATCGACGTGGTCATCGGTCCGATGATCGAGTCCAACGGGAAAGGCGCGGCCGAGATCAATCGATTGGTCGAGGATTGGATCGAGGCGGCCTGCGAGCGGCTGCCGATGACGCCTTGAGCGCTCAGGAGACTTGTGAAGAAATCGTTAGCGAGCACGCACGACCGCGAGCGCACGGCGCGCAGCGAGACCGCAGTGTATGTGCAAATACATGAGGATTCCGAGCACCGCGCAACGAAGCGGGCGGGCTGCGCAGTAGATTTATTCACAAGCTTCTCATGGGAGAAACGCACGCAATGCCGCCAACAACAAGCACGGCACGACGACCGCGGTGAGCCCGCCGCGGAGCTTAAGATACCAGGGCGTGATCGAATAGCGGCGCACGAGCTCGCGATCCACCGCGTAGTGAGCCGCGAAGGCCGCCGCGAGTACCATGAAGCGGGTGGTTTCCGGAAGCAATAGCGCCAACCAAGCGGCGATCGCCGGCACCACGCTCCAGGTCATGAACACTGCGCGATCGCTTTCAGTCATATTGCGGTGGACCATCGCGATGCCCCAGTGCAGCGCACCGATAAAACTCAATATCACGGCTGCATAGGTGCTGAGCCAAGCGAGCAAGAGCGGCCGGTAGCCGAGGGGCGCCGCCCACAAACTGCCCGCGAGGACGATAAACGGCACCAGCCCGCCGGCGCCGAGCCGGAGCGGAAGCGGAGGGATTTGCGGGT
This sequence comes from uncultured Gammaproteobacteria bacterium, assembly GCA_963764725.1. Taxonomy (GTDB): domain Bacteria; phylum Pseudomonadota; class Gammaproteobacteria; order JACCXJ01; family JACCXJ01; genus USCg-Taylor. The sequence continues at coordinate 30 of CAVXTM010000011.1, read as the reverse complement.
CGTTTTTCATCGGTAAGAAACCGCGCGTTG
>CAVXTM010000010.1:0-271988 GCA_963764725.1 uncultured Gammaproteobacteria bacterium | reverse complement strand
CCGGTTACCGGATGTGGGCGGAAGTGCTGGGCAGTGAGTTCCGGACGCTGCGCGACAAGGCGTCGCGCGGGGAGGCGACGGTCATGGCCCACTACGGCGCCGAGGACGCCGGCGAGTTCTTCGCCGTGGCCACAGAGTCCTTCTTCGAACAGCCGGAACGCCTGTCTAGAGAGCACCCTGCGCTCTACGCGGCGCTGCGGGACTACTACCGGGTGGATCCCGCCGCATGGCATTAATAGGATGGTAGGTGTAGGACCGACCGTCCAACACCAAAGGAGCGACCCGCAACCTTCACGTGCGCCCAGGCAGTCCGACGCCCTACTGTGACCCGGGTGTGTATCCAGTGACAACGATGAAGCTACTAATCAACATTGACGTCGACGACCTTGATAAGGCTGTAGAGTTCTATGCGAGTGCCGTCGGGCTTCACACTCAGTCTAAAGATTGAAAGCTTGCGAAACGCGGCACCTATCTCCGTAATTTTTGGACGGCTGCTTGCGCAGAACATGATGCGGTAAACAAGGTGCATCGTTAATACAGCGAAACGGTGGAACCGTGTGGGAGGACACAGGTGGAACACCGACACCGCGGTACAGATGGCCATGCGAGGCTGATCTGACTGGGTTGGTCTCGCTACCGCGGCAAGTGCAGCATGCCAACGGTAGCGGCACTCGTTCCGCCAGCGCCATGACTCTGGCCTTGGCTGCATAAGGCAAACACAATTCTGCACGAGGAACTGCGGCACGCTGTCTATGATGGCAACGGCAAATCCCGCAGGCAAGGAGGGAACGTGTTCCATGCATCGGTCCGCGATCGGATGCATCATCGTCACGCTGTGCCTGCTCGCGCTGGTGGCCCATGGCCTCGCGGGTGAGAAGGAGGCAAAACCCATGAGCCTGTCACTGACTTCGTCGGCCTTCACCCACAACGGCACCATCCCCCAAGCATACACCTGCGACGGCAAAGACATCTTGTTCTTGGCTCCGAAATCAACTGGACACGTCTGACCTGATTTTGTGAGAGTGTTCACCGGTATCAGGCAACCGCTTCAGCCGCACCGGGGATTCCGCCGTTTCAATCAGTTGGGTGACCATGGCACGGAACTCGGCACTCAGGGCGAGCCGCCCGAGAGTTTTTTTAAAATGCGATTGGCAATGGTCAGCTCGCCAATCACCTGGTCACGCTCGGCCAGTTGCGCATTCAGCCGTGCACTCTCCTTGGCCGCCAGCGTCTCCGCGCCACCTCCATTCAGCGCCCGCTTGCCAGCATTGATGAACTCATCACGCCAGCGGTACAGCGTCGCCTCGGCAATCCCCGCCCGCCGCGCAATCTGCGCCGCCGGCTCCTCCTTGCTCAGCATCCGCACCACCAGTTGCGTACGTTGTTCAACGCTCATTTCCGATTTCTTGCCCATAGCCGTTCCCCTTCACGCCACAAACCTCATGTCAAACTTTACATCGTGTCCGGGGAAATCGGAGCAATACAATCTCACCGCCATTGGCCTGGACCGGAATTCCCTCGGAAACGAAAAGCCTGGCCCTCATCCTCGACGACCCTGACGCCCCCGATCCGGCAGCCCCGAAGATGACCTGGGTGCACTGGGTGCTCTACAACCTTCCGCCGACCGTCGCCGGGCTCCCGGAGACGGTCGCTCTGCGCGATCTGCCGTCCGGCACACGCGAGGGGTTAAACGACTGGAAGCGCACGGGGTACGGGGGGCCCTGCCCGCCGATCGGCCGCCATCGCTACTTCCACAAGCTCTATGCGCTCGATGTGGTGTTGCCCGATCTCGGCAACCCGACTGCGGCAGCCCTGGAATACGCGATGCGGGATCATATCCTCGGCCAGGTGCAACTAACCGGGACATACCAGCGCAACTAGATTTTTGGTGGAGAGGCGGCGGAATACGGGGAAAGCATAGAGCCATGATCGACCATCGCCGGAGACCGACGCCCTTCCCAGTGGGTGGACGAATACACGCATGCTGAGCCAGTTGTTCAAGTGCGACCGGCAGAGGAACACGCAGCAAACGAGCAATGACGCCGGGCTCGGCTAAGACCGCTGCCGGGGCACGATCGTCAACGGGCGAACAGTAGCTCTCGGAGTAACTTCTTGTAGTATTAGCTTGCTATGCCTACGCTTGCATCCCCAACGGTGATTCTGTTTGATTGGCATGCCACCTTGGTCGACACCCTCGATGCCGTCTATCACGCCATCGATGATATGCTGGCTAACATCGTCGATTTAGGGCTCATCGATCACTTGACCCCACCGGGGGAGAGCAAGAATGCCGAGGATGCGAAGCTGGTCGCCTACGTGCGAGAGCTCCAGCGATTGCATCCAAAGGTGGAGGCGGAGAAAAAGGTCTCGCGCACGGATCTCTTCGAGGTCCTTTTCGGTCGGGATGAGCAAGCCAAGCACTCTGCGCACGAGGAGTTCGATCGCCACTACCGCACCCATTACGGTGAGGTTCACCCGTTTGAGGAGAGTATCGCGCAAGTACTGCAGGAGCTTAAGGGGCTGGGCTTGATACTGGGTGTGTGTACCAATCGCAAGCGGGAATTCCTGGACCACGAGCTGGATGTGGTGGATTCCGGCGCTTGGCGCGAGCAGTTCTCTACCGTGGTCGGCGGCGATGCCTGCGGCAAGAGAAAGCCCGCACCGGATGTGATCCTCAAAGCGCTTTCGAATCTCAAGCGAAAGCCCGGTCCGGATTGCTGGTATGTGGGAGACAGCACCACGGACACGGTGGCCGCGAAGACCGCTGGCATCACCAACGTTTTCTATAATGGCGCTGCCTGGAGCCCCCAGTGGCTGGCGCAGATTTTTCCCGTGACGCCCGAGCACCCACACAAGCCCGATGCTGTCGTGTCCGATTTCCAGGATCTGCTTGCGCTGGTTAAAGCCTGCCTTACCAAGGACTGGCTAATGCAAAAGCCGACGCCGCCCGAAGTCACCCTTGCGTAGACTAGAAGCCATGATGAGCGGTCCAGGCGAATCCCTATTATCCGAATCCGGCCCTTCTCATGCGGTCCATTATTCAGCGCATCGCGACCGGCACTCTCCGCAGGAGGAGCGCTACCCGTTCAAGAGTTGGCCACAAGGTGTGCTGCCAGGCCGGGTGCCAGGCGCATGAGCCAGGGGAGATATCTTACCTGGCCGACGAACACCTCGTCTCGACCGCGCTCGATCGCGCGTAGCGCCGCATCGACCACCGCTGCAGGGCTCATCTTACGTCCGCGAATATTGGCGGTCAGCGGCGTATCGACGATGGGGGGTAAGGTTTCAACCACACGGATCCCGCTACCCTCGAGCTGATAGCGAAGGGCGCGGGTAAACGCGCGTAGACCGGCCTTGGTGGCCGAGTAGACAGGGGCGCGACGAGCAGGCAGCAATGCATAGCCCGAGGTGACCATCAGTAAAATTTCCAATTCTGGACCGAGATTTCGCGTGTTTGATAGCCCACAGGGCCCAGCGGTACTTTTCTTGTCGACGAAGGGCGTTTAAAAGTCTATACCCTATACCCATAACCAGGGCTGCTTCAGGCGTGTGGGCGCCGCGGACGGTTCAGCATTTTCCGGAGATCAACAGCGCGGTGGAGGCGGCCTTCGATCACGCGGCGCTGTTAGTCCCTTATCCATGAAATCTTGTGCAAAAAAGCAAAGAGTGTCATGCGGCGGCCGTACCGAGAGAAGGCATGACCACATACTCTCGGATAGCGAGTGCGGTGGTGAGCACACGACGACCGAAGGTAGTGAGGTAGTACTTGTAGCGATGTCCGATCTTCTTGATGAGGCCATGGGTGCGCAAGCGTTTCAACCAGTAGGAGGCACGGCCGGTGGAGAGATCCCGGAGATGGGCTCGGAGATCGGAAGCGCGAAAGCCGCTGATGTTCCACTCCCCGCGGGCGAGGGTGATAAAAAGGCTATGATCTTCACGGAGGAAGAGATTGAAGCCCCGATAGGAGCGGTCGTTCTCTCGTATGGGTTTAGCCATTTTGTCGATGGCGTGCAGAGCTGCAATGGGGTTATCGATGCTGGCCATGAAGCTGAGATAGCGTTCATTGGCAGCATGCATCAGCTCTCGCAGATCGGGGAGGCTATAGATGTTTTTTCGCAGGGGTGCGAGTTTGAATTGCTTGCGCCCATTGCGTTGTTCCACGAAGCGGTGGTGTTTGAAGAAGGAGACATCGTTGGCGGTGCATTCCACCCGAGCCATGAGACTGAATTTATCGTAGAGCTTGAGGCTCGCTGGCCCCATATGGTGGCGGATGCGTGTACCCTGAATGCGGGTGTGAAAATCGTTACCGGCCTCCCCGCTGAAGGCCGAGGTGAGTTTGCGTCCCAAGAAGGTGGCGACGTGTTCTGCCTTGAGGGCATGCACGGCGGTACGCACGATGGCTTGATAGAGGGGTTGGAAATCGGCTTGGCGGTGGAAGATGACATCGGTCGAGAACTCCACCTGCATGAAGCTCCAGTGGTAAGCACTGTGAAAGTGACCCACGATGGGGCAGAAGTGCTTGGCCCATTTATCCAGACGACGATGCAAGCCTTTGGGATCGAGGCTATCGGCAAGCGACTGAGCACGGCGGGGATCGCCGATGGACAAGAAGGCATTATCGGCGCGCTCAAAGGCGATCCCTGCCTTTGCCAGTCGGTGGGCCAACCAGTGATGGCCGTTCAAGTAGACTTGCAGGCGAAACGGCGCCCAGGTGGGTACTCGGACATAACAGAGCCCGAAGATCTCATCGATGAAATAGAAGTAATAATGCAAACACTTGCCCGGGGTAGACTTCAAACGGGTCGTATGCTGAAGCTTGTCATGCCAGGGGCGATACGAAGGACAGGCCTCCATCGCCGAGAAGATATGCACCAGCCCCGGGTGCTCACCGCGCAAAGCCAAAATCGCTTTGATCCGTTCTTCTTTGCGAAACGCCTTGTAATGGCGGATGAACTCGATTTCCAAACAAGCCTCAGCGGCCAGCCCCTCGGCATGGGTCCGAAGCGCCTCGCGCAGCGGTTCCGCCCAGCGGGGGTAGTCAAACAGACGCATACCCCGGACACCCAAATACCGGGCCATGGCCTCGGCATGGGCGATCTCCGGAAGCGTGCCAGTGATCACGATGCGGTCAAAGCAACAAAGCACCGCGGCGATCTTCTCTTGATGGCGTTCGACAAAGGGATTCATGGTGACAACTCATCTCAATCTTTATTGCCCATCCGCCAGAATAGTACATTTAACACTTTGGTTCCGGCTATGCCGGGTTCATAGTTAGGTACTTAAGCCGCGTTGAAAACTGGTTCCAAATTCAGTTCGAGGCGTCCGCTTCGCCTGTCGCGTTCAGGGTGTGCCCGGCGGGCATTGGTTGCAAGAAAGGCGACGGCGTTGTTGATTGCCTTACGAATTCGAGAGAGGCGACCATCGAGGAGAGCCTTTACAATGCCGCTCATCACATGGTGCGCACACATGGCCACCTTGCGGGTAGAGATGTCCACGTGGGCAAGCTGCTGGGTGAGATGCGCGAGATAACGTTTCACCGTCGCGGCGGCGATGGCGGCCCAGATGAGACCTTCGGCGATCTCGGATTTGCCGGTGTCGAAGGCATGCAGGTTCGCGTAGGATTTCCACTCTTTAAACAGGAGCTCGATCTGCCAGCGGAGCTTGTAGGCCAAACCGACCTGCTCGGCAGCATAGCGGGTACGGGAGAGGTTGGTGAGGAGGTAGCGGAATTCACGGGTCTTCGGATTGAAGCTCACCACCAGGCGACAGGAGACGTTGGTGCTGTGCATTCCGCCAGCATACATCGAGGTCTACCGGGGTCTTTTTGGGAAATCGTTCGACCACTTCCCGCAACGGCTTCCCACACAACCGCCGTAGGCGCTTACCCGCTTTCCCATAGGCGTTGACCACCCACGGATTGAGGTTGGTCTTGGTCCGCAGCACCAAGCTCGCCCCCGCCTTTATCATCTCCCCCACATAGGGCAAGCTGAAGTAACCGCGGTCGGCGAGCAATAGGCAGCCGGATAAACTCCCAGGGTCGGGAAGCTCGGCCCGCTCACCGAAGGTGTCGGGGGTCAGGGTGATATGCTCCAGCGCTTCGTTCAAGAAATCCATGCTGACGTGCAATTCCACCGCCGCGGGGCTCACGCGCTTAAAGCGACCGGGGAAAACATCACCCAAGCTGTCCTTGACCGCAAAGGAACTTCCGTCCTGGATCACGTGGAACTTGAGTAGCGATGCACATCGGCGTTGAACCAGATGGTACTGATTATACATTCAGTTCACGAACTGATCCGGGTGCACCCTGTTTAGACGGTGCTTTTAGAACGCTACAGGCTGACCGGCTCCAGCTTGCCTTGCGGCCATACCCTCGTAACTTTCAGCTTCGGGGCGTTTTTCTCTGCTTGTGCCAGGTCGTAGTCCATCTGCATCCCAAGCCATACTTCGGGGCTGCCGCCAAAAGCCTTGGAAAGGCGCAGCGCCATTTCCGGGCTGATGCCGTTCTTGCCGTTCACGAGATTGCTCAGGGTCAAGCGGGTAACGCCCAAAATCTCGGCTCCCTTCGTGATGCTCAGGCCCAAAGGCTCAAGGCAATCCAGCTTCACATGCTTGCCGGGATGGGGCGGGTTCTTCATACGCATGGTGTCCTCCTAGTGGTAGTCGATTAAATCAACGTCGCAGGCGTCGCCGTTCTCAATCCTGAAAACGATGCGCCAGTTAGCCCTTACGGTGACGGCCCAAAAGCCTTTCCGGCCCCCTTTCAGGGGGTGAAGCCGGAAGCCGGGAGCTGCCATGTCCTCCGGCACACGGGACCGATTCAAACGGGCGAGGATGCGGGCCAGCTTGTCCACGTCCTGAGCGCTAACCTTGCTGCGGTCGTCGTTCTCAAAAAGCCGTTTCAGCCCCTTGTGTCGAAAACTCCGTATCATGCTTTCAGTGTATAGTGCATATATTCACATGGCAACACTATTTGCGGCAAGGCTAAAAGTCTACTTTCCCGCGTCTTTCAGGCACAGGTCACGGGGGGCGCTATCGCTCCCGACAATCGGGGGGATTGTCTACGCCTTCAAGGGAAGAAGTTAGGAAAGGTATACTTCTATAACTAGGAATACTTATCTGCTGGTGGCCTGTTCGCCGAATACAAAAGGTCGGTGTTGTTTGGAGCGGCCATAAAGGGGGCGGAACGTGGCAGTGCTTGCCACGTTTTCTGCTTCTCATCGCCGCATACCAAAAGCATTGCAGAATCCGCTAACAGTCGCCGCCCGTACCAATGAATCCCCGTCCTTTCGCATTGAATAGTAGCCGATACTTGCACTTGACGAGTACATCGTGAAAACGCTGGAAGGTTGAAGGACGGAACACGACCGAGATCTTGTTCCGACGGCTAGCAGCCTGTCGGAGTTAGGTTTCCAATTGAAGCGGTGGCGGGCGTGCTGAACGGTGGGATCACGGATCGAGTGTTCATTGAGCAGTATAAACGGCCGGAATTGACGGTGGGAAAGCCCCGTTCCTCCTTTTCAGCCCCGCAATACCGCCATTCGGCGGATATTCCACGCCATCGCCACTAACGACCACTCCCCGCGCACCGCATCCAACCCACGCAGCAGAAATTGCCTGAACCGCATCACCGCCTTGATGATGCCGAATACCGGTTCCACCGTCTGTTTGCGCAGCCCATACCGTGCGCGCCCGGCCGGGTCTTCAGTTCGTGCTTCATCCGCTGCACGGCGTCGGCGTCATCGGCCAACGGCGCCGGCTCGGTAAAACGTTCCTGCCACTGCAGGTGATGGGACTCGCGCCCTGCCGCCAACAGCGGCTCGATACCCGCCTCGATACAGGTCGTGACGTTCGCTTCGCTGAAGTAGCCGTTGTCGGCGAGCACGGTGTCGACCGTCCCGATTTCGGCGGGCAGCTCAGCGAGCACTTCGACCATCGGGGCCACCTGCTGCTTATCGTTGGCGGCCTGCGTCAAGGTGGTGGCCACCACCAGCATCGTGTCAACATCCACGGCCGCTTGGGCGTTGTAGCTCTGCTCGAATGCTCCGCCGGCGGCGGGCATGATACGCGAGTCCGGATCGGTGAGGTTGACTTGGTCCTCAGCGCGCGGACCGGCGCCGGGCGGTGTCGGAGATTTGCCCCGGGGTTTTTTGCCGGTGTGTTCTTCTTTGTCTGCGCGCGCCTTCACCTTCGCCTCGTACTCGGCCTGCTCGGCGGCGAGACGCTCCGCGGCGCGCGCCTCAATCTCGGCTTTCGCTTCCTGGATCGCTTTCAACCGCACTTCACGCCGGGCCAACTCCTCGGGAATAGTCAGCCCCTCGGGCAACGGCTCGGCATCGGCGTGCTCGGCCCGCGCCAGCAGCTCTTTGACTTCCTCCTGCAACTGCGTCTCGATCCTCTGCGCGTGCCCGTAGGACAGTGCGCTGTGGCGCGAGGCATTGGCGTGGATCTTCGTCCCATCCAGCGCAATCGTCCCGAGCTTCAGCAGCTTCATTTGCTTGGCGACGCGCAGGACCTCGACGAACAGCCGCTCGATTTCGGGCAGGAACCGCTTGCGGAATGCGCACAGCGTGTCGTGATCGGGATGGGTATTGGCGGCGATGTAGCGAAACGCGACCGAGTCATGGGAGGCCTGCTCGATGCGCCGGCTACCGAAGGTGCCGGTGGCATAGCCGTAGATCAGCAGCGCCAACAGCACCCCCGGGTGATACGCCGCCGAGCCTGCGCCGCGATACTGGCGGATCAGCGCCGACAGGTCCAACTGCTCGACAATGTCCACCACAAAGCGCGCCAGATGGTCCTTGGGCAACCATTCATCCATCGATGGCGGCAGAAGATACTGGGTATCGCGATCACTTTGACGGAAGTGGCTCATCGATTCTCGCTCATCAAAACGTTTGTCGATCTGATCGATCCGAACATTAAAAGTTCAACGTTAAGTCCGACAGGCTGCTAGGGGCAATCCACAGTGAGCACAGACTAAAGAACAGCCGGTCCCATGGTGTCGTGGGAGGCGCCCGCTTCCGCGTCCGGTGCACGACCCGGGGGGCGTTCGTCCGGTGGCGGCGGAGTCACGCTAGGGCAACTGTGCTATTCAACAGATATCGGAAAACGTAACTTATTGATAGTTATCGTTGATGAAGTCTCAAAAATAGCACAGGGCGGCTTTCGTAACTAACTGTATATTCGAATAAAACACCTAATTAGCACATCCGGCTTCGAACCAGGGGGTCGGGGTTCGAGTCCCTCCGGGCGCGCCAAATCATTAGGTTACAGGGATTATCTAGACTAATTGTAGCTTTTTGTATTAGTCGTCGTCGCACAATTCTCGTAGCGCTATAGCAGTAGGCGACAAATCAGGTCGTTGCTGTAAGCGAGTACCTGGTTTTCAGCCAGCGGATGTCCCCTGGAAAGAAATTGTGCGCGGAATTTCTTGACTATTCTTGCCGACCCTTCACGTATCTCTACGTCGCGTTAGCACGAACGCCGCCAGGCCGATCGTCCCGTTTCAGGGGACGAGTCCAATCAGCACTGCACGGAATAACATTCGTGTCACAAGGGTATTGCAGTCCCTCGTCATGCCGCTCGCCGTGCGTTTGGGTTGACCCCATGGGCGCATGCCCCGCTTCCCGTTGCATTCTTTCTTTCAATAATGGCAGCGGTCGGCCACTTTGGGTCATTCAGGTTCGCACAACTGCGGAGCGTCGATGCAAGTGAAGCGGCCGTTCAGGAAAGGCCCTTGGAGATTTGGCCTATCGATGGATTGAAAGTTTTCATTAAGTTCTCTACCCTGTTAGCTACCCCCGGAGAACTGGACTTTCCCGCTTTCGACGCCTGATCACCCGGGTTTTACGGAGGGAAGCATAGGATCGGCTGTCAATACCGATGGCCGTCAAGGAAGGACAGGGGTTCAAGGACGATGGACCACGCAGCGCGGCCGGCGCCGGCTGAAAGGCGCATCCACTACGAACGGCGGCGTCCCGAAGAAACCGTCCTCTACCAGCTGGTCCAAGAGCATCTCGAAACCTTCGTAGCCCAAGTCGAAGCCGAGACCGGGGCCGGTTTGCCCGAGTTCGTCAAAGCCGAGTTCGAGGCCTTTCTAGAATGCGGCATCCTAGCTAGCCCACGGCTTTCTCCGCCTACGCTGCGGCGACTGTGGCGGGTGCCCGTGCGGCAGTGGGTGCTGTCGTTTCCCATCCCGCTGCGCGTGCTCTTCGCCGCCCATCCGGAGGTGCTCACGCCGGTTTTGCAGATTGTCCACCGCGGCGCCACTCCCCGTAATGCCCGCCACCGCGCAACGCTGCGTTAACGCCCAGGGCTTTAGTCTGCATGCCGAGACGCGGCTTGCCATCAATCAGCGGCACAAGCTCGAACTGCACCTGGCCGCGGGTCGAGTAAGTTCCAGCCGCTAGCTTCAAGCGCCTTGTCGATAAGGACTCGGGAGAATGCTTCGTTTTGACTGCGGGTCACTGACATGCCTAATCTACGGTTGCACTGATTCCTACGGGCGGTCTCGGCGAAGACACCTTACTGAGCCAGTTTCGCCAACAACTCCTCCTCGGAAAGAACCGGTACGCCGAGCTCGCGGGCGCGCACGGCTTTGGCACCGGGATCGGTTCCCACGACGACGAAGCTCGTCTGGCGCGACACGCTCGCGCTGACCTTGGCGCCAAGAGCGAGGAGGCGCTCGGCCGCCTGTTCGCGGCTCATCGATGCGAGGGTGCCGGTGAGGACAAAGGTCAACCCCTCCAGAGGTCGACGGGTCGTAACGGTCTGTTCTTGCCAGCGCATTCCCACTTGCTGCAAACGCGCGATGATGTCGAGGTTCTTAGGATTGCTAAAAAATTCGGCGATGTGGTTCGCGATGACAGGACCGATATCCGGCACGGCTTCAAGCTCCGCGACGCTCGCCGCGCGGATGGCATCGAGCGAGCCGAAATGCGCCGTGAGGGTCCGGGCCGTGGCTTCCCCCACATCCGTGATGCCGAGGGCATAGAGGAACCGCGCCAACGTTGTGCTCTTGCTCTTCTCCAGGGCGGCCATCAGGTTGCTTGCGGATTTTGAGCCCATGCGATCGAGATCCGCGATCTCCGCTTCATTGAGCTTATAAAGATCCGCGACATCCTTGACCTTACCCGCAGTCACCAATTGCTCGACTAACTTATCACCCAAACCCTGGATGTCGAGGGCACGCCGCGAGGCGAAGTGCAAGATGGCCTGAACGCGCTGTGCCGGGCAGTGCAAGGAGCCGGTGCACCGCGACACCGCTTCCCCCCCTTTACGCACGGCGGGCGCATCGCACACCGGGCAGCGATCCGGGATCCGGAAGGGCTGCGCACCGGGCGGACGATACTCCAGCAGAACACGCACGATCTCGGGAATCACATCGCCGGCCCTGCGCACCACCACGGTGTCGCCGACTCGCACATCCTTGCGATCGATCTCATCCTGATTGTGCAAGGTCGCATTGGTCACCGTTGCGCCGCCGACAAAAACAGGGTCGAGCCGCGCGACCGGCGTGAGCGCCCCGGTACGCCCGACCTGCACCTCGATGGCGAGAACCCGGGTGGTTTGCTCCTCGGGCGCAAACTTAAAAGCAAGCGCCCAGCGCGGCGCCCGCGCGAGAAACCCGAGCGCTTCTTGCTGGCGCAGATCGTTGACCTTGTAGACCACACCGTCCATGTCGTACGGGAGGTACGCGCGTCGATGCTCCATCGCCTCGAAATAGCACAGACACCCCTGCACCCCCTGAACGACCGTGGCTTCGCCAGAGACCCGCAAACCCCAGGCTCTGAATTGACGCAAGAGGTGATCGTGCCTAGCCGGGATCTCCCCGCCATCGACCTTGCCCGCGCCATAGCAAAAAATCGTCAAGGGGCGGTGGGCGGTGATCCGTGCATCGAGTTGCCGCAGGCTGCCCGCGGCCGCATTGCGCGGGTTTGAAAATAGCTTGGCACCGGCCGCCCGCTGATGTTCGTTCAGCGCTTGGAATCCTTGTCTCGTTATATGCACTTCACCGCGGACTTCGAGGACTCGCGGATACCCGGAGCCAAGCAGGCGTAACGGGATGCTCGGGATCGTGCGCACGTTCCGCGTCACGTCTTCGCCCCGCGTCCCGTCGCCACGGGTCGCGGCTTGTGCAAGTACGCCCTCTATATACAGGATGCTGACGGCAAGGCCGTCGAGCTTGGGCTCGGCGCTGTATTCCACCTCCTCCACGCACAAGGCTTCGCGCACCCGCCTATCGAAGGCCACGAGATCGCCGGGCGAGAACGCATTGGCGAGCGACAGCATCGGGACCTCATGCACGATCTCGCCGAATTCTGCTAACGGCTCGGCGCCTACGCGCTGGGTTGGAGATCCGGCTACAATGAGATCCGGATGCTGTGCTTCCAGCGCCTCCAATTCACGCATGAAACCGTCGAACTCGGCATCGGAGATCACCGGATCATCGAGCACATGGTAGCGGTAATTATGCGTGTCAATCAGTTCGCGGAGCTCGCGAACGCGTGCCGCCGTTCGGCTATCCGCGGGCATCCGCCGCTAGCTTTCGCATGCGATCGATGGCCGCCCGCGCGAGCGGCCGGTGTTCGCCATCGCGCAACTCACCTCCCAGCCGCTCTTGCAGGCGTTGCGCCGTGTTGAGCATAAGTTCGAATGCCACGCTGCCGTCGATCGGCACCGGGAAACGCATGAACATGACCAGGCCCACGGTCTTGTGAGTGTGGATGTTCTCGAGGTCGAATTTACCCGGTTCAAGCATATTGGCAAGGCAAAAAAGACTTTGCTGCGACGGTATACCTGCGAGACCGTAATGATGAAACACCCCCATGTCGCCATAGCGCAGCCCAACCGCCTCGGCGGCGTCCCGAACCGCGACGCCGCGATAACTCTCGCCCGCGGGGGCGGTAAGAAACAGCGCCAGTATCTTCTCCGGTTCCGGCGCTTTGTCCGGTTTGGCATCTGGTGGGACGGCGTCGGTTGCGGGCTTGGTGAAGCGTTCACGGCCACGCCGTAGCGCTCGACCGATGGGGGACTGAGACTTACGTCCGTCGCGCCTTTCCACCATCAGCTCATTGAGATCGGCGAGTGTCCGGGTGTAATCAACGCCCTTTTCTCGTTCGAGCGACATTGGCGGCGCGTCGTGCGGCGGTTGCTCTCGCCGGCGCTGCCGGGTGAATCTCTTCAAGCGGTTGCCCTTCTGCGACGCCGTACCCCACCAATAGATCGCCGCGAGAATGACGAGCCCGATCACCAGCAAGCTAAGGCGCAGACCGTTCATATCACGCCGTTGCGGCCAGCCGTACCGCTGCGTCGATATCCACGGCCACGAGCCGTGAGACACCCGCTTCCTGCATGGTGACCCCGATAAGGCGTTCAGCGATCTCCATGGTGGTCTTATTGTGGGTCACGAATAGGAACTGCACGCTCTCCGACATCGCGCGCAGCATGTCGCAAAGATGCACGGCATTGGCATCGTCGAGGGGCGCGTCCACCTCGTCGAGGAGACAGAACGGCGCCGGGTTGAGCTCGAAGATCGCAAACACTAATGCGAGCGCCGTTAATGCCTTTTCACCGCCCGAGAGCAGATGCACCGTCGTGTTGCGTTTGCCCGGAGGGCGCGCCATCAACGTGATTCCCGTTGCCAAGAGATCATCGTCGGTCAGCTCCAAATAGGCCTGCCCGCCGCCGAAGAGCCGCGGGAACATCGACTGTAAGCGCAAATTGACCGCCTCGAATACCTCTTTAAACCGCCCGCGCGTCTCCCGATCCATCCGCCGTATGGCGTCGTCCAAGGTCGCCAGCGCTTCGCTAAGATCGGCGTGTTGATGGTCGAGGTACTTCTTGCGCTCGCTCAGTTGCTGGAACTCGTCCACTGCCGCCAGGTTGATGGGACCGAGCCGCTCGATGCGCTGCTCGACGTGACTTAGACGCTCTTGCCAAGCGGCTGGATCGGCCTCGGCGGGGAGGCCGGGCAGTAATTGCTCCATTGTATGACCGGTCGGAGCGAGCAAGTCGTGCTGGGTCTGCATCCGCACCCGCAAGCTTTCCTCGTGCACGCGTGCTTGCTCGAGCACATCGCGCAGTCCCTGAAGGCCGCGTTCGGTCTCGGCGCGACGCTCCGCGCCCTCCCGCAGATGGGCATCGAGCGCCTGCAGGTCCGCGCGCGCTTGAGCCAGCTCCGCTTCCACCCCTAGCCGCTCTTCCAAGGCTTGCTGCAACGCCTTCGTGAGATCATCGCGGGGCTGCGCGGCCTGGCCGAGCGCGGCCTTTAACTCGTCGCGGCGCACGTTCATTTGCTCGACTTGGAGGCGATTGCGGTTAAAGCTTTGCTCTAGGGATCTGCAACGGGTGCGCATCGACTCCAGCCGCAGCGCCATCTCGTGCATGCGTTCGCGAGCGCCTTGCCACTCGTCCTTCGCCCCTTGCAACAGCGCTTTTTGTTGCTCCCGGCTCGTGGCGATCTCGGCCCGCCGGGCTTCGAGCGCGTCGAGGTCCCGGCGTATCGATTCCAAGCGAACCTCCGCCGCCTCGAGCTCGGCCGTGCCGGCTCGATCGCGTTCTTCGAGCCCACGCAACTCCGCACCCAGGGTTTCGTTCCGCATCCGAATGTGCTCATGTTCCGCCTGACGCACCGCGATCTTTTCCCTTGCACGCCCGATCCGCCCTTGCGCATCGATGAGATGTTCTTCCAGCGATCGGAGTTCTTCCTCCGCTTCTGCCAACGCCTGCCGCGTGCCGGCCATGCGCGCCGCGCACCCATCGCCCTGGTCCGCGAAACCATGCTCGCATTCCAAGGCGGCATTGAGGTCCTTTTGCACGCGCAGGGCACCGCCGTCTTCGCCCTCCGCGCGCTTCAATTTCATCCAGTTGCAGCCGAGCCACACGCCGCTACGCGTCACGACCGACTCCCCGGAGCGCAAACGCGGCCGTAAGGACAGCGCCGCCGGCACATCTTCGGCGAGATACACGCCGCCCAGAAGACAGGTGATGGGATGCGGTCCTCCTACCCGGCTCAGCAATAACTCTGCGGCAAGAGGTTCCGGACCTCTGTCTTTGCACTCGCCATCCGCCGATTCGAGGGCACAGAGCAGCCCTTGGCCGTAGGTATCAAATTTATTAGAAATACTATCAATTTCTTTGAATATAAAAGCATTAATAAAGTCACCCAGGACCATCTCCAGGGCTACCTCCCAGCCTGGATCGACGGCAAGCTCCTGGACCACGCGCCCGGGGTTCACGACCCCTTGAGATTCCAGCCAGCCACGCGCCGCGCCGAGATCAACCCCCGCCTGGCCATCGCGTAACGCTTCCAACGCCGCCCGCCGTCCGATCGCGGCTTGCAACTTGGTCTGCAACTCATTTAATTCACTGCCGAGGCAATCGCGTCGCTCGCGCAACTCTCGGATCGAGGCCTGAAACTCGGCTTTGCGCGCTTGCAAGTCCTGGTAGTAGGATTCGAGCGCGGCGAGATCGCTGCTCAGCGAATCCAGGGACGAAACCTCCTCCCGCAACGCCAAGGCACTGAGGTCAGACCGTAACCCCCGCAGCCGCTCGCGAGTCGCTCCGAGGCTTTGGCTTAAGTGTTGGACGTGCGCGCCCTCCGCGCTCTCGGCGCGGGAGAGCTGCGTCGCCTCCGCGCCATGGGTATCCAACGCCGTTTGCAGTGTTTGCAGCTGGGTCTCTTGCGCAAGCAGCCGCGCCCCGGCTTCCCGCTCTTCCGCTGATGCGCGCCCATGCTGCGGGATGAGGTGTTCGATCTCCGTTTTCAAGCTTGCACACGCCTCCGCGTCCGCAACCGTTTGCCCCTCCGCCCGCGTAAGGTCTTGTCCGAGGCGTTCCAGTTCCTGTTCCAAGGCCTGCTGGCGATCCTTGGAGTGCTGGATCGCTTGCTCCAAGCGCGCAATTTCAGCTCCGCTGCTGTAGTACCGCGCTTGCACCTGATTAAAACCGTCATTCGCCGCGGCTCTGGCCTGACGGGTCTGCTCTGTCCCGAGCTCGATCTCACGAAGTTGCGCCATCGCGGCGTCCACGGCCAACGTCCGCGCTTGAGTCACCAAGCGGTGTTCGTCGCCTTCGCGCTCAAGCCGGCGGTAGGTAAGTGCTATCGATTCCGCCCGCAACCGCCGTTCCTCGTCTCTCAAGCGCTGAAACTTCTCGGCGGCGCGCGCTTGCTGCTGGAGCTTGGAGATTCTGCTTTTCCAACTCGTCGCGGATATCGGTGAGCCGACCAATATTGCCCTTAGCGTCGCGGATCCGAGCCTCGGTCTCTTTCCGGCGTTCCTTGTATCTGGAGATGCCGGCCGCCTCTTCCATGAACACCCGCAACTCCTCTGGTTTGGCTTCCGCAACCCGGGAAATCATCCCCTGCTCGATGACGGCATAGCTGCGCGAGCCGAGCCCCGTGCCTAGAAACAGGTCCGTAATGTCTTTCCGCCGACAACGTACGCCGTTGAGAAAGTAATCCGATCCGCCATCGCGGGTGACCTGCCGTTTGATGGCGATTTCCGCGTACCCCGCGTATTGGCCGAGAAAGCCGCCCTCGGAGTTATCGAACACCAGTTCGACCGTGGCCTGACCGACGGGTTTGCGGCTATTGGAACCATTGAAGATGACATCCGCCATCGAGTCTCCGCGTAAGTGTTTGGCGGAGATCTCGCCCATCGCCCAAAGCACCGCATCGACGATATTCGATTTACCGCAACCGTTGGGACCGACGATACCGGTAAGATTGTTGGACAGATGCAGCGTGGTCGGATCGACGAAGGACTTGAATCCGGAGAGCTTGATGTGACTAATCTTCATTGGTGCCTAAAGATAACAAAATATGAGCGGATCGGTACAGCGATTTTCGATGGAGTGAGTAACTTTAAATAAGACCTATATCACTTTGATATAAGGAATTATTAATACGTACTTAAACCACTTTCTTAGGAGTCAATTTAGATAGCTCAGCGCTGCCAGTGCCCGGCAACCGCCGTTCGCGATGTCCTTTTCCCAAACGTCCGCGTACCATGATGTCCGTTCGCCCGATGCACCATGGGATACGACAGCGTTGGGTTAGGGCTTAAAACTTTTTCTACGGAGGCACGCCATGTCTGTCACCGCTCAGATGCTTGTGCAAGCGGCTAAACAAGAGATCCGCGAGGTCGGGCTCGAAAGCGCGGGTGAATTACTGCAACCCGCGAATACCGTAATTCTCGATGTACGCGAACCGGAGGAGTTTCAGCGCGGTGCCATTCCGGGCGCGATCAATGTTCCTCGGGGTATACTGGAATTCAGGATCGGCTCGCTGCCGCAACTACAAGATCCAGCGACCGCGACCCTGGTCTATTGCCAAAGCGGCGGGCGCTCGGCCCTGGCAGCTCACACCCTGCAGCGCATGGGCTACACCAATGTGGTTTCGCTGGCGGGCGGTTATGCCGCCTGGGAAGCCGCCCAATGATCGGTGATCCGCTATTAGATCCCTAGAATTTCCAGGGCGCATGTTCACTTCTTAAGCGTCTAGGCTCGTGCAAAAGCTCTTGGACAAACGGGGAAGACTGCCCGCAGATGCCAGAGCAATCGGTCCACTTACTTGACCGCATGGTCGCGCCATCGGTCGAATGAAACCTTACGGTCCGAATAAATGTAAGGATCGCGCCTAAATTGGCGTGTTCCATTTTCAGATCGAACAGCAAGGTCTTGACCGCCTTCTGACCCCCACCGATGAGTTCAGTCAAGCTGTCGGCGACGCGGAAATCAATCAGACCTGAAGCGCGACACGTAGGATAAGTGGGGTGCCATTCGTTGAGCCTAGT
This sequence comes from uncultured Gammaproteobacteria bacterium, assembly GCA_963764725.1. GTDB lineage: Bacteria > Pseudomonadota > Gammaproteobacteria > JACCXJ01 > JACCXJ01 > USCg-Taylor. Next base: position 254,190 of record CAVXTM010000010.1, on the reverse strand, counting down.
CCATCCAAAAATGCTTCTGTTCGTCATACGGGGTATTCGCCGAGTCACGCCATCCAATTATGTTAGCGTGCTCCCGGTACGGTTTACCGTCGGCGTCAAAATGCAAATCGACCTGAAACACGGCTCCAGCGGGGCCAACGCCACGACCTATAGCAGGCTTTGGCGCGTGGGAATCAAAGTGCAACGAGCAAATCTCCCAGACCTGGGCCTCTGTTAGATGCTGCGAGCGGCATACTGACGTTTCCCGCCGACCAGTCTCGGGATTGGGCCGTGGCATTCAGACGCGAATAATGGATCGTCTGGCTTTTCTTGACCACTTGATCAGAACGAAACACAAAGCTACTTATTTTCTCGTCAGGACTTACGGTTAATGGTAGCCGGCGCGTAGAGACGCCCAATGTACCGAGCAGCGTCTTGAAGAGATTTTTCAAGACTGCTGCGACTCGTCGCATCAATCGGCTGCCAGGCATGAATACCGCCCTCCTTGCCGAACTGACCAGCGAAATTGATCTTGTCGTGCGCGCCCACGCTCAATGAAAATAACCGGCTGGCATCAATGGACCAGCTTAGACAAATCTCCCCGTCAGCTTCCGGTATGAGATCAGGCGCCGGTGTGCCTCGGGGCAGTATCGTAAACAACGATCCTACAATTTCCGCCGCAAGATCGATCACTTGATCACTCACTGGAATCGCGCCACTGCCGTCCCAGTCCGTCCTGCCACACTCTTTTTTAATGTTACCAAGAGCTGCTTCTGTAGTCGGAAACCAATCTGACGCGCTTCCTTGCAGGTAATTTCTTTTCTGCGCCCACGCCCGCTGAATCTCGCGACTACTGTCTGTAATGGGTTCATAGTCAAACTCCCAAGCTAGACGCGAATCACCAATTGCAATGGCTAAACTCATCCGTATAACTCCGCTGCTCGCTCAGTTAAGCTACCAAAAAAACTGTTGTTCTTCAGCGTCCTCAGGTGCTCAAGAATCACCCAAAGTTTATCGTCCATGGGGTCCAAGTCCGTAAAACTGAACGCGTCAACGTCTAGAATCACCGGCGCTGGTCTGCCTGGTGACATCGATTCGAGCGCCAGAGTCAAGTTTACAGAGGCATTACTCGCGACATCCACCAATTGAAAGCGCTGAAAAAACGAAGCAACCGCCTGTGGCGCTTCATCCGGAAGGTCCGCAAATTTTTGTAAATACGTCTGAAATGACGCCCCGTGCTCCAGTGGAAGTTGTAGATTGTTAATAAAGCGGGTGGCTACACGAGTCACGCGTAATGGGGCCAATCGGTCCCTGTAGACCGACCAGACACGTTTCGTTTCCTGAACCAACATCGGCCATGCCTCATACGGCGGCAGACGGCTCAACGTAAATCCTGCGAGCCGGCATTGTGCGACGTATTTTTCATCCGACGAATGTAATCGCAGTCCTATTTGTGTGGCATCTGCTGTCGTCTGCGGCTGCTGACCATCGGTTGTAAGTTTGAAGCCAAAAGTCCCGAGGGAAATTGGCCCCTTTAAGTAATACCCGAAGTCCAAAGTACTGAACGCGTCTTGGAGCGCCGTAAACGAAAGGCCACCTCGATGTTCTACGTGAAGGTTGATCAGTGCCTCGGTAATCGGTGCGTGAGTTAGATGCCGCTGCCTAGCCATAGTTGTCGAGTGAAATGTGGTAAGGGTCTTTAAAATTATTTGGGCAATATATCGCCAATAGCCGATCCATTTTACGCAAGAACAATGCAATATGGACTTTGTCAAACACGGAACACCTTCATCACCTCATCCCCAAGGTGGTTGATGACTTTTACGGCGATCCGCCCGGACTTCGGTTTGTCGAAGGCGCGGGAGGTGTCGCTGTTGAGGGTGGCCCAGGCCTCGTCGTTGATCTCGGCTTTGAGGGTCGTTTTCAGGGCGCTGTAGGGATCGTTGGCACCGAGGAAGTAGGCGTGGCGGACGAAGAAGCTCTCTTCGTTGTAGTCGGTGTCGATGAACCAGCAGGCGATGCCTTCGGGGCCGTCGCTGCGGACTTCGCCGGTCTGCGGGTGGAAGATATCGACGCCGTGGACAGTGACTTGTGAATAGTGGTTAGTGGCTAGTGGAGAGTCGATAAGGATTTCATGAGCGCGTGGAGCATTTTGTTGATCTCGGCGCAGGCGTTGAGTAAGCTCTCGGAGTCCGGTTTGGTGAGAAACTCCAATCTTTCGGACAATGTCAGAAAGGTTTCCAGCTCCGCCAGAGATCCTCGCGCAACGCCAAGCGACTGCAGAAACTCCCCCGTCGTTTTTCGCGCCTGTCCCTCGGCGATGTTTGCCGGAATGGAGGTCGCCGCCCGCCGCATTTGCGATGTAATCCCAAATCTCTCCTCGGTGGGAAAGCTGCGAGTAGTCGCGTAAATCCTCACGGCCAAGTCGATTGACTTCCGCCAGACTATCAACTCCCGAAACGAGCTTAAAGATTTCATAAGGCGCGATTCTCTTCTCGTCACTATCCACTAACCACTCTTCACTAGCCACTTCCACATCCGGTTCACCGAAGATCACGAACAGATTGCCTTTGCCGGTGTTCTTGAGGTCTTCGGCCATGTGGAGGTCGGCGTTCATGCGCGCCTTGAGCACGGGGATACGGCCGAGCTTGCTAAACTCGGTCGCGTGTGCCTCGTAGTTGAAGGCGCAGGCGATCAGCACGTCAAAGTCGGCATCGCCGGCCTCACGCGCGGCGGCCACCAGATCGGGGCGGGTGACGGTACCGAATTCCGGACCGATGAAGATGGCGGCGCGTTTTTCTACTCCGCCCCCCTCACCCTCCCCTCTCCCCCCACTGGGTGGAGAGGGTTCCAAGCCTTGGGCGGCGCTCCGCTTTTCTCCCTCGCCCCTTGCGGGAGAGCAACCGTGTTCAAAGTCAAGTGTTTTGCAGCTGCCAAGGGGCATTATTTTTCAACATGGCATTCATAATGGTCAGCAGTTTCCGCATACAGGCGACGATCACCACTTTGGCTGGTTTCCCCGCCTGTTTGAGTCTCTCAGCGAAGGCCTTGAGGACAGAGTTGCACCGGATGGCGGTAACGGTCGCCATATACAGAACGGCTCTGACATCGGCCCTGCCGCCCCAGATGAAGCGCTTACCCCGGTGTTTTCCGCTGTCGTTCGCCAGCGGCGCCACGCCCACCAAAGCTGCGATCTCGCGGCGATTCAAGCTGCCGAGTTCCGGGCACTTAGCCAGCATCGTCAAGCTGGTGACGGCGCCGATACCAGGAATGCCTTGCAGCAGATCATCCTTAGCCCGCCAGGCCTCGGAGGCGCGCAAGCGTTTGGTCAAATCAACGTCGAGATCAGCAATGCGCTTATCCAGCCAAGCGATGTGCGCCACTAAGCTTTTGCGTGGCAGTTTCGAGGCCGTGCCTAAACGGAGTGTTTCTTGAACGCGTATCTCGATCAATTGACGGCGCCGCGTCAGGAGTTCATCAAGCTCACGGGTGTCCGCGTCCTTGATAGGTCGCACCGCAGGCCGGATGGCGCGGGCGAAGGCCGCCAGGACGGCGGCGTCAACCGAGTCGGTCTTCGCCAATTCTCCCGTCGCCTTGGCGAAATCGCGCGCTTGACGGGGATTGATGACGGCGAGGGGCAATCCTTTCGCCGCCAGTTCACTGGCCAGCCGCACTTCCAGGCCGCCTGTGGCTTCCATAACGATCAACGTCGGTCCAACGGCCACCAGACGCTTGACGAGTTGAGCGATGCCCTTGTCGTCATAAACGACACGCAGGGCTTCTCCAGTGGGTTCAATACCAATATCCAACGTGCCTTTGGACACATCAATGCCAACAAACTTCTCTACAGTGTTCTCGCTCATACCCCTCCTTGCAAAAATACGGGCTTACAGGCCCCAGCAACCGTTCGGGTTGTCGGTGAGAAAACGGCGCGACGCTCTTTGCTCTCCCACGGGCTTGATGTCCCAAGGGCTGGACGAGCTGCCGCACCGCAACCAAAGGTCTGTGGATTGATGCCCACCAGCCCCCACAGTCCGAAATACATTTTCATTAAACGGGCTATCCACTTGACGCAAGTCACCACAACATCTAGTGTTTGCTACCCATGGGGACAGGGGAAGGGCCAGTCGGCGGGTCCGACTACCCTCGGACATTCGGCGAGTTCAATGATTTTTTCGAGGACGATGCGGGCTGTCGCGAGTATCTTGCGGGCCTTCGCTGGCCAGCGGGTTACCACTGTCCACGCTGTGGGTCCAGCGGTGCGCCCTGGATCACGGGACGAGGTTACCTGCATTGTCGGGATTGCGGTGCAGAGATCTCGGTCACGGCAGGTACGATGTTCGAGCGAACGCGTATCCCGTTGAAGACATGGTTGGCGGCGATATGGTTTGTGACGAGTCAGAAGCATGGAGCCAACGCTCTCGGCCTGAAGCGGGTTCTGGGGTTGGGAAGCTATCAAACGGCATGGACCTGGTTGCATAAGCTGCGACGCGCGATGGTGCGAGCTGGGCGCGAGCGGCTTCATGGTCGCGTTGAAGTGGACGAGACGCTCGTAGGAGGCAGCGAAAAAGGCGGTAAGCGTGGCCGTGGAGCAGAACGAAAGGAGATTGTGGTCATCGCCGTCGAACTACACGAACCGAAGGGATTTGGACGCGTGCGCATGAGACGTGTGGCCGACGCCTCCGGCGCCAATCTCGTCCCTTTCGTGCGCGAGAGCATTGAGCCCGGTTCGGAAGTTCTCACCGACGCCTGGGGCGGGTACAACGACATGACGAAGTCTGGATATACGCGCATCAAGACGAATCTCTCCGACAGCGGAGACCCGGCCCATGTCCTGATGCCCGGTGTCCACCGCATCGCCTCTCTGCTCAAACGCTGGCTGCTCGGAACTCACCAAGGCGCGGTAAGTGGCAGGTACCTCGACTACTACCTCGACGAATACACGTTTCGCTTCAACCGGCGCACCTCTCGCTCCCGCGGGCTTCTCTTCTACCGCCTGATGCAACAGGCCGTGGCGACGCCGCCAGTGTCTTACCGCCAAATCGTCAACAGCCCGGACCCCAACATATAGCGGTGACTTGCGTTAAGTGGATAGCCCGTTTCATTAATTTCTACAAAATAGAACATACAAGGGTTGGGGTGAGGGGTGCGTTTCGACATACCGGCCTTCGGCGCAGACCAGATCGCCGGGCCACGGCGTAAGCGCGGTGAAGGTGATTTTGTCTTCCTTATGTGCTTGCTGGACGCCGGCGGTTTTGAGGTTTTCCAGGATCATCTGGGGAAAAGACTGCTTGGCGCTGTAGTCAGCGCCGGGTTCGGCGACGCGATCAATCAATTCGTCGTTCTCGTCCACGCCGAGCATGCGGTGCGGGGAAAGGCTCTCGACGGTGAACGGCCCGGCCACGCGAACTATCTTCTTGTTGTCGTAGGGCTTGTCGTAGAGGTATTCGAACTCGGCCTTGGCGGCGATCGACGCATCGATCTCACGCTGGCGGGCGATGCGTTGTTCCCACCATTGGGCATGGAGCTTCTTGGCTGCGTCCGGCCATTTGGCATCGACCTCGCGTGGAATCTCCCATTCTTCGAAGGGTTTGAACGTCTTGGTAGGATGGGCTGAGCAAGAACGAAGCCCATCGGTCGCGATTGATGGGCTTCGTGCCTCAGCCCATATATGGACTCCTCCCGATTTGCAAGCATCTTTTCGCTTTGATTGCAGCGGTCGGTGAGCGCAGTTGCTCCCATATATCCGGCCTGTCAATGAGGCTTGCGATGCCTCTGGCCCCGATGGAATATCCGCGTGTCTTCATCTCAATCATCCTACCGGCCTCGAAGGCCCATGCGCTGAGCGGATTGCTGAAAACACCGGTCTGACCGCTTTGCCATCGCTTCGAAAGATGCTTCGCAACTGGGTGGAAGGTGAAAAACCCTGTGGCCTCGCGTGCTACGCGTCAACCGAAACCCGCGCGCGGTAACCCTCGTCTCGCCTCAGGAGCGCCCAGATCGCCCGAGCTCTTTTCCACCGCCACCGCTGCGATGTTCTTGTTGCGCCGTTTGACGAGGTCGTTGATCCACCGGCTCTGGGCGTCGGTCTTCTTGGCCGCCGCCTTCACCACGGACCGCGCCCCGTGGATGAGCAGAGTGCGCAGGTAGGTATCGCCCCGCTTGCTGATCCCCAGGAGCTTGGGCTTGCCCCCGCTCGAATCCTGCCGCGGCACGAGCCCCACCCAGGCCGCGACCTGCCGCCCGGACTCGAACGCTCGACCATCACCGACCGAGGCGACGGCCGCCGTCGCCGTGATCGGCCCTACCCCCGGCATCCGGCCAATCCTCTGGCACGCCTCGCTCGCATGGTAGAGCCCTTGGAGCTTGACGCCGTAGGCCCCCACTTGCCGGTCCAGCTCCAGGACCTGCCGGTGGAGATCGGCAAACAGCTCTCGCGCCAAGCCACTCAGGCCGTTCTCGCCGTCTTCCAAGATCTCCGGCAGGCGCTTGCGTACCTGCGCCAAGCCCTGACCGATGACGATGCCATACTCGCCTAACAAACCCCGCAGCCGGTTTGCCTGCGCGGTGCGTTCCTTTACCAACCCACTGCGTACCCGGTGCAGCGCCAGAATGTCTTGGCTCTCGGTGCTCTTCACCGGCACAAAACGCATGTTCGGGCGCCCCACCGCCTCGCAGATCGCCTCCGCGTCGTTCTTGTCATTCTTGTTCCCCTTCACGTAGGGCTTGACGAACTGCGGGCTGATGAGCCTGACCGTATGCCCGAGCTTCCCCAGCTCCCGCGCCCAGTAGTGTGCGCCGGCGCAGGCTTCGATCCCTACCACGCAAGGGTCGAGGTTGGCGAAGAACGCCAAGACCTGCCCTCGCCTGAGCGACTTGCGCACCGCGACCTTCCCCTTCCCGTCCACACCGTGTGCCTGAAAGACATTCTTTGCAATGTCTAACCCGATTGTTGTAACGTTCATAGCGGACTTCTCCTCTTCTGTTCAAGTGGTTGTTACATCCTCCACTTTGGCACATCACGATGCCGTTAGGGAGGGGAGGAGTCCATACCATTATCCTACAAGAGCTTCGTTGAGTTGCTCGCGCAGAGGTTCGAGGATGGCCTGGTATTTATCCCAGATGACGTCAATCTCCACGTTGTTGGCGATGGACTTGAGCGTGATGTGCGGCACACGCTCGTAAACGAATCCGTGGCGGATGCTGCCGCGGACCGCTTGCGAGGACGGCACGGTGCGGGTCACTTCGGCTTCCTTGATCTGGCCTTCGCGCGAATCGGTCAGCAGGTAATACGGATAGCGCGCACCCATGATGCGAGCCCGGGCCAAGCGCCAGTGCCACGCGCGAGGTGTCAATCGTGATCCAGCGGCGACCCGCCCCATTGCTCGGCGACGGTGGCGGTGGTGCCGGAACCGCAGGTCGGGTCGAGGACAAGGTCGCCGGGGTCGGTGGTCATCAGGATGCAGCGCTCTATTACCTTAAAGTTCGTCTGAACGACATAGATCCTGCTCTCAACACCGAGCCCTCCGGATTGAGTGTCCAGTCCAAGCGTTTGGCATTGGGGAAAATGGCCAATCGTCGAAGTATCTCTTGTAGAAGGCATTCTTGCCACGTAGACCAAGTCGATGGGCTTTCCCTAACCTTTCTAAGCCGACCAAGCTGGTCTTCCACTCCGCCGGCAGTTCGGGATAAAGTCGTGGCCAAACCAGACGGAATGGTCGCCGTTGAGGACTCCCCGCCGGACCGAGAAGTGAAGATCACCAAATACCGACAGCCGAGCATTCTCGTTTGCAGGATTGCGTGAGATTACGAAATCGTGTTCGTAAAGCGCGAAACGAAGATGTTTCCTGCCTCTCACGATCCTTCGAAAGCTACAGCTCCCGGATATTTCGTCTGCAATCTGTCCTTTGCAATACCAAAGGATGTGGTCTGAAATACTCGACACGAATTGCGCAGGTTTGGCTCGTCGTTGTGGCGAAGTCGATTTGCAACGATAAAGTTCTCGTCCCCAAACACCTCATCCATCACCGCCCGCACGCGATGCACATTCTCATCCCCGATCTGCACGAAGATCGAACCCGAATCCGTCAGTAAATCCCGCGCCACGGTCAGCCGGTCGCGCAGATACGTGAGGTAGCTGTGGATGCCGTCGCGCCAGGTGTCGCGGAAGGCTTTGACCTGCTCTGGCTCGCGGGTGATGTGGTCGGCCTTGCCGTCCTTCACGTCGCGGCTGGTGGTAGTCCACTGGAAGTTGCTGTTGAATTTGATGCCGTAGGGCGGGTCGAGGTAGATGCATTGCACCTTGCCGCGCAGTCCTTCGCGCTCGGCGAGGCTCGCCATCACCTGTAGGACTGTCGCCGAGGATCATGCGGTTCGACCAGTTCTGGTCGTGCTGGTAGAACTCGGTCTTGTCCACGCCCTCGGGGATGCCGTTGAAGTCGCCAAAGAGATCGAACTGCGCGCCGACTTCTTGCGCGCGCTGCTCGCGAGTCTGCTTGAGCAGGTCGTCGATGAGCACCTTGGGGTGTACCTTCTCCTGGATGTAGAGCGGCGGGGCGTGGACGACGAGGTCGCTCCAGTCCTGCTCGTCCTTGCCGCGCCAGACGAGCTGCGGATCGAGGTCGCGGTTGCGCTGCTCTTTCGCATCGTCGAGCCCGGCTGCACCGCGCTCGTAGGTCACGCGGACGGGGGCCTGCTCGTGCTTCTGCATCACCGACTGATATTCAGCAGTCGGAATGTTTTTGCGCGTGGCCTCGTCGTGCTTGAGGGTTTCGACGGTCTTCTTGGTGTCCGATTTGTTTCTAGCCATGGAGAGCTATCCGTTGTTGCGGTCACATCACTGGTGGGCTTGCTTGAGCTTCTGCAAGGCCGTCAGGAACGCAGGGATGTCGTCCTGGACGATGCTCCAGAGCGTATCGTCGTCAATGCCCAAGTAGGCGTGGATCAGGCGGTTGCGCGTGGCGATGATCAGCCGCCACGGGATGTCGGGATGAGCGGCGCGCACCGCGTCGGGGATGTGGGTAGCCGCCTCGCCGATCAGCTCCAGGTTGCGCAGGGTGGCATCGTAGGTGAGCCCGTCGGCAACGAAACTGGATTGATCCAATCCGTTGGTGTAAGACAGAACCTTTTCCGCGAAGACGATCATGTCGTCTACGTAGAAACGCCACTCGCGCTCGCCCCGCACTCCATTAGACATGGATGGCCTCTCGCTCGATGTGGGAGCGCAGCTCCGGACGCAGTGCCTTTACCGTCACCAGATCCACAGGGCGGCCCAGCAGGTCTTCCAGATAGAACTGGACACCGAAATAACGCTTTGATGTCGCTGGGCCATCGAAGGCGATCAGGATGTCCACGTCGCTGTTCGCGCCCGCGACATCGCGCGCGATGGAGCCGAACAGAGCCAAAGCGGTAACGCCGAACTCCCGGGCCAAGTACGGCTTGTGGGTTTGCAGGAGTTTCAATGTTTCGTTTCTGTTCATGTTGGAGCCGTTCTTCCAGGCGACATTTTGTCCAACGGTAGCGTATTGGCCATGATGCCTCCTGATGCGTGTTGCTGCTATTTGATTGACTAGATTACTCCGGGCCGATTCGACCGGTATACGTTTCGATCATCTTATTGAACTCGGCTTTGACTTTCGCTTCGAAGTCGGCCTCGATCTGATAGACCTCGGTGAACTCGGCAAAAGCCCAGCGGCCATGTGTCCCGAGATGATTAACGCCAGGCACCCAGTAGGTGTCCATGGTGGATTTCTTTTCCTTGGCGTCCTCGCGCCGGTAGCCTTTGATCTCGACGATGAGGTGCAGGAGATCGTCTTCGCCGTGCCCGTCGTCCACCAGCACGATGAAGTCGGGCAGGTACCTGCGCGTCTCCGAGCCGTAACGGTAAGGCACTTCAAGACCGAGGTTGTGGTTCTTGACGTAGGCTCGGACACGCGGGTGCGATTCGGCCACGCGGCAGAACTCGGCCTCCCAATCGCTGTCGAGCACGACCCAGTTGATGTGACAACGGCGGGAGTCGGTTTCCCAGCGATCCGGCTTTGACGTGTTGAAGTTGACGTGTGCTCGTGGAGCCGGTGGGATTGTAGGGATCGAGCACGGCTTTGATGGGGCGCTCGCCGATCGAACTCGCGCGTGATTCCCGCCATGATCCGCTCGCAGGCCATGTCGGCCAGCATCTTGTACTTGAGCTGCGCAGGATAGGTACCGCCTTTGCAAACCAAATACTCCGTCGAGCCACTGCTTGGCGATGCGCTTGAGCTGGCCGAACAGGTGCAGCTTGCGGTCTTCGCCGGGCGTCGCGCCACTTGCGTCAGCACCAGGTGCGACGTCAGCTCGTACAGCGACCTGCGACGGCCGCACGTCGCCGGTATGCACGAGATTGAGGTCCACCGTCTCGCCGATGATTCCGGAGTTTCTGCGTTTCGGTGGCCCCGACCAGATCCGGCGTCAGTTCGAGCACGGAGTCTTCGTTGAACTCGGCGGTCAGCCGTTCCTCGGGCAACTCGACGCGATAGCCTTCGACACGCGGGAAGCGGATTTCGAGCGCATCGCGATCGGGCCGCACCGCCTTGACCTGGATGGTCTCGCGCGGCGGTTGTGGCGGCGCGACCACCGGCTTGGCGGTGAAGTCGAAGGGAATGCCGAGCACGTCGGCGTATTCCACATTGAAGAGACCTTCTTCGTTCAGGTCGTAGGACTGGCGGCGCAGCGCCCGTCCGATGACCTGCTCGCACAGGAGCTGGGTGCCGAAGGCGCGCACGCCGAGCACGTGGGTGACGGTATTGGCATCCCAGCCCTCGGTGAGCATCGAGACGGAAACGACGCAACGAATCGATCCGCCCAACTGGCCGTACTTGCCGACGGTATTCATCACTTCGCGGAGCAGTGTCACATCATCGAGTTCTTTCCCCTTTTGCAGTTCATCGGCGAGCTTGGCCGCCGCGTTCGAGGATCTCGCGGCGGAAGCGCTCGATCTCATCGGCGGCCATAGCGCGGAAATTGTCATCCAGCGCCTCGCCGGATTCGAGCTGCTCGCTGTCGATGAGCAGTGTGTTCGGCCGCGGGAACGGGTTGCCGTGCTCGTCGAAGTTGCGGAACAGCGCGAGGCGCCCGTTTACCAAGAGTGCTAGAGCCGTCATCGTTCTGCCGGTGAAAGCCGGAGATGAAGTCGTATACCAGCTTGGAGGTGGAGGTGTTGTTGCAGACCACGATGAAGCAGGGAGGCACGCGAATTCCGGCCTTCTCCCAAAGGCGAAGGTCTTTTCGTAGTGACCGTAAAGGGCTTCGAGTGCTGTCTGGAGTTGCGGCGGCAGGCTCAGTGGATCGAGCGTATTGGCTTTGCCTCGGCCCCTTCTTCGGCATCTTCGAGCGAATGTGTTCCCAGAGGTTGCGGAACATCGGCATCTCCGCGCCGGGAATGTTGTCGGCCACCGGCACGCGCGGCAATTTGACGATGCCGCACTCGATGGCGTCCATCAGCGAGAAGTCGCTCATCGTCCACGGGAACAGCGTGCCCTCGGCATAGCCTGAGCCGCGCAGAAAGAACGGCGTCGCGGACAAGTCGATCACGCGTGCGACGCCGAGTTTGCGATTGACGGTTTCAAGGCCGGAGATCCAGAGACGGGCGGCTTCGTTGTTCTTCTCGGCCTCCTTCTTGTCGTCGCCCTTTCAGATCTTCCTCGTCATCGGCTCCCGGCTTCTCTCGATAGCAGTGGTGGGCTTCGTCGTTGAGCACGAGAATGTTCTTCATGCCCATCAGATCGGGCATCACCCGCTGGAGCATCTGGCCCTCGGTTTCGAGGGTGTTCAGCTCTTCGCCGCGCCCTTGGAGCAGCGAGCGTCCGCCCTTGGAAAGATCGATCCGCTCGCGAAGCTTGAAGGCGTGATAGTTGGTGATGACGATCTTGGCGCGGTTCACGTCGTCCAGCATGTCGCCCGGAACCAGTTCGCGGCTCTGGTAGTAGCTGTCCGGATCGTTCGGTTGCAGGACGCGCAGGCGATCCTTGATCGTGAGGCCCGGTGCGACGACGAGAAAGCCGCGCGTGAAGCGTTTGCTCTGCGGTCGCCGCACCGCGTTGATGGTTTGCCAGGCGATGAGCATCGCCATGACCGTGGTCTTGCCGGCACCGGTGGCCAGCTTCAGCGCGAGGCGCATGAGCTCCGGGTTGGCGTCGTTGTTGGCATTGGCCAGGTGTTCAAGAAAACCCTCGCCCACCTTGCCCGCCTGGGGTGCGACTTCGGTCAGCCAGATGGCGGTCTCGACCGCCTCGATCTGACAGAAGAACGGACGGATGCTGCTGAATTTGTGATGCCGCCAGTGCTGAAGCAGGCGCGCCGTCTCCGGGGTTACGCGCCAGTCGTTGGGATTCGGCAAGCGCCGCCACTGGTCCACCTGCTGGCGAACTCGAATTGATGATGGCTGTGTGGTCGTACTGCTGCTTCTGCGGTGGAGAGTCCTTTGCCTTCGTCGAAGACGAAAGGACGTTTGTTCAGCCGAACCCTTGCGCTTTCTTCGGCTTCGGAATCGGCGTGATGAACTCGGCGCGGCGGCGGCGCTCGATGATTCTCTGAGTCGGCTGGCCCTGCTCATCGAGCTCCCAGTAACGAGACGGGTACTCGTAGGGAGAGTTGAGAATGGGCCTTTCGAAGAACTGATTATTCATGGCTGCAAAGTCTGTCTCAGTTCTTACCTCGTTCTTCGATCTTATCGCGATTTACTTACATCGTTTATTCGAACATTGTACTAGGTTCGCGTATTTTAACCCCTTTTTTTTGTAAGTTAGCCGTCCTGCTAGTCAGCACGCTGATTCACGATAGGGGGTAGCGCATGCTAATGTCATCGCAAAACTTTGAACTCTTAAAATACCCATGATTCGTAATTTGTATAACCGGATCCCGGACACGATGTCGGAAGAGTTGTTTGAGATGTTATTGGAAGGAGCGCGGTTTCAGCTCGAACGGATCGTCTCTTCAGGACAGGCGACACCGCCTGGTCGATGGTATGACCAAGATCGCAATGAGTGGGTCGTACTCTTGAGCGGGCGTGCCGGCCTACTATTCGAGGGCGAAGCGGAGATCACCGAGCTGCGCCCCGGCGATTATGTCCTCATTCCCGCGCATCGGCGCCACCGCGTTGAGTGGACCGATAACGATGAAAAAACCGTGTGGCTTGCGTTGCACTATGAATAGCAATTCCGACCTTTTCCGGGTTAGTTAACCGCCCTAGCTGAGCCGTCCGGGAGCACGCCCGGTGGTATTGAAAACGGATTAATGATAAGACAATGCAAGATTGCTTAATCGCGTGTAACGACTTGGGGTCTACTTATGAACGGCGTTCGATGTAAAGAGCTTTCCTACCTTGTCGCGTTACTGGCCGGAATGCTCGCGCCGGAGGCACAGGCATTCGATGCACGCGCCTATCGGCTGGTCGACCTCACCCACCCGTTTAACACAGACACGATCTATTGGCCCACCGCACCGATGCATTTCGAGCTCACACGCCTCGCTTACGGTGATACGCCCGCGGGCTATTTTTATAGCGCTAACGCCTTCTGCGCCCCTGAGCACGGCGGCACCCATATCGACGCGCCGATCCATTTCGCGCAAGGCAAACGCACGTTGGAAGCCCTGCCTCTGGAACAACTGATCGCTCCGGCAATCGTGATCGACATCGCGCGTAAGACGATCGGCGACCGCGATTATCGACTCACGCGACAAGACGTGCTTGATTTCGAGCGCGCGCACGGCGTCATCGCGCCAGGGAGCATCGTTTTGTTGCGAACGGGTTGGAGCCGTTTCTGGCCCGACCGCAAGCATTATCTCGGCGACGATCGGCGCGGTGCCGGCGCGAGGCTCAGTTTCCCGAGTTTTGGGGGAAAGGCCGCACGCCTGTTGGTCGAAGCACGCAGGGTCGCGGCACTCGGAGTGGACACCGCCTCGATCGACTATGGGCGCTCTCAGGATTTCATCGTTCACCGGATCGCCGCGGCAAAGAATGTTCCGGGGTTAGAGAATCTCACGGGATTGGAAGCGCTTCCCCCGCGTGGTGCGACGCTCATCGCTCTGCCGATGAAGATCGAAGGCGGCTCTGGCGGGCCGGTCCGCGTCGTGGCGCTGGTTCCTAAGCGCTGATTATGGAAGCTCTGCAAAAGTTACTGCGCAGCCCACCTGCATTCCTCGCTCCTCAAAGCGCGGCCGTCCATGGGCCGCTCCCCGCGTCGGCGCATGCTCGCTCGTCGCTCGCCTATCTACCTTATATAGTCTCAGAGCTTCCTTAGGCGAGGTCAGCCGAGCGGCTCCTCAAAGGTTTTACTAGCTTCAAGCGCCTTCAATTCCAGCCCCTCAATCTCTTGCAACGACTTGCCCGCGATCCCCTGCAGGTCTCCGTGCATGCCAACCGTCGCCTGCATCACGCGGTCGATCTGCTCTTCCCGCTTGGCCCACTGCTTCGTGATAGCCTTCTTCTCGCGATCGAGATCCTCCTGCATGGAGGAGAACGCCTCGACGATGGCCTGCATGCGAAGGCGGAAACGCGGACCGGTGAGGTACCGATAGACCATCTCCATCTTGGTCTGCTGGCCTTCGGCTGCTTGGCGCGCCATCGCGAGATCCACAAGGGATTGACGAAGCGTCGCCGCGACAGGCATGGCAACGCGCGGATGCGCCACCCAAACGTGATCGATCCAATCGAACGATTCAACATCCTTCGGTAGAACCTGGCTGATGATGATGGCGATTTCGGCTTTCGCGGCCCTTTGGTCTTCGCGAAGTTTCCCGAGCCAGCCGTCGCTCCAGTTCTTGGTACGCTTTGATTCCCACAGGATTGTGCCGCATACCTGGCCGAGCGGCCCGACGACCCGATGCAGTACATCGCCGCCATGTTCCCCCTTGGGCACGGGCTCGATCGTGTCGCGCGGAAACCTTGCGGACAGTAAAGATTCGAGCTCGAGTTCCTGCACCTCGCCCTGAAGTTGCTGTGACCCTTGCTCGGCCTTGCGCTTAAGCTCTTCGATCTGCTTCTGCATCGAGGCGATGGTTTGTTCCTTTTCCATCACCCTAAACTTAAGTTGCTCCTCGGCCTCCTTGCGCGCCTGTTCGCGAGTGGCGCCAAGCCCCTCTTGAACACGCTTCTCGACTGTCAGGTCGAGCTCGCGCTTAGCGTCGTCCAGCTCGCGGCTCTTTCGGATAAGCTCGGCTTGGGCTTTCTGGGCCTCGGCAAGCTTCGCTTCTCGCTGATTCAGGATTTCTTGAAGCTCAGTGATTTCCTTGGTTTTCTGGCCAAGGTCGGCCGCCAGGGCAAGTCTTGCCTTCTTAGCTTCATCTATCGCGATCTTCGCACGCTCCTGTTGCAATTTCTCGGCGACTTGGTCGTCTATCGTTTCCTTCGCCTTGGCGACAGCCTCCTCATGTTCGCGCAGCAATGTCTCGCGAGTGGCAATGTCAACGTCCTTCTTGGCCAGGCGCTGCTCGTAGTCGCGGCGGGTCGCCTCGATAAGCGGAGCCGCAAGCGACTCTGTCAGCTTGATCTCGGTCTTGCAGTTCGGACAGGTGATCGTGGGTTCTGTCATGGGCAAACGTTCTTCGCCTTTTGTCTTGTCATTAGCACCAGTTGTACGACGTAGTGTCCGGGAGCAGCAGGAGGTAATCGCCGGCAGCGGATTGAGGTTATTGTTGGCCTTGACCTGTTACCTGATTGCATCGCCTAGCATAAAGGAATTCAAACACTTTTTTCACGTATTTCTTGCGCCGGCTGGGCATCGGATCACTTTATGGCCCAATGAGATGGAATTGTGCCGAAAGCGCGGGATAATGCGAACAAATTTCCTAAGGTCGATACTCCATTGCGATTGAGGTAGCCCGATGTCCAGTCATGCAATTCCGCCTCTCCCCTCCACCCCCCACTGGCGGGCGCTTGCGCAACATTGGCAAGCGATATCGCCGCTACAGATAAGGGACTTGTTTCGCGAGGATCCCGGCCGTTGCAACCGGTTTTCCATCGAGGCGGGGCCGCTGTTGCTCGACTATTCAAAAAACCGCATCACCGCGGATACGCTACCCCTCCTCACGGCGCTGGCGCGCGCCGCGGGCCTGCCGGAGGCCATCGAAAGGATGTTTCGCGGCGAACGGATCAACAGCACCGAGCAGCGGGCGGCACTACATACCGCCCTACGCAACCGCTCCGATACGCCCGTTTACGTGGACGGCGAAGATGTCATGCCGGCCGTTCGCGCGGTGCTGGCCAAGATGCGTAGCTTTACCGAGGCGGTCCATGCGGGTGCATACCGCGGTCATGGCGGCAGCTCGATCACGGACATTGTCAACATCGGGATCGGTGGCTCACACCTCGGCCCGCTCATGGCGACGCGTGCGCTAAGACCCTACCGCAAAGGCGACATGCGCGTGCACTTTGTTTCCAACATCGATCCGGCCGATCTCGGCGAGGTCCTCGAGCAGCTCGATCCGGGCTCGACTTTATTCATCATCGCATCCAAGACCTTCACGACACTCGAAACCCTTACCAACGCCGAAGCCGCCAAGCGCTGGTTTTTCGATCGCATCGGGGATCCCGCGGCTGTCGGCCGCCACTTCCTCGCCGTGTCGACCAACCTCGAGGCCACCCGGCGCTTCGGGATCCATGACGACAGGGTTTTCGAGTTTTGGGACTGGGCCGGTGGACGCTTCTCGCTCTGGTCGGCGATCGGTCTGCCGATCGCGCTCGGCATCGGGATGGATAGGTTCGAGCAACTCCTCGAAGGCGCATATCAGATGGACCAATCCTTTCGAACGGCTCCGCTCGAGCATAACTTGCCCGCGTTGCTTGCGTTGCTCTCGATCTGGTATACCAATTTCTTCGGAGCGCAGACGCATGCCGTGGTACCGTACGACCAGCACCTGGAGCTTTTGCCTGCCTATTTGCAGCAACTCGCGATGGAGAGCAACGGTAAGCGCGTCACCACGGGCGGACAAGTGATCGACTACGCCACGGCGCCGGTCCTCTGGGGCGCCCCCGGGACGAACGGCCAGCACGCTTTCTTCCAGCTCCTGCACCAGGGCACCGTGTTCGTGCCGGTGGATTTCATGACGCCCTTGCAGGGCTACTACCGCATCGGCCGGCAGCAGGAGCTCTTGTTCGCGAACTGCGTCGCTCAATCCGAGGCGTTGATGCGCGGCAAGAACGAGGACGAGGTGCTTGCCGAGATGGTGACAGCGGGGCTCCCGTCCTCCAACATTGAGTCTTTGCTACCGCACAAGGTGTTCCCCGGGAACAAACCGAGCAACACCTTGGTTTACGAACGATTGACCCCCGAGACCTTGGGCGCGTTGATCGCTGCCTATGAGCACAAGACCTTCGTCGAAGGCGTGATCTGGGGGATCAACTCCTTCGATCAATGGGGTGTCGAGCTCGGTAAACAGCTTGCCACGCGTGTCGCGTCCGAGTTAGAAACGCAAGCGATCGGCACCGATCACGACGGCTCGACGCGCGGGCTCATGAATCGATTCATCCATGCCCGTCACGGTGATCCGATTCCGTAGAGTTTCTAACCCGCATCGTGTAATCCCGCTCGTGCCGATACGGACATCCGAGAAACGAGTGTTAAAAAAACCCCCGCCGCGACCGCGGTCACCACGGCCGCGGTCACCAACGCGGCGTTCCAGCCCCACCACTCCCACAATAACCCTAAGCCGACCGCGCCCGGCAAGGCGAACAAGCTCGATACCAAATGATAAAGCCCGAAAGCCGTGGCTTTCTGAGGGTTCGGCGCATAGTCGCCGATGAGCGCCCGTTCCGCGCCTTCGGTACAGGCCAGGGCGGCGCCGTATGCAACGAAGAGGCACCAGACCACGAGCGGTCCGTCGCCCAGCGTTATGATCATCAGCATGACCGCGATGCGCCCGCTCCATCCGGCCACAACGACAGCCACACGCCCCAGCCGGTCGGAGAGATCGCCAGCGGCGTAGGCCAGGATAGCCTTGCAGGCATGCGCCAGCATCCACAACAACGGGATCGCCGCATTATCCACACCGCGCTCGATAGCCCAGAGCACCAGGAACGCCTCGGGCACGGTGGCCAGCGCGAGCACCCCCGAGGAAAGTATTAATCCCCGGAGTGGCCACGCGAGGCCCCGCCACCTGAGCGGGGTGTGCTCCGTGCGATACGCGATGACGCGCTGAGGCAAGACGCGCCACAGCAAGAGCATTGCGACGATCCCCGGGATCACGGAGAGCATAAACACCGATTGCAGCTCCGTACCCACATAGAGTAAGGCAAACGCAATCGCCGCTCCGAGCATGGCGCCGGCATGATCCATACCGCGATGAAAACCAAAAGCACGGCCGCGGTCTACCACGCTCACGGCAATCATGGCGTCACGCGGCGAGGTGCGCAGCCCCTTGCCGATGCGATCGAGTGCTCGCAGCACGAGTACCCAAGTCCATCCAAACGCCAGACCGAGCAGCGGCCGCACGCTGTTCGAGAGCCCGTAACCCCCTAACACCAGGCGCCTGGTACTCCACCCCCGATCCACGAGCCAACCCGACACGAGCTTGAGGATACTCGACAGCGACTCGGCGATGCCTTCGATCAGACCGACGATTGCCGGTCCCGCCCCGAGCGTGGTCACCAGAAAAACCGGCAGGAGCGGCGTGATCATCTCGCTCGCGGCGTCGTTTAGGAATGCGGCCAGGCCTAAGACGATGACGATTCGCGGGAGTCGCGGGGCCATTGCGAACGCCAGTGATTAATTTATTAAACGCATACCCCGCGGTCTTGCCGCGGATACCTTAGCCATGGGGTTTCCAAAGGGGAGAAGCGCAGCTCTCCCCTTTGGTCAAGGGCGGGGTTCATACCCGCCCGCGAAGTATATTCATTATCCCAGATGTTTCAGCGCGAATTCGGTCACGCTCGCCAAACGCTGGAGCATGCTCTTCATAAACAGCCGGTAAAAACGCAGTTGACAGTCCGGTGATAACTGCTCCAGCATCGTTTCGTTGATCTTGAGCACCGAACAATGGCGATTCGCTATGATCGCCGCTGCCCGTGCGCCCTCGGTTATCTTGCCGATTTCCCCGAAGCAACCGCCTTCGTTGAGCAGGGCCATTTTCTTTTTCGCGTGCACTACGACGGCGCTGCCTTCCACGATGATATAGAAGGCGCCCTCGATCTCGCCACCGGTCAGTATCGGGTCATCATCCGAGAACTCTTGCCGGATACTGCCGCGGATAATCGTCCATAGTTCTTCATCGCTAAACTCGGAAAAAAACGCGAGCCGCCGCAGCTCGCGAAAGCGCTCGCTCAGCGATATGTCGCGTGCGGGCACCCATAGAGATCCGAAGATCGCCGCGAGATCCGAAGCCAAATCAAGGCCGCGTTTATAGCGGTTCGCCGGCGCTTTTTCGAGCGCACGCGCGACGATACGTTCCAGGACGGGGGAAGTATCGGGCCGGTATGCGCTCATCGGCGCGGGATCCTCGTTAACGACGCGATGGATCACCTCCGAAAAACGCTCGGCGTAAAAGGGATGCCGGCCCGTCAGCATTTCATACATGACCACGCCCAGGGAAAAGAGATCGGTTTGGCCTGAGATGGGCTCCTCTTGGACCTGCTCGGGCGACATATAGCCTGGCGAGCCCGCGAAGCTCAGCGTCAGGCCATCTTTGATGTTGCCGCGGTTGATGTAAGCGATACCGAAATCGCCGATCTTAACCTCGCCCTCAGGGGTCAATAAGAGATTGGTAGGCTTGATGTCGCGGTGTAACACACCCTTCGCGTGCGCATAATCCAGGGCTTTCGCACATCTAAAAATAAGCTCAACGACACGCTCCACCGGCAACAGGCGATCCGGCGTACAATGCGCTTTAAGCGTCGCCCCTTCCATGACGTACTCCATCGCGATATAACAAGTATCACCCTCGATTCCGGCGTCGAATACTTGCACGATGTTGGGATGTCGCAGCGCCGCCGTTGTTTGCGCCTCGGTAAAAAATCGATTCCGGGTTTCCTCCGGAGCAGCCTCCGCAATGCTCGCCGCGGGAACCTTGAGCGCGACCGGGCGATCGACGTAGGGATCTTGGGCGAGGAAAACCGCCGCTGAACTGTTGCGGGATAGCTCCCTCACAATACGGTATTTGCCAATGCGCTGTGGTTTGTTGCTCATGTCTGCCAGTGAATCGGCTTGTTGTCCGGATAAGGTTTCTGGCAACGGCAATGCTAGAATAACATGTGCGGTCTGACAGCAGCTCAAGAACGGCCGCGGCGCACCGGTTCTCGGACTCCAAAGATGCTTACAGACGCCAACTCCGATCCAGCCCCCCGCGACAGCGCGCTGTCGAAGCTCTGCCTTCAGTATTTATTGCTGGTACGGGTCGTCGTGATCGTCGGGCAACTCGCCGCGGCCATCGCCGCGCATTATATCCTGGCGATGCCGCCCTCAATACTGCCCGTGGCGATTGTAATCATCGCTCTCGGCGGTTTCACGTTTTTCAGTTGGCGCACCCTTCAATCGGGGATTCCGGTTTCGGAGCGCAGCATCTTGACACAGCTTCTCGTCGATGTCCTCGGGCTGGCAGCGCTGTTATTGTTTACAGGAGGCTCGGCTAATCCATTTGCATCCTTGCTACTTTTGCCCGTCATCGTCGCCGCGGCCCTGTTGCCGCGCCGCTATACCTGGATCATTGCTGCCGAGGCGGCGCTCTTTTACACGGGGCTTTTGTTCGTTCATGTGCACCCGCTTTTCGTCGAAGTCCATCCCCCGGAGAGCACCCAGATCGGACATGAGTTTACCTTCCATGTCTGGGGAATGTGGCTCGGGTTTCTGTTGAGCGCCATGGTCGTAGCGTATTTCGTGGCGCGCATGGGCTCCACCTTGCGCCAACACGACCGGGATCTTGCGCAGGCCCGGGAAAAAGCGCTCGAAGCCGGCCAACTAGCGGCCTTGGGCTCGCTGGCCACCGGAACGGCCCACGAGCTCGGAACCCCGCTCGCGACGATCGCTATCTTGGCCAAGGAATTGGAACACGACTATGAGGACAACGAGACGCTCACGGAAAAACTTCAGCTATTGCGCAGCCAGGTGATGCGCTGTAAAGGGATTCTATCGAGCATGGCGGCGCGTTCGGGCGCGGCCCAAGCCGACGCGGGCCGGCCCGTTTATCTCGATCGCTATCTCGAGGACCTGATCGCCGAATGGCGTGAGCTACATCCCGGGCTCGCGCCGCGGGTGAAGCGTTCCGGACCGCAGCCGGCAGCGCAAATCATCGCCGATCGAACCCTCACACAGGCTCTTCTCAATGTGCTCAACAACGCCGCAGATGCGGCGGCGCAAACCGTGGCGGTAGAGGCCGTGTGGACCGACGATCGCCTCGATATCACGGTCTACGACGATGGCGCCGGCCTGCCCAAAACGTTGCGCGAGCACATCGGGAAACCTTTCGTAACCACCAAACCCGCGGGAAAGGGCTTGGGCCTCGGCTTGTATCTCGCGCGCACGACGCTCGATCGGCTCGGCGGCACGCTCGATCTGGAAGAGCGAAGGCCTTCCGGTGTATGCGTCAAAATCGGCTTGCCGCTCACGCCCTTGATGACCGCGAAGCCGTTATGATCGATGCCATGCTCGAAGCTGCAGCGCCTTCCCTGATACTGGTGGACGATGATCCCGCGTTTTGCGAGGTTCTGGGCGATGCGCTAGCCCGGCTCCGGGCACAAGATCGAGATGAAGATTGTCGTGCTCACGGGTTATGCCAGCATTACCACGGCCGTCGCCTTCACCTCGAGTCCTTTCTGGCTGTGGCCGTTTTTTCTCCTCGCGACATGACGCACGTTGCGGCTACCCGCGCTATTTAAGGTTCTCCTCGGTGTAGAGCGAGAGCTCGATCAGGCGTTCGAGGAGCTCAGCGGGCGGAATTCCCGGAAAGTTCTTGTACACAAGCTCTTTGGCGAACAATCGGCTGATGTAACGAAGCTTGAGGGCCTTGTTTTTCGATGCGTAGACGAAGTCACGATGGCCGTTGTTGATTACGATCACGTTCTGATCCTCATCGAAACGCGATCGCCAAAGTTGACCCGGTGCACGTTGGAAGGTATATCCAGGGAGCCCCGAGCGACTCGCGGAGCTATCTTTGGTCTCGGGCAATAGTGAATCCGTTACCGTGACTAGAGCCTCCGCTTGGCCGCTGATAGGCCCTTGGGTGACGGACAGCCTGATCCGCACGAGCCCGGGCTCGGCCGAGGCCGTAAAGGTCGCGATCTCGGCCCTGGCATCCTGGAGAGAACCTTCGCCCTCGACGATTTCCCAGGACCAGGTGAGGCCCTCCTCGACCCGGTGGCCCGTGCGATCGCGGGCAATGGCAGAGAAGGTTCGCGATTGGCCGACAGCGACCGCACAGGAAGCAGGTGATACGCGCACTTGAAACAAGGGACCAGCGAACTCGAAGAAGTGCCGCTGTCGTTCTTCGGACTTGCCCGCCTGCTGTGCCTCCTCGGCGCCGTCGGGCAGACTCATTCCAGCAACCCCACCCGCAGGTAACCCCAAGCCCGGGCGGGAGCGCTCGGGGATCTCGAACCAGTCATATTCCTCCACCGGCAAGGCGAGCAAGGCTTCCTTGAAGGCTTTCTGAATGGTCCGCAAGATCTGTTGACTCGTTTGCTCCTCTTCGGCACGGCGCTGTTCCTCCATGAGCTTAGCGAGTGCTTCCTCTAGGGGGCCCAAGCTTTCGATGAAAGCGGCAAAGACATCGTCGTAAATGACTCCCATACGCGTCGCCGGCGTCACGTGCACAAAGGGCACATCCACGATGCCCTGGAGGGTCCTCTCCGTCCAGGGAGGGCGCGCCAGGGCATCAATCTCGGCCAGATCTTCTATGAGCCGCGTGCCTGAGCGATAGAGCCCCACCTTTTTGGCCGGATCGGGATCCGACAGATAGATCTCGACGTAGGCTTGACCGAACGCCGTGGTCGGTACTGGCAAGCCGTGCAGTAAGCGGCCGGTGAATTGCCGGGGCTCAACCTTGAATTCCTTGCGGGCGTGCCGATCCACGATCTTGATCGCGACACCCGATTGCCGGATCCGCTCGCGCAACTCAGAGGCGAGGTACCATTGGATCTTCTCGCCACTGAACTGCCGGATCCCGGGCAGTAACGGGGCCACGGTGAGCTCGGTGCCGCAGGCGGGAAAAAGCAGCCGTCGCGCGGTCACCGTATAGCTCGGATCGTTGCGTTTCATGCGCATCGTGTATGTTCGGCCATCAGCGGCCGCCGAGGTCAGGGTGAGCTCCTCCCCAACCGTCCAAAAACTCAGTAGACCTATCCCGAACTCGCCCTGGATCCCTGCCGCCCCGTTTGCCTTGAGCCTGCGTTTCATCGAATCGCAAATATGCGTCGCCACGTACCGGAAGTCAGGCAGGCCCTCCGGATCTCTCGCGATCCCCCGGCCATCGTCCATGATCGCGAGGTAATGCGCCCCGTGTTCCCGGCCGCGCGTGATCGTAATCGTCCGAGCGCCAGCATCGATGCTGTTCTCTACGAACTCGGCCACGGCCTTGAGGGGATTGGTCTGTGAGGTCGCGATGATCGTGATGGCGTTCCAGTCATCTCCAATCCGAAGCCGGCCGGTCTTCGAAGCGGCGTATTCCGATTTAGGCGTCATCGCTCAATGTGGTCACTTTTGATCGTTATAGCAGTCGCGCCAAAGCACCTCTTACAGTATATCAAACGGAGCAGAAGGACCGGACAACAAGAACGCGAGCCGTCGCTTATTCCCTTAATGACCGCGAAGCCGCTATGATCGATGCCATGCTCGAAGCTGCAGCGCCTTCCCTGATACTGGTGGACGATGATCCCGCGTTTTGCGAGGTTCTGGGCGATGCGCTGGCCCGGCGAGGCCTCGATATCTTCATCGCTCACAACGTCGCGGACGGTCTACGGCTGGCCGAACAGCATGCGCCCGGTTACGCCGTGGTCGATCTGCGTATGCCCGGTCCCTCGGGGCTAGAACTGGTGGCCCGGCTCCGGGCGCAAGATCCCGACATGAAGATTGTCGTGCTCACGGGTTATGCCAGCATTACCACGGCCGTCGAGGCCATAAAGCTCGGCGCTACTTACTACCTCACGAAGCCCACCGACGCCGACGAAATCATGGCGGCCTTCCACCGCGACGACGGCAACGCCCGCGCCGAGGCTGCGCCGCACCCGATCTCGATGGATCGCATCGAGTGGGAGCACATTCAGCGTGTTTTGGTCGAGTGCGGAGCCAACGTCTCCGAAGCCGCCCGGCGCCTGGGAATGCACCGCCGAACGCTACAGCGCAAGCTCAATAAGCGGCCAGCGCCGGTGTGAGTGCGATCTCGCCGAGGATCCCGATGCGGCTTGATCTCCAGAGTCCTCCCGGCGCTTATGCCATCCGCTCCTATCGGCGGGGCGCCATCGTGGTCAACGAGGAGACCCTGACGCAAAGCTTCATCATCACGCCCACGCAACTTCTCCGCGACTGGCCCCCCCAACGCTTCGATGAGGTGCTGCTCGAGCACTTCACCGCGATCGCCGAGCTCAAACCCGAAATCGTCCTCTTCGGAACCGGAACGCGGTTGCGTTTTCCACCCGCGAACATCGCCGCCGGTCTATTAAGCGCAGGCATCGGCTTTGAAGTGATGGATACGGCGGCCGCTTGCCGCAGCTACATTATCTTGTTATCCGAAGATCGCAACGTGGCCGCCGCCCTCCTAATGATCGATTAGTTTCACAAGGGCACGGATGTTCGCCCCGCTCACCCCCGATGAGGGAGCGCAACCGGCTTGAGCGCGAGATCGTAGGGCGCTATCATTGCAATCACTATCGCTCTCGACTCTGACAGGAGATCCACCATGGCCAACCTTATCGTCCGCAACGTCGATGAAGACATCGTCCAAGCGCTCAAGGCGCGGGCCGGTCGGCACGGTACCAGCGCTGAAGCCGAGCATCGCCGTATCCTCGCGCAGGCTTTGCTCCGGCCGCGTCGAAGAACGTTCGCGGAAGTGCTGGTTCGCATCCCCGGCGTGGGCGAGGACGCTGACTTCGAGCGCATCGAAACGCGCTTCCGCGACCATGTACCTCGTTGACACCAACGTCATCAGCGAAGAGCTCGTAGCCTGGGTTGAGCGTTGTTTGCGACCCGGGAATTGCGGCTCGAAGATCCCCGGGTTACGGCGCGAACGGCGCGCCTAACCAGTCTACGATTTCTCACGCTATGGAATAAGATTCAGTAGCACGTCGCAATCATGGTTATCGATTGGAGCACCCAACCTCGCAACGCGACCAGGCAGAGATGCTGTCTTCCCAACATTTATATAACTTCCGCCGTGCTGTTGAATGACCGACGTCTTGCGGACAGCTTGTACGCAATGCAAGCCGCGATCATCGTAGCGACTAAGTAGCCACAAGAGGTCACCACCAAAATCGATATAGATAAGCGCCTTGGCTTCTAGCCACACAGCGCGCGGCTTCAGCCAGTCGTAGAGATGATGGCCGATGTAGTCCTTGTCAATCTCCGCTTGGATCTTATCGGTACTATGCACTTTAACCATGTTCGGTTCTTCTGGCTTCGCGTGAGGGTTTTCAGACTTTCGCCAGAATGCTCGTCCATACCAATCGCGCCGTTGACGAACGAAGACAATCTCCTTTACACACTCGGCATCGGGTTTTGGCAACCGCCCAAGAACATGAAAGTTCTGGAGAAATCCGCTGCCGTTAACTATCCATATAATACGACCGTAAAAATTCTCGCGGCTTTGAAGCTCGTCTGGAGGTATCGGTGAGTTCTGAAACTCGATTACTGTGCCGTTTGGTGTCTCGACGTCGGCAATATGCTTTTCGCCCGATGAGTCATGATGAACCTGCTCGCGCCATGGCTCGGGAAAGCACGCCTTCCAGGTCCTATGCCAGTCCGTCTCATTTTCCCACCACGGGTCGCAATGTTTTCGCGTTTCATGCGCCCAATGCCAAATGACTTTCGAGCCACATTTGGCAATCATCTTATTTCCACATATGAGACACAGTCCGGCAAGCTTTGGCTTGGCAGCCTCGCGGTTACCGTTCACCAAGGCATATTGCATTCCTGATCCTCCCGTTCCGCCTGACACACCTCTTTCAGCGCTGACGCGCTGCCGGGTTCTGGTCTTGAAATATCAGTTTCTAATATTTCGCAACGCACCGCAGACGGGTCTGGTCTTGAATATTTCAGTTTTTCAGTTTTTTATATTTCAGGAGCAGACCCTATCCGGACCAGCCGCGCGTTATCCGTCCGCGGATTCGCCCGGACGCATGCGCACTAGCATGAAATTGATGTTGTTCTCGGCTAAGCGAGAGCGGGTGCCCTGAAGTTTCTTGAGGTCTTTGAACGGGCCGACCCGCACCCGGAACCACACATCCGTACCGCTGATCGTCACCCGCTGGATGTCGGCGGCGATCCCGATCAGTGCCAGCCTGGCTTTCATCTTGTCGGCCTCCTGAAATCGCTGGAACGAACCTACTTGGATCAAATAGGGCCCATCGGACGGCGCTTGCGCCGGTTTGGATTGCGGCGCGGGCACTGGCGGGGCGTCCACTTCCCAGTCCGGAACCTTGACCTCCATTTCCGGAAGAATCGTGTAGAAATCGAATTTTGGTTTGATTACCGGATTTTGCGGCGTGGATTCGGCGCCTGGTTTAAAGTCCGGCCGCGCGTCCTTAACGTTCGTGAGGGATTGCAGATACACGAGAAACGCCACGAACAGCCCCATGGCCAAGCCGGTGAGAAATGAAAGCCAGCCCCGTTGCCGGCCTCTGTTACTACTGGATCTGCCAGGCTGACGCGACATCACATCGACTCCGGAGCCGACACCCCGAGGATCGCAAGACCGTTACGGATGACCTGCTGGGTTGCGGCGATGAGGTTTAAGCGGGCATTACGTAGTGACTCGTCCTCGACCAGGAACATGTGCGCGCTGTAATAGCCGTGGAACGCGTTCGCCAGCTCCCGCAGGTACTGAGCCAGTTGATGCGGTTCACGCTCCCGCGCCGCCGCTTCAATGATCTCCGGATAACGTGATATGGCACCGATCAAACCCTGCTCGTGCGCTTCGGTCAAGACCACTACCGCGTTCTCGCCACGCTTCCGGTCCCACGACCATCCTTGTTCGGCCAGTTGCCGGAAGACGCTCGCAATGCGTGCGTGCGCGTACTGGATATAATACACGGGGTTATCGGCTGACTGTGACTTGGCGAGATCGAGATCGAACTCAAGATGCTGCTCGCAACGCCGCGTCACGTAAAAGAACCGCGCCGCGTCCCGACCGACCTCATCGACAAGCTCCCGGAGCGTGACGAACTCGCCCGAGCGCGTTGACATCTGCACGCGTTCTTTACCCCGATAGAGCGTCGCGAATTGCACGAGTAAGACCTCCAAGCGATCCGAATCATCCCCAAGCGCCGCGAGGGCGGCCTTCACCCGCGGCACGTAACCGTGATGATCGGCGCCCCAAATGTTGATAACGCGATCGAATCCGCGTTCGAATTTGTTTGTGTGGTATGCCACATCGGAGGCAAAATAGGTTGTCTGGCCATTCTCGCGCACCAGGACACGGTCTTTCTCATCTCCGAAGGCCGCCGCATTGAACCAAAGCGCACCGTCCTTGGTGTAGGTTCGTCCCAGCGACTGGAGCTTGGCAATCACCCGCTCGACGGCCTGGGTCTCCGCTAGCGAGCGCTCGGAGAACCATCGGTCGTAACGTATGCCGAACTCGGTGAGATCGGCGCGAATGCCGGCGAGCACGCTATTCAATCCACTATCGAACACCCGGCGATACCTGGCCGGGCCCAAGAGCGAATTGACGCGCGCGATGAGAGCATCGAGCAAAGGATCGCCGTCTAGCCCCGCCAGTCCATCGTAAACGGCGCTAATCGGGTATTGGCAACCAGCCTGGACCTCACGCCAAAGTGCGCGGGCGATCTCGATAACATAGGTGCCCTGGTACGCGCCGGCCGGAAAATCCACCGCTTCCCCACAAAGCTCAAGATACCGTAGCCACACGCTGAGCGCCAAGATGTCCATCTGCCGGCCGGAATCGTTGACATAATATTCCCTCTGCAGGGCATAACCGTTAGCCTCGAGCAGATTGGCGATCGCCGCGCCATAGGCAGCGCCCCGGCCATGTCCGATGTGCAGCGGGCCGGTCGGATTGGCGGAAACGAACTCGACTTGGATCTTCGCGCCGGCGCCCATGCTGTTACGCCCGAAGGCATCGCCCTCCGCGAGTACTTGTTGAATAATCCCCAGCCAATAGTGGGGCCGGATATAGAAATTGAGGAAGCCCGCGCCAGCCACCTCGACGCGATCGATGCTGGGAGATCCAGGCAGGGCCGATACGATCCGTTCTGCCAGGGCACGCGGCGTCACACCGAGGTCCTTAGCAATTACGAGCGCCACATTGGCGCTGAAGTCTCCATGCCGGGTATCGCGGGTGCGTTCAAAGCGCACCCCGCGCTTTCCCAAATGGCCGTCGGCATCGCCCAGATCCAATTGCTTGAGCGCCACGGCCACCTGCTCTCTGATGAGGTTCTTCAAAAATACTCCCGCGAAAAGTGTGGATTCTAGCTTGCCTCCCATGCCATTGGAACGTCCGCGAGTCAATTTAGATTTCGCCACCACGGGGTATGCAACCCGTGCGGCTACCAAAGGGGAGAGCTGCACCTCGCGCGAATAGATTTAAAGCGTTTCCTGGGGATCGACGTCGATCGACCAGCGTAGCGCGCGCCCGCTACGCAATCTACGAATAGCGGGGAGCCACTCATCGAGCAAGCGTTGCAAACGGGCGCGATGGCGGGTTTGCAAGACCAATTGCCAGCGGTAGCGGCCCGCGAGTCGTTCCATGGGCGCCGGGACCGGTCCGAGCAGCTCGGCCTCGTTCGCGATGAGATCAAGCGCCATTTCTCGCGCTTCATTTAAGAAGGCTCGTGCTTTTTCCGGCCTTTCCGACTCGGCGCGGATGAGCGCCATGGCCTGACACGGCGGCAGCCGCGCCTCTGCCCGTTCCTTGAGCGCCAAGGCAGCGAACGCGCCGTAACCTTGGTTCACGAGCACTTGCAACAGGGGGTGCGCCGGGTGGTGGGTCTGGATCACGACGGTGCCCGGTTCATCGGCGCGGCCGGCCCGCCCGGCGACTTGAACGAGCTGTTGAGCAAAGCGTTCGTGCGAACGGAAATCTACCCCGAAGAGGCGGCTATCGCCATCCACAACCGCGACCAGAGTCACGCCCGGGAAATGATGGCCTTTCGACAGCAACTGTGTACCCACTAGCACGTCGGCCTGACCGTCCCGGATCTGGCGCAGTGCGGTCTGCCACGCCGTTTGCCGGCGGGTAATATCGCGATCGATCCGCAGCACCCGCGCATTGGGAAACGTCCGGTTGACGGCTTCCACCACCCGTTCGGTCCCGTAACCGAGTTTCAGCAGGTTGCCGCTGCCGCAGCGCGTGCAAGCCGCATTCAGTTCACTTAGCGCCCCGCAAAAGTGGCATTCAAGCCGGTTGGCTGTCTGGTGGTAAATCAAGCGCGCATCACAGCGCTCGCACCACGCCGTCCATCCGCACTGGTGGCAGAGGATGAGAGGAGCGTAGCCGCGCCGATTGACGAACAGGAGCACCTGCTGGCGGCGATCCAGATGCTCGCGCATCCTTGTGAGCAGCGGCGCGGAGAACCCCTCACGCAGTTGCGCAGCGCGTAAATCCACCACCTCGTACGTGGGAGGCGTTGCCGTCCCTGCCCGCGTCCGGAGTCGGAGGTGCCGGTACTTGCCACGGTGGACATTGAACAGCGATTCCAACGATGGAGTGGCGCTCCCGAGGATCACGGGAATGTTTTCGCGTTGGCCGCGAATGACCGCGATATCCCGGGCGGAATAGCGGAATCCCTCCTGCTGCTTGAAAGACAGGTCATGTTCCTCGTCGACGATGATGACGCCCGGCTTCGCCAACGGCGCCCATACCGCCGAACGGGTTCCGATCACGATCGGCGCCCCGCCCTCGCGGGCTTGCCACCACTCGTCGAGCCGGGCGCCGCTCGGCCGTCCTGAGTGCAAGACTGCGAGTGGCGCCGCGAAACGATCGCGAAACCGCAACAGGGTTTGTTCGGTCAATCCGATTTCCGGTACTAGGACCAGGGCCTGACTGCCACGGCGAAGCACCTCCTCGATCACGCGCAAATAAACTTCCGTCTTCCCGCTACCGGTCAGACCGTCCAAGAGAAACACGCCGAAACGGTTCAATCCTGCGCACAGTTGCTCGACGGCAGACGCCTGCGCATCGTTCAGCGTAGGTGGTCTGGCCGCGGCCGCGGGAAGGACCGTTGCGAGCGACGCGGGTTCCTGCGCTACCCAACCTTTGGCTACCAAGGTGCGTAAGGCACGGCGCCAGGAAGCTGCGCTCGCGAGCGAGCCAGGCTGCAATTTCCGCTCGGGTTGCCGCCGTAAAGTTTGCATCAGGGTGGCTTGGGCCGGGCTCCGGCGTAAACAATCTGGGTCAATCGCGGCGCCTTCAGGCGTGAGCCGCCAGCGGAGATCGAGAGTCTTTGGCCTGCGCGGACGATCCTGCCGCAACAGCAGAGGTAAGGAAGCGAAAATCACCTCTCCAATCGGATGGCGATAATAGCGGCTCGCCCATTCGAGCAAACGTAAATGCCGCACGGTCAGCACCGGAGCAGAGTCGAGCAATGCGGTGGCGCGCCGGAGATTTTTAAGGACACTTTCGGCCGTAAGGGCCAACAGCATACCGACCGCGGACCTGCGGCCGAAGGGTACCCGCAGTCTCATTCCCGGCTGCAACGCCGCAAGATCTACCCCGGAGGGCGGTAGGTAGTCGAAAACCTGATCGACCGGCACGGGAACGGCGATTCTTAAGATCTGGCCCGGCACCGAAGATTAAGGTTAGTGTCCTCGCTGACGAGGTGGACGCACGAGGGCTTCGACGAAGGCGAAATCGGCGCGCGCCATGGGCTTACCGTCCATCGGACTCAATGGCGCCTGGCGTTTGAGAATGGGCGGAAACACCACTAACTCGATACCGACTTCGCCTGCCATGAAGCGGAAGCACGGGTATCCTGTACGCTCGCGAGAATTCTGGCGCACCGTTCGTTCATGAACCGTAAACGGAATCGCATGCTCCAGGAGAACATAACTCACCTCTTCCGGCGTTTCGGCAAAGACGTGCAAGCACACGATGGCCTGGCGTGCCGCGGATCCATCCAGCACGGGACCGGCCAACATGGGGTCGAATCGACGCAGCAGGCGCATGGCTTCCAGTGCCGTTTCCCGTTGCGCGCGCAACCATCGGGGCTGCCTCTGCGCCTGAAACAGCCGCTGATAGGCGCTCAGGAGAGCGGCGATCTCGCTGTTATCGGGGACCTCGCGAGTTGCCTTGATACCCAGCCGATCGGCCGCCTTGCGCTTGGCCAGATGGTAATGCTCGACGCCTTCATCTGCCATGATGCGGGCGGCCAGTTCGGCGACACGCCTGCGGTTCTGTGAACCGTTCGCGCCGCTTGCCATAAACTAGAACAGTTGCTCGGGTAGCGCCGCCGTATCGGGGGCACCGCGGTCCCAAGCAGGGCCGTCGCCGGGCTCGCTTGGAGTATTCTCCAAGCGGAAGACTTCAAACATTGCCCGTGGATTGCCGGCGTTCGTCAGTAAACCGGTGTCGCGATCGATGCGCACGGTGACCAAGCCCGGGGGTTCGGGCGCTATGGAATCGGGCGTTCCCGCCAGCGCCGTCTGCATAAACTCCATCCAGATCGGCAGCGCGACCCGCGCACCGGTTTCCTTCGGACCGAGCGATCTGGCCTGATCGAATCCTACCCAAGCCGTCGCAACGATCTGCTGGTTAAACCCGGAGAACCACGTGTCCTTATGGTCATTGGTGGTTCCGGTCTTCCCCGCGATGTCGGTTCTATTCAAGGCCAAGGCCGCTTTCGCCGTCCCGGTCCGCATTACTTCCTGCATCATTGAGGTCATAATCCAGGCATTCTGCGCGTTGATGACGCGAACACCCCGCTCGGCGGTTCCCGTTAGTGCGCTCACTACCGGAGCTTGCTGGTCGCATGATTCACATAGGATCACCGATCCGCGGCTCATAATGATCTCGCCCCGGTCGTTCTCGATACGCTCGATGAAGTATGGATCGACGCGAAATCCGCCGTTCGCGAAGGCGACGTATCCTCTCGCAAGCTCGAGCGGAGTGACCTCCGCCGTACCTAAGGCCAAGGAGAGGTTACGCGGCAGGTAGTGCTTGTCAAAACCGAATCTTTTTATATGATTAACGGCCTTGTTGACACCGATCGCTTGCAGCAAGTGGACCGACACGAGATTACGCGATAGCGCTAGTGCTTCGCGCAAACGCATGGGGCCCATGTAGTTGTGGGTGTAATTCTCCGGACGCCAAACACGGTCGAGCGCCGGGTCATAGAACACAAACGGGGTATCGTTGACGATGCTTGCCGCCGTATATCCGGATGCCAGCGCCGCCGAGTAGATAAACGGTTTAAATCCGGACCCTGCCAAACGCCGCGCTTGTGTCACCCGGTTAAACTTGCTCTGAGAAAAATCAAATCCGCCCGAAAGCGCCAAGATTGCGCCGTCACGCGGGTCGAGCGCCACGAAAGCGCCTTCAACCGCAGGCACCTGAGCCAATCTAAACCCGCCCTTCTCGATCGCTTCGACCCGCACCACATCTCCTGGCGAGAGAAGATCGCGGGCTCGTTTCGCCACCCGTGCGCCCGCGCGGTTACTCGCCCAGGCGAGCCCGTCCCAATCGACCGTGATGAGCCCTGCGTCCAAGGTAAACGCCGTGATCGATGTATCGGTCGCGGCGATGACTAACGCCGCACGTAAGTCCCCGATACTCGAATATCCTTGTAAAATCCGGGTCCATTCAGCCTCGGTCACGGAATTCGACGAAGGGTGCCGCTGCTCGGGGCCACGATAACCGTGCCGCTGATCATAACGCAGCAAACCGCGCCGAAGCGCCCGGGTAGACGCGGCCTGTAGCCGATCGCTTATCGTCGTCACCACCCGGTAGCCGGCGTTGTAAACCTGCTTACCGAAGTGCTCCACCATGTAGACGCGCACCATCTCCGCTAGATGGGAGGCATTTATCTCGACCGCTTGTCCATGCAAGCTCGCGGAATCCTTGGTGAGCTTCGCGGCGCGATAGTCCAGCTTTGAGATCATCTCCAGATGCCGCATACGCCTTAAGACAAAATTACGCCGCTCAACGGCGCGTTCCGAATCGGTAATCGGGTTGAGCTTCGACGGCGCCTTCGGCAGACCCGCGATCATCGCAAGTTCGGGTAGGCCCAAGTTTTGCACATCCATGCCGTAGTAAACATGAGCGGCGGCGGCTACGCCATAAGCCCGATGACCGAAATAAATCTTGTTCAGGTATAGCTCTAGGATCTCTTTTTTTGTAAGCCCGCGTTCTATCTTCAATGCAAGCAGTATCTCATTTATTTTACGTAAATATGTCTTTTCAGGTGTCAAAAAGAAGTTACGTGCGACCTGCATGGTAATGGTGCTACCGCCTTGGATCTTCTCTCCCGTTAAGAGCAACTGGATCGCGGCCCGCAGGATACCTCGCCAATCGACTCCCGGATGCCGGAAAAAACGATCGTCTTCGGCGGCCAGCACGGCGTTGATCAGTGTCTGGGGTAAGTCCTTGAGTTGCATGGGTGCGCGCCGGGTTTCGCCAAACTCGGCCAGTAATGATAGATCACGTGAGTAGACCTTGAGTGGTACCTGTAAGTGGATGTCTTTCAAAGTCTCTATCGATGGCAGGCGCGGTATCAGGTAGGTAAGTAATGCACCCAGCGCGAGCACTGAAAACAGCAAGGTTACAATGAAAATATTTAAGATATTTCGCAACATAGAGAAACAAACTAATTTGGACTGGTATATTATGAAAGAAAAAGTGGCGCTTAAGCGTTTCCCGCGTCGGATCGACTCGTTAAGGAACCCATGTCACCTCTAACCGAGGGGCTAAAGTTTAATGAAATAGTTCCGTTTTACAACCGCTAACCATTGATCGATGTAAGGAAAAAAATGACTATTCTTGGTCGCAAAAATACGCTGCTGCTCGGTATCGATATCAGTTCCACCTCGGTGAAGCTGCTGGAAATCGGGGGTAGCAAAGGCTATTACCGGGTTGAAAGCTACGCCGTCGAACCGTTGCAGTCTAATTCGGTCTCCGAACGGAATACAGCGGATGTTCAACTTGTCGGCGAGGCGATCGGGCGCGCGGTGAAAAAGTCCGGAACGCGGACCAAAGCGGCGGCCTGTGCGGTCTCCGGAACCGCCGTGATCACCAAGATCATTTCCATGCCCTCTCAACTGACCGAAGATGACATGGAAAACCAGATCCGGGTGGAAGCCGATCAATACATTCCCTATCCGCTCGAAGAGGTCAGTCTTGATTTCGAGGTACTGGGTCCCTCGGAAACCGAACCGGACAAAGTCGATGTCTTGCTCGCCGCATCGAGGAGCGACAACGTGGAGGTACGCGTCGCGGCGCTGGCGATGGGCGGCCTGGCCGCAAAAGTTGTCGATGTCGAGGCGTTCGCGCTCGAGAACGCCGTGGGCCATGTGCTTCGCAAGGGCGGCGCGGGGTTAGAACAAGGAGATACAGTTGCGGTGGTTGACATCGGGGCAACCACGACGACTCTGAGTGTGTTGCGGGATCTCAAGATCATTTATACGCGGGAACAGTTGTTTGGAGGGAAGCAGCTCACGGAAGAAATTCAGCGCCGCTACGGCCTGTCCTATGACGAGGCCGGCCACGCGAAGCGCCAAGGTGGATTACCGGAGAATTACATCGCGGAAGTCCTCGAGCCCTTTAAGGAGACGATGGCGCTAGAGGTGAACCGGGCGTTGCAGTTCTTCTATTCGTCGAGCCAAGTGGGGACCGTCGATCAGGTGGTATTGGCGGGAGGCTGCGCCTCGATACCAGGGATCACAGACCTCATCGCCGCGAAGTGTGGAACTGCCGTCACCGTGGCGAACCCCTTTACCGGAATGCCGCTCGCTCCAAGGATCAAGGAGCAAGCTCTCGGCAATGACGCCCCGGCGTTGATGACTTCTTTCGGTCTAGCGTTACGGAGTTTCGATTAATGGCACGTATTAACCTCTTACCTTGGCGAGAAGAACGGCGGCGCGAACGCAAGCAGCAATTCTTGCTCAACACTGGAATCGCGGCCGCGTGCGCTGTCGCGGCCATCGGACTGGTGCATGTCGTTTACCAGAACATCATCGATTACCAAACAGCGCGCAACGGATACTTGGAAAGCGAGATCAAGAAACTTGACAAGACCATTGCCGAGATCCGCGATCTGGATAAGGAAAAACAGCGGCTCATTGACCGCATGCGGGCCATTGAGACCCTGCAAACGAGCCGCCCCATCATCGTACATATCTTCGATGAGCTGGTCAGCACGCTGCCGGAAGGAATATCGCTGACGGAAATCACCCAGTCGAGCAACGCGATCACGATCAAGGGGATTGCGGAATCGAACGCGCGGGTATCGAACTTCATGCGCAACGTCGAGGCATCCAAGTGGGTTAAAAAGCCTCAACTCAACATCATCGAAACCAAGGATGAAAAGGGGCGGCGCCTCAACAACTTTACACTGATCATCGATCAAATAAGCGCGCAGCCGGAGTCCAGTTATGCGGGGGCGGATGCCAAGGGAGCAAAGTCATGAAATTGTCGGAATTTCGAAATCTCGATCCCAACAACATCGGCAACTGGCCGGCGCCAGCGAAGGCGGCGGTGATTGGGTTCGGGTGCCTGGTTCTGCTAGGCCTCGGCTGGTACCTTGACATTAACGATCAGCGCCTGCTGCTCGAACAGGTGGAAGGCAAGGAGCAAACCCTCAAGCAGGATTTCGAGACCAAGCAGAGCAAGGTCGTGAATCTCGATGCCCTCAAGGAGCAACTGCAAGATATCAAGCAGTCGTTTGGCGATATGCTAAAGCGCCTCCCTAGTAAAACCGAGGTCGCCGCGCTGCTCGTCGACATCTCTCAGCAAGGACTGGGCGCTGGGCTCGAGTTCGAGCTGTTTAAGCCCGGGGCCGAGCAACCGGCCGAGTTTTATGTCGAGTTACCGATTAACGTTCGCGTGACCGGCAGTTATCACCAGCTCGGACAGTTTGTCAGCGGCGTGGCTGATCTACCACGCATCGTCACCCAGCATGACATCAAGATAAAGGCAAAGGATAAGGGCGGTTTGATCATGGAATCGATCGCCAAGACGTACCGTTATCTTGGCGAAGAAGAGGAGGCCGCACAGCAGCCACAAACTCCGAATCCAACTGCTACGAAACCATCGCAATCATGAGCCACCAGAAACAGTTTCTCCAGTACACCATGCGCGGGGCGCTTGTCGCCACCGCCTTCCTACTAAGCGGGTGCGGATCCGATGACCTAAGTGATCTGCAAGCTTACGTCGCCGAGGTCCTGAGCCGCAAAGGGGGCACCATCGACCCTCTTCCGGAGATCAAGCCCTATGAGCGCTACCTGTACCAATCTGGGGAGGCCGACGCGCGCGATCCGTTTGAGCCGTTCTTTGAGACGAAACGCAGCACCAACATTGAAAGGAACGTGTCCGACGCGCAAAGAAAATACATCGAAGAAATTGAAACCCATAACCCCGAGGAGCTCGAAAACTTCGAGCTAGACGGCTTACGCATGGTTGGAACCCTTCAGAACAGCGCTGATTTCTGGGGAGTCGTGCTCGACCAAGAAGGCACGGTCCATCGCGTGAAGGTAGGGAATTACATGGGGAAAAACTTCGGCAGAATCATCAATATCGCCGAAGATAAAATCGAAGTACGCGAAATCATCGGCGATATGCAGGGCAGCTGGGAGGAACGCGCCGCGTCCCTGGCGCTTTTGGACGAAGAAGAGTAGGCCTGGAGGGGTAGACACATGAATACACACCGATATTGGGGGATTCACGAAATGATTGGAACCGAGTTGCGGGATGTGGCGTCAAGGGTAGGGAGCAGCATCGCGCTGAGCTTGGCGTTGACGCTGTCGTCCATGGCATGGGCGGCCCAAAACAGCCTAGATGCGGTCACCTTTACGACCCTGCCGGGGGACGAGGTGCAAATTCGATTACAGCTTTCGAATCCCCTAGCGCGAGATCCGCTCACTTTTACGATCGATAACCCGGCGCGCATCGCCCTCGATCTACCTGAGACGCGTATAAACCTATCCGCGAAGCATCGCGCCATCGGAATTGGACCGGCGCAAAGCGTGAGTGCCGTAGAGGCGGGTGGACGCACCCGCGTCGTACTGAACCTGGTACGGTTGGTTCCCTACCAGTTGAGAAAAGACGGAAACGCGGTGGTGATAACGCTAGGTGGTGCTACGCCGGCAGCCGTAACAGCGGCGCGGCCCGCGCCCCTAAGACAGCCCGTCGCGGCGCATCCCACGCCCACCGCACAGGTACCGAAAGCCCCGCCGGAACCCGCACTGCGCGGACCCCATATCAAGGACATCGACTTCCGGCGTGGCGAGGGGGGCGAGGCGCGTGTCGTGGTGGTATTGTCGGACGCATCAATTGCCTCGAATATACATGAAGAAGGCAATCAGATCCTGATTGATTTTGTCGATGCTCGCTTGCCGGAGCGCCTCGATCGGCGTCTCGACGTACTGGATTTTGCAACGCCGGTGAAAGAAATCGACAGCTTCGCTTACGAAGGCGGGATCCGCATGGCCATTACACCCACCGGATACTACGAGCACCTGGCCTACCAATCCGATAACATCCTCACGGTGGAAGTAAAACCGCTCACCAAGGAGCAAGAAGAAGCGGTGAAGAAGGCGAAGTTCGGCTATACCGGGGAACGGCTGTCCTTGAATTTCCAGGACATCGAGGTCCGGGCGGTATTGCAGCTCATCGCTGACTTTACCGGCCTCAATCTGGTCGCCTCGGATACGGTGACCGGTAATGTGACCTTGCGGCTAAAGAACGTGCCTTGGGATCAAGGCCTGGAGATCATCCTAAAATCCAAGGGGCTGGGAATGCGGAAGGCCGGCAACGTCATCATGGTCGCACCGCAAGAGGAGATCGCGCAGCGCGAAAAACTCGAGCTTGAGACACAAAAGCAAATCGCCGAACTGGCGCCGCTTAGGACCGAGTTCGTCGAGATTAACTATGCCAAGGCGGGGGATCTCGCAACCCTCCTCAAGGCTGAGGAAAACAAGCTTTTGACCGAACGCGGTAATGTCTCGGTTGACCAGCGCACCAATACGCTTTTGATTCAAGAGACGGCCGAGAAATTGGCGGAGATGCGCCAGGTGATCACGACCCTGGATGTGCCCGTACGGCAGGTGCTGATCGAATCACGCATCGTGATCGCAAACCAGGATTTCACCAAGGAGCTCGGGGTTAAATTCGGTTACAGCAAGAATTCCGGGTTATCCACGGATAATTTTGGCGTGGTGGTTGGTGGTAAGCGGCCAGGCGACACCGATTTCGGCGAAACGACGGCGTTCTCGACCGATGACCTCGAGGACTTCATCGTTGACCTGCCCACGGCTTCCACCCCCGCGGGCGCGATCGGGTTGGCGATCGGAAAGATTGGGAGTTATTTACTGCAGCTCGAACTTTCCGCACTTCAAGCCGAAGGACGCGGGGAGATCATCTCGAGCCCGCGCGTAATCACGGCCGATCAAAAAGAAGCCGTCATCGAACAGGGCACCGAGGTCCCCTATAGGGAGGCGTCATCGAGTGGTGCCACATCCATCAGCTTCAAAAAAGCCGTGTTGAGCCTGCGGGTGACCCCGCACATTACCCCGGATGATCGCATCAACATGAGCCTCAATGTCCATAAAGACGCGCCCTTCCAATGCGCCATCGCGGATGTCCCCTGTATCGATACTCGCAACGTCCAGAGCGAAGTGCTGGTCGATAACGGCGAGACGGTGGTACTAGGAGGGGTCTATGAACAGACTAATAGCAACAATTCACGACGGGTCCCGTTCTTCGGAGAGCTGCCGTATGTCGGGCCGCTGTTCAAGAATTCGGCGAATGTGCGCAACAAGGACGAGTTGTTGATCTTCGTCACCCCGCGCATCATCAAGGAATCCTTGAGCTTGAGGTAACGCCCTCCGCAAGCGCCACCCGGGGGGATCTAGAGTTCCAGCACGGCTCAGGGATGAGCCGCATCCGGGCGGTTTGCGTCGTTTCCAACGAACCGGTACAGTGATCGTGCCGAGTCTTTCAACGAGATCCTCAAGCGTTGCTTTCGTGTCAATCCGGTAATATCTTTCTCATCGGACCGATGGGCGCCGGTAAGACTACCATCGGGCGGCAGCTTGCGCGATCCATGGTTAAGGAGTTTCACGACAGCGATCGTGAAATAGAAGCAAGGACCGGAGCCAGTGTGGCGCTCATTTTCGACATCGAAGGAGAAGCGGGCTTTCGCCGTCGGGAAAGCAAGATCATCGACGAGCTCACGCTGCAGCAAAACATGGTACTAGCCACCGGGGGTGGCGCCGTAATCGATGCCTACAATCGGGAGTGTATTAAGACTCGCGGGATAGCCGTGTACTTGCGGGCCTCGGCCGATCGGCTGTTTACACGCACGCGCCGGGATATCAATCGTCCGTTATTGCAGACGGTGGATCCGCAGCACACGTTGCAGGAGCTTCTTAGACACCGCGATCCGCTCTATCGCGAGGTTGCGGACCTGGTCATCAATACCGACGGCCGCACGCTAAGGCAGGTCATCACCGAGATCCGTCATTTCGTCGAACAGCGATGAAGACCCTGCGCCTAGAGCTCGGCCCGCGTAGCTATCCGATTTTCATCGGCGCGGGCTTGATCGATAGGCGCGCGCTCCTCACCCCCTATCTCCCTGATGCGCAGGTGATGATCGTGTCGAACGAGACCGTGGCGCCGCTCTATATGGCTCGGGTGACGGCGCATCTCAGCGATTACGATACCGGCAGCGTGACTCTTCCCGACGGAGAAGAATACAAGACGCTCGAGACCATGAACCGCATCATCACCGCACTGCTGGAACGCCGCTTTGATCGGCGCTGTACCTTGATCGCGCTTGGCGGCGGGGTGGTCGGGGATATTACCGGATTTGCCGCGGCTTGCTATCAGCGTGGCGTGAATTTTGTCCAGATCCCGACCACGCTTTTGTCCCAAGTTGACTCGTCGGTCGGCGGAAAAACGGGCGTGAATCATCGGCTCGGGAAGAACATGATCGGGGCTTTCCACCAGCCCCGTTGCGTCATCGCCGACATCGATACGCTGGTCACCCTACATCCCAGAGAATTCCGGGCCGGTTTGGCCGAAGTGATCAAGTACGGCCTCATCCGCGATGGCGATTTCTTTGCGTGGCTGGAGAGTTACCTGCCGCGCCTCCTGGGACGCGATCCCGCGGCGCTTAGTTATGTCATCGAGCGCTCGTGTGCTATCAAAGCCGAGGTCGTCGCCGCCGACGAGCGCGAGTCCGGCATGCGCGCAATGCTCAATCTTGGCCACACCTTCGGCCATGCCATCGAGACCGGCCTCGGCTATGGCGCCTGGTTGCACGGGGAAGCCGTTGCGGCCGGGCTTTCCATGGCCGCGGATCTGTCGGTGCGGCTCGGTTGGCTGGGCGAAGACGAATTAAGGCGCATCGAGTCCCTGCTGCGACAGGCGGAGTTACCTGTGCGCTGCCCGCTCTCCACCGATCGGATGTTGCGTCTCATGGCAGTCGACAAAAAAGCTCTGGACGGCACCCTTCGTCTCGTGTTACTGAAGAAAATCGGTCAGGCGGTCGTCACGGGGGACTATGACAGAGGCTGCTTGCGTCATACACTCGCCGCATGTCGTGCGGAGCCCCTCCCCGCCTAAATGCGGTATTCAAACCGCCGCGCTGGATAGGCCGGCGCGTGAGCGCATAGCGGTGCGCGTCCCCGAAGCGCCTGCTCCGGACCACCCTGGAGAAACGTCGCCCGGGCCCGAAGCGGAGTTCTACTTCACAACACCGGCCTTGACGCAACGGCTGGAGCTCATCCGCCACCTTATCGACCACAGCGATCGGCTACTGCTCGTGATCGGCGAGCGCCAGAGCGGAAAAACCACGCTCGCCGACCAAGTGCTAGCGCGGGCGCCGGACACCTGGTTAGTAACGCGATTTAATGCGAATCCCATGCTCGACTCCCGCTCGCTCCTGAGGGACCTCGCGGCCTCGGTCGGCGCCAGCGCGGTGGGAGCGGATCGCGAGGCATTGACCGAGGCGATCGGCGCGATCCTCCGTCAGCGTGAAAAAAGTAGTCTCATTACGGTGTTATTCGTTGATGACGCCCATGAGCTGCCCGCCGATGCGCTCAAGCTCCTGTTTGCGCGCGGACGCTCCAAGCTTGACGCGTTGCGTGTTGTCTTGCTGTGTGAGCCGCACATTAACACCATACTTGAGGCCCCGGAGCTCCAGTCCCTGCGAGAGACTATCGTCCATATTTTGTATATGCCGTCTTTTACCCTCGAGCAGACGCGGGCCTATCTCGAGGCCCGCTACAACCGCCGGGGCTTAGCGAGCTTTCTGCCGCTGGACGGGACCGAGGCCGCGCGAATACATGGGGGATCCGCCGGATCCCCCGGACGCATCGATCACCTCATGCGGCAAACCGTCAAGCAACCATCGCCCACCGGGAGTGAGCATGAAGAATCCTCGCCGCGCTTCGGTTCCATCGCGAAGTACCAATGGCGTCTTAACACCGTCGCCGCATTGCTCGCCGCGGCGAGTGTCATTATCGCGGTCGACTCCCTCCAAGACCGATTCCTTCGCCTCCCTTCCGAGGATCCGCCGCCGATCGAGCTTTCCCCGCCGAAACAAGCGCCGCTTGCCGCCGCGCCGCCGCAATCGCCGAAGATTAGCCAACCGAGGCTCAAATCCGGCCTCGCCGCACCCACGGCCGGAGAAAACGCCCGGATCGAACCTGTGCTGACGCTCCCGCGGCCACCCCCACCCGACCAGTACGTGTTACAACTGCTTGCGATCCGGGATCCGGCTGCCGGCGAACGGTTCCTGGCACAGCATCAGCTCGGCGGCCGGGCGCGCGTGGTTGCGATCCGGCGCAAGGGTCAGGCGTGGTACCTCGTCGTCCTCGGTCCGTTCCCCGATCGCCGCGCCGCAAGCGCGGCCGTGCGAACCTTACCCAAGGCGATACAAGCCCAACAACCCTGGCCGCGGCGAATCGCCGACTTGAAAGCGCTGGGAAACCCGCCGCAGCGGTAGTTCCCAACGCTCAAGCGAGCACGAAAGGGGCTAATTTGTCGCCCCGCCGCGCTACCATCGAAAAGCCATAGGTTGAAAAGGCATTAACGCGAACGCCGTGACACTCCCGAATCGCGGTTATATACTCATGTGCCGGTCGTGGCTAGACAGGACCCGGAGAGGGGCTCGTATAGACATGCCTAGGCGGATCTCTGCGCTAGGCGCTTATGCCCATGATCTCGAATAAACACGTAAGTAATATTCGAGTTTTAACTCATCAGGGTGGTGACGTAGCTATGCATTGGGTTGGACATGCGAAAGAGGGTC
This sequence comes from uncultured Gammaproteobacteria bacterium, assembly GCA_963764725.1. GTDB lineage: Bacteria > Pseudomonadota > Gammaproteobacteria > JACCXJ01 > JACCXJ01 > USCg-Taylor. The sequence continues at coordinate 211,622 of CAVXTM010000010.1, read as the reverse complement.
TTTATGACCCTGCATTCGAGCATGACGCTTGCGGTGTCGGCTTCGTGGCCGACATAAAGGGGAGACAATCCCATACCATCGTGATGCAAGCATTGACGATCCTAAAAAATCTCATGCATCGCGGCGCGTGCGGGTGTGAAGTCAATACCGGCGACGGCTGCGGCATACTGCTGCAAATACCACACGGGTTTCTCGCCCGCGAATGCGCCACACTCGGGATAAACCTGCCGGCCCTCGGCCAGTACGGCGCTGGCTTGGTCTTTCTGCCGCGGGACCCGGCCCAAGCGCGGGTGTGCCGCGATCGTTTCGAGGCCATCATAAGAGAGGAAGGTCAGCGGGTGCTCGGCTGGAGGGCGGTCCCCGCCGACGACACGCTCATCGGCGCCTCGGCGCAAGCCGTGGAACCGGGCTTCAAGCAAGTGTTCATCGGCTGCTCGGCGAAGATCGGCGATGAGGCCGCCTTCGAACGCCGCTTATATGTGATCCGCAAACGCATTGAGCACGCAGTCCGGGGCTCCGATCTGTCCGAGCGTGACATGTTCTACATCCCAAGCCTGTCGTGCCGCACACTGATTTACAAGGGGATGTTGACCGGGAATCAAATCGAAGCGATGTTTCCCGATATCGTCGATCCGGCCGTCGAATCCGCGCTGGCCTTAGTGCATCAGCGCTTTTCGACGAATACCTTTCCCTCCTGGCCGCTCGCGCAACCGTTCCGCTACATCGCCCACAACGGCGAGATCAACACCTTGCGAGGCAATATCAATTGGATGCGTGCCCGAGAGGCGCTTTGCGCTTCGCCCCTTTTTGGCGAGGACCTCAAAAAGCTGTTCCCGATCATCGATGAGGAGGGCAGCGATTCGGGGTGCTTCGATAACGTGCTGGAGTTCTTGCATATGAGCGGCCGTCCGCTCGCGCACGCGGTACTGATGATGATCCCGGAGGCCTGGAGCGGACATGAGTCGATGAACGATGAACGCAAGGCATTTTACGACTACCACGGCTGCCTGATGGAGCCCTGGGACGGGCCCGCTTCCATAGCGTTCACGGATGGAACAGTGATCGGCGCGGTGCTTGATCGGAACGGTTTGCGCCCGTCTCGTTACTACGTCACCAAGGACGGTATAGTGGTCATGGCCTCCGAGGTGGGTGTACTGGACATTCCACCGGAAAACGTTTTGATTAAGGAACGCCTGCACCCCGGACGTATCTTCCTCGTCGATACCCGCGAAGGACGCATCATCGATGACGCGGAGCTCAAGCACACCTTTGCGAGTGCCCACCCCTACCGCGCATGGCTCTCGCAGAGCATCGTGCCGCTCGAACAGTTACCCGAGCCGCCCGAAGTGCACGAACCCGATCACGCAACGGTCCTCAGGCGGCAGCAAGCGTTTGGGTATACGCACGAGGATCTGCGGCTCATCATGGCGCCCATGGCGAAGACCGGCGAAGAGCCCATCGGGTCGATGGGCACGGACGCCGCGCTGGCGGTGCTATCGAATCGCCCGAGATTGCTCTACGATTACTTTAAGCAGCTTTTCGCGCAGGTGACGAACCCGCCTCTCGACGGTATTCGCGAAGAGTTGGTCACCCAGACCGAGACCCCCATCGGACCCGAAGGCAACCTGCTCGCCCCCGGACCCGAGAGCTGCCGGTTATTAAAACTCAAAACGCCGATCCTCGACAACCGCGAGCTCGCTAAGATCCGCCACCTCGATCTGCCTGGATTTCGCTCGGTAACCATTCCGATCTTGTTCCCGGCCGCCGACGGCGGCAGCGGGCTCGCACGGGCCATGCAGGATATCTGCGCGTGTGCGAGCCAAGCCATCGGCGAGGGATCGACCTACATCATTCTCTCCGATCGCGGCGTCAACGAGCATTTCGCACCGATACCGGCGTTACTCGCGACCGCCGGCGTGCATCACCATCTGGTCCGCGAAGGCACGCGCGTCAAGGCGGGCCTGGTTGTGGAAACCGGCGAGCCGCGCGAGGTTCATCATGCCGCCGTGCTCATCGGTTACGGGGCCGGCGCCATCAATCCCTATTTGGCATTTGAGACCCTCGACGACATGATTCATCAGGGGCTGTTGGAAGGCGTCGATCAGGCCCGAGCGGTGAAAAACTACATCAAGGCCTTGAACAAGGGCGTGCTCAAGGTCATATCCAAAGTGGGGATCTCCACGATCCAATCCTATCGTGGCGCCCAGATCTTCGAGGCCGTGGGATTAGAGCAGGAATTAGTCGATGCCTACTTTACCCGGACCGCGTCGCGTATCGGCGGGATTGGGCTCGAGGTGATCGCCAAGGAGATCGCGTTGCGCCACCACCGCGCGTTCACGGAGCGTCCGGCCGGGAAACCCGATCTCGACTGGGGCGGCGAATATCAGTGGCGGCGCGACGGCGAGTACCATCTCTTCAATCCCGAGACGGTTTTCAAGCTGCAGCATGCGACGCGTACCGGACAATACAAAGTCTTCAAGGAGTACACCCGCCTAGTTGACGAACAGAACGAGAACCTGGCTACCTTGCGTGGCTTGTTCGAATTCAAGCTGGCGGAAAATCCAATCCCGCTGGAAGAAGTGGAGCCGGCGGAATCGATCCTCAAGCGCTTCGCGACCGGCGCGATGTCCTATGGCTCGATCAGCCAAGAAGCGCACGAGACGCTCGCAATCGCCATGAACCGTATGGGCGCCAAATCCAACACCGGCGAAGGCGGCGAAGATCCCGCGCGCTTCAAACCCGATGCGAACGGAGACTTGCGCCGCAGCGCCGTCAAACAGGTGGCCTCGGGCCGCTTCGGCGTCACCAGCGAGTACCTCGTTAATGCCGATGACGTCCAGATCAAGATCGCCCAAGGCGCAAAGCCCGGCGAGGGCGGACAGTTACCCGGACACAAGGTCTATCCTTGGATCGCCAAGGTACGTTTTTCGACACCGGGGGTCGGTTTGATTTCACCGCCCCCGCATCACGATATCTACTCGATCGAGGACCTCGCCCAGCTCATCTACGATCTCAAGAACTCGAATCCACGAGCGCGCATCCACGTCAAGCTCGTGGCGGAGGTTGGCGTTGGAACCATCGCCGCCGGCGTCGCCAAGGCGCACGCCGATGTGGTACTGATATCGGGCTACGATGGAGGCACCGGGGCCTCGCCCGTAACCTCGCTCAAGCATGCCGGGGTGCCTTGGGAGCTCGGTCTCGCGGAAACCCAGCAGGTATTGGTCATGAACAAGCTCCGCGACCGCATCGTGGTGCAGACCGACGGCCAACTCAAGACGGGACGCGATGTGGTGATCGCCGCTCTCCTCGGCGCCGAGGAATACGGTTTCTCGACCGCGCCGCTCGTGGTCATGGGTTGTATCATGATGCGCGTCTGCCACCTCAACACCTGTCCGGTCGGCATCGCGACCCAGGATCCGGAGCTTCGCAAAAAGTTCAACGGTGAGCCCAAGTTTGTTGAAAACTTTTTCCGTTTCATCGCCCAGGAGATCCGCGAGAACATGTCACGGCTCGGCTTCCGTACCGTGGACGAGATGATCGGACGGGTGGACAAGCTGGATATGAAGAAGGCCATCGTGCACTGGAAGGCGAAGGGCTTGGATTTCTCGCAGATCCTGCACCGGCCGCAGATGGGTCCGGAGGTCGCGATTCGCAGGATCCGGGAGCAAGATCACGAGCTCGACAAATCTCTGGATAGAATAACACTCATTCCGCTTTGCCGGGCGGCGCTGGAGGAGCGAAAACCGCTCAACATCATTCTTCCTATCCGCAACATCAACCGCACCGTAGGCACCCTCCTCGGCTACGAGATCACGCGCCGCTACGGCGCCGAAGGCCTGCCCGACAACACCATACGCATCCATTTCACGGGTTCGGCGGGCCAAAGCTTCGGAGCCTTCCTGCCGCGCGGCGTGACCATGACCCTCGAGGGCGACGCCAACGACTACCTCGCCAAGGGTCTATCGGGAGGCAAGATCATTCTCCACCCGCCGCGGCATTCCACCTTGGTCGCCGAGGATAATATCATCGTCGGTAACGTGGTACTCTACGGGGCCACCGGCGGCGAAGTTTATATACGCGGCGTCGCAGGCGAGCGCTTCGCGGTACGCAATAGCGGCGCGCTTGCCGTGGTCGAGGGTGTCGGAGACCACGCCTGCGAATATATGACCGGGGGCCGCGTCCTGGTGCTGGGACGGACCGGGCGCAACTTCGCGGCCGGGATGTCAGGCGGCATCGCCTACGTGCTGAATCTCGACGGCGGCTTCGAACGCCGCTGCAACCTCGGCATGGTCGATCTCGAACCTTTAGCCGATCCCGCGGAGATTGACTGCATCAAGGACATGCTCCACCGTCATGCCCGCTGTACCCAGAGCAGGGTCGCACACCAAGCCCTGGCTAACTGGACGTCCATGCAGAAAAAATTCGTGAAGATCATGCCTAAAGACTACAAGCGCGTGCTGGCGGCCATCGTTAAAGCCCAGGCCACCGGCGTACCGGAAGAACAGGCAGTCATGGAAGCCGCTCATGGGTAAGGTGACCGGATTCGTTGAATTCAAGCGCCAGAAGCAACCGTACCGCCCCATCCAGAAGCGCGTCCATGATTGGGGTCAGGTCATGTCGCCGTGGCCCCAGGAAGTGCTCAAGCAGCAAGCCGCGCGCTGCATGGATTGCGGGATCCCGTTCTGTCACCAGGGTTGTCCCTTGGGCAACCTGATCCCGGATTGGAACGATCTCGTCTATCGAAATCTCTGGCGCGAGGCCATAGATCGCTTGCATGCGACCAATAACTTTCCAGAATTCACCGGGACCCTGTGCCCCGCCCCCTGCGAGGGCGCCTGCGTGCTCGGTATCAATGACGATCCGGTGACGATCAAGGCAGTCGAGCTCACGATCATCGATCGGGCGTTTGCCGAGGGTTGGATCGAGCCCGCCCCTCCCGCGCTCGAAACCGGTAAAAGGGTCGCGATCGTCGGCTCGGGCCCGGCCGGGCTGGCGGCCGCCCAACAGTTGCGGCGCGCCGGGCATGCGGTTACGGTATTCGAGCGCGCCGATCGGATCGGAGGCCTACTGCGCTACGGCATCCCGGAATTCAAGATGGAGAAGCGCGTTCTCGACCGGCGCTTGCGGCAGATCGAGCGGGAAGGCGTACAGTTTCGGGCGAACGCACATGTGGGGCATAATGTCTCGGCCGAGGCGCTGCGCCGGGAGTTCGATGCGATCCTGCTCACCGGCGGTGCGTGCGCACCTCGTGATCTGCCGGTCCCTGGGCGCGATCTTAAAGGAATTCATTTCGCGATGGAGTATCTCACTCAACAAAACCGCCGGTGTGAAGGGGATGTCATGGCCGATGGCGAGTTCATTACGGCGCACGCTAAGCACGTCGTCATCATCGGCGGCGGCGACACCGGCGCCGACTGCCTTGGCACCGTCCACCGCCAAGGCGCGGCCTCGGTGCAGCAACTTGAGATTCTCTCCAGACCCCCGGCAGAGCGCGCCCCAGACAATCCCTGGCCGCTATGGCCGAATGTTTACCGGGTGTCGTCCGCGCACGAAGAAGGCGGCGAACGGGTCTATTCGGTATCGACCAAGCGGTTTAAGGGCGACGGGAGAGACCACGTCGTAGCCCTGGAACTTGTTCAAGTAGAAATCGAACAAGTCAATGGCCGGCCAAGCTTCAAGGAGATCGCTGGATCGGGTTTCGAGGTGCCCTGTGATCTGGTGCTGCTGGCGATGGGCTTCACCGGTCCCGAGAAACCCGGGATGCTGGAGCAGCTCGGGGTGAAGCTCACCGAGCGGGGCAATGTCCTGCGCGACAAGAATTGGATGACTAGTGCGCCCGGCGTGTTCACCGCGGGCGATATGCAGCGTGGCCAGTCGCTCATCGTTTGGGCCATCGCGGAGGGTCGATCGGCGGCGCGCGGGATCGACAGGTTCTTGATGGGGAGTTCGGACCTGCCGGCCCTGGTTTCATAATCCCAACGCCATAGGCGCGGTTCACACAGCCGAACCCGCGTAGTAAATTCGATGCCGTCACTGAAGAACGATCGGCTGCTGCGCGCGCTTTTGCGCCAACCCGTCGATGTTACACCGATCTGGCTCATGCGCCAGGCCGGGCGCTACCTTCCAGAATATCGTGAAACCCGCGAGCGGGCCGGGGACTTCATGACCTTGTGCACGACACCGGAGCTAGCGTGCGAAGTGACGCTGCAACCGCTTGCGCGCTTTCCGCTGGACGCCGCCATTCTGTTCTCTGACATCCTCACGATTCCGCATGCGATGGGCCTCGGCCTCACGGTGCGAGAAGGGATCGGCCCGCGCTTCGCGCGTCCGGTGCGTACCGAAGGAGACATCAACGCCTTGGCGGTACCCGATCCCGAGCAAGATCTGCGCTACGTGATGGAGGCCATCCGGCTCGTCCGCAAGGAGCTCGTCGGCAAGCTACCGCTCATCGGCTTCGCCGGGAGTCCGTGGACGCTTGCAACGTACATGGTCGAAGGCGGGAGCAGCACAGGCTTCCGGCGTATTAAGGGCCTGATCTACGATAGGTCGCGGAGCGCCCACCGGCTGCTCGATACGCTGGCGCGGGCGGTGGCCGACTATCTCAATGCACAAGCGGCCGCCGGCGCTCAGGCGCTCATGATCTTCGATACTTGGGGCGGCATGCTCACGGCGGCGGCTTTCCATGAGTTCTCGTTGCGGTACCTGCGGCAGGTGCTGGCCGCGCTGCGCCGGGAGCACGAGGGGCAGCGGATCCCGGTCATCGTATTTACCAAGGGATCAGGCGGCTGGCTGGAAGCGATGGCCGAGAGCGATTGTGATGCCGTCGGCCTCGATTGGAACATTGACATCGGCGAGGCGAGACGGCGCATCGGTCAGCGTGTCGCCCTTCAAGGTAACCTGGACCCCGCCGTGCTCTTCGCGACGCCCGAGCGGATACGCACGGAGGTGGCCGCGATTCTCGCGAGCTACGGCCAAGGCGCGGGCCATGTATTCAACCTGGGACACGGGATCGAGCCGGAGGTCGATCCAGACCACGTCCGGGTCCTGGTCGATGCGGTTCATGAGTTATCCCTACCCTACCACCGCTAGACGCAGGATCTCCCGCGGCCCACCGATGCTGGCTCGCGTCAGGTTATGAGCGCGCCGCGCACCGTGTCACTGGTTCTCGGGAGCGGTGGGGCGCGCGGGTTCGCGCATATCGGCGTGATCCAGGCGCTCGTGAACAACGGCTTAGATATCCGCTCGATTGCCGGCACCTCCATAGGTGCGTTGGTAGGTGGGATTTACGCTGCCGGGCGGCTGGATGTTTATACCCGCTGGGTCACGGCGCTCGAACGCGGCGATGTGATCCGGTTGCTCGATTTCGCGTTTGACCGCAAGGGCCTATTCAAGGGTGAGAAGATCATCAACTTGTTGCGCGATCTCATCGGCGACCGCAATATCGAAGATCTACCGGTGAGCTTCACGGCCGTGGCGACGGAACTCCGCACCCACAAGGAGGTGTGGCTGCGCCGCGGACCCTTGTTTGATGCCGTGCGAGCGTCGATGTCCATACCGACCATCTTTACGCCCTTTGACTATCAAGGCATGCAGCTCGTCGATGGCGGGTTGTTGGACCCGATCCCGATCGCTCCGACCTTGCACGATCATAACGACCTCACCGTCGCGGTCAGTCTCAACGGCACGCCGGACCCCCAGCTTAACCGCGCCGATCCAGCGCCCGAGAGGCCCTTTAGCTTCTACCACCAGCGCATCGCGCGCTACATCGAAGGGCTCTATCAGCGCCGCGAGCAGCGCGATCCCGGCGATCTGAGTCTCATCGAGATCGCCGGCCGATCGATGGACATGATGCAACATGTCATAGCTCGTTTTAGGCTCGCCGCGTACTCCCCCGATGTCTACATCGAGATCCCCGCCAATGCCTGCGCCTTTCACGAATTCCACCGCGCGCGGGAGCTGATCGAGATCGGGCGCCGCAAGGCTGAAGAACTCTTACTGCGTCTCTGAACTCTGTTATGAAAATTAAGGAATTGATCGATGATCTATTCGGTCCAGACCTTCCGATTGGCGTCCGGGCCTATGACGGCACCGTCATGGGGCCGGTCCAAGCGCCGGCAGTCCTCGTCATCCGCTCTAAGGACGCCCTGCGCCGGATCGCGACTGCTCCCGGGGAAATCGGATTCGCGCGCGCCTATGTCGCGGGGGACGTTGAGATCGAAGGCGACATCCACGCGTTTGTCGAGTTGCACAAGCGGCTGCCGAACATAAAGCTCTCTCCGCGGCAATGGTGGATGGCGTTGAAATTGATCGGGCTGCATAACCTCAGGCCCGTCGCACCGCCTGTTGAGGAGGCGAAGCCACAACGGGACCGCCATTCGCGCGCCAGCGACGCGGCCGCGATCGCCCATCATTACGACGTGTCAAACGACTTTTACCGCATCATCCTCGGATCTTCGATGACTTATTCCTGTGCCGTGTTCGAGTCCGATTCGGATCCCCTCGACCAAGCGCAGGCAAAAAAGCATGATCTCATCTGCCGCAAGCTGGGGCTCGGTCCGGGCGACCGGCTCTTGGACATCGGTTGCGGATGGGGCGCCCTCGCCCTACACGCCGCGAAACATTATCGGGCCAGAGTGGTCGCCATCACGGTCTCGGATCGACAAGTGTACTATGCACGGGACTGGGTGCGCAGAGAGGGCGTGGCCGATCGCGTGGAGATCCGATTCCAGGATTACCGGGATGTTGACGATGGGCCCTTCGATGCCGTCAGCTCGGTCGGAATGTTCGAGCATGTTGGGGTTGCCCGCATGAGCGAGTACTTTGGGAAGGTTCACGCGTTGCTCCGCCGGGGAGGACGCTTCCTCAATCACGCGATCAACCGCAGGCCGTTTCAGAACGAGGCCTTGCCGCGCTCCGGCTTTGCACACCGGTACGTGTTCCCCGACGGCGAGCTGGTCGAGGCGGGAAGAGTCCTGTCTTCGATGCAACAGGCGGGATTCGAGGCCCGGCATCTCGAAAATTTTCGGGAGCATTATGTGCTCACACTGAAACACTGGTGCCGTAATCTCGAAGCCCGGTGGGACGCAGCCGTCGCCGCTTCGTCGATCGGGCGCGCGCGAGTTTGGAGACTCTACTTAGCGGGGTCAGTCTCGCGTTTCGTGGGGGACTGGATCCGCGTAAACCAGATCCTGGCGGTCAAGACCGAGGTCGGTAACGGTGCCAGCGGGATGCCTCTGCGTCCGGACTGGGACGGGCCGGTGCGGGATTAAAAGGCCCTCCGGTTGTCTGTCGATATAAGCCACCGAACCTGGGATTAGCCTGCGAGGGCACGCTTCAATGAGGCCGCGGCGAATCGCCGCGGAAAATATGCGGCGCGGATGAACTTGATCGGCGGCTACATGCAGCTTCAATGAGGCCGCGGCGAATCGCCGCGCGAGCATTCCATCGCGATGAAACGGCCCGCCAGCCGCGCCTGTGGGGCGTCATCCTGAACCAGGTGGCGAATCAAGACGTTCGTGTCCAGGCCCTTCACCGCCGGGCTCCGCGTTTGCGAATCGCGGTCTTCATCTCATCGAGCGAAACCACGCGCTTTGGACGCGGCAACGCACCCGCAAGATCCGCCGCGTCGAACGACGCCGGGACGACCACCACCCGGCCATCCGATTCGATGGTAAACTCGATACGGTCCCCGGGCCGCAAAGCCAGGTGGTCCCGGACTTCCTTTGGCACGGTGGTCTGTCCTTTGCTGGTGAGAGTCGAGGGCATTCCTTACAATAATTATTGTTCCTTACTTTACCGTAAGGCCTGCTTCCGAGCAATCGTGAGACCGGGATGCTCGTGGTGCTATCCGGGCCTGCACATGTCCGACCGGTGCAGTTCAAGTATCGCCTAGACCCATGGCTACGTTCCATAGTGCGAGTGGCACGGCAAGCTTACAGCCCCCAGGAAGTCGGACACCTTTGAGATCCCCTAGCCCGACTTAGCCGATTCGGGGGGTACAAGCGCCCGGGCCAATTCTAAAAAGAACCCCGATTATCTCCGGGAACGCCACTGCCGCCACCGGCGACGGACGCAGGGGTGTCTGTGGCTTCATTACGCCCCCTCAATCGCGGTGAGCCCGCGATTCGCGCTGCAACCTCGGCCATCTCCTCGATCGCCTGCAGCCGCTCGCGTACCGTGAGCGAGCACCATCGACGCAACTGTGCACTCCGGCTGCCTTCCCAGCTCGTCAGGCTCCAGTCGATATCGTCATATTCCCGGTTCATCCTCCTTCCTATCATTCAAGATCCAGCGCAAGTGCTGGATGTCGTCGAGATCCCGGGGTCCGGCTGCTGCTTCCTTCATTCTAATCAGCGTCGGGATTGAAACGAAACGCACGGGCAATCCAGACGCGGGGCCCGCCGTGAGGGCACGGTCGTATTCCGTGTCAAAGTCGAAGGGTTCGGTAACGAATACGTCAACCGACGTGGCCTTATGCTGATCGACCTTCTCGTCTCTCTTCAGCGGATATACCGATCGCTCGGCGATGCATTTCACCTTGCAGGGAAACACAAGCTTTTCCTCCAGATAGTAGTGCCAACTCATCGCCCGTTCTTCGGGTCCGTAGGCATCCACGAAACAAATACAGATGAACCTGAAAAGCCGCTGTTGATGCGCGCTTGCGGGCAATGACGGAGGAAGCGTACGAAATGTTGGAATTGCAACCTAGACCTCTGATCACGCGCCGCACCTTATCAAACCAATTCTGCTGCTAACAGCCCGAGCCCGTAGAACCGCCCTCCGCCCAAGCAGATCGGTCCATTGATCTTTACAGGCCTTCTATTTTCATTACGCCACTGAATTCTAACTTGATAGCGCGGGAAACGCTTTAGATGATCAGGCACGCCGTAGCGATCCGCTAGATCAGCACCCCGCCAATATTCAACCTTGCGCCATTCGATCTCGGCGTTATCGGCGAGTAGTTGAGAGAATCCGGCCTGCACGATAGCCTTGCGGATCAAGCCTCCAACGCGTTCGCTTAGACAGTTCAGCAGCCGCTTCTGCTCTTCTCCGCTCGTGCCGCGCTTCAACCTCCTACGATAATGTGCCGGGTCATCGTAGCCAGGAAGAACGACAGGCGTAACGGTTGCCCAAGTGGTCGATGGCCGCGTGTAAGCCTGAACGACTGTGTCGGTATTGGGCAACAAGGAAAGCAAGGCAACGCCCTTCTGACTTCCCCCTACGTGGTCGGCACTCTTCTCCGCTCAAGCATCTGCCCGGAGAGCGCCCGGCGAACCCATGCGATCTCTTCACTACAGCCCTCATCGAGCACGGTGTACATGACACGACGAACATTGCCAACCACGGGTGCCTTGCCTTGGCCCCGTGCTTCGATACTCGGCAAGGGAAGATAGGCGAACCGTCGATTTCCGACAGACGTGTGTTCGCTGCTGCCTGGGGACTCGGCATGGCCAAGTATGAATGCGTTAACCCTTGATTCTGCCCACCCGCTTCGCTTGGCCGCGCACCTAGTCGCATGACGAGTCATCCCCGCGACAGTCAATGCCCATTTCGTCGTTTCGAATGCCCGGAAACCGCTTGCGTCCAGCTTCAGCAAGGAAAACGCGGCCACTGGCCGGTTGGGCGGCTGGATGGCCCGCCGATAGTCGAGCTTGTCGAATACGGACAGCGGTGGTGGGGGCGTGAATCTGTTTCCCTCCAAGCGTTTCAGAAATCCTTTATGGCGGAAAGACAGGTCCTCCAGCGTGCCCGGCACGGGGGAACGCAGCCCTCTATCGGCAACCGTGGCATTTGGCAACCACCTTTCACCGGGCAGCGCGTCAACCTGCTCCGCGGGCAGAATTGCGCCGTCACCCACGGCCATGTTGACGCCCCAGCCCAGCACGACGATCCTGCGAGCGGTTTGTGTGAGTATCTCGGTGTGGTTTTGTATTTCCTGAGGCACCGGGTCTGAGAGAGGCCAGAGGTAGTGCACAAAATTGCCATCGAGCAAGTGGGTTGGCCGCACAGTTTTCATGGTGCGATGGGTTGCCGGGCTGGCGTCCCCCTTGTTGGAGTAATTCCCCCGGCACCATGCCTTCGCGACTATGTCCATGGCATTGTTGGGCACGGAGAGGCAATAGCCGGGAGGTGGCAGATCCGGTGGTGGTACCTGGGGTGCTAAGATAATCGGTGGCGATTCCTCTGATTTTATCTCCAGCCACGTCAGCGCGGCAACGTAAGGCGGAGTCAATTGCCCCTTGTCCATGCGTGCCGCGGAAGCAACCAGCGCTTGAAATACCCGCAGTGGGGACGGCGGCCACTCCAGCTCGTCGCCGTCCCACCGCCCATGGAAACGCTGATCGAGAAAACGGATCGAGAGGCCGAAATACAAACTCATGGCGGCCTCCCCTTACTTCGTTTTCTTCTTCGCGTCGCTCACATCCTTTTTCGCCAGCGCCGGGCCGAAACCCACCTCCCGATCAGCGCCGATGCGGAAAGCTGTTGCAGTCGCCTTCGAAAAGGCCAGGGCCTCCTCGTGCTTCAGGGAAGCATCCTCTCGCTGACCATCGTTGAAGACGAGCTTGAATTCGGTCGGCATGCTCGGGTCGTTGACGAGGTTGCAGCCTTGGCGGAGATAGCGCGAGGGGTTGTAAGTGAGCGCCGTGAGGGCAAGGCCGAGGATGTAGCGGCGTAGCGCAAGGGTCCTGTCACCATCATCTTCCGTTGTGAGCAGCCGTAGGGCAGCGAGATGGAGAGTAGCATCGCGGCGAATGCCGCCAGTTGCGATAACGCGACCGTGTGTACCCGAAGCCGGGACATGGATGAATCCCCGCTCGGCATAGGCGTCGTTCGTCTTTTTGTCTGACGGCTCATCCAGCATTCCTTGACTGACATACTCCGCAGCCGGAACATACTGAGCCGACCGCGTCAGCTCACGAACGTTGAATGCTCGGATCTTCGAGTCGATCAGGCGGGGCAGCTTCGCTTGGGTGTCACGCGAATCCCAGACGCCGAATACCAGCGAGGTCGGTGCGATCTTCGCCAGCAGTTCCGCATTGCCGTTCAGGACGGCCTTGAAGGCGTCTTGCAGTTCCTTCTGCAATGCGGAACAGCGAACGATGGCGTCCCCCGCCCGGTGGCCGGCTTCGAGCAGGTTCACGTTTTTGCTACCCGCCTTGACCACGATCTGCGGCACAAGACCGGTGTAGTTCTTCTTCATGAACAATGGCTCGATCCGGTTCGCCTGAGAGCCGACGCTATCGACCAAACAGACGCTGCTACCGTCAGAGAACCTGTCAACGTTGTAGCCGCCTCTGAAGACCTTGTCCTGGCTGGCCTTGCCACTATCCCTGTACTCCTTGGCAAAGTCAGCGACCTTGTCGGCGATCTTTTTCTCGTCGTCAACTAGGTGGCATGTAATACCCTTCTCCGCTTCGATTCGTTTCCGTGCCTCCTCGTGATATCTGTCCGCATCCGTGAACAACGGGTCGTCGCCATCAGCACCAAAACGCGAGGTGGCTGTCAGCTCCATGATACTAAACGGGTTGAATTCTTGGCATCGCCGCTGCTCCGATTCAATAGCCGAAACAAGCTCCTGAAAGGCTCCAGATGGGCCTCGTCATGCACCAACAAGGTCCCCTGACCGAGAAAGCCGGCATGTAGTGGACGAGATTTAAAGCCGCATCCGTATCCGGAGAACAGAAGACGGCTTCCGATCATGTCTACCGTACCGACAATCACGGCAGGCCGGGCTGGATCATCTCGCCACTCCGCGTTGTCAGCGAATTGTCCGCGAAGTGCGCTTATCGCCAACGGAACATCAACATCTCGTGTTTGGAGTAACTGTAGTGCCTGCGAAATCTCATGTAGCTCCAGAGTATCGCGAAGAGCGGCGCGCATAGCTTCCGCTTCCCGAGTGGCTTGGTCAACGACGGTTCTACGATTGACGACATAAACAAGACGGCGTGGGAAACTCCGCATTGCTTTGCTAAGAGCACGATAGGCCACCGACAAAAGCCAGATTGCAATGATCGATGTTTTTCCAAGCCCTGTCGGCACTGGGCAGGACTTACGAAATTGTCCGTTCAGGATCTCCGAAAATAGTTTCTGCTGCCACGGAAAAGGGTTATGTCCGGTTAGCAAAGCGAAGTGCTTAGCGAAATGTTCATGCGAACACATAACGGTTTCCATATCACTTCAAAGTTTTTTCCACCATCGACTATGGGGACCTCCCAGTTAGTAGCATTCTCCCTCCCCCAGTCGCGTATAACCGAAGCGGCGCTACCAGTTCAAGACTGTGCGGAAGTTCGGGAGCAGAGGTCGAATGGAGGCGCGCCTAGTCTGTGGCCGTGGATCATGCTTCGGCCTCGTTCTCAAAGCGTTCGCGCCAGATCGTAACCAACGGACTCCAATCGTTGCGGTCGGCGGCCTGAAGGGCTACAAGGTATTGGTTGATGTCTGCCCGGACGGCACAGGCACCAGTCGGACTGGAGGAAGGTCAAGTCGCCGCAGGACCTCTCGTAGCCAAATTCGGGTCACGCGCCCATTAAAATCGGCGAACGGGTGAATGGAAAGCACGCGTCCCTCGGCGAAGGCCAGCGTTTCCAACAAGGAATCGTCGTTGACGTTGGCCAGGCTCGATAGGCGCGCCTGAAAATCGAGTCCGTACTCCCGGACCAGCGCCGGCACTCGAAAGAATTCGGGTGCCGCATGCGCGGCTACGGTGACGTTGGTCCGCCGCCAGCCGGCTAGCTGCGGGACGAGATCGCCGCAGAGCAGACGCTGGAACTGCAGGAGAAGTGCATCGTCGAGAATAGATTTCGAGAATTTGCCACTCTCGATTTGCCGTTCCAGGGCGAGAGCGTTACGCGCGAGGTGCGGCGCGCACTCGGCGTAGCTCAGGATTCCGAGTTGCGTTTCGAGGTATCGGGGGGTGTGTCGAAGCACGCGAGCTCCGCTTGCAGCACCGCCAGTTCCACCGGTTCCCCCTCGAAGGCCATGCTCTCGGCCACGTTCATCGGGATCCGGTTACGGCGGATACGGGCCTGCTCCTCCACCGGTAGCTTGCGCCAGCGCTCGATCGCTTGCTTCCATTTCATGCGGGATATTATTCACACCAGTCCTCTTGAATTCAAGCCGTTAACAGACTGATGCCCAAGGTCCCGAGAACCGCGAGAGCTCTGCAATCCACGCTAACGCGGCGATCCTCGTGGCGGCCACGCCACGACACCGCCTGCTGGTAGGGCGCTCTGAACGGTAGAGCCTTCAGTCACGCCCAGATTCTCTCTCATTGCCCACCATCTTCCGTATGCTTGCGCAACCCCAACACCTGCGGATCATGGTCAAGAATGTCATGTCCGCAAACCCTATAGAACGCAGCCAACTCATCCGCGTCGATCGTGACACTTAACTCATCGTGCCGGATCTCGTAATCCGTAAAGCGGTCGCGGTCGTGATAGACGCGAAACGTGATCGCACCGTCGCGTGTGCGGATGATGACGCCTTTCGCTCCCGCCGCCGATGTGACTTGAGTCGGCGCTCCGCCGTAGAGGTATGTGCGGTTCATCGACGTTTCGCTGATTGTGTCACGCATTCTTGGCCCATGGCTACCCTTCCCGGCAAGTTGAGGAAATCGAAATCAAGTATCAATCATTTTAATGCCCTCACCCCCGCCCTTGTATGTTCTATTTTGTAGAAATTAATGAAAATGTATTTCGGACTGTGGGGGCTGGTGGGCATCAATCCACAGACCTTTGGTTGCGGTGCGGCAGCTCGTCCAGCCCTTGGGACATCAAGCCCGTGGGAGAGCAAAGAGCGTCGCGCCGTTTTCTCACCGACAACCCGAACGGTTGCTGGGGCCTGTAAGCCCGTATTTTTGCAAGGAGGGGTATGAGCGAGAACACTGTAGAGAAGTTTGTTGGCATTGATGTGTCCAAAGGCACGTTGGATATTGGTATTGAACCCACTGGAGAAGCCCTGCGTGTCGTTTATGACGACAAGGGCATCGCTCAACTCGTCAAGCGTCTGGTGGCCGTTGGACCGACGTTGATCGTTATGGAAGCCACAGGCGGCCTGGAAGTGCGGCTGGCCAGTGAACTGGCGGCGAAAGGATTGCCCCTCGCCGTCATCAATCCCCGTCGATTTCGCCAAGGCGACGGGAGAATTGGCGAAGACCGACTCGGTTGACGCCGCCGTCCTGGCGGCCTTCGCCCGCGCCATCCGGCCTGCGGTGCGACCTATCAAGGACGCGGACACCCGTGAGCTTGATGAACTCCTGACGCGGCGCCGTCAATTGATCGAGATACGCGTTCAAGAAACACTCCGTTTAGGCACGGCCTCGAAACTGCCACGCAAAAGCTTAGTGGCGCACATCGCTTGGCTGGATAAGCGCATTGCTGATCTCGACGTTGATTTGACCAAACGCTTGCGCGCCTCCGAGGCCTGGCGGGCTAAGGATGATCTGCTGCAAGGCATTCCTGGTATCGGCGCCGTCACCAGCTTGACGATGCTGGCTAAGTGCCCGGAACTCGGCAGCTTGAATCGCCGCGAGATCGCAGCTTTGGTGGGCGTGGCGCCGCTGGCGAACGACAGCGGAAAACACCGGGGTAAGCGCTTCATCTGGGGCGGCAGGGCCGATGTCAGAGCCGTTCTGTATATGGCGACCGTTACCGCCATCCCGGTGCAACTCTGTCCTCAAGGCCTTCGCTGAGAGACTCAAACAGGCGGGGAAACCAGCCAAAGTGGTGATCGTCGCCTGTATGCGGAAACTGCTGACCATTATGAATGCCATGTTGAAAAATAATGCCCCTTGGCAGCTGCAAAACACTTGACTTTGAACACGGTTGCTCTCCCGCGGGGCGAAGGGATTTTTAGAGAAGCCCGATCGATATCGCGAACTCGATGCGCTTCCACGGATCGGGGGTCAAATGGAGTTCGTTAATCCACGCCATCAATCGTTCTCCACGATCCAGCATCTGCGCGACCGCGGTGTTTTGCACGCGCGGCACCTCTGTTGGGGACTCGCGATTCTTGGCGGCTGCGATCAGATCTCGATGGCGGTTCCGGGAAAGCCGCTCACCTTTGCGGCAGAGGCCTAGCGCCGCGTCGAGCCGCCACGGCCTCGTGCAACGACGAGCATCCGCCGTTGGATCACGCGCACTCGGCCTTTTCGATGATGACCGGATCGGTCGGCACGTCTTGGTGGCCCGCCTTGTCGCCGGTTGGCACCGTCTTGATCTTATCCACCACATCCATGCCCTCGATTACCTTGCCGAAGACTGCGTAACCCCAGCCGTCCTGCCCCGGATAGTTGAGGAAAGCGTTGTTCCCGACATTGATGAAGAACTGCGACGAAGCGGAGTGCGGATCGGAGGTGCGGGCCATGGCGAGGGTGTATGGATCGTTCTTGAGACCGTTCTTGGCCTCGTTCTGGATCGGCGCCCTGGCCGACTTTTCCGACATGTCTTCGGTGAAGCCCCCGCCCTGGATCATGAAGTTGCCGATGACACGGTGAAAGATTGTACCGTTGTAATGGCCGCTTGCGACGTATTCGAGAAAATTTTCCGCGGATATCGGGGCTTTCTCCGCATCGAGCGCAATGACGATGAGGCCGTGATTGGTGTGGAGCTTGACCATGGGTTTAGCCTTCATAGGTATACAGGAAGAGGGTGAAGTTTTTTCCGCCGCTTCGGATTGAACGGATGCGGTTGGTGGCTGCTCGGCATGGGCAGCCATGACGAACAGCGACAGCATGACGCGAATGACGGATCGGGAGATACGGATCATTAAGGTTTCCTTCGCTAAAGCAATGGATAAAAAGTACACGGCGGAAAGCGGCGGTCTTATCGAGGATCTGCACTCATTCCCGGAACCCACATCGGCGCTCCTACCGGTTAGGTCGAAGGATAGGAATTTCCGTGGCATTACGCAACGGGTAATGCTAGCGTCCCGCACTTGTGGCGATTCCTGCATTTTGCGCTAGAAGATTTGTCGTTGCGCGCCGAGCACGGTAGTATGACGGCCAAACGACAACAATCGAGCACTGCCATGACCTTCCTCTATAAGAGCAGCCTTCTCTACCACGGATTGATGACCATGGTTTACCACGTCCACCGGCGCGAGCGCTTCGAGGAGGTGGCGCGCTGGGTCCCGCGGGACGCGGAGGTGCTCGATGTCTGCTGCGGCGACGGATCGCTGAGCACCTTTCTACCGGCCTCCGTAAGTTATCGCGGCCTCGATGAAAGCACGGCCTTTATCAAAGCGGGTAGCCGCCGGGGCCGGAACCTCCGGCGCTTCAATTTGATGGCGGAACCGCTTCCGGTATCGCAGATCGTGATCTGCCAGGTGAGCCTGTTTCAGTTCCACCCGAAAGTGGAAGAAGTGGTCGGGAATTTATTTGCGGCGGCCACTGAGCGCTTGATCGTTTCGGAGTCGGTGAAGAGCTTCAGTCAGTCGAAATATGCGTTGCCGAAAGCCATCTGCTCATGGGGCACGTGCGTCGATGGGCTCAACGATGGGAGCTTCCGCTTCAACGCGACCAGCCTGGAAGCGCTTTTCGCACCCTATCGGCCCTACCTTCGGCATACCGCGGAGGTTTGCGCGGGCCGCGACTGGATTTACGTGTTCGACAAAAACGGCGCCGCTAAGGATTGAATTGCGCGGCGAGAATGAACTCGGCGAATTCCCGAAGAGCCCCGTGACCGCCCGTTTGGGTGCAAATAAAATCCGCGCGGATTTTGACCTCGGGTAGAGGATCTGCCGGGCAGGCGTATAGGCCGGCCAGCGACATGGCCCCGAGATCGTTCACGTCATCGCCGACATAAGCGATTGCCGCGAGTGGCAAAGTACGGCGGCACGGTGTCACCATCCGGATCGCACGGGCGCGCTCAATGAGGCCGTCATGCATGCGATCGGACGTGGCGGAGCAGCCGTTTGCGCTTGAGCGTCTGGCGGCGCGTGAGCGGATTGTGCCTACTCTTAAACGGGTTATCGCCTTGGCGAAACTCGATGCGAAGCGGTGTACCTTGAAGCCCCAGCGCCTCGCGAATCGAACGCTCCAGATAACGCCGGTAAGAAGACGGCACATGCTCGCCGCCATTGCCGTGGATAAGGATCCGGGGGGGGTTGTGGCCGCCCAAGTGTGCGTAGCGCAACTTGATGCGCCGCCCGTGGATTAAAGGGGGTGGATTGAGCGCGACGGCTTGCTCGACGATGCGCGTTAACGTGGCCGGAGGCACATCGATGAACGCCGAAGCGTAAGCCTCGTCGATAGAGGCGAAGAGATTGCCGACACCGCTGCCGTGCCGCGCCGAGATAGTGTGGATCACCGCATAGTCGAGAAACCGCAAACGGCGATCGGCTTCCTTTTGAATGTGCGCGCGTTGGTCGGGGCCGAGTCCGTCCCATTTATTGATCGCGATCACTAGGCCGCGGCCGCTGTCGACAATCATGCCGAGCAGCGCGGCGTCTTGCTCCGTGACCGACTCCGTGGCGTCAATGACCAAAACGACGACATGCGCGCGCTCTATAGCCCGCAGCGTCTTGATGACGCTGAACTGCTCGATCGCTTCGGAGACCCTGGCGCGGCGGCGGATCCCTGCCGTGTCGATGAGAACGTAGTCTTTTTGGTGGCGCCGGAAAGGGGCGAAGACGCTGTCGCGGGTCGTGCCCGGTTGATCGTAGACCAGCACCCGTTCCTCACCGAGGATGCGGTTGACCAGCGTCGATTTGCCCACGTTGGGCCGGCCCACCACGGCGATCTTAATCCCTGGTAAATGCGGACCGTCGTCATCGACGGCCGTCTCGGCCCGCGGTAAGGCCTCGAAGGCGAGATCGAGCAATGTGTCCATCCCTTGGCCGTGGGCGCTCGATACCGCAACCGGCTGGCCGAGCCCCAAGCTATGAAACTCCGCGATGGCGCTGTCATCCTCGATGGCCTCGGCTTTATTGACCACGACCCGGATCGGCCGTCCGAGCGATCGTAAGCGGCGCGCGATCGACTCGTCGGGGCCGGTCAGTCCTTCCCGGGCATCGACCACGAACAAGACCAGATCGGCCTCTTGTACGGCGCGCAACGATTGTTCGGTGACGAGCCCGCCGAGGCCGCTCGGATCGTCGCGAAGTCCGCCCGTATCGACCGCCAGGTAGGCGCGGCCCCGGTGGATCGCAGCCCCGTAGATCCGATCGCGCGTCAGCCCAGGGGTATCCGCGACCAGTGCGTCGCGGCTACGTGTGAGGCGGTTAAACAACGTGGATTTGCCCACGTTGGGACGGCCCATGATGACGATGACCGGTCTCATTTACTCGCCGGCGCGATAGGCGCTCAAGGTGCCGGAGGAACTATACGCAATGACAGTGGCGGCGTTGACTACCAACGGGGGCACGATGATCGCCGCATCGTCAACTTGTACCCTGGCGGCGAGCCTGCCGGTGTCGCTCCGCATCCAGTGCAGGTATCCTTCCAAATCACCGACCACGACATAGTCCCCGGCACTAGCCGGCGCTGTCGCCGCGCGGCCGCGCAATTTTTTCTGCCGCCATACGGAGCTACCGGAGAAGCGATCGAGCGCCCACACGATGCTCTCGTCATCGGAGAGGTAGAGGTTATCGGCGTCCACCCCCATTCCGGCATACGAAGAATGCTCCTGGTCCCACTCGACGCGGCCGCTCTCGATCGATACCGCGGCCACCCGTCCGCGGTAGGTGGCTACGTAGAGCGTATCGCGGAAAACCAGCAGATCGGCATCCACATCGACCATGCGTTCGAGGTCGGATCGGCCTCGCGGCTGGGCGATCTGTATCTCCCAGGCGACCTTACCGGTAGCGATCTCGAGAGCAACCAGCGCGCCGCTGTCGAAGCCGGCGATGCAGAGCCCCGCCACCACTATCGGGGCGCTGGTCCCGCGTAGCGTCAGAACCGGCACTTGCCGATCGTAGGTCCACAGCCGCTTCCCGTTGGCTGCGTCGATGCCGAATAGCTTTCCGTCCACGGTGCGAACGACAACGATACCTTCCTCCCCGGCCGGAGGAGATAACACTTCGCTCGATACCGAAGCGGTCCAAACCAGCGCCCCGTCCGATCGCGATAGGGCCAGCACCTCACCGTCCTGGGTCCCTAGCAAGACCATCTCCTCGGCAATCCCGGGCCCCCCCGATACCGGCACGCCGATATCCTGCTCCCACAGCGTATCGCCGCTATTGATATCGACCGCATAGACCTCGCCGTCGCGATCGGCAATGAAGACCGTTTCGCCTGCGAGCGCGGGGGCAAGCTTAAGATAGTGTTCGTCGGTCCCTGCTCCGATATCGACCGACCAGAGTTCCTCGACCTCGGTAGTCGGCTCGAATTCGGTCAAGGGCGCGGGAGGCGTGGTATTCTCCTCACCGGCCATGAAGTCGGAAACATAGGTCCCGAGCCCGCACCCATGCAACTGGAACGCGATCACGCCGGCAACCAGCAAGCTCTTAAGGCCGCGACGCCTCGGCTTCACCGATCTCATCGAGCTTCATTTGCACTAACGACGGGTCCGAACCCACGGTGCCAGCGGCCGCCAGCGCCTCTTGATAGGCTTTGCGCGCCGCTTCAATCTTGCCTTGAGCAAGAAGGATATCGCCTTCAGCCTCCTTATGGAGGACCGAATCGGCTGCCCTACCCCGCCCTTCCAACACACTTGCCGCCTGGGCGCCTTTTCCCTCCTCGAGGTAAAGGCGCGCTAAGCGCGAACGCGCTATTCGCTCCAACTCGGTCTTCCCGGCGTGATCCAACACCCACCGCAGATGGTCCCTCGCCTTGGCGACGTCACCGGCCTCGACCGCTAAGCGGGCCAGCATGAGCGCGGCAAACGCCGCGTATTGGCTGTCCTGGTGGCTCTCGATGAGCCTGTGCGCGGCACGGTTGGCGGATTCGGTCCGATGCTCGGCAACGTGGGTTAACAACTCTTCGTATTCCACTGAAGCCTCATCCGCTCGCGTGTTCACCTGAGACTGCCAGGCCCGCCACCCGTAGACTGCTCCCAGACCGATGCAAAGACCGCCGATGATCGGCTTTCCGTTCCTCTTCCACCAATCTTTGATAAGCTCAATCTGTTCTTTTTCGGATGCGTAGGGGTCCACGTCGATCTCCACGGCCAGGTTGATGATGCGATCGTGCCAGCAGGCCTAATTTACCGGCCCGACTACGATACCACGCCGCGCCAGAAGTTCCCCTAAGCAACCTTGAAGATCTCGTTGCGCAACTGTCACTTGTTCGCCTTCTTTCTCCAAAGCTTTGATCCCGACGGTGCACTGGCGGACTTCTTCCGCCCCTAGGATCAGGGCGACATGCGCCTGGCTCTTGCCGGCACGCCGAAACTGGCTCTTAAAGCTACCGCCGCCGCAGTTGGCGATCAGCTGCAGCCCGGGCCAGGCTTCCCGCACGGATTCCGCAAGTCGCAAGGCCGCCGCGGCTGCCTCCTCTCCCACGGCAATCAGATAGACATGTGGCCGCGCGGCCTCCGGCGTGGCCTCTTGTTCGAGTAACGCCACGATGCGTTCGAGGCCAAGCGCAAATCCGATTGCCGGCGTAGGGCGGCCGCCAAACTCTTCCACCAGGCCATCATAACGTCCTCCGGCGCAAATCGTACCCTGCGCGCCGAGGCGCTGCGTGACCCATTCGAACACCGTCCGGTTGTAGTAATCGAGCCCGCGCACCAGGCGCGGATTCACGCTGTATTGGATACCGACGGCGTCGAGTAAACCACGGAGCTCGGTGAAATGGTGTTCGGATTCGGAATTAAGGTAGCCGATCAAGCTAGGCGCCCGGCCGATAAGATCCTGCATCGCGGGATGTTTGCTGTCGAGCAAGCGCAGAGGGTTTCCGCGGAGTCTGTTCTTGCTGTCTTCGTCGATTTCATCCACGTGCGGGGAAAAGTAATCGAACAGGGCTTGCCGGTAGCTTGTCCGCGCCTCGCGATCACCCAAGGTATTGATCTCGAGCCGGATGTCCGCGAGCCCGAGCTTCCGCCACAGGCGCGCACCGAGGCAGATGATCTCGGCGTCGATATCCGGGCCCAGCATGCCGTAAGCTTCGGCACCGACCTGGTGAAACTGGCGGTAGCGCCCCTTTTGCGGACGCTCGTGGCGAAACATCGGGCCAGCATACCAGAGACGCTGGATCTGGTTATGAAAGAGACCATGCTCAAGCCCCGCGCGTACGCAGCTCGCGGTCCCCTCGGGCCGCAAGCTGAGGCTATCCCCGTTGCGATCCGCGAAGGTATACATTTCTTTTTCGACGATGTCCGTGTCCTCACCAATCGAGCGCCGGAAGAGAGCGGTGTGCTCGACGATCGGTAGACGGATCTCTTCATAGCCGTAGCTTGTGAGCACGGCGCGTACGGTTTCCTCCAGATACCGCCAACGCACGGCATCGGTGGGCAGGATGTCCTTCATGCCCCGCACGGCTTTCATCTGCTCAGTCAACGGGTTTTTTCTGGGGAGCTCTTTAGGATTGGATCGAACGCCCACGCTTGAGTTGCAGGCGACGACATCGGCCCTCCCCGCCCGCGCTTCGCGCAGGCGATGTTAACCGCCAGGTTAAGTGAAACCCGAGCGCTTACCGGGGCTCGCCGGCGCCTACCTTAAACCGTGCCACGCCTCCGCGTGACCAAGGCGTTATATCAAGCAGTCTACCGTTATAAAACACCGCCACGCGCGGCGCGTTTCCGAGCACCACGCTAAAGGGCGCACGCCCCCCCAGGCGTATGGTTTGCCCTTCGGTTGCAAGTTTGGAATAGAGCTTCACGCCTTCGGCGTCCTTGACTTCAGTCCAGGAGTCCCCTGATAGCTCGAATACCAGACGATGCAGCTCTTCCGTGGCTGCGCGAGCGATGTCTTCCAGCGGCGTAACTATTACCGGATAAACCGGTGCTTCGGGAGGCGCGATCGCTGCCGCCAGAGGCTCGACGCTTAGACGCGGTGTTTCAGCGGGGACAGCCACCTCGGCCGTCACTTTGGTCTGCGCCGCCGGTAGAGCGAGCTCGGGCGCCAGCTCGGCACTGGGCATGTTTGTGATGACAGCGCTTTCCTGCAGTAAAGGTGTGTCGGCGTCTTGGGTCCGCCACGAGGCGGCCATGAGCACACCCAGTGTTCCGACAATGAGATAGGTGGCGAACTTTAGGTAATCCTGTGTTCCGGTCGAGGGCAGGGATTTCGGAACACTAGCACAGGGTTGAAAATCGATGGGAATGGATGCGATCTCACTGCCAGCATCGAAAAGCTCCGCGGGATCCAGTCCCACTATGTGCGCGTAGTTCTTGATATGCCCTCTCAAATAGACCCGCGGAAGGCGGTCGCAGCGGTCAGCCTCGATCGCCTCGATGATGTCGAGTTTGAGACGAAGCTGGTGCGCGATCGCCCCCGTGCTTAGCTGTAACGCCTCGCGGGCATGTCGTAATTTTTTGCCGGTAGTCAGGCTATCCGGCGCGTTGTTTGGTTGTGGTCCTGTCATCGTCGACCCTCCGTTTCTAGGAACAAACGAGCTTCTTCGGAATCGGGATACTTGGATTCTAAGGCTAACGCGTAACTGGCGGCCGCATCCCGGTCGCCGAGTTGACGTTCAATGCGGATCCCGAGCCACAGACTGCGCGCGGTGTGCCGCGCGTTCTCCAGATAGCGTTGTAAGTAACCCCGTGCTGGTAGATAGCGGTTGAGGCGAAAGCTGATGTCCGCCATCTCCAGAAGCGCCGTCGGTAATTTTGGGTTGTCAGACAACGCGGCGCGCAAATACTTCTCGGCCTTGGGATAGTTTTGCGCCCGGGCAGCGCACACTCCCGCGTTGGCGCGCGCGATCTCGGGCGTCGCGTATGAGGGGTTCGCCAGTGCGCGCGCAAACAGCTCATCCGCTGCCTGATGCTTGCCCTCGGCACATAAAAACAAACCGTAGTCGTTGAGCGTTTGCGGATCTTTCGGATCAAGTTCCAGCGCACGTTTGAAATTTTGTTCCGCCTGCTCTTTATCACCGGTCCGGTTATAAACCATAGCGATGACATGATGCGCGTCCGCGAAGTCGGGTTCGATTTCTAGGGCTTTCTGCAACTTGGCAACAGCAGTATTGTAGTCCCCTTGCTTGGCATACTCGATGCCAAGCTGAACATAGTTGTCCGCCCTCCTGCGCGTAGTAGACTCGGATTCCTCGGTCTTGGGCGTGCTCGTGGCGCAGCCAGAGAGTACCAGTGCTGCGCAGCACAACCTTAGCCACCAGCGTATGCTCATATCAGCCTCCTCCCCCAGGATCGGCGGCCAGCAGGCGGTGCCTCGCGGCCCGCGGGATAAACTGGCCGACCAACTGGCCGCACGCCGCCTCGATATCCTCGCCTCGGGTCTTGCGCGTAATGGCCAGGATCCCCGCATCGAGCAGCCGTTCGCGAAACTTGTCGATCGTCGCCTGCGAGGATCGCCGGTAGTCGACGCCCGAAACAGGATTAAACGGAATAAGGTTGACTTTGGCGGGGATCCCTCGTAACCGCCGCGTCAACTCGCTCGCGCAGGCGGACGAGTCGTTGATCCCGGCGAGCATCACATACTCAAACGTAATACGGCTGTCGGTGGCGTCGGCATAACGGCGGCAAGCCGCCAAAAGATCGTCGATCGGATAGCGCTTGTTGATCGGTACGAGCTCATCCCGCAACGCATCATTGGGTGCGTGCAACGATACCGCCAGGCTCACCGGACAGGCGTATTTCAGGCGGTCGATGGCTGGCGCCAACCCGGCGGTGCTCAAGGTGATACGCCAGCGCGACAGCCCATAGGCAAAATCGTCCATCAATAACTGCATCGCCGTGACCACGTTGGTGAAGTTCAAAAGCGGTTCGCCCATCCCCATGAGCACCACGTTGGTGATGGTCCGCGGACCTTTTGGAACCTGCCCCAGCGTTCGGGCGGCGACCCATACCTGCCCGATGATCTCGGCGGGGCTCAGGTTACGATCGAAGCCCTGCTTACCGGTCGCGCAAAAGCTGCAAGCGAGGGCGCATCCCACTTGCGAGGACACGCACAGCGTTCCACGATCCATCTCGGGAATAAACACGGTCTCGATGCTATGCCCCCCAGTCAACCGCAGTAGCCACTTGCGGGTCCCGTCCGCCGACTGCTGGTCGCGCACGATTGCGGGTGATTCGATGGAGGCGACGTCTTGTAGTTTTGCCCGTAGCGGCTTCGCCAAATTGGTCATAGCCGCAAAATCCTCGGTGCCCGACTGGTGCAGCCATTTCAGCACTTGCCCGGCGCGATAGGACTTCTCGCCAAGCCCGGCGAAGAAGCCTTCCATGGCGCCGCGATCAAGTCCGAGCAGATTGGTACCGTTGTTGACCATCTACCGGCGGGGATAGCTGAAACTGTTCGGACCCGAATACGCTTGCGATCTCGGCGCGGGCGGTCCGCGGACCGTCCGAACCGTGTACCGCGTTGCGATTCGTGGCGGTTCCGAAATCGGCCCGGATCGTACCCGGGGCGGCGAGCGCCGGGTTGGTATTGCCCATGATCGCGCGATTTTTTTCTATGGCGTTTTCGCCCTCAAGCACGACTGCCACCGAAGGCCCCGAGCCCATGAACTGAAGTAGGTCCGGATAATACGGCCGGCCTTCGTGAATACCATAGATCTGCTCGATCTGCTGCCGCGACACGGTAAGCATCTTAAGCGCGACCACGGTGAGACCGTTTTTTTCGAATCGGGCAAGGATTTCGCCGATATGCCTGTTCGCGACCGCGTCCGGTTTGATAATCGACAAAGTACGTTCAACAATCATGAACAGATCCTTGATAAAGAATAGGATACTCCACGCTGTTACTATAGATTATAAGGTGTGTTTTTGCATTATTAAACTCTTTTATTTTGTTCTGCGACATTTCAGCATGCGCTCTACCGCGCCGAGCATTCGACGGCTAAGCGATGGGATCGCCGTAAACCTGGATGACGCCCGCGTGGACGCGCACGGGATACCTACTTACGGGTTCATAGGCGGGCGGGGTGAGCGCCGCGCCGGTCTTCACGCAAAACCGCGCACCATGACGCGGACAAATGATCTGATCGCTGTCTAGAATGCCCCCCGCAAGCGGTGCCCCGTCATGGGTACAGAGATCCTGAATCGCGAAGTACTCGCCGTCAATATTGAAAACCGCGATCAAGGTATCATCGACATTGACAACACGCCGATCGCCCGGTGGCACTTCGTCCGCGGGTGCCACATCAACCCAGGTAGACACAAGTTCTCAGTACATCCCGGTTTCCAACCGGGCGGCCTCCGACATCATTTCGTAGCTCCAGGGCGGATCAAAAACCAGCGCCACATCGACCTCGCTAACATTTGGGACGGTGGCGATTTTTTGGCGTATGTCCTCCACCAGCACCTCGCCCATGCCACACCCCGGTGCGGTCAGCGTCATCTGAATGTCAACGCGGTTGCCGGCACCCTCAAGCGGAGTGATGCCGCAATCATACACCAAGCCCAGGTCAACGATGTTGACGGGGATCTCCGGATCGTAACAGGTCCGCAATTGCGCCCAAATCAGCGCTTCATCGACACTCCCGTCGGTGGCGGCCTCCTGAGACGCTACGGGTTCTGGAATAGCATCGTAGCCGATTGCATCGGCGTCACGGCCCGCGATCCGCACCAGGTTTCCGTCGGCGTATAGCGTAAAACTGCCGCCGAGCGCTTGCGTGACGGAAACGACACTCCCGGCCGTCAATGTCACCGGATCACCGGCTGGAATGAGAATCGCCTGACAGTCGCGGCTCAGGGTGACGGAATCATTGCTGTAAAACATCTGCGTCTATTCGGTAGTCACCGTGCTATGCTCATTAGACAAGGCCGACTTGAGGGTGTGCCAGGCCAAGGTCGCGCATTTGACGCGTGCCGGAAATTCGCGCACCCCGGCAAGAACTTCGAGCTTTCCAAGGGCCGCCGCTTCGGTAGGCGTTGCGTCCGTAACCATGGAGCGAAAGCGCGCGACAAGCTGGTCTACCTCGTGTGCGGTCTTGCCTTTGATATGCTCGGTCATCAACGAAGCCGACGCTACGGAGATTGCGCATCCGCTACCTTCAAAACTAACATCCTCGACGACGCCCTCGTGCAGCTTGACGTACACCGTGAGCCGGTCCCCGCAGAGGGGATTGTAGCCTTCCGCGATCCGATCGGCGCTGTCCAAACGGCGGCAGTTACGCGGATGCCGGTTGTGATCGATGATGACCTCTTGATACAAAGCGCGCAGGTCGAACATTACCCTAACATCCGCTGCGCATCCCGAAGGGCTTCGCACAGGCGATCGGCTTCCCCGGGAGTGTTATAGAAGGCAAACGAGGCACGCGCAGTGGCCGGGACGTGGAAGCGCTCCATGACCGGCATCGCACAATGATGCCCGGTGCGGATGGCGATCCCTTGGCAATCGAGCACCGTGCCGAGATCGTGGGGATGAATGCCGTCCAATACGAACGACAGCACGCTGGCCTTCTCGCGCGCGGTGCCGATGATCCGCGCCCCGGGAAGGCTCGCGACCCGCTCGCTCGCATATCGGAGCAGCTCGTGTTCGTGCCGGCCGATCGGCTCGAAACCGATTTCCTGTACATAATCGAGGGCGGCGCCAAGACCAATCGCGCCTGCGATGTGAGGAGTTCCCGCCTCGAATTTATAGGGCAGATCGTTAAATTGCGTCTTAGTCAAGGTTACGCTCTTGATCATGTCGCCGCCGCCTTGGTAGGGCGGCATAGCTTCAAGCAACGCGGTCTTACCGTAGAGCACCCCGATTCCCGTCGGGCCGAAGAGCTTATGGCTGGAAAAGGCGTAAAAATCGCAATCCAGAGCCTGGACGTCCACGGGTATATGGGCCACGGCTTGCGCGCCATCGACCAGTACCGGAACTCCATACGCATGCGCGTGGCCGATGATTTCCCGGATCGGGTTGATGGTCCCCAAAGCGTTCGAGACGTGGGTTAACGCCAGCATGCGCGTACGCGAACCGAGGAGCCTGAGATACTCATCGAGCAACAGCTCGCCGGCATCGTTCATCGGCACGGCCTTGAGCACCGCCCCAGTCTGTTCGCACAGCAATTGCCAGGGGACGATATTCGAATGATGCTCCATCGCGGTGATCAGAATCTCGTCCTTGGGCTTCAACCGCGGGCGCCCGTAAGACTGCGCCACCAGGTTGACCGCCTCGGTGGTGCCGCGCACGAAGATGATCTCGTGGCTGTGGGCGGCATGGATAAATCGTTGGACCTTGACCCGCGCCTCCTCGAAGCGCTCGGTCGCTTCTTGACTGAGCGTATGCACCCCGCGGTGGATATTGGAATTGCACTCGCGATAATAGCGGGCAATCGCCTCTATCACAGCGTGCGGTTTTTGCGTCGTAGCGGCGTTGTCAAGATAGACCAGCGGTTGGCCGCGTACGCGCCGTTCCAAGATCGGAAAGTCTTGACGCCGGGCCGCGAGCTCCGACCCATGATCGACGTCGTTCGCAGCGGTAATCGAATAGCTAGGCGCGCTCATAAAAGGTCCTTAACGAGCGCCGCGTGGGGCAAGCGGGCCGTGATATGACGCTCGATCGCGTGACGCATCGGTTCGATCGCGATGCGCGCGACAACGTCATCGGCAAAGGCGTAAGTCAAAAGCGCTGCGGCTTGGGAGTATTCGATCCCTCGCGATCTCAAATAGAACAAGGCGTCCTCGTCCAACTGTCCGACCGTGGCGCCGTGACTGCATTTGACGTCGTCGGCGTAGATCTGAAGCTCGGGTTTGGTGTCCATCTCGGCATGCTCGGAGAGGAGCAGGTTCTTATTGGTCAGACACGCATCGGTTTTTTGCGCGCCTTCACGGACCACGACCTTGCCGTCAAAAACCCCGCGCGCATGGCCGGCTAGCACGCCCTTGTAGTATTCGGCGCTGGTTGTGTGCGGCTGCTGGTGATCGATGCTGGTATGGTGATCCACGTGCTGGCGCCCCTCTGCCATATAGAGGCCGTTTAAGCTCGCTCCCGCGCCTTCGCCGGCCAGGCTAACCGCAATATCATGGCGGGCGAGCGCGGCCCCGAGCGATACCGAATAGGAGGTGACACGGCTCTCACGCTGCTGATGAACCAGCATCTGACCGATGTGATAACCCCTCGCACCCTCCATTTGCCACTTGTAGTGTTCGACCGTTGCCCCCGGTCCCGCATTAATTTCCGTGAGCGCGTCGGTGAAATACTCCTCGGGGGTGAGGCCGGCGTAATGCTCGATGATGAGCACGCGTGAGTTCGCCCCGGCTTCGATAAATACCCGTGGAAAGGAGGCGGTCGGGCCGTCCGGCGCGGTGCTGATAAACAGCAGATGTAGCATTGTCTTCAGTGTGACCCCGGAGGCGACGCGTATATGCACGCCGTCGCTGAGGAGGGCGGCATTCAGTGCCGCAAACCCGTTGCCGGGCTGTTCCGCCTGCCGCTCTATGTGTTCTTGCAAGCTGTCCTGTGGCAACGCCTCGCTCAGGGGCGCGACGCTCACTGCCGCCGGCAGGGACGCAAGCCGCGACAACTGGGCCGAATAATAGCCGTTGACGAATACCAATTCGTGCGCCTCGATCAACCGCAGCCGATCAAGCTCGGCGACATCCAGGCCGTTCCGTGGATGCC
Source organism: uncultured Gammaproteobacteria bacterium (assembly GCA_963764725.1). Taxonomy (GTDB): domain Bacteria; phylum Pseudomonadota; class Gammaproteobacteria; order JACCXJ01; family JACCXJ01; genus USCg-Taylor. The sequence continues at coordinate 181,010 of CAVXTM010000010.1, read as the reverse complement.
CAGCGAGGCGAAAGGACCGGCGTTCGATCGGAGCGACACTGGTGTATTTCCATTCTTCGTCCTTCGTGGTCGGAAATCCGATCCGGTCAAAGTGCGTCATGGCTCGCCTGCGCGCGGCCTTGAACCATCCGCTGTCCGCACCGATCATCCCCGCCTCGGCGCGAGCGAACTCCTCCGCATAGTGGCTGGGCATAGTTCCAGTCATGCCAGCGCCTTTGGCCGAAGCCAATCATAACCGCGCTCTTCCAGCTCGAGCGCGAGATCGCGTTTACCCGACTTGATAATGCGGCCCTCCGACAGAACGTGCACGGCATCGGGTAAGACATGGTTCAAGAGCCGTTGATAATGGGTCACGAGGATAATGCTTCGATCACCGCCCCGGAGGCGGTTAACTCCTTCCGCCACGATCTTTAAGGCGTCGATATCCAATCCCGAGTCGGTTTCATCGAGGATCGCCAGGCGCGGTTCCAACACCGCCATCTGGAAAACCTCGTTGCGTTTCTTCTCTCCGCCGGAAAAGCCCTCATTCACCGAGCGTTTGAGCAATGCTTCATCGAGATGAACGAGCTTCATCTTTTCCCTGACGAGACTGAGGAACTCTACGGCGTCAAGTTCCGTCAAGCCGCGGTATCTGCGCGCCGCGTTGAGAGCCGCCTTGAGGAAATAAGCGTTGTTGACCCCGGGGATCTCGACCGGGTATTGAAAGGCCAGGAACATCCCCCGGCGCGCGCGATCCTCGGGTGGCATCGCCAGGAGATCGGCGCCATCATAAACCACCGTCCCTTGCGTGACCTCGTAAGCGTCGCGACCGGCCAACACATGGGCAAGGGTGCTCTTCCCAGACCCGTTGGGACCCATGATGGCGTGCACTTCGCCCGGGCCGACCTCGAGGTCGATCCCGCGCAGGATCGGTTTCCGGTCTACACACACATGCAGGTTCGAGATCGTCAGCATGTCAAATAGGCGCCGGGCCACGCGGCGGCTCAGCCGATCGCCCCAGCCAGGCTCACGCTTAACAGCTTCTGGGCCTCCACCGCGAACTCCATGGGCAGCTCTTTGAAAACCTCTTTGCAGAAACCATTGACGATCATATTGATTGCGTCTTCTGCCGCGATGCCGCGCTGGCGGCAATAAAATAATTGATCCTCGCTGATCTTGGAGGTCGTCGCCTCGTGTTCCACGCGCGCACTCGGGTTTTTGACCTCGATGTACGGAAAGGTATGCGCGGCGCAGCGATCACTCATGAGGAGCGAATCACACTGCGTATAGTTGCGGGCGTTCGCGGCGCTCTTGGCGATCCGCACGAGCCCACGGTAGGCGTTCCTGCCCCGACCCGCGGAAATCCCCTTCGAGATGATCGTGCTGCGCGTGTTGCGGCCGAGGTGGACCATCTTGGTCCCAGTGTCGGCTTGCTGGTAATGATTGGTCAACGCTACCGAATAAAATTCGCCGCTGCTATTGTCGCCTCTGAGAACGCAACTCGGGTATTTCCAGGTGATCGCCGAACCCGTTTCGATCTGCGTCCAAGAGATCTTCGAGTTGTGGCCGCGGCACTCCCCGCGCTTGGTCACGAAGTTATAGATTCCGCCCTTGCCGTTCTCATCCCCGGGATACCAGTTTTGCACCGTCGAATATTTGATCTGGGCGTTATCCATAGCCACCAGCTCGACCACCGCCGCGTGCAATTGGTTTTCGTCGCGCATGGGCGCCGTACAACCTTCGAGATAACTGACGTGGCTGCCTTCGTCGGCGATGATCAAGGTACGTTCAAACTGACCCGTCTTAGCGGCGTTGATCCGGAAATAGGTCGACAGCTCCATCGGGCACCGCACGCCCTTCGGCACGTAGCAGAACGAACCGTCCGTGAAGACCGCCGAATTCAGAGCCGCAAAGAAATTATCTCCCGCCGGCACGACCGATCCTAAATACCGGCGCACGAGATCGGGATGATTATGCACCGCTTCGGAAAAAGAACAGAAGATAACACCGGCCTCCGCGAGCCGTTCTTTGAACGTGGTGGCCACCGAGACGCTGTCGAAGACGGCATCGACCGCGACCCCGGCAAGAATCGCGCGTTCGTGCAGCGGGATCCCGAGCTTCTCGTAAGTCTCGAGTAATTTCGGATCCACCTCCTCCAGGCTCTTAGGACCGTCCTTGTTGGTCTTGGGCGCCGAATAATAGGAAATGCCCTGATAATCGATGGGCGGGTGAACCACCGTGGCCCACCGAGGTTCTTTCTGCGTGAGCCAGTGTCGGTAGGCGCTGAGCCGCCATTCGCATAACCATTCGGGCTCGTTCTTTTTGCTTGAAATCAGCCGAATCACCGCTTCGTTCAGTCCCGGCGGGAGCGTATCGGCCTCGAGATCCGTGTAAAAGCCCGCTTCGTACTCTTTACCGATCAGAGCTTCGACTTCGTGGGTATTGGCGGCCATTGGTGTCCTCGGTGCTCTAGACGTTAAAGCTTTCACCACAGCCGCAGGTGTCTTTCACGTTCGGATTCCGAAACTTAAATGCCGCATTCAAGCCCTCACGCACATAATCGAGCTCGGTACCCGAAAGGTAAGGAAGGCTTTTCGCATCGACGATAAGCGTGACGCCATTCGATTCGAACACCGTGTCCTCCGCGCCGACACTCTCCGCGGCCTCGATCTGGTACGCATACCCCGAGCACCCCGTCGGTTTCACACCGAGACGCAGCCCGATTCCTTGGCCCTTAGTTTCCAAGAACCGCTTCACGTGGGATGCGGCCCGCTCGGTCAGCATAATCGACATGGTACTCAACCCTCACGCTCTATAAGATTCCGGAACGTCGCGGCGCGCGTGAGTGGCACCTGCAGCCGCAGGATCTGGCTCTCTTGACGCGCCGAAACCGCACGCACGCTACGCCTGTTGACCAGCTCACCCAAGGTGATCCTACTCAAAAACTCGTAAATTTCATGACTCAAATCCTCCCACAGATCATGCGTCAGGCAGCGCTCACTCCCTTGGCAGTTTTTCTTGCCTGCGCAACGCGTCGCATCGACGCTTTCATCCACCGATCCTATGACTTCGGCAACCGATATACTCTGCGCGGTCCGGCCTAGCCGATAACCCCCGCCCGGGCCGCGCGCGCTCTTGACCAACCCGCTCTTGCGCAAGCGTGCAAACAGTTGCTCGAGATAGGACAGCGAAATCCCCTGGCGTAAAGAAATATCCGCCAAGGCGATGAGGCCGCCGTCCTGGTGAATCGCAAGGTCGAGCATCGCCGTCACGGCATACCGGCCCTTCGTTGTCAGTCGCATTTAGTCACCCTATACGCTAAATCTTTCTCTACACGCAGCATCCCATAACTGAGTAATTTAGTCAACTTTTATGCCGCGCGAGTAACGCAGTGTAGGTTTCAAATGACCACGCCTAAGGACGGGAGGCGCGCCGATCCACAACAGCTTCTTCGGCGGAAGCCGGCTCGCCGGACGCCTCTGGTAAATTGATCCCTTGTTCGCCCATGGCCTTGCGCAGGCTTTCGATTTGCGACTCGATCGCGTGGATGTGATCGAGCAGGGAGTGGATCGCGTTGGCCACCGGATCGGGCATGTCCTTGGTCGTGCCGTAAGCGTCGAAGCCGATCCTGCGGGCGGTTTCTTCGCGTTGCTTCGATTTCTCATCGCGCGGGACGACGAGCTGTCCGGGAACGCCCACCACCGTGCCGCCGGGCGGAACATCGCGCACGACCACGGTGTTGGAACCCACGCGCGCGCGCGCACCGACGGTAATGGGTCCCAAGATTTTTGCGCCCGCCCCGACGACCACATTGGTTTCCAGTGTGGGATGGCGTTTGCCCTTGTTCCACGACGTGCCGCCCAGGGTCACGCCGTGATATAGAGTGCAATCATCCCCGATCTCCGAGGTCTCCCCGATCACCACCCCCATGCCGTGATCGATGAAAAAGCGGCGGCCTATCGAAGCGCCCGGATGGATTTCGATGCCCGTGAGCCAGCGTCCGAGGTGCGAGAGCATGCGCGCCAGCCACTTCCATTGCCGCTTCCAGAGTCGGTGGCTGATCCGGTGCATGACAATGGCGTGCAGCCCCGGATAGGTGGTCAACACCTCGAAAAAGGTGCGAGCGGCCGGATCGCGCTCGAATACGCAGGCGATGTCCTCTTTTAGGCGCTTAAACATGATCGGCATTCGTTGGCAAACCGACGCCTCATACAGCGCGGTATAGATCGCCGCCTTGCTCCTTGAACTCCTCGGCCTTGGTCTGTAAACCGGCTTCCAGCGCCCGGTTTAAATCCTGGATGCCGTGCTCCCGGGCATAGGCGCGCACGTCTTGGGTGATCTTCATGGAACAAAAGTGCGGGCCGCACATCGAGCAGAAGTGGGCGAGTTTGTGCCCCTCTTTCGGCAAGGTCTCGTCGTGAAATGCGCGCGCGCGCTCGGGATCGAGCGCGAGATTAAACTGGTCTTCCCAACGAAACTCGAAACGCGCTTTCGACAAGGCGTTGTCTCGCAACTGCGCGGCCGGGTGTCCTTTCGCCAGGTCGGCCGCATGGGCGGCGATTTTATAGGCGATGATCCCCTCCTTAACATCGTTTTTATCCGGTAAACCCAGGTGTTCCTTAGGCGTGACATAACAAAGCATGGCCGTACCAAACCAACCGATCATGGCCGCGCCGATGGCCGAGGTGATATGGTCATAGCCGGGGGCGATATCGGTGGTCAGCGGACCCAAGGTATAGAAGGGCGCCTCGTGACATTCTTGTAACTCCCGCTCCATGTTCTCGCGAATGAGCTGCATGGGGATGTGGCCCGGCCCCTCGATCATCACTTGGACATCATGGTTCCAGGCCGTGCGGGTGATCTCGCCCAGGGTCTTCAGCTCCGCGAACTGCGCTTCGTCGTTGGCATCCGCAATCGAGCCCGGACGTAGCCCATCGCCAAGCGAAAAGGCCACGTCATAGGCCCTCATGATCTCGCAAATCTCTTCGAACCTCTGGTACAAGAAGTTTTCCTGGTGATGCGCCAGGCACCACTTGGCCATGATGGATCCCCCGCGCGAGACGATCCCGGTCACGCGACGCGCGGTGAGCGGAATATACCCAAGCCGCACGCCGGCATGAATCGTAAAATAGTCGACGCCCTGCTCCGCTTGTTCGATGAGCGTGTCGCGGTAGATCTCCCAGGTCAGATCCTCGGCCTTGCCGTCAACCTTTTCGAGCGCCTGGTAGATCGGGACGGTGCCGACGGGCACCGGGCAGTTACGAAGGATCCACTCGCGCGTTTCGTGAATATGCTTACCGGTCGAGAGATCCATGACCGTATCCGCGCCCCAGCGCGTGGCCCACACCATTTTGTTGATCTCTTCGTTGACCCCGGAGCTCACCGCCGAGGTGCCGATGTTGGCGTTGATCTTAACGAGAAAATTGCGCCCGATAATCATGGGCTCGAGCTCGGGGTGATTGATATTGGCGGGAATGATCGCCCGCCCCCGGGCGATTTCGGCGCGCACGAATTCCGGTGTGAGCACCTCGGGGATCTCCGCGCCGAACCTGGTCCCGCGATGGCGCATCCCTGGATTCGGGTCCCGGATCTCTTGTAAGCACAGGTTTTCCCGAATGGCCACGAATTCCATTTCCGGGGTAATGATCCCGCGTTTCGCATAGTGCATTTGAGTGACGGCGGCGCCGGGTTTCGCGCGCCGTGGCGGCCGCTGTGGCGCGAAATCTCTGTTGGCCGCATCGAAGCGGCGGCCGTCGGCGGAGGAAGGTTTGGGCAGTGCTTCGGTGTCGTTGCGCTTTAGGATCCATTCTCGGCGCAACGCGGACAAACCCCGGCGGATATCGATCGTGACACTCGGATCGGAGTACGGCCCCGAGGTATCGTAAAGGGAAATGCTTGGGTTTTGTTCCGTGCCTGATGAGGTCAGTGCTGGCGATTGGGTGACCTCCCGCATCGGCACCTTCATATCCGCTGCACGCCCGACGGCGTAGCGCTTACGCGAGTTGGGGAACGGTTTCAGCGCTTCGGCATCGAGATCACCGATGTCATCGGACACCCGCTCGGGGACAGCATTCATGGCTACACCTCGCTCTATTCATGGAGGCGTAGGGATTCGGCGAGCTGTAGCGCTTCCCTACGCCGGTACTAACCGGATCAGGTTCGAAGGGTATCTCTCAGCCCGGCGTCACGCATCCGGGGCACCCCTAGCTGCGAACAGTAAGAGCACACTATATAATAAAATCCAAGTTGTGCAAGCCGCTTGAAACCTACCCCAATTCCAAGAGCCGTCGCCTGTTATGAATGTCGAGCAAGCGAGGTTCAACATGATTGAGCAGCAAATCCGGCCCTGGGAAGTGCTGGACCAGCGCGTGCTCGAATTGCTGACCGAGGTGCCGCGCGAAGTGTTCGTTCCGGTCGAGTTTCGCCAACTGGCGTTCGCGGATATGTGCATCCCGCTTGGCGCCGGGGAATTCATGATGGCCCCGAAGGTTGAGGCTCGCATGCTGCAAGCGCTCGCCATCGAGCCCAAGGACTGTATGCTTGAGATAGGTACGGGCAGCGCTTATGTAACCGCCTTACTCGCCACGCTCGGGAGCCAGGTGACGACCCTGGAAATTAATCCGGAGTTTGCCGAGCGGGCTGAAATCCTCCTCGGGCAACGAGGAATCACCAACGTCAAGCTTGCCGTAGGTAACGGGTTTGACACCCGTGACTGTGAGGGACCTTACGATGTCATCGCGGTAACGGGATCAGTACCCATCTTAACTCAGCATTTTCAGCAGCAACTGACACTCAAGGGGCGGCTATTTATCGTGGTCGGGCAGTCCCCGATCATGGACGCGCGTCTCATTACGCGCGCCGGACCCAGCGAATGGACCAGCGAAAGCCTGTTCGAAACGGATTTACCGCAGCTTCATGGTGCGCCGCAACCGAACCGATTTGTATTTTAGCGGCGATCGTGCAACCTGCCTGTCACCGCCTGAGTTGGCTGTGCGACCGATGCTAGAACCTGCTGCGCACGCCGCAACAGATCATGCGCTGAAATGGCCGCCATGCACGGCTGACTGCTGTAGCATGTATAGGAATGTCCGTCGCACGTGCATGGACCGCCTCGGATAACTTGCTCTGAGCGATACAAAGGAGCGGCATGAGCGAGGGAGTTGTCGGTACCGAATAGCCCGATCACCGGCACTCCCAACCCAGCGGCGCAATGAAAGGGACCGGTGTCGCCGGAGATGAAAAGTCTGGCCCGCTTCAACACGGCCAGCAACGCGGCGACATCCGGCAGCACCGGCAGGACGGAGATGCCCGGCGCCGATTTGCGCAGCGCTTCCAGCAACAAACGTTCACGCGCGCTGTTGCCGGACATAAAGACAAGTTCAAGGCCGGCAGCGGAAGCCAATTTATTAAAGCCCGCCCAGCATGCAATCGGCCAGTCCTTCTTCGCCTGTCCGGTGGCGAGATGACAAACAATCTTTTTGTCCGGCAATAGTTGTTCGGCAAACTGGCCCAGCTTCGGATCAGCGCGGACTTCCATCTCCAAAGAGCGCGGCGGTTGAACACCCCAGACCGCGAGCACTTGTAGGTGCCTCTGCACCCAGGCTGGATCGAGACTCCTTTCGTGGATACGCTCAGTGTAGCAAAACCGACGTCCGAAGAACCCGCCGGCGGCAATGGGACCGAGCCTTTGCCGCGCGCCGCAAAGCAAACTTAAAATGGCGCCGCGATCATTGCCGACAAAATCGACCGAGCGATCGAACCGCTCCCGCCTCAGCGCACGGATGATAGGCCAGGTTTCTTTGGGTCGGGCGTGCCCGCGCGATCGGGGCACACCCCAGACTCTATCCAGCCAGGGCAGGTATTGATAAATGGGCGCGAACTCCGCCGGCGTCAGCACGTGTAAAGCGCAATGCGGGAAATGCTCTTTGACGGCCCGCAGCGCCGGCGTGACAATGGCTGCATCGCCCAGATATTTAAAATGGATGGCGAGGATTTTCGTGGCGGTTTACTAGCCTGGAGCAGCGCTTTCGGGAAAGTTCGGAACTGCAGCTCATAAAGCTTTTTATGGCCAAATATCGGACAATCCCGGGAATAGGGATATTAAAAGGCCTTCAGTTCAAAAGGGAAGATACGACTGGACCTGTTAGCTGTCAAACACGCCAGGATCGAGAAATTTTCGGGCCGTACAAAACCGTGCGGAGCTTATCCGGATGCTAAAATACCAAAAAGCCACAACCTGCGCCGGCGGTTGACTGAAATATTGCCAGCATCCGTCCCGGCGAAGTCGTCACCGCGTGCGAGGCAGTATTGGGATAAATCGGTTGCCGAACGCTGCGGCTTTAACCAATCTCCAAGGCTTAATTTGAGCCAGCAACAGCATCAGATGTTATTTTTTCTGCACATCCCGAAGACTGCCGGCACGACTTTTCAATTCATTCTGGAAAACAGTCTTGGAATCACCCATTGCCACCTTGGCCACCTGGGCAAGCAGGTCGTGGATCAGCGCGATCTGGATTTCACCCGTAAGCTTTTCCCATGGCTCCGCAGCATCGCGGGCGAAAACCTTACCGACCCGCTGCGCTTTTCCGTGCCGGACCCGTTTTACATTACCTTTCTCCGCGAGCCGGTCGCCCGCGTCTTTTCGCATTATCAGGACGAGGTGTTGCGCGGCGGGAAAACCCTGACGTTCGAGGAGATGCTGCGCTCAGATGAAGTGCTGGAAAATATCCATGTAAAGCGGCTGGCTGGCAAGGCCGACCTGGGCCGGGCAAAAATGGTTCTGGAAAAATTCAACTTCATCGGCCTCACGGAAAAATTCGATCTGTCGCTGCACATGCTTGAAAAAATCTGTCCCTGCAAACTGAACCTGAATTACAAACGGAAAGTCACGGCCCGCGACAGTTCCATCAAAAAATCCCTCGAAAATGACTGCCGCATCGTGGAAATGACGCGCGAAATGAACCGGCTCGACCTGGAGCTTTATGATTTTGCGGTGAAGGAAATCTTCCCGAAATTCTGTGCGCAGACCGGATTTTCGCCGACGGACAAGGTCGCCTCGTTCGACAAATATGAGAGCGAACTCCAGCCAAACTTTCTGCTCCACCGGCTTTACAACCAGACCTTCTACCGCAATGTCTGCAAGGTTTACAAAAAGCGCCGCGCCCGCGAAGAAGCGGCCTGAAGAATCTCAACGCACCAGCCGGTAATGTTTTTTGTCGAACCGGCAGCCGAAATACTTTGCCAGCTTCATCATCCAGCGATGGTTCTTTCGCGCGACGAAACCTTGTGGTTCGGTTCGGATTGGAAAATTCCGTCCGCCGGCGGCAGCCAGTTCTGCTAAAATACCAAAAAAAACCGGCACTGCCATATGATACCGACGAGAGGAATGATGTTTTGGGACGGCGATCGGCCGATTTTATGCGGCTCACTGCTTTCCGCCGGCCGGCGGCACCCGTGATCCTCATCGTCGGCCCGTCGTGGGTTGGGGACATGGTCATGGCGCAGAGCTTGTTTCGCCTGCTGTTCGAACAGAATTCCGATCTTGCCATCGACGTGCTTGCCCCGGCTTGGAGCTTGCCCTTGCTCGCCCGCATGCCGGAGGTGCGCACGGCTCGGGAACTTCCCTGGGGGCACGGCGCGCTTAAGCTTGCGGGGCGTTATCGGTTGGGGCGGAGTTTGCGAGCCTTGGGCTATACCTGGAGCATCGTTTTGCCCAATTCTTTTAAATCGGCCTTGGTGCCTTTTTGGGCCCAGATCCCGCGCCGCACGGGCTACCTGGGCGAGGGGCGTTGGGGCTTGCTCAATGACGTGCGGCGTTTGGATAATAGCCGTTTAACGATGACGGTACAGCGCTTCGTGGCTCTGGGCCTGCCCTCGGGTGCCACGTTTCCTGAAACCTTTCCGCTACCTGATCTACGAATAGACCCGGGCTCTGTGGCGCGCAGCCTCCAAACCCTGGGACTGGAGCGGCCTGAGCGCCTGCTCGCTCTGTGCCCCGGGGCTGAGTTTGGGCCAGCCAAGCGCTGGCCGCCGGAATATTTTGCCGAGATCGCGCGACGCAAGCGGGCTCAGGGTTGGGCGGTGTGGATATTCGGTTCGGTACGGGATGCAGAAGCGGCCCGCGGGGTTTGCGAGGGCGCGGGTGGCGGTTGTGTAAACTTAGCCGGACGTACCACTCTTGGTGAAGCTATGGATCTGCTCTCCCTGGCCTCCGCCGTACTGAGCAATGATTCGGGTTTAATGCATGTGGCCTCGGCACTCAATCGCCCCCTCGTCGCAGTGTACGGATCCTCAGATCCGCGTTTTACCCCTCCCCTGAACCGTGATGCCCGAATCGAATACTTAGGGCTTCCGTGCAGTCCTTGCTTTAAACCGATCTGCCCTTTGGGTCACCTCGATTGCCTCAGAAGGCTCGAACCCGAGCGAGTGATGGCGGCCCTAGACCGACTCCATTGAGCTTCAAAGCCCAGCCCGGTGCGTGTCAGCGGTTTCACCTTTATCCGCAATGGAACAATGCTTGGTTATCCATTTGTGGAGAGCATTCGTTCTGCCTTACCGCTTTGCGATGAATCCCACACGGACGCGTCCCTGGTGGTTGAGATGCCCTGCCCCGATGATCCAAGATCTCGCAGCGGCGCACCGGTTTCTCCGTGAGTCCCGATGATGTCATATAACTCTGCGGCGATCGCGATACTGCGCCCGCCACCGGTCCACCTTGTCGAGCACGTCGCACACCTGGATCCGCGGCATGCGATCGAGGCGCGTCTCCATCGAGATGGGGTACGGCTCGCCCGGATCGCCGTAGGCGTCGACGATGAGATCGGGAAACTTGCAGTATGGTCCCGTGCGCTTGGGATTGGTGTAGCCCATCAAGCTGATGACGGGGCGGTCGAGGGCGACAGCCATGTGCAGCGGACCGGTATCGGGAGCGATGACAAGCGCCGCGCCATCGAGAACGCCGACGAGCTTGCGCAGCCCGCAGCCGAGCGCCGAGAGGGGCCGGTGCCTGGCCCTCCGCAGGATGACCTCCTCGGCGTGCAGCTCCCGCACCGACCGTCCGCCAACGAGCACCGGCTGCAGGCCGTAGTCGGCGGACAGTGCGTCGACGAGCGTGGCCCAGCGCTCAGGGATCCAATCCTTTTGCGGCTTGCTTGTCGCGATCACCAGCGCCGCCGCCGGGCGCGCTATGGGGGCGTAGAACCGACGCTGCCACTCGCGCTCGTGTGGCCACGGCCCGAGGTCCCAGACCACCGGCTGGTGCGGTATGCCTAAGGCGGCGAGGAACTCGAAGTACTGGTCTTGCACGTGCTGGCCGCGGTGCGGCGGGATCTTGGTGTTGGTGAACAGCCAGTTGAAGTCGCGGGCTCGCGCGCGATCGAAGCCGAGCTTGACCGGCGCGCGCGTGAAGTGGGTGATGAGGCCGGCTTTGAAGTACACCTGCAGGTTCAGCACCAGGTCGAACGGGCGCCGCGCGAGCTGGTTCCGCGCGTCGAGAAACGCGCGCATTCCCTGTGCGCGATCGAAGATCACGATCTCGTCCACCGATCGGTGGCCGCGCACGAGCGTGGCCGGCACCGGCTGCAGCACCCACGTCACGTGGCTTGCGGGGTGGCACCGCTTGAAGGCGTTCAGTACTGGGAGCACGTGCACGGCGTCGCCCACCGCGCTCATCATGACGATGCCAATGCGGTCGAGACGGTCGGGCGCGCTCATCCGTGGCGCGTGACGGCGGCGACTAGCCAGGTGAGATCGCTCTCGTCGATCTGGACGCTGTAGCGGTCGCGCCACTTCCGCGCCGATCGCAAGAACCGGCGGAGGTTCGCCTCGGTAATGCGCGCGTCGCCGGTGCAGCGGAAGACGACGCGGTCGACGTCGAGGACGTAGGCATGCCAGGCGCCGCACCTATTGACGAGAAACACGTTCTTCACGGTCAGGTCGGGGTGGCGTGCTCCGGCCCGATCGAGGGTGCGCAGCAGCTCGGCGACCGCCTGGAGGACGCGGCGGCGGTCGTCCTTCACTAGCGGTTGCATGAGCACGGCGGCGAGGTCTCTCCCAGGCACTAGCTCAAGGGTGACGATGTCGCTGCGGCGGAGCCAGGGGCCGGCCGGGTAGGCCGCGTAGGCGACGATCATAGGCGTCGGCACGCCGAGAGCCGCGAGGCGCAGCGCGTTGGACAGCTCTTGCGGCGCGCGCGTCGGCGCGAGAAACCGGTCGCGCGTGATCCCGGCGAGTAGCCCGCCGTGATGCGAGTGACGTACGACGACGCGCGTCGTGCCGTCGGGAAGAGTTACCGCGTATGCCGGAACGCGCCCCTCGATCCGGCGCCGGTCTGGGTGTCGAGCGGCATATTCGTACAGAGTTGACAGGGCGATCATCTCACGGACGCCATCGGTGTGCTCACGCCGGGCCACGACATCCACCCCCCGCAGCCGGAACCGAATGTAGCCATCGGGGGCGCGCGCGGCGAATGCGGGAGAGCCAGAGGTCACGACGCGACGTTGAATGGGTTGCACATAGCGGAGTTTACGCCATGAAACGCTAGGCTGTAATATTGGCGTAACATAGCAGCCCCACTCCACGTGCAGGCGCAGGTAGAGGTGTGCGATGAGACCTTTGATCCCTGGGGGAACATCGGCCGTCATCAAGAAGCGGTGCTGAGCCGTGGCAGGCGGTTCGGCGCCACCGGTCTTCGTTAAACCCGAACGGGTGATGGCGACCGTTAATCAACTCCTTTAAACACGAGGGCTCATGCGCGTCAGCGGTTTCACTTTTATTCGCAATGGAACAATGCTCGGATATCCATTCGTGGAGAGCATTGTTTCTGCCTTACCCCTTTGCGATGAATTCGTAGTGGCGGTGGGGCTAAGCGAGGACGATACCCTGGATCGGGTACAGGCGATCGCGGATCCGAAGCTCCGCATTCTAAGCACTCACTGGAACGAGCAGATGAGAGCCAAGGGTTTCGTCTACGCTCAGCAGAAGATGATCGCCCAGTTCAACTGCACGGGGGATTGGGCCTTGTATCTCGAATGCGACGAGCTCCTGCACGAGGATGATCTGCCCGCTATTGGTGAAAGTATGAAGCGGCATCTGGCCGATCCTGGAGTCGAAGCGTTGGTATTTGACTATTATCACTTTTTCGGCAGCCCCGATTGGATAGCCGTGAGTCCAGGGTGGTATCGCCGGGCGCCGCGGATCATTCGCAACACGATCCGAAACTATTCTCCCGACGGGCTGTATTTCGTAGTTATGGATCGAAATAAGCGGGGCCGTTATCCGCGGGCGGCGCTCGCGGGTGGAACCATCCACCATTATGGCCACGTGCGCTCTGCCGCAAAAATGCAGGCGAAGATCCAAAAGGTGAGCCGCTATTGGGGACACGCGCCACCGTCGTTTACGCATTACGCCATCGACCCCAGGGCGCTGCGCCCATTTTCTGGCCGGCATCCGGCGGTGATACGGCGCTGGTTGAGCGAAGAGGCAGCGCAGGGCTTTGAACCGGATCCGACCCACGTGCCGAGCCGGCGTGAACGTCGGCACTGGCTCATGATGCATATCGAGGACTGGTTGGGAGTGGATCTCAGCCGAAAACACTTCAAGCTGGTCCACGAATGAATCGGCTATGGATTGGAACAGCTTGCGCCGTCAGTGTGATGAAGCGAGCCGCTAGATGGCTGTCGCGACGGCCTTCAGCCCGGAAGGCCTGGACCGACCCAGCATGAACGACACCGCGAGAACACCCGGCAGGCGACTAGTGATCGCCCTGCGTACGGGGCGCCTTGCCAACCGTTTGATATTATTCGCGAACGTCATTGCCTTCGCGGAGGAACGGGGTTATCGCGTTCTCAATCCCGCCTTTCAGTCCTACGCCGGGATGTTCGAGCCTACCCGCCCCACCGTCCTCTCGCCCTACCCCGCTCCGCCGCCGCACCCAGTGCGATCGCTGCTCCTGCCTTTGTTTGCAGCGATACGATGGACCCGCCTGCTCTATCACGTCGCCTTCGGTCTCACCCGCGCTGTCAACCGTTTCCCCGCCCTTGCGCCCTGGATTCGAGGCATCGAAACCCCTGTCGGTCCCGGGGCCTGTGAGCTCGGGAGCCCGGCCATATCCTCCCTGATCGAGGGTTCGCGGCTAGTATTGCTGCGCGACTGGGGTTTCCGGTACGCCGTGGGGGTCCCCAAATACGGGAAACTCATTCGGGCATTCTTCGTACCGGTGGCCAGGCATCGGGATGCCATCGCAGCGATACTCCGCCGGGCACGCGCAGACTGCGACCTGCTGGTTGGCGTGCACGTGCGCCACGGGGATTATCGTGGTTTTTTGAGCGGACGCTATTACTTCGATTACCCCGAGTACGCCCACCTGATGCGGCGGGTTCGTGACATATTTCCGAGGCACCGCCTGGGATTCCTAGTGTGTTCCGATGGCGCTCCCCGCCCCAATGACTTTCCGGGGGGCCTCCGAATCCACGTGAGCAGCGGCGTGGCGGTCGAGGATTCTGTATGCCCTAGCGGGCTGCGACCTACTCATTGGGCCCCCGAGCACTTTCACACAATGGGCCTCTTTCTACGGCAAAGTGCCCCTCTACCACGCCTGGAGCCCGGATGCTGCCCCGACTAGGGACGACTTTGCTGTGGCCGATTTGGGGTTGATCAGCTTTACGCAACGGATGCTCTCCATGCCCAACCCATGACCGAGAGATAACCTCTTCAGCAGCGTGAACGCCGTCCATACGCTCGCGCTCGATACCTGGACGCCGCCCGCGGGTGGCGGAGGCCGGTGCGTCCCTGGCGCGGGAAATCGAAGCGGGCCGGGTGTTGTACCTGCCGCGTCTCGCGTTCGCGTTTCGCGAGGACGAACACCGCTTCCTCGACCCGCGTTGGTCGAACGGCCGCAGCAAGAACATCGCCCTCGACAACGACGACGCGCCCCTCAAGGGTGCAGCCGGGTCCCCACACGAGGTGGCGGAGTTGCGCGCGCTTGTGGCGCGCTTCCGGGCGCAAGCGGTCGGCTTGATCGCGCGGCTGTTTCCGGCGTACGTGCCGCAGCTGCAGCCGGCCGGCACGAGCTACCGGCCAGTGCGCGTGGAAGGCCGTGCGGCGTCCTGGCGCAAGGACGATTCACGGCTGCACATAGATGCTTTCCCTTCCCGTCCGAACCGCGGCCTGCGCATTCTCCGCGTGTTCGCCAACGTCCATCCGAACGCCGAACCGAGAGTCTGGCGTGTGGGCGAGGCGTTCGAGAGCATGGCGATGCGCCTGCTCCCGCGGATCCGGCCTCCACTGCCCGGGTCGGCATGGCTGATGGACGTGCTGTCCATCACCAAGTCGCGGCGCAGCGCGTACGACCACTTCATGCTCGTGCTGCACGACTGCATGAAGAGCGACCTTGACTATCAGCGAAACGCGCCTCAGACCACCGTGTCCTTTGCCGCGGGCAGCGTGTGGATCTGCTTCTCCGACCAGACTTCTCACGCGGCGATGAGCGGGCAGTTCATGCTGGAACAGACGTGTACCTTCCGGTGCAGGCTCTCTACGACCCTGCGTCCTCGCCGTTGCGCACCCTCGAGCGGCTCACCGGGCGGGCGCTGACGTAGCTAGTTTTCACGCTACGAGGGGGCACACCCAGGGCACACCGCTTCGTGCCCCAAACGCCACCATGTTCGTGCTTAACGATGCCCGCGGTATACTAAGACACATTCCCGGAAACGAAGGAGATTGGCCATGAGGTACATCATGCTCGGCACGATCAACGAACTATCTCCGGAAGGCCAGTACTCTTTCACCCTAGGTGGCCAGGCTTTACTACCTTTTTTCAGACTCATCTTTGAATCAGAAAATACTGCCCGCAACTTCAATCACGAAATCCCAGAGATAATAGTTCCTCATGGCAAGCGCCGATTCATCGCTTTCACCCTTGTCTGTTAATGCGTGGGTGGATGCCGTATACGTCCTCAGCGTCAAGGCGTTTACACACCGCATCGACCATGTTTCGAGACAACTATCCCAACATGGCATCGCGTTTGAGTTCATGTGGACCCACGACCCGAATGAGCTCGATGACGAGATGCTGGCAAACGTTTTCGGTCCTTCGGGTTTGATGCGAACGCATCAATCGCTAGTCCTGAAGCACATCCAGACATGGCGCGAAGCGGACGCGAGAGGGTTACAGCGGATCCTGGTGTTCGAGGATGACGTCATTCTAGCTACGGATTTTCGCACCCGTTTTGACCAGGCCATGTGCGCTGCCAAACGGTTATCCCAGGGTTATCTTATATTCCTTGGCGGTGCTGATACCAAAGTACCGGATTTCTATCACCTCGCGACCGAGCCCCTGGTCCCTCTCCCCATCGCGACGACCGAGGGCTATGTCACCGACCTCGCAGCGATGCGCCGCCGGCTCGAATGGCTGGAGGCAAACCGAGTCACTCGGACCGCTGATCACCTGATCCGTCAGATAGACGAGCATGTGGGTACAGCGCATTACTGGCTGCGCCGCCCCATCGTCGAACAAGGGAGCGTGACCGGCATCTTTCCCAGCGTGCTCGATCGCCACCGGCAGAAGCACAGCAGGTGGGTCAATCAGTTGCGCTATCGCTGGAACAAATTCCAACGACACCGGCTGCACGGCTGGCTCGCGCGTCTGAAGGCGGATTGGGCGAACAGGAGCTAAGCCGCCACGTTATTCGTGCAAACTTCCCGAACTCGCATGCGGGCCGCCTCGCACACCGGCAAGGCCCTCGAGGCTGCGCGCTGGAGCGTCGCCTTGACCATGGTCGCGCTTCTGTTCTCACCGCCCCTGACCACTCTCGCGGAGGTGGCGCTCGTTGCATGCTTCGCGTTTGCAGCAGACCTACGTGCACGGCTGCTTGCCGCGCTCCGCCAACCGTTGGTTACGGCCGGGCTCGCGCTCTATGCCTTGATCAGTATCGGCACGCTTTACAGCATCGTACCGTGGCACGACAGCCTGAGCATGTGGTGGAGTTGGCGCAAACTGCTGCTCTTGCCTCTGGCCGCAGCCATTTTCGACGACACGCATTGGAAGCGGCGGCTTGCCTGGATCTTGATCGCTGTGGCTACCCTGTGTGCCTTAGTATCCTACCTGAGCTTGATAATGAATTTGAACATTTACAAGTATCCTCCCGGGATCACGATACGCAATCATGCGACGCAGGGCATGATCTTCGCTGTCGCTGCCTTTACCGCCGCCGTCCTATGGCGCTCTGCCGCGGACTTGAAAGTCTTCCAGAGACGGTTCTTAGAGATGAGCTTCGTCCTCTTGGTTGCCAACATCGTATACGTGACCAAAGGGCGCAGCGGTTATTTGGTACTGATGGTGCTCTGTGCCACCTTCGCGATGTTCTTGGTTCGGGGCCCCGCGCGTTATGCTCAGGCCGTGCTGGTGCCGGCGCTAGCAGCCGTGTTGCTGGCCACGTCGCCGGTAGCGCAGCAGAGGGTGACGAAGGCGCTACATGAGATACGGAACTATGACCAATCCCTCGAACGGACATCGATGGGCCGGCGCGTCGTAATATGGGAAAACACGCTTGACTTGATCGGCGAGCGTCCGTGGTTCGGTTGCGGCACGGGGGGATTCGAACAAGCGTATCGCCACGAGGTCGTGGGCGTATCGGGTTGGCAAGGGCTAGTTGCTAGCGATCCCCACAATCAGTTTCTCAACATCACGGCGGAATACGGCCTGTTCGGCTTAGCCGTCTTCCTCACATTCATCCTGTTCGCCTTCCGCCAGAAGGCTTCCTTGCCCTATCGTATCCTCGGACTCGGTGTCTTGGTGTCGTGGTGCGCCACGAGCCTTTTCAGTTCCCATTTTTCCACCTTTTCCGAGGGACGTTTTCTAGCCTTATGGTGTGGCGCGATGCTGGCGTTAGAAAGTGAGGATAGCACACGTCGGATTGATCCATAGTATGGGAGGGGTGCCTCGCTTAACATGAGCTTAAGTGTCACCCTCATCACCAAGGAGGAAGGGATCGATATCCGCGCCTGTCTCGAGTCCGTAGCCTGGGCCGACGAGATCGTGGTGGTGGACGGGGGCAGCCACGACGATACGGTCGCCATCTGCCGTGAATATACCGACAAGGTTTATGTCCGTGAAGATTGGTGCGGATTCGGCCCCCAGAAGAACCGGGCCTTGAGCTATGCGACCGGTGAATGGGTCCTTTCGGTGGACGCGGATGAGCGCGTATCGCCTGCGCTACGACAGGAGATCCAGCAGGCCATCCGTTCGGAGCGCTTTGTCGGCTATGAAATCCCACGGCGGTCCAGCTACTGCGGCCGGGCGCTACGCCATGGCGGATGGTGGCCGGATCCTGTGCTGCGCTTGTTCAAGAGGGAACAGGGTCGTTTTTGCAATAGACGGGTCCATGAAAAGGTTATCATGACGGGACCGCTCGGACGCTTGCAAGAACCGCTGATCCATGAGACCTATGGTTCCCTGGAGGAGGTTTTGGACAAGATAAATAGCTATTCCAGCGAGGGTGCCCAGTTGTTGCGTGAGCAGGGGAAGCGGGGAGGGCTAGGGGCCGCCCTCGCCCATGGACTATGGGCCTTTATTAGGACCTATTTTTTGAAAGCAGGGTTGCTGGATGGCCGGGAGGGTTTAATGCTCGCTATTTCAAATGCGGAAGGTACTTATTACCGCTATCTAAAACTGGCCTATCTCCCTGATCGAAAAGAGCGCTCTGATTCTGAATAATAACGGCTTTGTTTTTCTCCCCACGGGCTGAAGCCACGGTCACAGTTAATGGTGTTGCCGCCGCGTCACGTAAGCAGCAGAGCCCGCAGAGGGTTGTTCCTTCGGCTGAGGAAATGCAAACGCGATCTCCAAGAATGAAGTGGCTACGCGAGCGGCGCAAGGATTAGATCGGTTGATCGAGGGGCAATCGGTCGCATAGATCTCCCATGAGGATATTGGTCGTCAAGACCTCATCGCTTGGCGATGTGGTGCATATGCTGCCGGCGGTAAGCGATGCCGCACGCTGTTGTCACGGGCTTGGCGTAGACTGGGTGGTGGAAGAAGGGTATAGCGCTATCCCGAGCTGGCATCCCAAAGTAAATCAGGTGCTGCCTGTCGCCTTTCGTCGTTGGTGTAGCACACTGGCGCGGCGCTTGACCTGGCGGGAGATCAGCACTTTCAGAGCCCAATTAAGCAGGCAAGACTATCTTGCCGTGATCGACAGCCAGGGGCTTTACAAGAGCGCCCTTCTCGCCTCGTGGGCTCGAGGGCTGCGCTGGGGCTACGACCGGAAGAGCGCGAGAGAACCCCTCGCGGCATGGGTTTACCAGCGCACCGTTGCAGTGCCCTGGGATCTACATGCTATAGAACGAAATCGCCGACTGCTCGCGGCTGCTCTAAATTATCGGCATGACGGGCTTCCCCTCGATTACGGCCTGACAGCCATGCGTATCCAGCTTCCACGCCAAAGCGATCTGCCTCAGCCCTATCTTGTCGGACTGCATGGCACTTCGCGACCGCAAAAGGAATGGCCGCTGAACTACTGGCTGCAGCTTGCGCGCTGGCTCGATGCTCAAAGTGTCAGCTTGCTCCTGCCTTGGGGCAGTTGGGCGGAACGCAAACGTGCTGAGCATATAGCCAGTTCTGTATCTGGCGTCCAGGTGTTGCCGAGGCTGGATCTCAATGCCCTAGCAGCGGTGTTGGTTCACGCCATGGCGGTTATAGGTGTGGATACGGGGCTTATGCATGTAGCGGCCGCCTTAGGGTGTCCAGGGCTTGCTTTTTACTGTGCTACCGATCCGCGTCGAACGGGCGTAATAGGCGCATCACCGGGTGCGGTTATCCATAGTCTAGTTGCCGCCGAGGCACTGAGCTGGGAGACCGTCGAGCGGCGCCTGCTAGCTCTGCTCGAAGGTGAGAACTGGCCGCGAGGACAAATCAATCACGTATGAAACGGCAAAAGATCTTGGTAGTTGCTTTAGGACGGATCGGGGACCTAGTGCTGGTCACGGCAATCTTGAGAGCCTTAAAGCAGCTTGATCCCATCCCCGAAGTCCACCTGCTGGCCGGGCGCAATAATTATCGAACTGTCCAGGCCCATCCCTTTGTCGATAAGGTGCATGTTTACACCAAGAAGCCTTGGAGCACTTTGCAGCTTATCTACACCTTGCGCACTACCCGTTTCGATCTCTGGATCGATCCCAGGGATCACGCTTCGAGGCAAAGTCGCCTTTTTGCTAGGATCGGTCGTTATCGCACCGCCGTCGGTTTTAACACGCCCGGTAAACCGCGAGTCTTCACCCATTCGGTGATCCCGGATACCGAACAACTGGGGGTGCACATGAGCACCCGCGCCTTGCGCGTTCTGGAGCCTTTGGGGATTCATGCGCAGGACGCGGGACCTGTGCTCGGCGTCGATCCGCAGGCGGCGCAGCGCTTATGCGCGTTCCTCAAAGAACACGCCGTCTCCACCTACTACTTAGTGAATATCTCGGGCGCGATCTCCGATCGAACGTGGCAAACCGAAAAATGGATAGGCCTCATCAACACGATTGCAAGGGAGAGCAAGCGCCATTTCCTCATCTGCTGTTTGGCAAGAGATCGCGTACAAGCTCGGCAAATTATTCAATCCACCGCAAACACCCGTCTCTATGAGACCCCTTCAATCATCGAAGCGGTAGCGGCGGTGGCGTGCGCCGATCTTGTTCTGACCGTTGATACCTCGATCGTGCATATCGCCTCGGCCTTCAACAAGGCTATTGTGTCATTGCACGCCAATATCTACCGCGAGTACACCAAGTACCGGCCCCTCTCGGAACACTCACGCTGTGTGCGGGCTGCGAACGAAGGTGCGACAGTGGGCGAGATACCGCTGGAAAAGGTCTTGGGAGAGTATCGATCCCTTAGGGATGAGCTTCGGAGTCGGCCCAATGAGGGAGTGTGAAAAACCGATCTCGCAAAGCTCTCAGCGCGTGAGCCCATTGGATCGTCGTCGGATCCCCTAAGACGCCAAGCGACCGAGCAAGCTTGTTGTCGATTGCGGGCCAGCGACGCCGGCGGTAACGGAAAAGCGCTCTTTCGGATCGGGATCGCTAGTCAGAGTGAATTCGTCGCCCGGGTAGAGCTTTCCCAATAACTGCTCTAAGGCCGGCGAAAACGTCGCGAAAGTCTGATCGGTATTCGGCGCGGCCAACCGGTCGTTGGCAAACACCTGGATCTCGTTGGCGCGGATCCGCAGCCGCCCCGCAAGCCCGGGCTCTTGCTCGAGACGTTGACACGCAAGCAATGCCCGCTCGGACACGGAGGCGAGGCAATCCGAAAGGCCGCCGCTGAACGGGCGTTTTCGATAGTAGACCACACCTCTGCGCCCCCGGTGCTCGTCAATACCGTAGTTTCCCTGATAGGCTAAAAGAACGATCCCCGGGCCTTGGTTGACATGACTATAGTCGGCCACATCAATGAGTAGATCCGGCAGTGCACGGTTCTGGATCCAGCGATGCACGATAGGAATAAACTCGACCAGCCCAAGAGGATCCTGCTCTTCGATAAAAAACTTTACGCCGATTTTGGAGATCTCCATGGCCTAGATTCTTACCGCCCAAATGTTGAACAAAACCACTACGACAAAATGATAAGTCCCTTCTCCCTCCGGGAGAAGGTTAGGATGAGGGGATATAAAACAAGGTATGTATACCATTGGCATATGTAGTCGGCGGTAATATCATGCGCAGATGTTATGGGGACCTCTGGTCGGAACCTTCCTTGGCAGGCTCTTGGGTGCCCTGGTCATCGCTATTTGTCTGGCGCTCGGATTTGGCCCAGACAAGTGGGCGGCTTTTATTATTACTGGGTTCCCTCATTGGGTCACTCCAGAATTAGTACGGGGGTTATTCTTAATCCTTGGAGTTACTGTCTTCGGGTTTCTCAGCTGGCCGTTAATTCGATCTCGCGCGCTCTCACTATGGCACAGTAACGATATCGAGGTAAAGGCGACCAGAGCAGAATGGTGGGACAGCAACATTCAATCCGTGATACGGGACTCCGAGAAACTTGTGGTTATGGATAGCGTTTTTTGGTCTTCAACATGTGTTCTGGGAGGCGTTATCAAAGCGATTCGACAGTTCGGAGCCATTTCAGCTTGTGTATTTGGAGAAATAGTCAAATGTTGTGTACGGAGCTAGGTTAGGCGGCGATTCTTTCGGGGTCTTCCCATAGGCCGTCTTTGAAAATAACTCCCTCGATGACTTGAGCGAGGCGGGGAATTCCATACAGTTTCCGCCAATGTCGCTCGGCACTTTTTACCAACATGAATACCATCGCCAAAATGCTTTCTCGAGACACGCAGCCGCGGGTTTTGTTGGTGCGCAGCCGGACCGTAGCAAAGGTGGATTCGATCGGATTCGTGGTCCGAAGATGGATCCAGTGCTCTGCCGGAAAATCGTAGAAGGCCAACAGTGACCCCCGATCTTTTTCCAAACACTCCGCAGCTTTCGGATACTTGGGACGGTAGAGGATCAGAAAGCGATCGAAGGCGCGCTCGGCCTCCTGCCGGGTGGCTGCCATCCAGATCTCCTGCAGCGCCGCCTTGGCCTTAGGTTGCTGGCTCTTGGGTAGCTTGTTGAGCACGTTGGCAGTCTTGTGTACCCAACAGCGTTGACCACGGGTCATGCCGAAGACTTGCGGTAATGCCTTCCAGAATCCCAAGGCCCCATCGCCGGTGGCCAGATGCGGATCGAGCTTCAAGCCACGGGCTTTCAGATCCAATAGCACTTCCCGCCAGGACGCTTCACTTTCCCGATAGCCATCGGCGAGCGTCACCAATTCTTTCTTACCCTCAGCCGTCGCGCCGATCACCACCAGAATGCACTGGGCCGCATCTTCCAGCCGTACCCCGAAATGGATACCGTCGACCCATAGATACACATAGCGCCGGTTCGATAGATCGCGCCGTGACCAGCGCGCGTGCTCGTCTTGCCATACCGCCTTGAGCCGACCGATCGTGCTGGCCGACAAGCCCGGCGCCTCTCGCCCCAACAAAGCCGTCAGCGCCTCCTGAAAATCACCTGTCGAGATCCCCTTCAAGTATAACCAGGGCAATAGTTCCTCCAGCGTCTTGGTGCGCCGTATATAGGGTGGCAATATCGAGGAGTTATACCGGATCGTCTTTTCCCGGTCCCGAACCCGCGGTATTTTCACCTCCACCGCTCCCACACCGGTTTGTATCGTCCGTCCCGGCAGATGACCGTTACGTACCACACGCTGGCGTCCTTCCGCCGTTTCCTGTCCCATGAAACCTTCCAGAAAAACCGCAACTTCCGCTTCAATCGCAGCCGCTAGCATCCGTTGGGCACCCGCCCGCAGAATCTCTGTGAGCGCATCCGCGACCGGAGCCGGCGTCCCTGGATTCTTCAACGCAATTACTTTATCTTCACTCATGGCGTATTCACTCCTTTCAGTAGGAATTGATGACCTTGAAGACCATCAAGAATACGCCGCCTCCTTTACTCCTTCATCCACAACTTTCAATCATAACTCGTGTATTTGATGTTGGAGGATGGTAATCCATTTCTAGCGACAATCTTGAAGCTGGTTCGGGTCCCTGCTTCGTTGACACAGGTGGATAAGGACATGATTGCGCATTTAAAAACAAAGCAATCCCCCACCAAGACTTTGGAGTTTTACTTCTGGGAAGGGATCAGTCCCGGTCCTTTAATAGCTTGGACGAAAAATCGCAAAGAGACAATCGGCCTTGGGTTTTGGATGCAGCTGAGTAAAGCTACTGATGGTACGCCATACGTCATCGTAAAGCGGGGGCCGCTTTTTGAGGACTTAAAGCGCCACTATGAGGCGATCATTAACGAAGCCCGGTCCTAAGAGGCTCACGTGCTTTCCGAAAGCGAACGCTTCTCCGCAGGCGCTGAGCGGCATGCTACACGCCTATCCCAGGTGAAAAAGAAACTAAGGGCCTATGTATTAGAAGCTGACCAAATGTACGAGCATATTCTGGCTGAGAAGGTTGCAACCCAAAGCCTACCAGAAGCCGAGAGAAGAGAACAATTGAGTGTTTTTGCGGCGCCCGACTGTCGTGGTTGGCATACTAATGTGGAAGGGTTAATTGAAAAAGAACTCGGTAGATCCCAAGCTAATGAGTTCGCTTCCGAAGCAATGAGTTACCTTATTCTAACCCCCTCACCCCAACCCTCTCCCGCCGGGCTGACTCTTATACACATTTTTCCGGCCAGCGGGAACTTTCATCAGGTGTGCGGATCGGATCGACCAGATTAATAATGTCCCATGGGAGGACGAGGTCGATGCGAGTACCGGATGAAGCGATGCAATGGGCGCACGGGACCTTTGGGCTTTGTGATTTGGGCGATCCGCGACGCACGCGACGGTTGGTGAAGATGGGTGCACAATTGGCGGCGCATGTGGGGCAAGCGCCGGTGCGGGCCTGTCGGGGCGACTCGGCGGCCTGTGAAGGAGCGTACCGATTGTTGCGCAATGAGGGGGTAGACCCGCAGGCGATCGCCGAAGGGGGCTTTCAGGCGACGGCGCAGTTGGCGGCGAATACTGTGGGTGAGTTGCTGGCGGTGGAAGACAGTACGAGCTTGTCGTATGGGCACGCAGCGGCCGAGCAGTTGGGCGATTTGGGCGCCAAGCAGGAGAGCGAGAAGCGCGGGTTCATTGTGCACTCGGTGTTGTTGTTGGCGGCTGAGAGCGGTTGCACAGTGGGATTGATCGAGCAAGAGCGCTGGTGTCGGCCGGTGACGGAGCGTGGCAAGCGGCACCAGCGTGGGGAGCGCGCCTATGGGGAGAAGGAAAGCTTCAAGTGGCAGCGCGCCAGTGGACGGATGGCCGAGCGCTTGGGGGTGACGCAGGCGCGAGTGATTTCGGTGTGTGACCGTGAGGCTGACATCTACGAGTATTTGCAGTACAAAGTCGAGCGTGGCGAGCGGTTCGTCGTGCGCGCAAGTTGGGACCGGCGCGTGGCGGGCGAGGCGCGCCACCTGTTCGAAGCCCTGGAGCGTGCGCCGGTGTTGGGTTCGCATGGCGTGCGGGTCCAGCAACGCGGTGGGGCGCATGCACGGCGTTCGCGGCAAGCGCATCTGCAGGTGCGCAGCGCCTGCATTGAGTTTTGCGCCCCACGGCGCGCACCGGGACTGCCCTCGCTGCAGGTCAATGCGGTGTTGGCGATGGAGGCACATCCCCCGCATGGGCAGGAACCCTTGTGCTGGCTGTTGTTGGCGAGCGAACCGGTGGCTACCATCATCGAGGCGCAGCGGGTATTGAGCCACTATGCGCGGCGCTGGCGAGTGGAGGATTTTCACAAGGCGTGGAAATCCGGCGCTGGGGTAGAAGCCCGACGTATGCAGTCGGCCGACAATTTGGAGCGCATGGCCGTGATATTGGCATTCATCGCGGTGCGGCTGCTGCAATTGCGCGAATGGCTCGATAGCGCTACAGGCAAAGGCTTGTCGGTGGAGGCAGCAGGGCAAGTCAGCTGTGCCGGGGTGCTCGAGGAGATGGAATGGAAAGTATTGTGGGTCACACAGCACCGGTGCCGCCCGCCCGCGCAAGCGCCTTCGCTGAAGTGGGCCTGCGAGACCCTCGCCAAACTGGGCGGCTGGATAGACACAAAACGCACCGGACGCGCTGGCTGGGCTGTATTGTGGGAGGGCTGGTTCCGCTTGCAGGAACGCGTCGATGCTACTCAGGTCAGCGCGCAATTTCTGAGCCTCAAAAAACAGTGAAAAGATCCGATCAAGAGACAGCCCTCAGGGAGAGGGAGTTTAACGAAATGCTTAAATTTCAAATATTTTTGGCTAGGCTTAGGAACGCTACAGCAGAATCGCGGTTTCGCGTGACGCCAAATTACCTTGCTCCAGCAGCCGGCCGTGGCAGGCATAGGCCGCCTCGATAAAGAGCTGGGCTTCTTCTATGAGATAGCGCGCTTGCTCCGGGGTGTACTTGCGATCCGTATCCGCATGGCGATTGAAGAGGTATTGCGCGAATTTCCCCCCGGCGTAGTGGTCATAAAAAACTTCAGTGTCGCAAAAACGCCGCTTGAATTCGCTCGCGATCGCATCCGGATTATTTGAAATATCCAGATATTGGGTGCGGATAAGCGCCTTTGCCGCCTCAAGCATGGCGTTGTAGGCCGTGTTATCAGCTAATTTGTAATCGCCGCGATCGAAGTGCAATTGCGCTTCAAAGTACTGCCGTTCGGCCGACTGCAGGTCGAATTCGGCGCGTGAGACGACCTCTCCGGCGCATTCCCCGGTACCGATGTCACTCACGGTAAATTCCCGCGGATCGCGCCAGTCGGAATAATAGCTGCGGTCGCGCTCATAGGGCGGAACGACGGACAGCTCATCGACCAAGGCCTTGATCTCTTGCTTGCCGACACGCTCGATGTACTTGCGGAACGCTTCTCCCGGGCTTCGTTCTTGCAGATATTTGGCGGTGATACGCTCGACAAAATCGGGCACCCGCTTCGAGGGAATCGCCCCGATAGTCAGCCCAAAGGCGCCTGCGTTGTGCTCCCATTCGCCGCCCAAGACCACCCGGAAGTGTGGCACCGTAGTGCCGCCGACTTTCCGGCTGACCCCGTAGAAACCCAAGTCCGCGAGATGATGTTGACCACAGGCATTGAAACAACCGCTGATCTTGATATGCAGCGCATTCACCGCGGCATCGAGACTGGGAGCAATTCCCGCAAGCCGCTGACTCAATTCGCCCGCTAAGCCGCGTGAGGACGCAATGCCGAGCTTGCAGGTATCGGTGCCTGGGCATGCGACCACATCACTCACCGTGCCGGCGCCGGGCGTGCCCAGCCCGATCGCGCACAAGCCTTCGTATAAGCCCGGCAAATCCGCCTCGGCAACCCATCGGAGGACGATATTCTGCTCCACCGTCGTACGCACGTTGTCCCCCGAATAGCGCCTGGCGAGATCGGCAAGCCGCCGCATTTGCCAGGACGTAATGTCCCCTATGGGAAGCGTCACCGCCGCGACGACGTAGCCGGTTTGCTTTTGCTGGTAGGCGTTTGAGGCGCGCCAGCGCTCGAACGCGCTGTCGCGCGCGGCGCCGTTCAGCGGTTGCGGTGCTCTGGCCGGATGTTCGCGGTAACTTAGAACCTCCGGGAGATAGGAGGTCCAGGCCGCATCCGGCGGTAAGGTGGCGCGTTCCGCAAGCACCAATTCCCTAAATCGATCTATACCGAGCTTATCAATCAAGAATTTAATACGCGCCCGGCCGCGGTTTCTCTTTTCACCGAGGCGCGCGAAAACCCGCGAGATCGCTTGGGCAAGCGGCAGGATCTCGGTCTCCGGCACGAAGTTGTCGAAAAGCTTCGCCTGATAGGGCACCGCACCCAACCCTCCCCCCACATACATCGCGAAGCCGCGCTGCCCGGTTCCCGAAGCAACGTGCGCGATAAATCCGAGATCATGCATGTTCACCAGGGCGCAGGCGCGTTGCTTACACCCTGAAAACGCCACTTTAAACTTGCGCCCGAAGTCTTGAGTGTCCGGGTGACCAAGAAGGAATCGCGCCGTGGCCTGGGCATAAGGAGTGACGTCGAAGGCTTCATCGCGGCAAATCCCCGCCAACGGACACGCGGTGACGTTGCGCACACTGTTCCCGCAGGCCTCGCGCGTGGTGATACCCGCGGCGGCGAGGCGCCGCATAAGATCCGGAGTATCCTCGATGTGCACGAAATGGAGCTGTATGTCCTGGCGGGTCGTAACGTGACTGATGCCGTCCGAATATTCCTCCGCCAAATCCGCGAACACGTTCATTTGATCCGGGGTTAATCCCCCATAGGGAAGCTTGATACGTTGCATCCCGGGGGCATCCCACAGCGTGTCGGGGCCTTTGGTCAAGGCGTTGTCCGGGAACGCGAGAGTTCGATGTGCGATACCATCGTGGCGTTGACCGTTATCGTAGCGCTGCCCATAGACCCCACGTCGCAACCGGGTCTCCGCGAACAGCTTATCCTCGACCTTTCCTTGGCGTTTCAGCTCGATCTGGGTCTCGAAGATGTCGATTTCGCGCCCTAGCCCAAGCGGTATCCTAGCAGCCAGCACCTCTTTCCACGTCATACGGGCCGTCTCTCCCACTGAGTTTACTCGACGGACATGATATCAAGGATGATGAAGTCAATATAGATTTCGCCACCACGGGGAATGCAACCCCGTGGGGCGACCAAAGGGAAGAACTGCGCCTCTCCCCTTTGGTAACCCCATCGCTAAGGTCCCCGCGGCAAGACCGCGGGAATAGATTTTTATCAGTCAACTCCTCGGACTGATCAGTGCACTCGGCGCATGAGTAAAACGGCAGCCATGAACGTGGCGGCTGTTGGAAACATCGCGCTGAGCACCGGCGATAGATCGAATAATAAGCCCAATGACCCCGCCGCCTTGTTGACGATATGGAAAACCAGGCCGATGCATGACCCGATGACGACGCGTTGCCCAATACCCGTTTTTTGCGCCGTGACCAAAACAATCGGAATGGCAAGAAAAACCATGACGCCCGTGGCCAGCGGATATGACAACTTCGCCCACAGTGCGTGCCGGTAGTAGCGACTGTTTTGCCGGTTAGCCTCTCGAAAGCGGATGTAGTTATACAGATTGATCATCGACAAGTGCTGGGGGTTGATCGCGAAAAGATTGATAAGCTTGGGATCCAACAACGAATCCCATGGTGCATGCTCCATTAGCAGTTTGCGCACGCGATCCGCGTCGAAAACGGTCTGATTGATATCTTCGAGAACCCATCGGCCTTGCTTGTAATAAGCCTGCCGCGCGGAAGTGCTTACGCGGAGACGATTCCGGTCGTCGAATTCATAGATGTAAACGTCCTCCACGCGATTGTCGGGTAACACCCGGCGAATGTTGATATAACTCCGCCCGTCCCGAGCCCAAAAACCGCCCGGGGACTTGGGCACGATCTGATTGGTCGTCGCAATCGACTTTCTGTTTTGCGCCAACTCTTCGCCGGGCGGGGCGATAAACTCGCCTACCACAAGGGAGGCGAGCACGAAAACGGATCCCAGCTTCATTACCGAAAAAACGATCCGCGTCAGCGACACCCCGGAGGTTCGAATCACGATCATTTCGCTATTGCGAACCAGCGTTCCCAGACCGATTAAAGTGCCGATCAAGGCGGCGATCGGGAACAGCTCGTAGGTCAAGCGCGGGATGCTGAAAAAGACAAACTCAACGATGGCGAGGATCCCATACCCGCCACGGCCCATCTGTTCCAGGTCATCGATAAACTTAAAGAAAGAAAATACCGCGACCAAAACCACCAACACACTCGCGATCGAGCCCATTACGATCCTCGCGATGTAGCGGTCCAAGGTCCTCATCACTTCAAGGGGCGCCGCTAACTTCGCACGCGGCAAAAGACGAGAGCCGCGGCAAGCAAACCTGCGGCGAGGACAACCATCGGGCCGTTCCCGAACATAACGTAAGGTGTCGCGCCCGTGCGTGCGCGAACCCGTGCCTTGAGTGTATAGGGCCGGAACTGTGGCGCCTGAGCCACCACCTTTCCCCGGTGGTCGACAACGGCGGAAATCCCATTGTTGGTGGCCCGCAAGAGAACCCGGCCGCCCTCCAGCGCACGCATGCGCGCCATTTCCAAATGCTGGTGGGGCGCAATTGAGTCTCCGAACCAGGCATCGTTGCTGACATTAACCAAAAGCCGGGCCACCGGAAGCTGTTCGATGACTTCTTCACCGAATGCATCTTCGTAGCAAATGGAAACACCGACCGGGACACCGGCGACCGCAAGTGGTGCTTGGCCCCGGCTACCGGCGCTGAAGCTCGACATGGGAATATCCAAGAAATCGAGGAGTTTCCCCAGTAGCACTGGGAACGGCAAGTACTCGCCGAAGGGCACCAAGTGACGCTTTCGATAGATCCCCGCGTGGCGCCCGATAGTAGCGACCGCGTTGTAATACCGCTTTCCGTCAGGGTCTCGATAGGGCACGCCGAGCAGGAGCTCGGTCCCCGTCTGCCGTGCTTGTTCGGTAAGTACGCGAACATACGGCGTAGTCTCTGTATAAAACTCCGGTATGGCGGTCTCCGGCCACACGACGACATCGACCTTCCCCCAAGAGGACGCCGTCAGACCGAGGTAGCGATCGATGGTTGCCTGCCTTTCGGCGGGCAACCATTTCATCGCCTGCGCAACGTTGCCCTGAATGAGCGCCACCGAGAGCGATTTAGTCGCCTGTGCTTCGGTCCATGTCACCCGGCCTAACGCAAGTGCGGCTATCCAGAGGACCGATAGCAACACAAGGGAGCCTAAGCGCGAGGGACTGCGGAGCATCGCGCAGAGAAGCCCGGCGCTTAGCGCCACCGCGAAACTTACTCCGTATACACCGAACACCGGGGCGAAGCCGGCAAGCGGAGTATCCACCTGGCTATAACCAACATTCAGCCACGGGAAACCGGTCAAAACCCACCCCTTGAACCATTCCATGAGCGTCCAGAGAGCCGGGAGCACGACCAGAAAGCGCACTGCCGCGGACACGCGAAACCAACGGTTGGCGAGCGCTCCGATCAGCCCGGGATAAAGGGCGACAAAGGCGATAAACCCGACGGTCACGGTGACTGAAAAGGCCAAGACGGGCATCCCGAATTGATGGATGCTGATTTGCACCCAAGAAACACCCGTTCCAAGCATTCCGAGGCCATAAAGCCAGCCGCGCAAAAACGCCCGCCGCGGCGAGATCTCGTCCCACAGGTAGAAAAGAGCCGCGAGCGACAGCACGGCGAGCGGCGCCAGCTCGAAGGGCGCGAATGCCAATGGCAGAATCGCGCCCGCGACCAGGCTTGCTAAATCCCCGGCAAGACTAAGTAGGCCTCTATTCGCCAAACCTTCCCGCCACTCTGCGGCGAGCGCCACGGCGCGGCGATCACGCATTCCCGATCCTTAGCCAACTCCAGCTTTCGGCTGCTCGCCGGCCCATTCTGGTGCCCGGCCGACACGCATCAAATGGATGCGGCGTGGATCGGCGCGGAGTATGGTAAATTTCCAACCCCCGTACTCGATCGCCTCGCCACGCGCCGGCATATGACCCAAGGCCTTGAGGATGACGCCGCCGATGGTGTCGAATTCTTCGTCCGCAAAGTCGGTTTGAAAATAAGCGTTGAATTCGTGAATTGGCGTGCGCGCCCGAACGGTGTAGCGATCATCACGGTGCTTCCTGATATAGCCTTCCTCGCCGACATCGTGCTCGTCGCTGATGTCACCCACGATCTGTTCGATGACATCCTCGATGGTCACCAGCCCCGACGGCCGTCCGTACTCATCGACCACGATGGCCATATGGTTACGGCTACTGCGAAATTCTCGCAGTAGCACGTTTAAGCGCTTGCTTTCCGGTACGAACACCGCCGGACGTAACACATCCCAAAGGTCGAAGGGGGTGGATTCGCTCTGCGCCAGGTAAGCAAGCAAGTCTTTCGCGAGCAAGATCCCGAGCACCTCATCACGTTTGTCATCGACCACCGGAAACCGCGAGTGCCCAGAACGGATCACCCGCGGCAGAAACTCCTTCACCCCCGCGTCCGCCGGGACCACGACCATCTGCGCGCGCGGTAACATGATGTCTCTTACCTGCATCTCGGAGACCAGCAGCGCGCCCTCAATCATCGCCAAGACCTCAGGATAAATCAGATTGCGTTGCTCGAGCTCACGCAGTAAGTCCGTGATCTCTTGCGTGTCCCGTGGATACAGGCGCAGAAATTCCCTAGTCCTTCCAAGCCACGAATTCTTGCGTGTTTTACTAGGAGGGTCTTCGTTCATGCACCGGGCACATCGTTGTAAGGATTCGGATACCCGAGTCTCTCGAGAATGCCCTGTTCTAGCGTTTCCATCGCTTCGGCATCACGTTGCGTTTTATGGTCGTATCCAAGCAGATGCAAAACGCCGTGAACGATGAGATGTGCCCAATGAGCCTCGGGAGATTTTGATTGCTCATGGGCTTCGCGCGCGACCACGGGTGCGCAGATCACGATATCGCCCAGCAACGCGGGGGCTGCGTGGCCCTCGCTCGGGAAAGATAGTACATTGGTCGCGCCGCGCCGCTTGCGCCAACGCCGATTCAAATCCGCGCCCTCCGCTTCGCCGACAATGCGCACCGTGACCTCGGCGCTCGCGCACCGGCGGGCCAGGGCCGCACGTATCCACTTGTTCACGGCCCGGCGCGTGGGCAGGTCCGCGGATCCGCAGGCATATTGCAGCGCTAATCGGATCGCCATCAGCAGGGCTCGGCCGCGCTCCGGCTTCCGGCTTCGTAGGTTTCGTAAGCTTCGACCACCCGCGCCACGAGCGGATGTCTTACCACATCTTTGGCTTGGAAAAAAGTAAAGCTCACGCCCCGCGTCTGTCGTAGCACGTCGATGACATGCCGCAATCCCGACAGCCGGCCCGCCGGGAGATCTACTTGCGTGATATCGCCATTGACGACCGCGGTGGACCCGAACCCGATGCGCGTGAGAAACATTTTCATCTGTTCCGAGGTGGCGTTTTGCGCTTCGTCCAGTATGATCACGGAGTCATTCATAGTCCTCCCGCGCATGAAAGCAAGCGGCGCGACTTCGATGATGTGACGCTCGATATATTTTGAGACTTTGTCGAACCCCAGCATCTCGTAGAGGGCATCGTACAAGGGCCGCAAATAGGGATCCACCTTCTGGACGATGTCCCCGGGCAGGAACCCTAAGCGCTCGCCCGCCTCCACGGCGGGCCGGGTTAATACCACCCGCCGCACCGTTTCGCGTTCCAAGGACTCGACCGCGCAGGCAACGGCCAGGTAGGTCTTACCAGTCCCCGCGGGGCCGATGCCAAAATTAATGTCGCACTGGCGAATATTATCGACATAACGGCGCTGATTCGCGCCGCGGGCTTTCACGACACAGCGCGGCGTTTGGATAAGGTGATCGTCGTGCTCAGCCTCCTCCAAAATCTCTTCGATGCCGGCTTCCTGCAGATGCAGATGGATGCGCTCCGGACAGAGCATCTCCTCAACGGTCGCCGCATACAACTGTTCGATGATACGGCCGGCCGCGGCTACCGAGCGCGGCAGGCCGATCACCCGGAAGGCATTACCGCGGTTGTTGATCTCGACCCCCAAGCGGCGTTCTAGCAGCCGCAGGTGCTCATCGAACTGACCGCATAGATTGGCCAAACGCTGGTTATCGAGCGGCGCTAAAACAATGTCGCTCGCAAGTGCGGGCGGCAGCTTCTTGGTCGTACTCAAGCGAGCACTGGGCGATCAGTAGACTCGTTCGCGCACCCGATGAGCTCGCCGCGCAGCGAATGCGCTAAGGCCTCGGTGATCCGCACCTCGGCAAAATGGCCGGCGAGGCGCGGGCGCGCGGCCACGTTCACCACCCGGTTGTTGCCGGTTCGGCCGCACAGCTCCTCTGGGTTCTTGCGCGACGGGCCTTCCACCAAGATGCGTTCCACCTTGCCCACCATGGACACACTGATGTTTCGGGCGTTTTCGTCGATGCGCGTTTGCAGGATCCGTAGCCGCTCCTTTTTTACCTCCTCCGGAACCTCATCGGGGAGACTCGCGGCTGGCGTGCCCGGGCGCTTGCTATAGATAAAGCTAAACGATTGATCAAATCCTACGGCGTCGACCAGAGTTAGGGTTTTCTCGAAATCCTCCTCGGTCTCGCCCGGAAAACCGACGATAAAATCCGAGGACACGCTGATGCCCGGCCGGACCTCGCGCAGCTTGCGGATCTTGGCACGGTATTCGAGCGCGGTGTAACCGCGCTTCATCAGTGCGAGGACGCGGTCCGATCCGCTCTGCACCGGCAGATGCAAGTGATCCGCAAGTTGCGGAATGTCCGCGTAGGCCGCGATCAAGCGATCGGAACATTCCAGCGGATGCGAGGTTGTAAAGCGGATGCGTTCGATGCCATCGATGTCGGCCACATAATGCAGCAATACGGCGAGATCGGCAATCTTGCCATCGTGCATCGCTCCGCGGTAAGCATTGACGTTCTGACCGAGGAGCGTCACCTCGCGCACGCCTTGCTCGCCAAGCCCGGCGATCTCGGTGATCACATCGTCGAAAGGCCGGCTGAACTCCTCCCCGCGCGTATAAGGCACGACACAAAACGAACAATACTTGCTGCAACCCTCCATAATGGAAACGAATGCCGTCGGGCCCTGCGCCCGCACCTCGGGCAGGCGGTCGAATTTCTCGATTTCCGGAAAGCTGATATCGATGATCCGGCGCCTCGTCCCTGCCGCGGCGTTCAACATCGCCGGCAACCGGTGGAGGGTCTGAGGTCCAAAAATCACGTCGACATCGGGGGCGCGCTCCCAAATCGCCGCTCCTTCCTGGCTGGCCACGCAGCCGCCCACTCCGATGACGAGCTCTGGCCGGACCCTTTTCCACTGGCGCCAGAGCCCTAGCTGCGAGAATAGCTTTTCCTGCGCCTTCTCTCGCACGGAGCAGGTATTAACGATGAGAACATCGGCCTCCGCAGGGTTCTGGGTCTTGGACAACCCATGCGATTTCTCCAAGGCAGCGACGATCCGGGAGGAATCGTATTCATTCATCTGACAGCCAAAGGTTTTTATGTAGAGCTTATGCAGCATGTACCCCTCAGAAGCGCCCAATCTCTATATTTAAACTACACCTAATGCCGCGGTATTTCCATGCGTTCAAGCGCCCCGAGCTCGAGTTTCGTCAGGACGCTGTCCGTCTGGGTATCTTGGACCTGCGTTGCTCTCCCTCGCCGCGCAGCTATTCATTACCGCATTGCTGCATTGCGGCATTGGGCCAAAGTCCAATATCGCCGTCGCGCTGCACCCGCTAGCATCCTTGCCGGATGTATGTACCTCGCCATCTGGTTCTAGCAAACGCGCCAAAGGGCGTATCTGCTTTCACTGACCGCGCTCGGGCCGCCGACGCTGACGCTACTCCTCAATATTCGTTCGCTGCACAGCACAGTCTATACGGAGATGACCGGCCTAATAACGGAGCAGACATCCTGGTGAGAGGCGTTCTCCGTCGCACGAGGCGTGTACAGCCCGTGGAATCTGCTCCCCAATGTCGGGATTGGTTTCCTCCGACCCTCCCGCACGCTCTGGCGGCAGGGCGGTCGGCGCCGTGGGTGATCGGCGGCAGTATTACCTTCCTCGTGCGGCCACCGTTCAGGCGGTGTTGGTAGATACGGGCATGCTGCGAATGCCCTATATGATCAGCCTGGGTTTCCTTATCGTCGTGATCGCCATGAGCTATGAGTTGACCCGCGACGTTGGGGGTACGCGCAGCTCACCCAAGAGTTGCGGGCCCGCGGGCCCGGCTGCGCGAGAGCGAGCAACGCATGGAGTTGGCGACCAGCGCGGCCGAGCTTGGGTCGTGGACCTGGGACCTCGCCGGAGACGGGAGCGGATTTTCGAAGCCTAATTCCCCGATTCCGGACCGCGGCGATCATGCGTATTTGACAGCTAGACGCTTCAGTCGTATCTTTGCTCCCGAAAAAAAGGCTCTTTTAAAATTCTTACTCCCCTCGACCCGACCGGCAAAGCGCTGCTGTCGCAAAGGACGTGAAATTCATTCACGGAGTGCGGGTGCACGAGCACCCGCGAAGGGTGTCTCTTGCAGTCTTCAGCAAGCGCCGACTGATGAGCTTGCCATGAAGGAAAGATAGCTTCATGACACGAATGACCATTCTGTGCTCGGCGATTGCAATCGGGTTGATCCCCGGGGGTCCCCCGCCCGCTGCGAGGACAGCGATAGCCTCCGCTATTACCTGAATCTCAGAATGCAGGACACCAATCCGCTGACGGGTGTGCATGACGCCTGGGGCATAGGGCTCGGCGCCAACCTGAACAGATACGTGGGTATTGAGGTAGCCGTTGATTCCTATGAACTATTCGTCGAACCTGCCGGCTTTGGCAAGATTGGAGAATACAGCGTTTGGAGCATCGTGCCGCAGGTTCGGCTGCGCTATCCGCTGCTACGTGACCGGCTCGTCCCTTACCTGCTCGTGGGCGGCGGCATCGGATTCACACAGTTCAACGATCAGGTGTCTTCGGCGTCCGGCGTGACGATAGACACGGAGTCCAGCACCCCCGTTGCTTCAATCGGCGCCGTGCCGGCGGAGCCTTACCAGTGAACGATGAGGTCTTTTCCGGTATCGAAGCCGCCGCGGAGCCGCCAGCGTATTTTGACACCCTGGACCAGCTTTTCGGCCTCGCGGTGGGTATGAACTTCGGACGAAACTTCGGCGCCGAGATCTCTTTCGAGACGTTTGAGCTGGTGCTCCATCGTCCCGGTCTTGGCGACATTACTGAACAGGCAATCTATACCGTCCTCCCACAATTTCGGATGCGGCACCCGCTACTGGACGGACGTGTGGTCCCTTACGCGCTTGCCGGACTGGGTATCGGCATCAGTGAGCGCAACGACGGCAAGCCTGCGGGGATGGATCTGGTGCTGGACGGGAATGACCTTGGCATTGCGGCGTCGCTGGGTGGCGGTATCGAGTACTTTGTCACAAGTAACATCGCCTTCAACCTCGAGGCGCGATACCTCTTCTTGCGCGGCCAGACGCTTCAGATCGACGGTGGCCCCGAGTTGCAGGGCAATCTTGACTCGGCTCTCTTTTCCTTCGGTATTCGCATCTATCTGGGCGATTTCTAGGACGGAGACACGATATAGCTGCTGGGGTGCGTAGCGCGTCTCCAAAACGGTTGCAAAGGTTAGCGTACGAAAGGGGGATCGCATGAAGACACTCATCTGCTCGGTATTGTGCGCAACGGCGCTGCTGACCACGTTCGCCGGGGCCCAAGACAGCCCCGCTAGCGACACCAACATGCAGATCTTGGGGGACAAGGTCAAAGCCGACAAACGGCTGTTGGTGGCGCAGAACATGCTGCTCACAGACAGCGAGGCCAAAGTGTTCTGGCCGATTTACGAAGCCTACCAGAAGGATCTGCAGCAGATCAACGAGCGGCTGGGCGAGGCGATCGATGAGTACGCCAATGCCTATAACAACAACACGCTGACGGACGAGCAGGCCAAGAAAATCATCAACGAAGCGATTGCCGTCGAGGAATCCGAGGCCAAGCTCCGCAAGACGTACGCCGAGAAGTTGGCGAGAGTGCTGCCGGGCAAGAAGGTGGCGCGCTATCTCCAGATCGAAGGCAAGATTCGTGCGGGCGAGCGCTTCGAGTTGGCTTCTGAGATCCCGCTCGTGGAGTGACGCGAAGACGCGCCGGCGCCCTTGACGCTCCCATCTTGCCGATTGCCGCCCTCCATTTTAATCGGGCCCTGCGCCCGCACCTCGGGCAGGCGGTCGAATTTTTCGATTTCCGGAAAGCTAATATCGATGATCCGGCGCCCCGTTCCTTTAATGCCTGTGTTCAAGCGCCCCAAGCTCGAGTTTGGTCGGGACGCTGTCCGCCTGGGTATCTTGGACCTGCTCGATTTCCCCGGCGGTGGCACGAGATGGATCGAATCCTGCCTGACTCGTCAGTTCCTTGGTAACCGCCGTAGCACGCCGTACGGCCAAAGCTTCAAGGTCGGCGGTTGCCAACGGGGCCTTTCCGATAAGGTGCTGGAATAATTTTTCGTAGAAATCGACGTCCTCGCTAGCCCGGCCCATCAGTGACAAGATTGCGCTGACTCTTTTTGGCTTCTTGCCTTGAGATTTTTCGTAACTCGCCTCAAACTTCTCGATGGCGTCTTCGCCGTGGCGTTCGTCGGACAACGCCTCCAGCGCGCGTTGCGTCTCGGGGTTGTCAACGGCCACCGGACCCGGGTCCTCTTCCGGTTGCAAGTCAACATCGAGTTCTTGCGCCAGCGCGCGCCGCACCTGCAATGACCTGAGCGCTGCGCCATCGGCCGCGGGGTTGTACGCCCCGCGTACCGTTAGCGCGATCATTGGCCGCTTGGTCAATGCCACTTTTGCGAGCTTTTCGCGCTCGGGCGGCGGGATGGTATCGATACCCGGCGGAAACAGGATCGCGTCGAGGCCCTCCTCCCCCCGACGATGGCGCCGAGTGCCTTGAAAGGCGCGGTGACGGCCGTGGTGATGAAGTTGACGATCGCCTCCCAGACCAAGTGCCCAACGCTGAATTCAGGATGGTCCACGTCGCCTGTGATGGGCACGGACGCGTTGATCTTGCCCTCGCTGTCGGTGAGCAGCGCGATCGCAAGGTCGAGGGGCAAGCTCACCGCTTTCTTACTCT
This sequence comes from uncultured Gammaproteobacteria bacterium, assembly GCA_963764725.1. GTDB lineage: Bacteria > Pseudomonadota > Gammaproteobacteria > JACCXJ01 > JACCXJ01 > USCg-Taylor. The sequence continues at coordinate 142,822 of CAVXTM010000010.1, read as the reverse complement.
CGACCTGCTCACCCAAGGTAAATTGATCGAGGATGATGGTGTTGTTGCTCTTCAACCTGCGATCCTCAACTTTGTATTCCAGATCCAGGTTCAGCTTTCCGGATTGGATCCTACGCCCGGCAAAAGTGCCGCTGTAGGGCGAAAGCGGTGACATCGCAACGTTGCGGAATATCACTTTAACATCGCTAAACGCCGTAGGCTGCAACGGGCTTAACGACCCCTCCACGTTGACCTGGCCGTATTCGTCTACACGGCCCTCAACCTTTAGCCTGGTTCGGTTGCTAGGAGCCGAGGAGATGCCGGTCACCGCGCCGGATAATTCGTGGATGCGGGCGGCGAACGGAAGGGCCAGACTCAAGTCGGCGAAGTCGACGTCCGCCCGCTCGATCCGGACACGCTCCACGGTCACTGGAATCGGATTGGCGCGATCACTCTTCGGCCTTTCCGTCTTTGCCGGCGGCCTGGAAGATGGCGCGCGTTGGAAGGCAGCGGCGAGGTTAACTGTTTGATCCTTGAAGATCACGATGTTCGTGCCCGGTTCGACGAGTCGCACTTCCTTGATGGAGATCTTGTCGGGGCCGAGGCTGAAGTCGAAGCCATCGGCAGACAGCGCCTTCCAGGACAGGAAGGGCTCGCCGCTCTTGGATAGTTTTAGGAGCAGTTCATCGAGGCTAAACGCACCCGCCGCCTTGAGTGAGAGACCCGTTTTGGCTTGGCTATAATCGACCCGCATATTGGCGGAGACGGCGGCGCTCTCGAGTGTAAGCGCCGCGACCTGTGCCACCAACGGCTTCAGCGGCGTCAGGTTCACTCCCTCGATCTTGACCTGCGCCTCCGCGCGATCAGCCTTTTGTGACAGTTGTCCCGTCGTGCTCAACGCACCGCCTTGTTTGATCTTGAGCCGCGCATCGAACCCGATGGGTGTCTGGCCGTCATTGGTGATGTCCGTGAGCGCGACTTTCATGTCCTCTATGTCGTACGCAAGCTCGGGCGATACGCTTTGGTCGATAAGCGCCATGCGAAACTCCTGGAGGTCGAACGCCTTGAGCGCGAAGCGCCACGGCTTGCCGCCGTCCTTGTTCTGCGTTTCGGTGACATCGATCTCCGGATGGACATTTTCGCGGTCCCGAGGCCCGAATAATTCAAGTAAACGGATTGATTGATTCGCATCTCGGGCTACCTTGGCGCCCCCTCCCTGTAGGGCCACCTGTTGGATGGTGGCTTCCCGTTTCTCGAGATCCAGATGTCCGCCCTCGACCTCAATGGAATCCAAGGTCGCAAGCGAATCGCTCTTATCTCCTTCGGCAACGGCAATGCGCTCCAGACTGACAGTCAAGTCCCGGATCCGCGCCTTCGGTGCAGCGGCGCCGGTTTCCGCTTCCGCGCCCAGCCCCAGCTTGAAAGCCCCGACGGAGATCACGGAGGGTAAAGCGTGACTGGCATCTGCATAAGTGATCCCGATGTCCGCTACTTTGAATGCTTCGAGCTTAACCCGCCAAGGCGCTTCGGGCGCACCGGCCGAAGTCGCGGGCGAAGCAGGCCGCGGCGCATCGGTGGTAGCTCCCGGCTTCACCAAGGTCTCCCAATTAGCGACGCCCTTCTCGCCGACAGACACGGCAACATGCCCCTTGAGCACGTTGAATGCCGGCACAGTCAATTCCCGGCTCGCAAGGTCAAAGCGAGCCCCCGCGATCTCCATGGTGTCGAGGACCAGGATCGGCTCCGGAGCAGAAGGGGTAGACAGCCGCAATCCCGTCAATTTGACGCCCACATCGTTCACGGCCAGGTCGGCTTTGGCTTGGTCATATCGGAAGCGGTAACGGGCTGTTGCGCCCACATCCCCTGAGGGTTTGGCCAGGTTCAACTGGTCACGGACGAAGTTCCAAGGCGTCGCTAGTTTGAAGCCCTCGAGTCGCACTTCACCTTCCGAACGGATTGGGTTCAAGGAGACATGGCCCTTCCATTCCACTACCCCGCCGTTCGCCAGTTTGGCGCTGACTACATGGGACCCGCGGTGCTCAGGAAGCGTCGAGATTGCGTCGAACTCCAGGTCGATCGGACTAACCGTTTCCGCGACCGGAGAAGACTTCAAGCGATCCGTGAATTTCACCGAGCCACCTGTGAGTACGATGTGCTTCAGCAAGAGCCGTGGCGGCTTGTCATCGGGTTTCGATTCCTCGTCGGACTCCGGAAGCCGAGCGGCGACTTTGGCCAGGTTCAGCCGGCCTTCCCGATCGATCACCAAATCAGCAGACCAACCCTCAAGCCGTATATCTGCAAACGTCCATGCCCAGCGGAACAGGCTTTCCACCTCGAAATCGACGAACAGGCGCTGAAAACCAAATATAGCTTCCCCGGCCGCGTCTTTGAAAGAAAAGTCCTTCGCCTCGAACTCAAATAGGAAGGGGTTAAACCGTACTTCGGCGACAGCGGCCTGACAGCGGAGCTGCTCGGCAGCGAGCTTCGGAACATAATGCCGCACCAGATAGGGGATGAGCAAAAACCCGGCGAGAGCGTATAAGAGCAGCGCGGCGGCAATACCAAGCACCCAGGGATTCCTGACCCGCTGAACGAACCGCTTCAGGTCCACAAAAACGCCCGTACTTGGGGAAATAGGTTGGGAAATAGGGGACAGACCACAATATTATGGGTCTAATATCAAGTGCAACACAATGCTGTATTTGAGAGAAGGAGGTGTTGCATGGGAGAGCATTACCGGCAGTGGCCCCCCAGAGGTGACCGAGCGCCTCGTGCCGGGCCACTGGGAAGGAGACTTCTTGAAAGGCGCAGCAGCTCCGCTACGTCAGCCACAATGGCGGTATCCGCTGGAATCACCAGTGGGTCAATGTTTCCATTACCTGCGCCGGAGAATACGTAGGCCTCGAAGAGATTGATGAGGGCGTCTGGAACGTGTATTTCGGACCGCTCAAACTCGGACGCCTACTCGAAAGACACATGCGCATCGAGGATCCTTCGGACGGCTTTCACGACATAATGTGTAACCCATGTCTCCGGACTTTTCTGTTACCTATCTCCCCGACCGCTCACGCTCGGAACTCACCCCAGTAGCCTCGGGTTAAGCCGCCATGTGGAGAGCGTAAGCGCTGACGCGAACAAAACCCACAAGAGATAGGGGAAGAGCAACACCGCCGCAAGCCTACTTACCCGCCAGAACAAGAAAATGGTTGCGAGGATGAGAGCCGAAAGTAGGAGTATCTCTGCAAAGGCCAACCCACCTTGGCGCCACACAAAGAACAACCAGGTCCATAGAGCATTGGCAGCTAACTGGACGACGAAGACGAGCAGCGCGTTTCGAGCGCCACCGAACCCGCGCGCTCGCCAGACCAACCATGCAGCGACGCCCATGAGCGCGTATAGAACCGACCAGACTGGGCCAAACAGCCAATCTGGCGGCGCCCACGATGGGCGGACAAGATCGCGGTAGAACTCGCTTGCGCTTGCCGACGCGAACCCGCCGACGGCAGCGGCTGCAAACGCCACCAACAGCCAGACGAGAAGGCCAACAGCCTGGCTTGACGTTGACAAGGTCGGCGGCCGTGTCATATGCGGTCTAACGCCCCGCATCACCTGCCGGCGAAAGCGGGCGAAGCGCGCTGTATCCGGTCAGGTGCATGCGGATGTTCAAGTAAGCCGCTACGCGGCAGATTCGATTTGCCGATCCTGGTTGCCGTAGTTCGGTTTGTCTCATACCCATCGGTCGCCGGCCTTTAGCCTTCAGGTCAACTCTGTTCTTCTGTCGTAGTCCGTGGAGCTTCCCGGACTTCTATTCCCTTTACGACAGGAGACCTTCCATGATGAAAGATTGGTACGAGAAATCCATTCAAGCCCTCCAGCTCAACGGTAAAGGCGAACGCACCCAAGAAGCTTACACCCGCGCCGTGCGCATGCTTGTTGAGTTCTACCATAAAACCCCGGATCAGATCACCGAGGACGATCTGCAGCGCTATTTTCTCCACCGGCGTAACGTCGATCGTTGGTCACCCGCGACCTTGCGGATCTGCTACAGCGGGCTGCGGTTTTTCTTCGAGCATGTCCTGCATCGCGACTGGCACACGCTCAAGCTTATCCATGCTCAACGCGAGCAACAGTTGCCCACGGTGCTCAGCCGTGAAGAAGTCCGCCGACTCCTGGGCTGCGTACGCACCCCGCATAACTACGCCTTCCTCGCCACCGTCTATGCTTGCGGTCTGCGCTTGCAGGAAGCCCAGCATCTGGAGGTGGGGGATATTGATAGCCAGCGCATGATGTTGCACATCCACCGCGGGAAAGGCTCCAAGGATCGCCTCCTCCCGCTGCCCCAAGCAACCCTCCTCATCCTGCGCAAACACTGGGCTTCACACCGCAACCCGAGACTTCTCTTTCCGGCGATGGGGCGTAATGCGAAGTCCGCACGCTCGGCTGACCATCCCATGGCTAAAAGCTCGGTGCAGGGCGCCTTCCGGCGCGCCAAGTTCGCAGCCCAGATCCGAGCCCGAGAAGCCTGCGTGCATTCTCTCAGGCACTCCTATGCCACACACCTCCTGGAAGCGGGCGTCAATATCCGCACCATCCAACGTTACCTCGGCCACAGCAGTCTTGAAACCACCATGATCTACCTGCACCTGACCCAGACCGGTCAGGAAAACGCCTCGGCCCTCATCAACCAGGTGATGGAGGGACTCTGAGATGGGCATCATCAATGACATCTTCCGCACCTACGGCCCTGGATATCTCCAGCACTACGAACAATCCATGCCCAGAGAGCACAAAAAGACCATCGAGGCCATCTGTCAATGCCGCACCGAGACCTATGGCTCAGTCTGCTATCAGTGCGATGACTGCGGCCATCACCATCTCGTTCCGGCCGCCTGCGGCAATCGTCATTGCCCCGGCTGCCAACACCGCAAGTCCCAGCAGTGGCTCGAGCGACAGCTCCAACGCCAGCTGCCAGGCCACCACTTTATGCTCACCTTCACCGTTCCCGAGCCCCTGCGCGCGTTTCTGCGTAGCCACCAGCAACTGGGCTACGATGCACTGTTCCAGGCATCCTCTCAAGCCATCAAGACGCTGGTGCGCGATCCGCGCTTCCTCAACGCCGACCAAGCCGGTTTCTTCGGCGTGCTTCACACCTGGGGCCGGCAACTGCAGTATCACCCACACATCCATTACGTCGTGCCGGGCGGGGCGCTTTCCGCTGAGGATGGCGCCTGGCATGCTTCAAGCCTCGCCTTCTTCTTGCCCGTGAAAGCCCTCTCACGGCTGTTCCGCGGCAAGTTCCGCGATCTCATGCACACCGCCGGACTGCTCGATCAGATCCCCTCGGAGACCTGGCTGCAGGACTGGAACGTCAACTGCCAGGCCGTACCCCGTGCCGAGGCTTCGATCGCCTATCTCGCTCCCTACGTCTTCAAGGTGGCTATCTCGGATCACCGCATCCTCAAGGTCGAGGACGGACGGGTCTCCTTCTCCTACAAAAAAACCGGCAGCGCTCGGTTGCGGACCGTGATCCTCGACGCCTTGGAGTTCATCCGCCGTTTCCTCCAGCACGTCTTGCCTACCGGGTTCATGAGAGCCAGGGCCAGGGATTGGCCCTGCTTGGCGCGCCAGTCAGACCGCTACTATGGCTTGCTGTCGCCCACCGCCAAGGTGCCCATCGCAGATCTCAAGGCCAAAGTCGAATTGGCCTTTGGCTTCACCGTGACCGTACCGGAGGTCGAACTGCCACCCCGGCCACAACCGACCTGCCAGGCCTGCGGGGGACGACTCCGCTTCCATAGCTCACGGCGCATCCGCCGCCCATGGATGCCCACAAACCTCAGACCACCCGGCTCGACACGATCCCCAGCCCATGTGTAGCCCATAGCAACTTGCAAACGCTCGCGCCGCACCGCCCAGTGTTTTCTTCGGGTCACGGCCTCCCTTTGCCTGCGACCCCTAATTCGCACCCTGAAAGGCATTATTAACAGGTCCCTAAATCCGATTACGATACCCAACACCCAGATCCGATCGCCCTCTACTGCGGCTATCTCCAGCTCCCGATTCCCATAGCCACCACATCACCCACCCTTCACCGAAGCAATCCCCTTAATAAAGAACCCACCCAACACCGGGCTTCTTGAACATTGGATTGAAACGACCATCCATGGTCGTCTCAATCCTTACTGGTTATGCGGCATCTGCATAGCTTCTGTTAGCCCGCTTCCAACTCAAAGCACACTCCGATTCTGAGCAGATAGGTGCTCGTACAGAATCGTGGCACCGATCGCGATCAGCAGGAAGCCACCGATGATCTCCGCACGCTTTCCGGTGAGACTACCTAGGATGCGGCCGAGCATGATGCCGAGTGTCACCATCACGAGCGTCGTCAGGCCAATAACCACCGCAACGACGCCAATGTTCACGTCGAGAAATGCGAGGCCGACACCTACCGCCATCGCGTCGATACTGGTGGCAAGGCCGGTGGCGGCTAGGCTCCAGAAGCCATGTCTGCCTTTGGCGGTATCAGTAGCGCCCCCGTCGCTTTCTGGTTTGAAGCCGGCATAGATCATGTGCAGGCCGAGAAGGCCCAGCAGAGTGAAGGCGATCCAGTGGTCCCACGCGCTGATGTGCTTTGCCGCTGCCAGACCTAATAGCCATCCAATGACGGGGGTTACACCCTCGATGGTGCCGAAAATAACGCCCGCGCGCAGCGCCTCAGAAAAGCGCGGCTTGTGCATGGCGGCGCCCTTGCCGACGGCCGCGGCAAAAGCATCGGTCGACATCGCGATGCCGAGAAAGAAGATCGAAAGCGGGTGCATGAAATTTTCCAGGCCAGGCTAGGCTACGCCGGCATCCTACCAACGCTGATGCTGCCGATAGCGGCCATTCCGCGACGATGGACCAGGGCGCAGGCGCCAGATGCCGCATAACGGAGCGTAGCGCCGGACAACTTGACGTGAGACAACGCGCGCTCCGTTGGTTAGCGCGCACAGTTTGTAGACAGCATATTCACGTCGCATCTGTAGCCATCTTGACGCGCCGGGTCAATTCTTTCGCGCTTGGCTCGGCCTGGCTAAGCGAGCCAAGCGGAATATCTCCGGCTGGAACATAGGTGCTCATCACAACGCCAGTTGTTGAAACCTTCGAAGCCACGAGTCGCAGTGCACATGGCCTTGCACCATTTTCAAACAATCGCTTTCCACGGCCAAGAACTACCGGGTACGTCCATACGTTGTATTCGTCAATGAGCGATGCGGCTTGTAGCGTCTGAATCAGATTGCCGCTGCCAATGATTTGAAGGTCGTGTCCGGGCTGAACCTTGAGCGCGGTTATGGCTGAAACGATGTCACCGCCAAGTACCGACGAATTGTTCCATTGCAATGACTTCAAAGTGCGGGACGCCACATGCTTTTTTGCCGCATTGAGCGTCCTCGCAATCGGATCATCCTCTGGTTGGTCAGGCCAATATGCCTCGAATATTTCGTAGGTTTTGCGACCCAGTACAAGCTCTCGATCTTTACCATCGAAACCTGCCGCAGAAAGATCCATCCCTGCGTCCCCGAAAGCGAACAACCAACCACCTAACGTGAACTTTCCGGTTGGATCTTCGGTCGGTCCTCCTGGTCCCTGCATGACACCGTCCAGTGATGTAAATGTGGACGCAATGAGTTTCCTCATATAACTCTCCTACGATTGCATGACATTGTGCGCGCCGCTCAAACATGAGGGCTGAGGGGGCGTCGAGGAGCGGAGCGACGAGGGTACCGAACAGCGACGCTGTTCGGCGCTCCTCGAGCCCTGGGTTAGGCATCGACTTTCGCATGGAACCTCCCTCCCGCCTTCAGTATCCGGAGCTTCTCATTGAAGCTCTGCCTGTAGCTCGACCCGAGCCACGTCATTTGAGAAACCACGCCATCGCACACTATCCGGCCGCAATAGTGCACGAGGCCTGTTTCGAGAACGACTCCGGAACCACCCACGATGTTTCGAATGCGTTCCGTGAGCCCCAGCACACCATACGCCTGTTCCTTGGATGGATCGAGAAAGATGGAATACGTCTTCGTGTCACGAAGATAGATCCACTGACGCGTATCAAGTCCGCGCAGTGCAGAAAGGACTTCGGGGTCCGGTTCAGCTGACCGCAGCTGAAGGGCATGGATCGCTTTGTCGAGAAGTGTCGGATCCTTCAGGAACTTCGCCCGACCCTTCGCCAGGAACGGGAGAATGCTCCCGTTTGCGCGACGCCATCCTCCCCCTGCGATCTCCAGCATGACCAGGGAGTAACCTTCAATAAACCGCTTCGCGTTGACAGAGGCGAGATGCATCCGATCGAACCTAATCAGGATAGGGGGAGGCCTCGCGGCCCCGCCCCTCCCACACAACCGCACATACGGATCACGTACACGGCGGTTCGATGAAACATATTCCTAGCTCGCTGCCAGACTCGGCAGTCCCAAACCGCTGAAGTACCGCGCCGGCAGAGCCAGCGTGAGCGCCGGGGTCTTGGAGAGGCGCCACGGTCCATGCGCCGACTTGCTCAGGTTCCATGCTTCGCGCACGGTGACACCGCGTCGTCGCAGTTCCCGATAACCCGCTCGTCTCCATTGCTTCCATTGCGTCGTATCCATTTGTTGACATCGCGCAGAGGGCTCAGCACTTGAGCGACACCGAAGTACGCTTTCCAACCAAGTACGTCTTCTCTCAGCTCTGCCACAACGTAGCCTCGTGTACGACTTTGGATTGGACTTCCTTCAGACCCCACCTCGCGATGACGCCCTTGCCCTTCTCCTAACCTTCGGCTCTGCAAATACCTGGTATCGGGACTTTCACCCGACTCGCTTCGTGCCATGCCCGGCACACACGTAGAAGTCACCGGCGCTGCGCGGCTTTTCCGCGCAGCGTCCGTGTGGACTGCCGGGTTGGGGTTTGGCCATCAACATAAGCGTCGAGAAGCCGCCGAATCATGCGTTGGTACTGAGTGTGATGCTTTGTAGCCTCCGATTTGAAGAACTCGATACTCTTCTTGCTCAGAGCCAGAGTTACTTTCACGCCTTCCTCACGAAATGCCAATTCGGCCGGCGAAGGGAGGAAGTCAGGAACCACCTGAACCTTGCCAAGGGGTTCATCGGTGTATTTGATTTTCGCGCTCATAGATCGCCTTTCCTTTGCGCCAATAACCGGCGCCGATGATTCGAATAACCGAAGCGCGGTAAGTGAACCGCACCGTGAGCACACCACCATCAACCTCGCCAAAGCAATAGAACCGCTCTTCGGTCTGGCTGTGTGTCTCGTCCTTGGCAATCACGCGCTGCGGGTCCGCAAAAGCGTATTGGGCGCGGGAGAAGGAGACTCCGTGCTTTCCCTGATTCTCTGTGTCCTTGTCGGGGTCCCAATCAAAGCGAGTTTTTGCCATGAGCGCAGAGTAGCACTAGCCCATACAAAAAGCCATACGGAGATATGGATGGCCCCAACGGAGCGCGAGTTGAGCGGCGCCCAGCGCCGGACCACTTGACGTGAGACAACGCGCGCTCCGTTGGTTGGCGCGCGCTTAGCGCCGTCGCGATCGCGGTTATCAAGGGCCTGTGTCCTATCCACGCTCATCTCCCGTTCTAAAAGCCGTGGCCCCGGCGCTGCGCGCCGACCAACGACCTCGCATCACCTGCCGGCGAAAGCGGGCGAAGCGCGCTGTATCCGGTCAGGTGCATGCGGATGTTCAAGTAAGCCGCTACGCGGCAGATTCGGTTCATTGAGGTTGGCTGTCGCAATTCGGTTTGCCGGCGGTTGATCGGCCGTCGCCCTTTAGCCCTCACGTCAACTCTGTTTTCCTGTCGGAGGTCCGCGGAAGGTTCCGGACATCCCATCCCCATGACAGGAGAACGGCCATGATGAAAGATTGGTATCAGAAGTCAATCAATGCCCTTCAGCTCAACGGTAAAGGCGAACGCACCCAAGAAGCTTACACCCGCGCCGTGCGCATGCTTGTTGAGTTCTACCATAAAACCCCGGATCAGATCACCGAGGACGATCTGCAGCGCTATTTTCTCCACCGGCGTAACGTCGATCGTTGGTCACCCGCGACCTTGCGGATCTGCTACAGCGGGCTGCGGTTTTTCTTCGAGCATGTCCTGCATCGCGACTGGCACACGCTCAAGCTTATCCATGCTCAACGCGAGCAACAGTTGCCCACGGTGCTCAGCCGTGAAGAAGTCCGCCGACTCCTGGGCTGCGTACGCACCCCGCATAACTACGCCTTCCTCGCCACCGTCTATGCTTGCGGTCTGCGCTTGCAGGAAGCCCAGCATCTGGAGGTGGGGGATATTGATAGCCAGCGCATGATGTTGCACATCCACCGCGGGAAAGGCTCCAAGGATCGCCTCCTCCCGCTGCCCCAAGCAACCCTCCTCATCCTGCGCAAACACTGGGCTTCACACCGCAACCCGAGACTTCTCTTTCCGGCGATGGGGCGTAATGCGAAGTCCGCACGCTCGGCTGACCATCCCATGGCTAAAAGCTCGGTGCAGGGCGCCTTCCGGCGCGCCAAGTTCGCAGCCCAGATCCGAGCCCGAGAAGCCTGCGTGCATTCTCTCAGGCACTCCTATGCCACACACCTCCTGGAAGCGGGCGTCAATATCCGCACCATCCAACGTTACCTCGGCCACAGCAGTCTTGAAACCACCATGATCTACCTGCACCTGACCCAGACCGGTCAGGAAAACGCCTCGGCCCTCATCAACCAGGTGATGGAGGGACTCTGAGATGGGCATCATCAATGACATCTTCCGCACCTACGGCCCTGGATATCTCCAGCACTACGAACAATCCATGCCCAGAGAGCACAAAAAGACCATCGAGGCCATCTGTCAATGCCGCACCGAGACCTATGGCTCAGTCTGCTATCAGTGCGATGACTGCGGCCATCACCATCTCGTTCCGGCCGCCTGCGGCAATCGTCATTGCCCCGGCTGCCAACACCGCAAGTCCCAGCAGTGGCTCGAGCGACAGCTCCAACGCCAGCTGCCAGGCCACCACTTTATGCTCACCTTCACCGTTCCCGAGCCCCTGCGCGCGTTTCTGCGTAGCCACCAGCAACTGGGCTACGATGCACTGTTCCAGGCATCCTCTCAAGCCATCAAGACGCTGGTGCGCGATCCGCGCTTCCTCAACGCCGACCAAGCCGGTTTCTTCGGCGTGCTTCACACCTGGGGCCGGCAACTGCAGTATCACCCACACATCCATTACGTCGTGCCGGGCGGGGCGCTTTCCGCTGAGGATGGCGCCTGGCATGCTTCAAGCCTCGCCTTCTTCTTGCCCGTGAAAGCCCTCTCACGGCTGTTCCGCGGCAAGTTCCGCGATCTCATGCACACCGCCGGACTGCTCGATCAGATCCCCTCGGAGACCTGGCTGCAGGACTGGAACGTCAACTGCCAGGCCGTACCCCGTGCCGAGGCTTCGATCGCCTATCTCGCTCCCTACGTCTTCAAGGTGGCTATCTCGGATCACCGCATCCTCAAGGTCGAGGACGGACGGGTCTCCTTCTCCTACAAAAAAACCGGCAGCGCTCGGTTGCGGACCCTGACCCTCGACGCCTTGGAGTTCATCCGCCGTTTCCTCCAGCACGTCTTGCCTACCGGGTTCATGAGAGCCAGGGCCAGGGATTGGCCCTGCTTGGCGCGCCGAGGATGCAGAGTCCGCTACTATGGCTTCCTGTCGCCCACCGCCAAGGTGCCCATCGCAGATCTCAAGGCCAAAGTCGAATTGGCCTTTGGCTTCACCGTGACCGTACCGGAGGTCGAACTGCCACCCCGGCCACAACCGACCTGCCAGGCCTGCGGGGGACGACTCCGCTTCCATAGCTCACGGCGCATCCGCCGCCCATGGATGCCCACAAACCTCAGACCACCCGGCTCGACACGATCCCCAGCCCATGTGTAGCCCATAGCAACTTGCAAACGCTCGCGCCGCACCGCCCAGTGTTTTCTTCGGGTCACGGCCTCCCTTTGCCTGCGACCCCTAATTCGCACCCTGAAAGGCATTATTAACAGGTCCCTAAATCCGATTACGATACCCAACACCCAGATCCGATCGCCCTCTACTGCGGCTATCTCCAGCTCCCGATTCCCATAGCCACCACATCACCCACCCTTCACCGAAGCAATCCCCTTAATAAAGAACCCACCCAACACCGGGCTTCTTGAACATTGGATTGAAACGACCATCCATGGTCGTCTCAATCCTTACTGGTTATGCGGCATCTGCATAGCTTCTGTTAGCCCGCTTCCAACTCAAAGCACACTCCGATTCTGAGCAGATAGGTGCTCGTACAGAATCGTGGCACCGATCGCGATCAGCAGGAAGCCACCGATGATCTCCGCACGCTTTCCGGTGAGACTACCTAGGATGCGGCCGAGCATGATGCCGAGTGTCACCATCACGAGCGTCGTCAGGCCAATAACCACCGCAACGACGCCAATGTTCACGTCGAGAAATGCGAGGCCGACACCTACCGCCATCGCGTCGATACTGGTGGCAAGGCCGGTGGCGGCTAGGCTCCAGAAGCCATGTCTGCCTTTGGCGGTATCAGTAGCGCCCCCGTCGCTTTCTGGTTTGAAGCCGGCATAGATCATGTGCAGGCCGAGAAGGCCCAGCAGAGTGAAGGCGATCCAGTGGTCCCACGCGCTGATGTGCTTTGCCGCTGCCAGACCTAATAGCCATCCAATGACGGGGGTTACACCCTCGATGGTGCCGAAAATAACGCCCGCGCGCAGCGCCTCAGAAAAGCGCGGCTTGTGCATGGCGGCGCCCTTGCCGACGGCCGCGGCAAAAGCATCGGTTGACATCGCGATGCCGAGAAAGAAGATCGAAAGCGGGTGCATGAAATTTTCCAGGCCAGGCTAGGCTACGCCGGCATCCTACCAACGCTGATGCTGCCGATAGCGGCCATTCCGCGACGATGGACCAGGGCGCAGGCGCTGCGCGCCGACCAACGACACGCTCACCGGTGGCGATGAAGCGCAGCGGAATCGCCATCCGGTGCAGCGCCTTGTTGGGCAATATTCACTTCACCATTCCTGGAAAGATTCGAGATAGAGCAAGAATTAAGCGAAGCCGCCATGGTTCTATAACTTGCTGCTTGTCTTGTTCAATACCAGATACAATGTGTTTAGCTGCGGTCTCGGGAGACAGCACTGGGATCATTGACTGACGTTCAGGTATATTCTTCTCGCTTCCAGGATTGTGTGCCCAATATTCACTGGCCACTTTCGCAAAAGCAACCAATATTACATCTACGCCGTGAGGTTTGAGTTCTGCGCGGAGGGCATCGCTAAATCCGCGCATCGCCCACCGCGCTGAAATATAACTGGCGGCGCCTGGCCAAACCATATAAGCTGCCACTGAAGTTATGTTTATTATCACGCCCCCCTTTCTCTCAATCAGTTGGGGGAGAAAAGCATGGGTCATTGCAAAAGCAGCCAAATAGGGAACGGCCATCATCGAAGAGGCTTCCTTGGGAGTGGTTTCTTGAGCATATTTCCACTGACCTGAACCTGCATTGTTCATAATAATGTCGGGTGTGCCCTCCTTCTCCTGAATCCGAGCAGCAACATCACGAACACCGACCAAATCTGATAAGTCCGCAGTGTAATAATTGGCAGTGCCACCTGAATCACGAATTTCTTGACAGATTCTTTTCAATTTGTCTTCAGAGCGGGCAACCAAGATAACTTCAGCCCCTTTGCTTGCGGCGTATGTAGCAGTAGCTGCGCCGATACCACTTGATGAACCTGTTATGAGAAATCTCTTATTGCGGATATCCATTTGCCGCCTCCTTTGATGCCCAACGCCGGGCGCGACGATAGCGTCGCCTGGAGTGAAAAGTTAGGTGTCGTTTGGCTCACTGAACAACCCAAGATATAGATTGGCAAGCAAGATAGCTATGCCAAGCAGCAGTCCACCTACACCAATATAGGTAAGCAGTTCTGTCATTGGGTGTGCATGTGCCGCGTCTCTGCCTATAGACGGCGCAACAATAAACATAGTGAGCCAAGCGAGCGGGTAAAGGCCGCCAAGGCCAATAAATACTGCTGTGATTGTCTTGAATCGTTGCTTGAGGGTAGACGCCGAAACAAGCAGCAATAAGCCAATAGAAAAAGCGGCTATTCCTGTGGCGTGAAAATGCGCTCGTTGCGCATAGCGCCATATCTTTTCAGGGCTTTTCCCATCATGAACCTCTGGGTGCGCAGCAATCCCTTGAGCCACATACGCTTCAAAAAAAGCCTCGTTGACCCCAAACGTTATGCCAAGACCAATTCCGACGAGCAACCCAAGCATTACTAATGCAAGACCAAGTTTTATGCTTGCGAGGTTGTTGGTCATCGAGTTCTCCAAGAGACCTAACGGAGCGCGAGTTGAGCGGCGCCCCTTGACGGGGGAGGAAAGCGCAGCTTTCCGACCGAGTCATAGGGGCGAAGCCACAAGCGCAGCGCTAGCGCCGACGTCGCCTGGAACCCGTGGTTAGTTTTCGCTTTCATTCTTTACTTGTTTCTTAGCTTGCGCCACAGCAACTATGCTCTGCAAATGCTGTTGCCTCTCATACCTTGCTATGTACCAATCCTTTAGTAGGATCTCGATTAGACCTATTAGAAGCTCCGCTTCTTTGGGCTCGACATCCACGATTAGGTTGATGTCTTTCTCCATATGAGCGCCGATATTGCCGATGCTACGCACAGCATCTATGGCATCCCAAGTTGGTTGATCGACCTTGCCTTTGAGTTCGTTAATTTCGTCTATCAGGCGATTTTTCTTTATGCCCCAGAAGTCTCTGATGATGCCTTGGAGTGCGCGACGAGATAGCGTTGCCGAAGCTTTTGGGCTCAGGTCTTTCACCAAACACGCCTCTCGATAGTCGTCGAGTATTTGCGGCGGTATGTAAGAAGGAAATGGCCTAGCTTTGGATTGTGGTCTGAGCTGCCACTGAAGCAGTGGCTCGTCAATAAATTCTCTGTCCCCGTTCGGCTTCTTTTTTGTCTTGTAAAGACCAGCCTTAATTGTGTATTCCTTGCATTCGCTATTTGGGCAAACGATCACTTCACTAAGCAAACCCAAATCACCATCTTTGTTGCCCTTCTCAAAGTGTAAGGTATCACCCCCACAGTTCAAATATGTAATTGTCGAAGCATGGTTGCAGAATGGACACTTCCAATTGAAGCCGTCGGCCATTTTTTATGTCCCTTGCGAAAACTAACGGAGCGCGAGTTGAGCGGTGCCGCTCGAACGAGAGTTGGACGGCGCGTAGCGCCGGACAACTTGACGTGAGACAACGCGCGCTCCGTTGGTTGGCGCGCGCTTAGCGCCGTCGCGATCGCGGTTATCATGGCCTGTGATCCTATCCATGCTCATCTCCCGTTCTAAAAGCCGTGGCCCCGGCGCTGCGCGCCGACCAACTTAAAGTAGCCACCCTAAAATGGCGCTTTATAATGCGCCTTTACGGTTTTTACACGCTTGATGCTATAGACGAAAAAGCATGATATCAATCCGCTAGCCATTTTTATCACACCCTAATTTTATTTCCATTCACACCTTGGGAGATTTCGTATGGGTTATGGAGGACCCCGGCTATTGGATCAGGTGCGGGATAAGTGCCGCCGGAAGAACTATAGCATCCGCACCGAGCAAGCGTATACGGATTGGGTGAAGCGCTTGTGCTGTACAACGGCAAAAAGCACCCGAAAGACATGGGCGCGACAGAGGTCGAGGCGTTTCTCACCCATCTCGCCGTGACGAGACAAGTTTCCGCGTTGACCCAGAATCAGGCGAAAAGCGCCCTCCGATTCTCGGTCTAGGGTTTGGGGGGCTTCTTAGGCGCGGGTGACGGCTTGGTTTCGTCCTTTCCTTCCTTGGTCGTGAGCGCCGCCGCGGTTGTGGTTAACAGCTCGCCTGTGTGACTTGGCAGCGCGTAGGCCCAATGCGCGGTTTTTTCGCTCAGCGCTTTGACCTCCTCGGCGACCGATGGAGCGGGTGGTTTTGCCTTACTGTCGGGATTCGCGCCCGCCTTACCATCCCCGGAGGCTGGGTTCCCGGTGTTCGCAGCCGCCTTCTTGGCCGCCTCGGCATCAAAAAAAATTTCCACGCTAGCCCATGTCTTATCCTTCACGATCGCGCTTTTGACGATGGCCACCAACCCATCGAAGGTGCGCAAGGTCGTGACCGTCGCGTCCGCGGGGAGTTTTAGATCCGCCCGTGGCGCGACATCATCGAAGCGCAGGTACTCCAGAGACGTCGCCAGGCTGTTCACCGTTAACTGGGATTTTACTTTGTGCCCTTTCGGGAGCGCCTCCAGCGTGTAGTCTGCATCCTTGGGATCGTTCTTGTAGACGCGCACTAGCGCCTGCCCCGGCTTTTGAATAACGACTTCCCGTATCCGCTCCGAGGGGATATGGGCGACATCCTTGACCAGCCACTCCATCGGATTAGCCGGAACATCCAGACTGCCCTTGACCAGCAGCGCTTGCGCTTCAGCCGGAAGCCGCACATAGGTTCCGGCAGTTTTACCGGTACTCGCATTGCCGATAATCAATGACGCCAGCGCTTGGCCATCCCCGTCTAGCAACGTCACAAGCTTCGAGGCGGCGGCTTCGCCAGCCGGATCCTCCACACCCAGTTTGGAATACAGCTCCTTATTCGCGGTCTTGCGCTCGATCACTTGCAGCTCGGCCAAGGCCACCACGGCGCCCTTCACCTTTTCAAACAGCGCCGGGAAGTGGCTGTGATTCTCGACCTCCCAGGTAGCGTCGCGTTTCACTAAGGCCGTCTGTTCGGTCTTGGACTTGATCTCGATTCTGGAAACGTCGTTCACGCGCTCGAGCAGATCCGCAAATACCGGCGTGGTCCGGATTTCAGTCTCTGGCGCGTTTCTTTTCTGGGTAAAAAACGCGGCGACCACCACCGTCAAGGTGATCAGGGCAAGGAGGTAAAAGGCGTTCTTTTGCATTGCGCTGAGCTTGTGAAGAAATCGTCAACGAGCGAGGGCAGGTCGCGTTGCATCCTCGGCGCGCCAAACAGGGCCGTTCCCTGGCCCTGGCTTTCCGCCGGAGCACAGGAACCGGAGTGTATGTTCAAATACATGAGGATTCCGAGCACCGCCGGAACGCGAGATGCCGAGCGCAGTAGATTTATTCATAAGCTCTCAAGGGTGGCGGCGGGCGCGCACTATCCCCAGACCGATTCCGAACAACCCGATCAAGATCGGCACCAAGCCGATGTTGATAAAACGCAATTGGTCGCCCAAACGTTCGATGTTCTTGCGCAGGTCGTGCTGCACGGCGCGTAGCTCCTTGCGCGTCGCGATCTGCTCGCCGCGAAACGCCTCGATTGCCTGTTTTTGCTCCGGGCTAAGAAGCAAGGCGCTGCCCTCCTCTTTCTTGCTTTGCAGCTCTTGGATCTTGCGCTCCGTCTCCTCGAGCTTGGCTTGGAGCGCTCGCTCGCGGTCGCGGAAACGCGCCTCGGCCTCCCGTTGAACGGCTTCGACGCGCGTGAACGGTCGCGAATACTCGCCGCGGCTGCGCAAGCTGATGAGGTCATCGTTACCGCCCAGGTTGTCGAGGGCATTGATCACGAAATTGGCGTTGTCCGCGAACGCCGAAGGCACCCGAAGCCCCAAGAAGTTCTGTACCTGCACCCAGAAGCGGTCGCTCAAGAGATCGGTGTCGGCCACCACGATCAGATTGACGGGACTCTTGGATTCCGCGATAAAACCGGCATCGCTGGCATCCGTCTCGAGCTTTTTTGGCCGGCCCTTGGGAAAGGCGGTTTTGACTTTACCGCTGATACGCGCGGCCAAGGTCAGTGCTTTATCACCCGGGGTAAAGCCCTGGAGCAGCGCCGCCGGATCGCGGTTGAACATCACCATCTCCCGCTCCAAGAGCGCGGCGCGCTGACCGGTGGAGATGAGCGGCGTGAAGCGTGTGCCGGCGGCAGCGACTTTCTCCAACACACCGGCGGTGCCGACATTGATGGTTTTGAGCTCGTTGGTCACGAAATCCTCGCGGTTGAAATGCTCGCGGCCGAGGCGCAGCCAGGGCAGATATTCGATTTGCTGGGGCCCGGCGGGACCGTTAAAGGAGACGCGCAGCGCCGACTCCAAATCGCCGGCCACTTTGCCCGCGACGAGCTTCACCCCCCATTTCTCGAAAAGATCGGGCAGGTTGGATTCGAATTGCGGCAAGGCACCGGGATTCTCTGGGGGCGGCGCGGAGCGATCTTCCTCGGCGAACGGATCGACGAAGACCATCGCCTTACCGCCCTTGAGCACGAACTGATCGATCGCGTAGCGCATCTGTTCGGACAGCGCCTTGGGATGGATCAGAAGCAAGGTGTCCACGTCCGCGCCGATCTCTGTCGCCTCCTGCCCGATCTCCCTGATCTCAAACGCTTCGCGCAACATCGTCGCGAGCGCCCACTGCGACTCCTGCTGCGCCGCTCCCCCGAACAGCGGCAACGAACTGAGGACACCGATCACGCGTTTCTTGGGATGCGCGAGGGCATAGATAAGCTTCGTGATCTCATACTCCAGAGACTGCTCTTTTTCCGGTTGGAAAAAGGCGATGGCTTGCTCGTCGTCGGTCGAGTTGGTCCCGGCAAGTCCTAAATACCCGCGATCGCCTGTGGTGCTGATCGGCAACTGGGTGATGCCATAGGCCACCGCTCGGTCCTCGGCCTCGGAAAAGGCTTCGGGATCAATGACGTTCAAAACCAGTTGACCGTTGGACACCGCGACATATTCTTCCAATAAGTCGCGGATACGGTTACCGTAGCTTTGCAGCGCCGGGATCCCCGAGAACAGTTTCTCGGAAAAATAGAATCTGAGGGTGATCGGTTCCTCGAGTGACTTGAGGATGTTGCGGGTGCCCTTCGAGAGCGTAAACAACCGGCTCTCGGTCACGTCCAATCGCCATGAGCTTAAGGTCTCGGCGGTCACAATGTTGACGGCCACGAATAACGCCGCCGCCAGCATCAGTCCCCCTCCCGAGAGCCATTTGCGGCTCATAACTGTCGCCTCCTCCCGTAGGTGAGCTTAACTGGCTTTACGCGCATCGATCGCGACCGTCGTGGCGTATAACCAAAAGGCGATGAGGCTAAGAAAATAGACTAGACTCCGCACATCGATGACACCCTTGCGAATCGCCGAAAAATGCGTGAGGAAGCTGAAGGAAGCGATGGCATCGACCAGCGCTTGTGGCATCCAGGCCTGGAACAAATCGAGCACGATGGGGAAACCGCTGAGCACGAAGCAGAAGGAGACGGCCATGCTGAGCACGAAGGCAACGACCTGACTCTTCGTCAGCGCCGAGAAGCACCCCCCGATGGCGAGAAACCCGCCGGCCATGATCAAACTTCCGAGATATCCGGCCACGATGACACCATTGTCTGGATCGCCCAAGTAGTTCACGGTGATCCAGATCGGAAACGTCAAGGCCAGCGCCAAGGCGGTGAAACACCAGGCCGCCAGGTACTTACCCAATACTGCTTGCGTCAACGACACCGGCAGGGTCATCAACAGCTCGATCGTTCCCGCCTTACGCTCTTCGGCCCAGAGGCGCATCGAGATCGCCGGGATTAAAAATAAATACAGCCACGGATGGAACTGGAAAAAGGCATCGAGATCGGCTTGATTGCTTTCGTAGAAGCCGCCGAGATAAAAGGTAAAGACCCCGGTCAACAACAAGAAGATCACGATAAAGACATAAGCGACGGGCGTCGCGAAATAGGCATGAAGCTCCCGCTTGAAAATCGCGAAGGTGATCCTCATGCGCGCGCGCCCTCGTTAAAATCCGCGGTGATGGTGCGGAACACCTCATCGAGGTGCCCGGTCTCCACGCGTAGCTCGTCCACCTCCCAGCCGTTTCCGCGCACGGTCTCGCCGATTTCGGCGATAATCGAGCGGCTTTTTTTTGGCAGTACCAGCAGGCGCACCAACCCATCGCGCACCGGGATCTCCTCGATGTCCTCGACGTTGCTCAAGGTTAGCAAGCGCCTCTTGGCATTGCCCGCCGCGCCATGGTTCAGGACCAGGGCGACCGCGTTGTAATACCGTGAGCGCGCTTCGAGCTCGGCCGGCGTCCCGGCAAACAGTACCCGGCCCCGCCCGATGATGATGGCGCGGGTGCAGACCGCATCCACTTCTTCGAGAATATGCGTCGAGATGATGATCGCCTTATGAGGGGCCATCTCCTTGATGAGCGTGCGGACCTCGTGCTTTTGATTCGGATCGAGGCCGTCGGTCGGCTCGTCCAGGATCAAGACCTCCGGATCATGCAGCAGGGCCTGAGCGAGACCGACGCGGCGCTTATAGCCTTTGGAAAGCGTCTCGATGCGTTGCTGGAGAACGCCTTCAAGGTGGATCTTCTGCACGACATCGGCAATTTTCTCCTCTCTTTGCCGGGGGGACAGCCCCCGCACCTCGGCGATGAACTCGAGAAAGCCCGCGGGCGTCATCTCGCCATAGAGGGGCGCGCCCTCGGGTAAATAACCGATCTTGGATTTGACGGCTACGGGCCTTTCGACCACATCGTGACCGCACACCGTCACGGTCCCCGCGCTCGGCTCGAGGAACCCCGCGATCATCTTCATGGCCGTGGATTTACCAGCCCCATTGGGTCCGAGAAAGCCGAGAACATCGCCGCGCTCAACCGTGAAAGACACATCGGTGACCGCCTGCAAAATGCCAAAATCTTTACTGAGATGCTTGACTTCGATCGAGTGCATGACTCAAGAATCGCTCCCCCAATTGGGGCCACCATTGTGCAAATTATTGCGCGCGCGTCAACCTTTGCGGACGCTGAGTCATGGGATGCTGCGTCTTTTGCTCTTACGGACCCGTGCCCCGCCCCCTCGATCCAAGCGGTAGCCGGGGGTGCTCCGTCATCCTGTGGCTAGGTAATTATTTGGGGGTGAGGCGGCGCTTGCCGTAGGCGGATGAACCGCTCGCCCGAGGGCCCGACCGGACGAGCGGTTTACTCCCGAAGTTACTGATTCAGGCGAACGGCAATGTCCACCACTGTGTCGTTAAACTTGCCGACTCGCTTGGCCGCACCGGTCAGCGGGTTAATCTGGTAGAAACCGTATACGCCGCCCACAACCAGTGACGCAAAGGCACGGTTTTGCACGGTCACACCGCCTACCAACGAGCTATAAATATCAAAGCCCACCCAGGGACCTGCATCTACCCCGAGCGATCCGGTTGGCGTGAGTGCGCCGCTCGCAGGGGGTGACTGAATCACGACCTGATCACCCGTCGCATTGATGTCGAAGAGCGTCGTCGCTGTAGTCGGCTGGAGATCGTTGTTGGTGTACGCGGCACCGCTAACACCGAGCACAACCACCGGCGGAGTCGCCCCGTTATTGAGCATGCCCGGCCCCACCGTCGTCGTGCCGCCCGCATTGACGTTGTGGGCAAGATTTTGGCCGGTATCACTAATGATTCTCAAACGGTCGGCCGCGGGATTGAAGTCAACGCCGAAAAAGGTTCCGGATAATGCGACTGGATTGACGCCGTCATTGAGCGAATTCACGAAACTCGCCACACCAGTCCGCCGGTCTATGGTGTAGACACCTCCGCCATTTCCAACGCCGTAGAGCAGACCATCTTGAACCCGGAAATCGATGCCGACCAGCGCCACATCGTTACCGACAAGCCCCGTGACAAAGCCGATTTCTTGGCTGCGGCCAGGTTTATCGCTCTGGAATTTGACCAGCCGACCATCGTCAGTCAGGCCGATGACTTTAAGGGATTTTGCGCTTTTGCCCGTGCTGCTCGTGGCCAGTGCGTTTTCCGTGATTCCCAGAGCCAATGCGCATAGCGCAATAGCCGCGGTTTTAGACAGCTTCGAGATTGGATTCATCGTCGTTCTCCTAATACCTGTGTATACATGCAATTTCACTTAAAGAGAAACCACCCGAAGACGGGTGACTCGTCCACCTGAATACGTAGCCGTCCCTCGGGTTGACTCTGGCAATTCCCTTTCCGAGCAAGTATTCGTGGTTGTATACGTTTAGAATCAGGATTTGGATGCTGCGTGTTTGTACCTTTTTTTCACATTCGGATTGCGAGGTTTCATTGCAGGCTAAAGTAAAGCATGCTTATCCCTAGCTTTGGCCCGCTCAAGAGTTCGCGAGCTAACTAGAAGGGCTCGCCACATCCTAGCCTAGGGAAACTCTGAATAAGTGTTATGAGCACGCCCAGCTGCGCGAAGCCGCGCAGCGAGACGCGAGACATACCATGCAGATAGGCGAGCGGCGAGCGAGCACGAGACAAAGCAGATGGGCGGCGCAGTAGTTTATTCAGAGTTTCCTTAGTTTAAACACCGGCATCACCTCGCCGATCTCCACCCCGCGCGCATTCGAAAGCGACACCCGGCGGTAGGGGATGAGCACCGTAGCGATCGGTGGTTTCAGCACTCCGAGCTGGCGCAAGACCTCGATCGTGACCACGTGCAGCGCGCGTGGCGCGCCGTCCGCGATCTTGATGGCGATCCCCCAGCCGCGACCCTTAACGCCAATACCCTCGACGCCTTCCGCCCCTCCTTTGCTTACCCACTTCCCGCGGCCGCTTTGGGTCAATGCATGGTCAAACCGGCCGCTCCCGGACACCATGCCGGGATGAGCGGCGATGGCGGAGAAAACGGCCCTGCACACCTCGAGGTGCATCCCCTCCCCGCCCGCAAGCCGCGCATAGGCCAGCGCCAGCGCCCGCAGGGGGATGGCCGCGTTGGGCGCGCTGCAGCCGTCGATTCCGACGACGATGTCGCCCAGAGATACATCCGCCATGCTCGCGATAGCCGCCAAGATCCGTTGTTGGACCGGGTGCTCGACCTTGAGATAGTCTTCGATCGGGGCCTCGAGCAAGCGGGCGAGCGCCAGCATCCCCGCATGCTTCCCGGAGCAGTTATGGTGGAGCGCGTCAAACGCCTCGCTTGGCTTCGGCGGCCGGCCGAGCGCTTGATACAGCAGCGGGACATGCACCCCGCACTGGAGATCACGCCGGCTGCAGCGGATCTTCGAGAGGATCCCAAGCACTGCATCGACGTGCTTGGGTTCGCCGGAATGGCTCGCGCACATGAGCGCGATCTCCTCAGGCGTGAACGCAAACCGATCTACGCCATCATGAGCGAGCAAGGGCAGTATTTGCAGCGGTTTGCAGGCCGAGCGCGTAAATGTCAACGCACACGGATCGCCCGCGCTGGCGATGAGCCGGCCCTTGGAATCGACTGCGGCAATCGACCCGTAGTGAATGCTCTCGACCGCCACCCCGCGCGTCGCCACCGCCAAGGCGGCGTGGCCCGGAATCCGTCTAGGCCCCACCTCCATCATCGCACCTGGTCCAAGCGCTCATATAAATCGAGGATATGGCGCGTGTTGGCACCGAGATCGCCACGGCCCACACGCGAGCGCGATTCGGCGTGGACAGCGGTGTGCCCCTCCGTCGGTACCAGCCGCACGACGAGATCGTCCTTGAAACGCAAGAGCCGCGTGGTCACTACCGCGTCGAGCCGAAGCCGGTCTCGATCTTGCCCTACGACTTCCCAACCAAGCTGCGTCATCGCCTCCCGCGCCCTGACAAAGACCTCTACAGGCGCCGCTTGATAGAGACGGGGGCGTAGCTCAGTAAAGGTGCTGGCCGCGTCCGTCCGCGCCACGTTGGAACCGAGATAGGTCTTGAGCCTCACCCACGGACCGGGCGGTTCCAACCACGGCAACCGGTTTCCCGCCAGGGCACCGGCCAGGAGCCCAAGCAGCAAGACTAAGAAAATCAATATCGACAGCAGGAACTTGGACACTGGGTTACCGCTCGTGTAGGCCGTTAGAAGCCTATAAAAAAGCCCACGTTAAGACTATATAAGTATGCGCATACCGATGACCGCGACCACCAGCGCGAATAACCGCTTCAGGCTCACGACCGGCAGGCTGTGGGCGAGGCGCGCACCGAACGGGGCGAACAAGACACTTCCCCCGGCCACCGCCGTCACGGCCGGCCAGTACAGATAACCGCTGCTCCAGTGCGGCAAACCGGCGCCGTCCCAGCCCGTGATCAGGAACCCAAGCGCACCCGCGAGCGCGATCGGCAAACCGCAGGCCGCCGACGTGCCCACGGCTGGATGCATCGATACATTACACCATAACAAGACCGGTACGGTCAGCGTGCCGCCGCCGATCCCGAGGAGCGCGGATACCATACCGATCACGACGCCCATCAGGCCGAGCACCCCCCGCCCAGGTAACTCGCGGTGCGGAGCCGGTTTGAAACCATACAACAATTGCACGGCTACGACGATCTCGAAGAGGCCGAACATGAGCCGCAAGCCCCGCCCGGGGATGAGATCGGCAAGCGCGGCCCCAAGCGCGGCCCCAGCCAAAATCCCGGGCGTTAATCCCCGCACCGCTTTCCAATGCACGGAACCCTGGCGATGATGCGCCGACGCCGAGGACATCGAGGTAAAGACCACGCTCGCGAGCGAACTGCCGACGGCAAGGTGCATGCAAACCTGCTCCGAGAACCCCTGCGCCAGAAACAAGAAATAGAGACCGGGCACGATCACGATGCCGCCTCCGATCCCAAACAGCCCGGCGAGGATCCCGGCGAGCGCGCCGAGCGCCAGATATGCGATCAGGATCGCCATCGAGACAGTAACCGCTGAGCTGGTTTCGGTCGATGGCGACCGGGCCCTAAGGGGCCTTCCACAATCGTACGACCCGCGCCTTGCGGATCGCCGCATCGAATGAGAGTAGCGGGAGGTTAAACACCCGCGCCGTGGCTACGATAATGCGATCGGCCGGATCGCCGCGAAAGCGCGCGGGTAGCGTGCTCAGCTCCAAAACCACAGCGACGTCGAGATGTAGTATGCGGACCACCTCCGGGATCGCGGCTTCGCGCAGCCAGCGATCGAAGGGCAAATCGAGTTTCAGCCTGCCCTTGGCGTTCAGCATCTGCGCTTCCCAAAGGCTTATAGCTGACAGATGCGGCAATTGGCGCTCAGCCAGCCGATCGAGCGCTTCGGCCTGTTTACGGAGCAGATCTGGCTGGCCGGTCAGCCACCAGATCCAGGCGTGCGTATCGAGCAGGATGCTCAACGCAGCGCTTTGAACTCGCTGTCGGCCAACGCCGATTCGCCGGGTGCGCACTCCAAACGACCGCTGCCGCGCAGGCGCTGCCAAGGCTTGTCACGGGGCGCGCCGACTGGAGCGGCCGAGACTAAGCGTGCCACCACTCGCCCGCGACGGGTAATGTCGATAGGTTTTCCTTGCGCCTCTACCTCACGGATCAGATGAAGACATTTGGCTTTGAACTCGGTGATCGTTATGGTCATAAGCTCATCATAAATGACCATTGTCTGTTGTCAAGGACGGATAGTTTCTGTCACCCTACCTCGCCTCGAATGCGCCGCTGGGCAAGCTTAAGTGCATTCTCTCTTACTCACGCCGCAGGTATTTCTTCAGTTCGGCGGCCGCCTGCTCGAACAGTGAACGGGTCGCTGGTTCCATCGCTAAACCATTCAGCAATCCGAAGTCGTGGATCATGCCGTTATATCGCACCGTGGTAACCTTGACTCCAGCTTCGTCCAACTTGCGACCGTACGCCTCGCCTTCGTCACGCAAAACGTCGCTTTCCGCGACCTGGATCAGTGCGGGAGGCAATCCCTTCAATTGCTCGACCGTAGCTTGTAAGGGAGAGGCGTAGATTTCTTTGCGCTCTTTGGGGTCGGTCGTGTAGAGGTCATACATCCACTTCATCAAAGGCGTGGTGAGGAAACGCTTCTCGCCAAACTGTTTGTAGGATTCGGTTTCGAAATTCGCGTCCACAATCGGCCACATCATTATCTGAAGTTTGATTAGGGGGCCGCCCTTCTCCTTAGCTTTCAGAGCGGTCACAGCCGTCATATTGCCGCCGACGCTGTTGCCCACGACGGCCAGGTTTTTCCCGTCCACCCCAATCTCCTCGCCGTGCTCGGCCACCCACTTCGTTGCGGCGTAGATTTCGTTGACTGCTTGTGGATACCTGGCGTCGGGCGTGCGTGTGTAGTTGACGAAGACTCCAGCCAAACCGGAAAGGACGACGAGGTCGCGAACCATCCGCTTGTGTGTTGGATAATCTCCGAGTACCCAACCGCCGCCGTGGATGAAGATGAAGACCGGGAGTTTTCCTTTGACGCCCTTGGGGCGCACGACGTTCAATTTGACGGTGTAGCCATCGATGGTGATGGTCTTCTCTGACTCCTCAATGCCTGAAAGGTTGACGTGAACGGACGCTTGCGCGTTAACCAGCACCTCACGCGCTTCTAGCGGGGGTAATGTCTCTAAGGGTGGGCCATCTCCCGAATTCAGCGCTTTCAAAAATGCCTTCACGCCGCTTGAAAGACGCGGATCGGCGGCAACCTCTAGCGGTAGAATTTTAGTGCTCATGATTTCTCCTCTTGTGTGAACGGGTCATTAACCTTTTTCTATACGCCTGTGCGCTACTCTGTGTCGTATTCATCATACTGCTCCGCGAAGGCGTTCTCGATCACGTCAGAGGCGTCCACGAAATTTGGCTCCTGTCACGCTGATTCTTGTTCGACCAACGCCAACGGGTCTTTTGACGAGCGTCCTCTCGTTGGCCGCATGTTCATTCGATCGCCACCCGTCGGCATCGCTTCAGTCGTTGCTCGGCTCTTTTTGACAAGGACGTCGTGCATCACATCGAACACGCGCACGCCGACTTCCTTCGGTTTCGGTGCGAGCCATGGCGCGGCGCGCAGTGTGGTGGAGGCATCGGAAATCCCCTGCTCCCAGCGGGCCTTCATTGTGCCTCGGCTGAACTCATAGTCCTTCGACGCGCCTTGAGGTTCGTACGGCCGAAAGATGAGCTGGACGATGTCCATCTCGGTGACGCAGCCGAATGCATAGAGCCGCTTGGCCTGTTCAGTCCTGGCGATTTCCTGCGGCAGCAATTTGTGCAGTTCGTTGATCGCATGACGCACCTCATGCTTTTGCCGGAAGGCGTCGGTATTGACCCGCGTCCGGCTGGAATAACGGATATCTTTTTCCCGCTCGCTGACCTCTTCGAGATTTTTCGGGAGGTGGCCGCGGCCCTGGAACACGTCGACCTGAAAGCATAGACGACTGCGGCGCGGATAATAGTCCAGCACGTATTGCAGCGGCGTGTTTGAGACCAACCCGCCGTCCCAATAATGCTCGCCATCGATCTCGATCGGAGGAAAGCCTGGCGGCAACGCGCCACTCGCCATCACATGCTCTGGACGGATGGTGATTTCCTCGCTATCGAAATAAGCAAAGCGACCGGTACGCACATTCACCGCTCCTACGCTGAAGCGCGTCTCCTTGGCGTTGTTGATGCGGTCGAAATCGACCAGCCGCCCCAGCGTGCCCTTGAGCGCATTGGTGTTGTAGTAGCTCGTGGGTTTTTCCGGTAAAAACCAGTCTTGCAGGGCGCACGGAGCGAAAAAGCCGGGCTGGCCGAACATCAGAGCTGAAAGCGCGCTTGCCTTTTGTTGCCAAACGGCTAGCGGTCCGCTCAGATCGGAAGGCCACCACGCAGTCGGCGCGGTGATTTCCTCCCAGAAGCTGCGCAAACGCGCGACGCGGTTCTCCGGCGCATTGCCAGCGATGATCGCCGCGTTGATCGCGCCAATCGAGATACCGGCCACCCAATCCGGCAGATATTCGGAGGAGGCCAGCGCCTCGTACACGCCCGCCTGGTAGCTGCCGAGCGCGCCACCACCTTGCAGAACGAGAGCAACTTTCTTGTCATACGAAGCCGGCCGCGCCGGTGGCTTGGATCCAGCCTGGAGGGCCAGATTGGCCGTCTTCGTCATTGCTTTTGCCATGTGCTTCACCTTTAGATTTGGGATGCGCGGATTCAAACCCACCCGTGCTGAGGTTTTAACCGTACTTTCTTGCGTCCGTCTTCTCGGCCTCCGTGACACGCGCCTCTGCCGCGAGATAGTCGTAGAGGACCCGGCCATAGGGCAAGGTCAGATCGGCAACGAAATGCGTGCCGCCGACGATCTTTCTCACCGGCAGGTCGGCGACGGGCGCGTTGACGTGGGGCACGAGATGCAGGCGGGCCGGTCCGCTCCAGGCCCCCTTGACATGAATATCGCTCAGGTTGTAGGCGACCAGCTGCGCGATCCCAAGCGACCCATGGACCTCCGGAATGAGCTTCAGGTTCACCTGGGTCTTGCTCATCTTGTCAACGATCTCGCGGGGGTCACAGGCCAGGGGATTGCCCTGCGGGCAGATCAGGTTCTCGTGCTTGTAGCCCATGGTGCCCAGCGCCACCATCTGCCCGGCGTACTCAAGGGTCCCCGTGAGCGTGTCGCTGGCGACGTGGAGTCTTCGGTTTCGCATGCTTTCTTGGGAAAGCCCCAGATCTCGCGGCCGCCCGCGATGGGCGGTTCGCAGTCGAGATACATCTGGGCCGTGAAGTTTACGTGCTCCCCCTCGTAACTGCAGGGGATGACGATGCCGGATTCCGTATAGTCGCCGAAGCCGGAGCTGTCCGGCATGCGGATGAACTCATAAAGCACGGTGTTGGCTCCATCGGGTACGAGCGGTTCCGGCACCGCCTCGCGGATGGCATCTCTGTCGGACTCATAGGTCACGATGAAATACTCCCTATCGATAAAGCGATAAGGCCCGCGCGGATAGCTCGGACTCGCGATCGGCATGGAAGCCTGATTCAAGATGTCGTCGTGTTTCATGATCTTCTCCTAGGAATACTCGTTTTAGTGGGCAGTCCATCCGCCATCAACGGGGATGGCTGTCCCGGTGATGGAAGCCGCCTCATCGCTGCACAAGAACACGGTGAGGGCGCCTAGCTCCTCCACGGTCACGAACTTCTTGGTGGGCTGTTCGCCCAGCATCACCTCCCGGATCACCTGTTCCTCGGTGATGCCCCGCACCTTGGCGGTATCCCGGATCTGGCCTTCGACCAGCGGCGTCCTGACGTAGCCCGGGCAGATCACATTGCAGGTGATCCCGGCCTCCGCGACCTCCAGCGCCACGGTCTTGGTGAGTCCCACCATCCCGTGCTTGGCCGCGACATAGGCCGACTTGAACGGCGAGGCGACCAGGCTATGGGCGGAGCCGATGTTGACGATGCGGCCCCAGCCCCGCGCCTTCATGAACGGGATCGCGGTGCGGATGGTGTGAAACGCCGAGGAGAGATTGATGGCGATGATCGCATCCCACTTGTCCACTGGAAATTCCTCGATGGGGGCGACCTTCTGGATCCCGGCGTTGTTCACGACGATGTCCAGGCTGCCGAGAGTCTTCTGGGTCTCAGTGATCATCTCGACGATCTCGTCGGGCTTGCTCATGTCGGCGGCGTTGTAGATCACCTCGACATCCGAGGCGGCTTGGATCCCTGCCCGTAGCTCTTCGATTTCCGAGCGATCCCCGAAGCCGTTCAACACAATGTGGGCTCCGGACTGTGCTAAACCACGGGCGATACCGAGACCGATACCGCTGGTGGAACCCGTAATCAATGCCACTTTTGCTGTGAGCATGTTGGCTCCTCCTCTTGAATTGATAGGTTGTCTGGACGACATGGGGTCATGACCCGAAGTAGCGCTTGCCTATCCAATGGTCGAGCGACAGCTTCATCGCGATCTAATGTGCGATTTTTCGTCTCACTATTTGTCGTTCCTGACTAGGTTCTTTTCGTCGGTATCGACGACAAAGACGGCCAGCAGGCGTGCGGGGTGAGTGTTACTGTCATTTGCGCTGACGACATGATGATCGCCAGGTACTTCGGCCCAGCTCTCGCCGGCGTGATACACCTTTTCCGGACCGTCATTGACTTTGCTACGAATTGCACCCTCCAGGACCGTTGCATAGATGAAAGCCGAGTCTGGATGAGTATGCGCGGGATTTGAGCCGCCCGGCTGGTATTCGACAAGCACGCCTTTCATGCTCTTGCCGGGCACATTCGGAAGGGCGCGATCAAAGACCAGCGTTACCCTGGACTTATCAGTACTTATCAGTACAGTAGACAAGTCATCGGCTGAAGCTGCGCTTACGGAGAGAGCTGCGAAGGCAACTCCGCAGAGAAATCTAGTGAACATTTGTGTTCTCCTTCGTTGATACAAATTCGTGGATACAAATCCACCGTATGACGGCGGACGACTTGATCTGGGCACCGACCCTGCCTCGCTGACTTACTTTTGAGGTATGGATCGGCTGAGCCAGTCCTCGAAATGCGTCGGGGCGATGCGTGGGTTGTCGCCGGGGGTGAGGGATTGATCGTTCAACTCTATGCCGTAGTAGCGTGCGTGGACATCTGTGACCACCTCGCGCGGATCCTGGGTTGCGCGCAGGAATCGTCCGACGAGTTCGTCGAGACGTATCCGTTCGGGACCGGCCACCTCGACCGTGCCGTTCACCGGTCTCCCGACTGCGATGTCGGCCAGGGCATCAGCGACGTCATCCGACACGATGGGCTGCAAAAGGGCAGGTGACAAGCGAACCGTTTGCCCGTCGGTGGAGAATCCGCGATGGCCGCTCACGAACTCGAAGAACTGCGTTGAACGGACGATCGTGTAGGGAATCTTGGACGCCTTGATCAGGTTTTCCTGGGCCATCTTTGCGCGGAAGTAACCACTCGCCAGAAGGCGATCGGTGCCGACAACCGACAGCGCAACGTGATGTCCCACGCCAGCGGCGGCTTCCGCGGCAAGAAGGTTACGACCTGACGTCTCGAAGAATTCCAAAACTGCCTTGTCCTCGAACGACGGCGAGTTCGCCACGTCGACGACAACCTGCGCACCTGCAAGCGCTTCAGCCAGCCCCTCACCAGTGATGGTGTTGACGCCCGAGGCGGGCGACGCCGCCACTACCTCATGGCCGCTCCGACGAAGTTTGTTCACGAGCTTTGTTCCGATGAGCCCGGTGCCACCAATTACAACGATTTTCATACCATACCTCTCAATTTGTCGCCCGCGAGTGGGGTCAGTGTGTCTAAATATATGTTATATGTTGCGTTAAGCTATGCAGGCCTTGGACAATATTCCTTCAGGTTCAACCGCCACAGCGCTTGCAGATCGAAGTCCTGCTCGCTGAGCGGCGACTTGGCCACTGCCGACGTGCCGTAGGTGTAACCCGGGGTCCGGATTGGACTCTGCGTTCTGCTCATGTTCACCTCCTTCGTTTATTCATGCGATTAGTACCTTGGGCGCTTACTTGTTGCCGCTGCCTTGAAGCTGGTATGTGCCAGGCACTTCCCGGAAAGCGATGGTCAATCGGTTCCAGCCGTTGATGGCGATGATCGCCAGCGTCAATTTGACCAGCTCTTCTTCCGTGAATTGGGTACGCGCCTGCTCGAACACCTCATCCGGCGCGTGCCCCTGACTGATGAGCGTGATCGCCTCCGTCCAGGCCAGCGCGGCTCGCTCCCGCTCCGTGTAGAACGGCGTCTCGCGCCAGGCAGGAAGCCCGTAGAGCCGCTGCTCGCTCTCACCCAAGGCCCGCGCATCCTTGGTATGCATATCGATACAGTAGGCGCAGCCGTTGATCTGGGAGGCCCGCGTCTTGACCAGCTCCAGCAGGATGCGCTCGAGACCCGACTCCTCTACGTACTTTTGGAGCGAAACCATCGCTCGCATGGCGCCCGGCGCTGCCTTGTGGTATTCAAATCGTCTTTGCATCGTGGCCTCCGCGTGGGCGATCCTCAGGATACAATCGCTGCACGCCGCTCGGGTATGAGCACAAACTCTCGCTCACCACCTGTCTGCAGGGGGTGTGGGTTAAATCGTATTCAAAGTTATCCACGATCTTGCCCTGGGCGCATACGGCGATGGTTCTTACCCGCTCGAGGTCGTTTTCCATGAGCTCGGCGATGAAGGCATGATCAGCTTGCAAGGCTCTGGCAAGATGCCCGACCAATGAATCAAAGAACGTTTCACCGGCCGCAGCGGAAACTCCCTGGGCGATGTTAAGTACATCCTCCTCTGCTAGGCTGCGCTCGGCGGTGCCCCGGATGAGGGCTAGGATAAGGGTATTCCCGTCGACTTCGACCCGATCCAACGAAACTGCCACAGCGATCTCACTCTCGTTCTTACGCCTCGCGTAGAGTTCCTGCTCGGGCTCCTTCGCGCTCATGTCAGGCTGGAGCCGATCAAGGTGCTCTTTTCGTGCCTCGGGGGGTGGGCGCTGGATGAGTTCTGGTAGAAGGACGTCAATAGTCAAGCTCATTAAGTCGTCACGGCGGTATCCAAAGATCTCCTCGGCCTTGGCGCTGACCAGCACGATCCTGCCTTGAGGCTCGAACATGACCAAGGCGTAAGGCGCAAGCTCGAACAAGCGCTCGAAATCCGCCAGATTCCCGGAAATCATATCGGTACTCTTTAAGGGTCAGCTCGGCCAACCACCGCAACCTGGACCGCATCCCTCTGGTATTGGCCTCAGGAAGCGCTTCCTATCGAATGGACCTCCCGGTCCTTCAGCGCGCCACTGGCCGGAGGAATGGGTCTTAACCAGGCCCGGAGCGGTGCGAGCCGGTCATCAACGTCGCCGAAATGGCTTGGCGATGGTAACAGAGGTCCACCGACCATGACCAGCAACAGCGCTTTAAGTCGGACTAGGACCAGGAATCAGGTATTGATCAAATTTCCGCATCAATTCCACGAGACCCTCGTGCGTTGGCTGCCGACCGTCGCGGGTGAGCTCTGCCAAGCCTTCAAAGTACCCTTCACGCGCGTCGGCGAGGCAGAACAGGATGAGCAGCTTCGATCGGTGACGACCTGGGATTCGAGAAGCCAACATGTCGTTCACGGAAATTGCAACGTCCTGGGTTTCCAAGGACAATCTGCGGCCCATGTCAGCGCACTCGCGTCGCCTCGCACCTTTGCCAGTGTTCGGTTGGATTGCCGTCTCGCTTTTGTGCGCGCTCGGCCCGACCTACGCAGGATCGCGGGTGGATGAGTTGAGCGGCAAGCGCGAAAGTTTCCGCCGCGCGCGCGAGGCCCTACACGCGGGGGATCTCCAAGCTTATCGCGCGCTGGCGCCAGGCCTCGAGAATTACGCCCTTTATCCCTACCTGCACTACGACTATCTGCGCCCGCGCCTCGCGCAAGCCGCACCCCAAGAAGTCCGCGCGTTTCTGAAGGCCTATTCCGAAACCCCCGTCGCCGCACTACTGCGTACCGCCTGGCTGCGCACGCTTGCCTTGAGGGGCGATTGGCCCGGCTACCTGGCGTTTTATGCAGTCCAGGAAGATTCGGTGTTGCAGTGTCACTACGCTACGGCCCGCCTGCAGCAGGGACCGGACAACGCCGTGCTGGAGCAAATCAAACAACTGTGGCTGAGCGCGGCTCCACGGCCTACGGAATGCGATCCGGCGTTCGCTGTCTTGAGCAAGAGCGGTCTTTGGACCGAGGATTTGATTTGGCAGCGGATCCGGCTGGCGATGGCGGCCGGTGAGACGCGCCTTGCCGCCTATCTTGGTGACGGGTTATCACCGACCGAGCGACCTTGGGTCACGCTCTGGATCGCCAGCCATGACGATCCGGCCAAGGCGTTGGCAAGCGAGGACTTCAAGTACGACCACCCGATGGCCCGCGAGATCATCGCGCATGGCATTGCCCGGTTGGCGCGCACCGACGCCGAGCAGGCTTATGCGGCTTGGAGACGGTTTGCGCCGCGCTTCAAAATCTATTCCCCGCGGTCTTGCCGCGGGGACCCTAGCGATGAGGTTTCCAAAGGGGAGAGGTGCAGCTCTCCCCTTTGGTCTAAATTGACTTCTGGCGATCCGCTCACCGGGCGGATCGAGCGCAGTCTCGGTTTGGCCGCCGCCGATCAACGTCTGCCGCAGGCGTTTGCCTGGCTGTATTCGATCGACCCTAGCGTCGTGGATGGGCAGGTCCAGCGCGCCCAGTTACGCTTGGCGATCGCAACCGGGGCGTGGCCCGATCTCGCGCGTTGGACCGAACGCGAGGCGGTCGGGGACATGGATCCCTTGCGCTGGCGCTATTGGCGTGCCCGTGCCTTGGAGTCCACCGGACACGCGCCCGCGGCACGCGGGCTATTCCAAGAACTGGCGGCCGAACGCGACTATTATGGTTTCGCGGCGGCCGATAGGCTGGGCCTGCCCTATCGGTTCGGCCATCGGCCGACTCGGCTCTCGACAACAGAAGACGCGCGCATGCGATCACGGCCGGGCATGGTGCGCGCCCGTGAGCTGCGGCTCGCCGGATACCCGCGGGAAGCGCGCAGCGAATGGACTTACGCGGTGAATCACCTGCCCGATTCCGCAGTTCCCGCCGCGGCCGCCATCGCCCATGAGTGGGGCTGGCACGACCGGGTGATCTTCGCGCTCGGGAAGGTCAAAGCCTACGATGATCTCGATTTTCGCTTTCCGACGCCCTATGCGTCGTGGGTGTCCGAGAGCGCGGCGCGATTTAACCTGGAACCTGCTATCCTTTACAGTATCATGCGCGCGGAAAGCGCGTTTTTTGATCAGGCGCGCTCGACGGCGGGGGCGGTCGGCCTCATGCAAGTGCTCCCGAGCACGGGAAGGCTGGTAGCGAAAGACCTGGGTATGCCCTTAACAGCGGATGTCAAGCTTTATGATCCCAAGACCAACATCGCACTCGGCAGCCGCTATTTACACCAGATGCTGACGCGCTTCAATGGCAACCTGGTTATGGCGGCGGCCGCCTACAACGCAGGCCCCGGGAAGGTCGAACGCTGGCGGCCGCAAGTGGGTTGCCAAAACGCCGAACTGTGGGTGGAGACGATACCCTATATGGAAACGCACCGCTACGTGCGCAATGCGCTATTCTACACCGTGCTCTACGAGTGGCGTATGGGAAGGCGGGTGAAGCCTATTAGCGAGCGGCTTGCGGCGGTGTCCCCGCGCGGGGGAACCGCCACGACGCGAATCACCTGCGCCGCTGCAACCAAAGGTAATCAATATACTTCGCGGACGGGGTATGAACCGCCCGTGACCAAAGAGGAGAGTTGCACTACTCCCCTTTGGAAACCTCAATGCTAAAGTGCCCACCGTAAACGGCGGGGTATTCAGAATTACGGTTAAGCTATGATCATCAAAACCATTGCCATCCTTGGGGGCACCGGCTTCGTCGGACGCCATCTCGTCAATGCCCTGGGCGGGCAAGACTACCGCATCCGCGTGCTCACCCGGCGGCGGGAACGGCACCGCGAGCTGCTCGTGATCCCGACCTTGGATCTCATCGAGAGTGATGTACACGATCCCGCCGAGCTGACACGCCAGCTTGCAGGGTGCGATGCGGTCATCAACCTCGTCGGTATTCTCAACGAGCGCG
Organism: uncultured Gammaproteobacteria bacterium; assembly: GCA_963764725.1. Classification (GTDB taxonomy): domain Bacteria; phylum Pseudomonadota; class Gammaproteobacteria; order JACCXJ01; family JACCXJ01; genus USCg-Taylor. The sequence goes on along the minus strand of CAVXTM010000010.1, from coordinate 107,510 downwards.
GCGACGATGGTAGCGGCTTCCGCCATGCCCACGTCGATCTGGCGCGTCAAGTCGTGGAAGCCTGCCGGAGCAATCCTGTCCACTGCCTCTTGCACATGAGCGCGCTCAATGCGGACGCGACAGTCGGTCCCAGCCACTACCTCAAGACCAAAGGCGAGGCCGAGGATCTGGTGCATCAGGCAGCCGGAAAGGGGTTACGGATCACGAGCTTCCGGCCCTCGGTGATCTTCGGCCCCGACGATAGCTTCTTCAATCGTTTCGCCCAGTTGCTACGGCTCAGCCCCTATTTCTTTCCTCTGGCGTGCCCGCGATCGCGGTTTGCCCCGGTCTACGTCACCAACGTCGTGGAGGCTTTCATGCGGGCGCTAGAGGACCCGGCAACGGCGGGACGGCGCTATGATCTCTGCGGACCGAAGGAATACACCCTGCAGAGGCTGGTCTCATATACAGCTACGTGCCTGCATCTACGCCGCCGCATCATACCGCTAAACGAGAGAATCTCGTATCTTCAGGCCCAGGTCTTGGAACAGATCCCGGGGAAGCCCATGTCCTTGGATAATTACCGCTCGCTGCAGGTCCCGAGCGTGTGCCAGGGCGAGAGCGGGCTCGCGGCCTTGGGTATCGATCCGGTTGCGATCGAAGCGGTGGTCCCGGCGTATCTGCAAAAGCGGCATCAGCGGGCGCGCTATCGGATCTTGCGAACATTCGCACGGCGGCGGTGAAAGTCTACAAGGTCGGCGGCGCGGTCCGGGATAAGCTCCTCGGCCGTTCGGTCTCGGACTGTGATTGGGTCGTGATTGGCGCCACGGCGCAAGATCTCCTAGCCCTTGGTTATCGCCCGGTTGGCAAGGACTTCCCGGTCTTTCTGCACCCCCAGACCCACGAAGAATACGCGCTCGCTCGCACCGAACGCAAGGTCGGACCCGGCTACAAGGGGTTCGTGTTCCATGCTTCGCCTGAGGTTTCCTTGGAGGCCGATCTCGAACGCCGCGATGTGACCATCAACGCCATGGCCGAAGACATCGACGGGAGCATCATCGACCCGTACGGCGGGCGCGCGGATCTGGAACGCGGGATCCTCCGACATGTCTCGCCCGCCTTCGCCGAGGATCCCGTGCGCATCTTGAGAGTCGCCCGCTTCGCTGCGCGTTTCGGTTTTGGGATCGCCGAGGAAACGCTGGCGCTCATGCGCGAGATGGTCGCGGCCGGGGAAACCGAAGCCTTGGTTCCGGAGCGGGTGTGGGCGGAGCTCGACCGTGCCCTCGCCGAGCCCCGACCGCGCCTATTTTTCGATACGCTACGGACCTGCGGCGCCCTCGTTGTGCTCTTTCCCGAGATCGAACGGCTCTTCGGCGTGCCGCAACCGCCGCGCCACCACCCCGAAATCGACACGGGATTGCATGTGATGTTGGTGCTAGACCAGGCCGCGCGCTTGAGCGAAGATCCGCGCGTGCGCTTTGCCACCTTGGTGCACGATCTCGGGAAAGGGACGACCCCTCAAGAGCAATGGCCGCATCACCGCGGTCACGAGGAACGCGGCGCTGAGATCATTTTTGACTTCTGCCAGCGCTACCGCATCCCCAATGACTACCGCGATCTCGCCGTGCTGGTCGCGCGCTATCACAGCCATTGTCACCATGCCCTTGAGCTTCGGCCCGCGACCTTGCTAACGGCCCTCGAGGCCCTGGATGCCTTCCGAAGGCCGGAGCGCTTCGAGCAATTCCTCACGGCCTGCGAAGCCGATGCCCGCGGGCGCACCGGGCTCGAGGATCGCGCTTACCCTCAGCCGGAGTACCTGCGCCGGGCGTTGCGTGCGGCGCAGTCTGTCGATGCTCGCGATCTCATCGCTCAGGGACTCACGGGCGGGGCCTTGGGCAGCGAGATCGGACGCTTACGCCTCGAGGCGATCAAAGATGTTCTCCCGCCAAAACCCTAGCGGCTTGGATACTGCCACTGGTCCCGAAACTTGGCGCCTCGGGCCAATGAAAGCCAGGCCCAGGGGCGAGTACCCGAGCGCCAGCGAAGCTGGCCGGACCCGAAGGGGGCCTGCTAGGCGCGCCGAGGATGCAATGGCCCGAAAATTCCCCGATCCGGGGACCCGGGACCCGCGTGTTTGACAGCTAACAGGTCCAGTTGTATCTTCCCTTTTTTGCCCGATGAGCCCCACTTCATCATCAGTACCACCAACGTCCAGTCGGGGGTGCTTTTGCACTTCTCGAAGCGCTACATGCGAGACTGGAGAGTCGGGGAGGTGAAGAGTCCAAAGGTGTCGCTTGCTCGGGCGGTCACCGTCGACCTCCTCGAAAGGAGAATGCAATGTTCAGTATCGAAATGCTTCTCGCAGGACACGGTGACTGTTTGTGGATCGAATATGGCGATCCCAAGGCTCCGCGACGGGTCCTGATTGACGGAGGGGCAACGGGCACCTACAAGCGCGCCTTGCGTCCCAAGCTCCGCGAGCTTTCCGAGAAGGAGCGCCGCTTCGAGCTGCTCATGGTCACGCACATCGACGCCGACCACATTGCGGGAGTGTTGGATCTCCTGGAAGACAAGGAAACGGGCTTCCAGGCAAACGACATCTGGTTCAACGGCTATCGACACCTCCCCGATGAAAACCTCGACACACTCGGCCCGGTCCAGGGCGAGAAGCTCACGGACATGCTGGTCAACCCAGGCATGAAGTGGAACTGCGCCTTCGGGAAGAAGGCAGTCGTCGTCCCTACGGAGGGCAAGCTCCCACGCGTCGAGCTCGATGGCGGTCTCGTTCTGACGTTGCTGTCGCCCACTCCGGGCAAGCTGGCCGATCTGAAACCAGAGTGGGAGAAGGAGGTCCGCAAGGCGGGGCTCGATCCCACCATGAAGCGTCCCGAGGAGGTCGAGTCGCCAGAAGGCTTCGAGCTGCTCGGCGGCGCACTCGATGTGGACGAGCTTGCACTCGAGAAGTTCTCCGAGGATACCGCGGAAGCCAACGGCAGCAGCATCGCGGTGCTCGCCGAGTTTGATGGACACCGCTTACTGCTCACCGGCGACGCCCATCCCGGTGTGCTGACGGCGGCCATCACGCGCCTCGGCACGAGCGGCAAGCTCGCCGTTGACGCCTGCAAGCTGCCGCACCACGGCAGCAAGGCGAACGTCAGCCGTGCGCTCCTCGAAGCGCTGGACTGCAAGCGGTACCTCTTCTCGACCAACGGCGCCCACTTCAAGCACCCCGACCGGCAGGCGATCGCGCGCGTGATCAAATGGGGAGGCGCCGAGCCGGAACTGACGTTCAACTATCGGACCAGGTTCAACGAGTTTTGGGACGGCAAGCCGCTCCGCAAGAAGCATGGTTACACGACAGTCTTTCCTCGGTCAGACGCGGAAGGTGTCATGATCGAGTGGTAGCCAGCGTGACGCGCACACCACGAGCACGCCGGTGCTCACCGGCTGCGGCGGAGGAGGAACATGCGCTCACTGCTTCTTGAATTTCTTCGCCTCAATAATCTCAAGACGGGTATATGGCGCGAAGGCGATCCCGTACCTTGTTGCAGCCGGATCTGAGTATCCCGTACGCGAGTTTAGGTCGCCGCTGGAACAAGAGAGCTTTCTAAAACTAATCATCGCCCTTCGTTACGAGAAGGATGCACAGGCGCGCGCAACCGCGTTGAAACAAATCGGCGAGATTGCCGCCAAGCTGCTGGGGACCAACAGTCTGACCGAGATCTCCAGCGGCCCATTTCCTCTGCAACTCGACCTCGTCGTCAATCCCGCTGAGGTGGCTGCCCTCCCCTTCGAGGCGGCCACCGACAGCGAGGGACGACCGCTCTTCGCACGAAACGATTCAGCGGTCGTGCTGACGCGACGCGTACGCCACACTTTCGCCGAGAACCGCGCGCGCTGGCCAGCCACTCCACGGTTCCTGTACGCCTGGGCCCCTCTGTCGGAACCCACCGACGTACCGTCCCAGGAGCACGAGAGCGCCTTGCGTGCCGTCTTGGAGCCTTGGATCCCAGTGGTACACGCAACCAACAACACGCCCGAGTCCGACGATGTGCTGACAACATTGGCAGAGGTGACCCTCGAGAAGCTCGCAGAGGCTTGCCGCGAAGCGGTGGAGAAGAAGAAGCCCTTCACACACGTGCACCTGCTGGCGCACGGAGTACCCGTTGGGGAGGCGCCGAGCCAGCATTTCGGCATAGGGATACCTATCGAAGAGGGAGGCGTGCCTGAAGTGACGCCGGAGGAACTCGGGAAGGCTCTGGCTCCCCTGGTCGGTCACGCGGTCGTAGTCACCCTGGCGACCTGCGACGCGGCCAACTTGACCAACACCATCACCTCGAAGCGCAGCATCGCCCACGAGCTCCACGAACTGGGATTCCCGATTGTCGTCGCCTCGCAATTCCCGTTCACCAAGCTCGGGTCCACCCTGATGGTCGAGATCTTCTACAAGGCACTGCTCGGTGGCAAGGACGTAAGAGTCGCGCTACACAACGCGCGTGTCGCCTTGTACGAGAGCCGCGACAAGACCGGTCACGACTGGGCCAGCCTCGTGGGATACGCGCGGCTTCCCAGAGGGTTACGCCGATCATCTCCTGGACGTCAGGCTCGAGTGCGTACTGGCCGCGCTCAAGATGATGCAGGGCTGGTCCGATGAGATGGTCAAGCGAGGCGACAGGGATCCAGCCGCGCTTCGATCAAGTGGCCACGCAGCTGCGAGCACGCATCGAGGCGCTCGAAGGCTTTTCGAAAGAGCCCGAAAATGCCGGTCGGCAGTGGCATCCTGGATGAGAATGTGGGTCTGCTTGGGAAGCGCCGAAAAGCGCCTGGCCGAGCTGTGCTTTGTGCGCGCGCGCCTGGGAGACGCCGCGCATTGGCACCAGCTGATGCGTGCAGCACTCGAACGTTCGCGCAACTGGTACCGGCAGGGGCTCCGAGAGCAACCTCTCGCACCATTGGACGGCCGTCCAGTCTCTGTCGCTCGATGCCGTTCTCGACGGGCGCATAGTGGACCCCGGCCGCTGGCACGCGGCGGTCACCGCTGCGAAAATAGACAAGAGGAACGCAGAAGCCGAGCGCGGTCATCTGGGCGCTCGGCTCGTTGATCGAGATCTACCTGCTCGCGCCGCTAGCCGGTCAGAGTCCGCCTGTCGACGCAGCCCGAAACGCCCTGGCGGAAATGAAGGCTCTAGTTCGGGAGCAATCCGGTGGCGACACATTCCCGCTCGAATCAACCGAACGCCAGCTCCGCCGCTACGTCAACTGGTGGACAACGGCGAACGGTTTCTTCCCCGCCACAACCGACCTCGCGAGCGAAGCGGGGTACCTGCTCGAGGAGCTACGCCATTGATATGACTTCCGCCGTCAAGTCGTTTCGCGCCCGTGTCCCTGGCCTCTCCTCATGGAGGTCTCCGCTATTCACGTCTATCGATCCGGAACGGAACGCGCCGGGCCCACGGGAAGACCGCGAGGAATGAATTTTATTCTGGAGCATCGACCTGATCCCGGGATCGGTGCTTGCCCGGCGGATAGCCGTGGACCAGGCTTGTGTTTGTCCTGAATGTCGGTCGCCGAGGTCCGCGACCGAAACAGCCGGCGTAGCCCGGACGCAGCGAAGCGAAATCCGGGAAAACAAGGCCATAGTCATAGTGGTGCTGTCCTAGGACGGCGCGCAGTGCTGAAGAACTCGACAGAGACACCTCGCGCTCCGTTGGTTGGCGTACCGTCGTCAACTTGATCGGCGAAAATCGAGCTCAGCCGTGCCGTGTAGCGTCGTCGGCTGCAGTGCCTTGTTGGGCAACATGTGCAGACCACGGCCTGATCTTTGTGAGTGCTGGACCGATGGTGCGCTCTGCGACCTCCGTGTCGTGCGCGACCTGAGCACGCAGCCAATAACCATTGGAAAGGCCAAAGAACCGACACAGCCGCAGATCGGTGTCCGCCGTAATGGCACGCTTACCGGCAACGATCTCGCCGATGCGTTGCGCGGGAACACCGATCTCCTTGGCCAGACGATACTGGCTTAGCCCCATCGGCTTGAGGAACTCTTCCAGGAGAATCTCGCCGGGGGTAACGGGTTTGAGTTTGCTCATCACCTCAGTGGTAATCCACGATCTCCACGTCTTCTGCGCCCGCTTCCGTCCAGCGAAAACAGATGCGCCACTGATCATTGATCCGAATGCTGTACTGGCCGGCACGGTTGCCCTTGAGCACTTCGAGGCGGTTGCCGGGCGGCACCCTTAAGTCATCCACTCGACCGGCGATCTCAATCTGTCTCAGCTTGCGCCGCGCCACTGCAGTGATGTTCACCAATCGCCTGACGCGGATGCCTTTCGTAAGCGCTTCCGTATCGGCGCACTTGAATGACCTGATCACGCCTCATAGTAATGCATTGCGTGATTACCGTAAAGCGTAGCTATGAGGGTCGGGATAGAAATGTAGCGCGCGCAACCTTAGGCAACAGCTTATCTCCCGCTCTAAAGACTGTGGCCCCGGCGCTCCGCGCCGACCAACGTTTAGTTGACCGGCAAGCGAAGCGCCACCGTTGCGTCCCGCTGAAGCCGAGGTTGGACGCCTTGTGTCTATGCGCGCAGGTAGGCTAGACGGTTTCACCTGACGGAACTGGCCACGCAGTAGCTCTAACCATAAACGGCGTACGGCCTATGCGGACAAATCCAAGCTTGCTGTAGTAGTCGCACAGCTTCTTTGTAGCAAGGCGCTTGTCCCGGGGTAGTTGTCCCATGCGCCGTCGGTCGCCAGCACCAGCGACTGGCCGCTCGCCAGCGTGCCGCTGGGCGCCTCGGCGACCTGGCGCACGATGAAGCCGCCTTGGAACTGCCGCGTGACGCGCTCGGCTACATAGCGCACCGGCACCGTCGCCGGCGCGACGGTGATGCGGACCTCGAGTCCGGCGCCGTAGCTCCCGCTGTCCTTGTCGACGCTGATTGTCGCCAGCGGCAGCGGCGGGTTCCGGTTCAGGAAGCTCTTGAACGCGTCGAATACCGTCCGGCTCTTGATGATCTTCTCGTGGCCGTCAAGGCTCGCGCCGAGGTTGAAGCGCCGATTTACGTCGGCCCCCTTGCGGTGGCCAGTGTCCCGGTTCTGCGCGTCGACGAAGTCGCCGGCCGCGGTAAACGCGACGTAGCAGATCGAGTTGTCGTCGCTCGTAGTGATCTTGGCCCAGTCCGGCGTCGGCGACTGCTGCTCCGCGACGTTGCCCGAACCGCGCGGCGAATCGTCGACCACGCGGCCGTGCGCCGGCAGCTCGATCGTATGCGAGGCCTGCTCGAACGGGGACCCGGACTTGAACTCGCTGATCGAGTTAGGGCCGAGGCCATAGGTGGCGCCGGCAAGCGAGACGAACGTGCTGGCGACTTCGAGCCGATGCGCGCTGCCGTCCCATCGGCCATCCCGTTGCAGGCCGCGCAAATACGCGTTGATCATGCCGCAGCCGAGCGAGTGGCCGATGAAATCGAGTTTGCTCACGTCGAGATACTCGCGTACGCGGTCGACGAACGTCCGCAGCGCATCGATATGGTTGCGATGCGGATCGTTGAGGTCGGCGGCAGTGTTGTTCTCGCCGAGGTGATCCATCGCCCAGATCTCGCAGTCCTGGTAGCTCTCGCCCTTGAGAAATCCTTTCAGCGTCTCCATCCCCCACTTCGGATGGGTCGAGTGCCCGCCGTTGCCGTGCACCAGGATGACCGGCGTTTTCCTAAGCGCCGCCCGGTGCTGTGCCTGGTTCATCGAGCGGTCCCCGCCGAAGCCGGTAAGGTTGCGCGGGAAATCGGATGGAAATGAGATCGTCATCGTCTGCTCCTAGGTTCCTCAAACGGCTATCGGCTCACTCTGATGCCGTACGAACCGGTGCCGCGAGCCTTATTAAAATGCCGGATTGGGACGAAATATTGGCCCGGAATTATGTCGGCAACGATTCTCGCATTTAGTCCGACGCCACCGTCGTCATCCTCGGCGATCATGCTGGTTTGGCTGTTAGGGCCGAACAGCTTCATCACAACGTCGGTCTGGCCGTCGGTCTCGATAGTATGGCGACCGCCGGATGTCACCGTGAACTTGAAGAGGTCTTCCTCACCGGGTACGCCGATCTTCGCTGGCGTGGGTGCCGCATTGACGCCTAGCTCCACCGCCTGAACCGCGACGCGCGGATACGCCTGGGCGCTGGCGATAAACTCCTTGTCTAGGTTCGACAGCACGTCGTTCTCCTTAGTACCTTTGCCGCTTCTTGACCCAGGTGTCGGGAAAGAAGTAGAGCATGATCGAGTCGCGATCGAAGTTCGTCCCTCGGATTTGATCGGCTTTATACTTTTCGAGGACGTTGTGCCTGATTTCCTCTGGGCTCCAGAAATTGGGTGAGCCGCTCAAGTCGCGGAGGACGACCTCTTCATTCCACTCGATACCTCCTGCCGGATTTTGGTGCTCGTGCGCAAGGCCGATCGCGTGGCCGAATTCGTGAGCCGCCGTGCCGCCATCGAGGAAGCCGAGGTTCATTGTCGGCTGATTAGTTGGAATCGAACTGGCATCGGTGCCGATATAGGACCACGCCCCGTCGCTGCTATCGAAGGTAATGCGAATCTCCGCGTTTGGGGCGTTGTCGAACACGAACGTCAGATTTGCGTGCTGAGTCCACCACTGCGCTTGCTCTTTGGCGATCGCCTGCTGGGCGGGGGTTCCTCCCATAAATCGCACATGGAGCTTCGACCCGTTGATCCAACGTTTGAGGAAGACGATGATCGCCCGACTCGCTCCCCCTCCCATACGAATGGTCTGTTGCGGCCGCACAAGATCCCTCGGCAGAAGCCTGTCTTGACATACTCTTAAATATTCGGGCATGGTTATCTCCTTACATTAAAAAGCCGAACTTTCGGCAGTGGATGATGACAGCCTTATTCACCCTCGGGTGAATACTCCGCTGAATCGGGCGAGGAAGGCTGCTGGTCCTTCGCCCTGGTGGAGTCGTTATTGCGCAATCTCTTGATCTGTGATTCGGGTACCTCAACCGAGGTATCGGTTTGGGCGGTCTCTCCCCGCTCAGCGTCTCGTGCGGAAACCGTCTTGACCCGGGCGAGCTGTTCAGTTGGCGCGATATCGCTCTTGGCTTCGTCGTAAAGGTCGAACCAAGGCAGCCCGTACTCAGTATAGGTCTTCGCATCGATGGGCGTCGGCAGCGGCTCGAGCCCGGTGATCTCGAAAAACTCCGCGCTGTTGATGATGTGGACGAAGATCCACCCGTAATTGTCCTGGTCCCAGGCGTCGATGCCATACGGGTCGGAGTAGATCTTTTGTTTCATCATGCCCCCGGCACCAAGCCCCATCGGTGCGACCCCGCCCGGCTTCGGCATGGCGGCGCGGACGGGACCGGTGTCGGGCGTGACCGGACGTTCATCGGGGAACTTACCTGGCTTTGGCTCGAAGACGGTGATTTGGATGCCGCCGAAGGTTTCCGCTCCCGTCATTGAGGCCTCGATCGTGTAGCCGAGTCCCAGCGGCATCGCGACGAACTGCCGGACCGAACCCTGCCCGGTGTGGAGGCCGTCGAGCCAAGGCTGGTCAGGGCAGACGAGATAGTCTTGGGGATCGGAATGAAGCACCTCATCGGAAGGCTCGCCGGAAATCGCGTTGATCCTGCCGACCGCGATCTTCACCGCGTTCGGTTTCCAGGATGCCGCGTGGAATCCGAGCCACAACGCCTCCCGTTGGTACATCGGAATGAATGCCCCGCCTTGCTCGCGCCACAAGGGTGGCACGTGGTCGAGATAATCCTCCACCTGCAAGACCGGGAACCTGCCGAGCCCGGGCGGCAGCGGGTAAGCGCGGCCGTCGTCAGGAATGCGAAGCGTGCGCTGGAAGGAGACGGCAAACCGCTCTCCGATACTTATCATTTCTTTGTCGATGGTCACGTTAAGCATGGTTTATCATCTCTGACTATGGATAAGTATGCGGCGTGCGGCTTTTTGGCGCGTCAGAGTTGAGCGCCGGTTAGCCTTCACACCGCAAGGATACGAAATGTACCTTCGCTTGTTCAGTGACTTTTCTCACAAACATTTTGTGACATATTCACGATCTGTCCCGAAAAAACACCGTGCACTTCTCAATGCGTGAATCATGTTCGCGGAGGCCCTTCGGGATCAACAACCAATGCAGGAAGCTACCATTAGGGAGGTTGCAGCTTGGCTGGGCAGTTGCCAGCGAGAATGAAGATCGGTAAAGGACCCGCGACCCTGCTCAAGCGAGGCGATCGAGGACGTTACCCTGACTCAGAACGCTTGCCGCGCTCAGCGTTAAAGATTAAAAAGGGTTGTGCTCAATGAAGATGCGGTGACGACTAAAGCGATTTATCCGTATGGAATCTCCCCCGGCTAGTTGCAAAACCTATGGCTTACGAAAAACGTGATCGATTGTTGAACGGTCTCCAGGCGTTTATCGACACGCCGCTTGACCGTCTACTCGCTCTGGACGACCGCCCCGCGCCGGCCGAGCGTGCGCTCGCGCTCTTTCACGACATCGCGCGCACAGTCCCGGCCTACCAAGCGTTTCTCAAGGAGCAGGGCGTCGCGCCCGAGTCGATTCGGCGCGCGGAAGATTTCGCGACCCTGCCCTTGACCAGCAAGCAAAATTACCTCGCCAAGCACCCGCTCGCGGCGCTTTGCCGGAATGGGCGCTTGGAGACTTGCGACATGATCGCCGTCTCGTCGGGTTCGACCGGCACGCCGGCGTTTTGGCCGCGTTTCGTCACCGATGAGCTTGCGATCGCGGTACGCTTCGAGCAGGTATTTCACGATAGTTTCCATGCCGATTCCCGCCTCACGCTCGCCGCGGTCTGCTTCGCGCTCGGCACCTGGGTCGGCGGGATGTACACCGCCGCCTGCTGCCGGCACCTGGCCGCCAAGGGCTATCCCCTCACGGTGGTCACGCCGGGCAATAACAAAGACGAGATCCTGCGCGTCATCGAAGCCCTCGGCCCGAATTTCGATCAAGTCGTGCTCCTCGGCTATCCGCCCTTTCTCAAGGACGTGATTGATACGGGACGGGCGCGCGGCATCGCTTGGCCGAAGTACCATATCAAACTGGTCCTGGCCGGCGAGGTTTTCAGCGAAGAATGGCGCACGCTGGTGCTCGAGCGCGCGGGAGCATCGGACCACTGCCGTGATGCGGCCTCGCTCTATGGGACGGCGGATGCCGGGGTCTTGGGCAATGAGACGCCGCTGTCGGTGTGCATCCGGCGGTTCCTGGCCGGCACGCCAGAGGCGGCGCGGCAACTCTTCGGCGAGCCGCGCTTGCCGACCCTCGTTCAATACGACCCCCTTCAGCGGTACTTCGAGTCCTCCGAAGGCACCTTGGTCTTCAGCGGGGACAATGGGATCCCGCTCGTTCGTTACCATATCTCGGACGAGGGTGGGCTGGTGGACTATCCAGCGATGCTACGTTTTCTCAAGGAGTGGGAGTTCGATCCGCTCGCGGCGCTCGAACCGGGCGATGGCCGCGCGATCCGTCCCCTGCCCTTCGCCTTCGTGTTCGGGCGCTCGCACTTCGTGATCTCCTATTTCGGCGCCAACCTCTATCCCGAGAATGTGAGCGTCGGGCTGGAGCAATTGGGTATCCGGGAATGGGTCACGGGAAAATTCGTCATGCAAGCGCGCGAGGATGAAGACAAGAATCGTTTCCTCGCGATCGTCATCGAGCTCGCCCCTGGCGAGACGGCGAGCGACGAACGCCGTGATGCGGCCGCTCAGTTAATCGTCCGCGAGCTACGGCGTTTGAACAGTGAATTCGCGAACTACGTCCCCCCGGCTTCCCAACTTCCGCACATCGAGCTTAAAGCCCAGGGCGATCCGGAGTGGTTTCCGGCGGGCGTGAAGCACCGCTATACGCGGCCTTAATCAGCGCATCCGGCGCGCAAGGGTTGCGGCAGATCGGGGACGGCCGCGCACAGCACCTCCTCGATGCGCGCGGCCAGAATGAACTCGACCTCGTTGCGGACCTGTTCGGGCAATTCGCGCAGGTCCTTTTCGTTCTCCTTCGGCAAAATCACCCGTTTGATCCCGGCACGATGCGCGGCAAGCATTTTTTCCTTCACGCCTCCGACCGGCAATACCAAGCCGCTCAAGGTGATCTCGCCGGTCATGGCCGTGTCGCTGCGGACCGGGCGTGCGCTGTAAAGCGAGGTAAGCGCCGTCACCATGGTCACGCCCGCCGAGGGCCCATCCTTCGGGATCGCCCCCGCCGGCACGTGGATGTGCACCCCGCTTTGACGGGTGGCCTCGGATATCCCGAAAGCCGCCGCCCGCGATGCGATGTAGCTCTGCGCGGCCTTGGCCGATTCCTGCATCACGGCTCCGAGCTGTCCCGTCATCACCAGATCCTTGCCATCGGGCAGAAGCACCGTCTCGACATACAGGACATCGCCCCCCGACTCGGTCCAGGCAAGACCCGCGGCCACGCCGGGCGCGAGTTGCCGGCGGGCCGCCTCGGGGAAGAAGCGCTCCGGTCCGAGAAGCTCGGACAGGTCTTCGGGACGGACCGTCACCGGACGGGTATCGCCTTCGGCCACGCACGTCGCGATCTTACGGCAGATCCGGCCGAGCACCCGCTCGAGTTCGCGCACCCCCGCCTCGCGGGTGTAGCGCCGGATCACATAGGCCAAGGTTTCCTCGGGAAGCGTTAACTGCGCTTCACCCAGTCCGGATTCCTTCATCTGGCGGCCGATGAGATAGCGGCGGGCGATCTCGCGTTTCTCCTCCTCGCTGTAACCCGCGAGGCGCAAGGTCTCCATGCGGTCCAAAAGCGGCCGCGGGATGCTATCCAAGGTGTTGGCCGTGGTGATGAAAAACACCTGCGAGAGATCGAAGGGCAGATCCAGGTAATTGTCGTGAAAGGCGTTGTTTTGAGCGGGATCCAGGATTTCCATCAAGGCCGCCGACGGATCGCCGCGATAATCGCGGCCGAGCTTATCGACCTCATCGAGCATGAGGAGCGGATTTCTCACCCCGGCGCGGCGTATCGCCCGAATGATGCGCCCGGGCATGGCGCCGATATAGGTGCGCCGGTGGCCGCGCAGTTCGGCCTCGTCGTGCAGGCCGCCCAAGGACAGGCGCTCGAACTTCCGATCCAAGGCCCGGCCGATCGACTGGCCCAGGGAGGTCTTGCCCACACCCGGCGGCCCCACGAAGCAGAGAATCGGCGCGCGCGCTTCGGGATTGAGCTTCATGACCGCCAAGTGCTCGATGATGCGTTCCTTAACCTCCTTGAGATCGAAATGATCCGCATCCAGGATCTCGCGCGCCCGGCCGAGATCGTAAATATCGGTCGTGACCTTGCTCCACGGGAGCTCGAGCGTCAGCTCGACATAACTGCGCGCGATCTGGTAATCGGGAGCCGACGCGGGCATGCGATCGAGGCGTTTGAGCTCTTTCTCGACCTCTTTCTCGACCAGTGCCGGTAGATTTGCTTCCTCCATGCGCTTGCGCAGCTCCGCTACCTCGCTCTGCTCGGGACTCTGCTCGCCAAGCTCCCCTTGGATCGCGCGCAACTGCTGGCGCAGCAGGTATTCGCGCTGCTGGCGGGTCATTTCCGATTGCGCCTCGCTCGCGATCTTGTTCCTGATCTCGAGAACCTGGACCTCGTGATTCAAATACGCGTGCGCCAGGCGTAACGCCTCCCGCCGCGACATGGCCGCAAGCAATTCCTGCTCCTTCTCCACCTCCAGCGACAACAGGGAGCCAATCAAATACACCTGGTGCAAGGGGTCTTCGACTTCGGCAATGATATGGCTCAAGCTCGTTTGGATCTGGGGTTGCACGAGCTGCAGCATTTTGCCGGCGAGCTCCAAGACTGCCCGCTGCAGGGCTTCGACCTCCGCACCGCTGTCCTCAGGCTCCGGAACCTCATCGATCGCTAGGCTCAGAAAAGGATGCGCCTGCGCCACGGCGGCCGCCTGCACGCGCCGGGTCCCCTGAACGACGATCTGAATGACGTCATCGGAGCGGGCTATCTTTTTGATGATCCCGAGCGTTCCGATCGGATACAAATCGGCCAACGTCGGTTCCTCGACCGATGGTTGCCGCTGCGCGAACACCCCGATAAGCTTGTCTTCCCGCATCAACGCCGCCTCCACTGCCGCAACCGAGATCGGCCGGCCTACCGCGAGCGGCATCACCAGGTGGGGGAAGAGCACGCTGTTCTTGATCGGCAAGACGGGGATCAGTGTGTTCATAATTAAATTCTTTCCCGCGGTCTGGTCGCGGGACCCTTAGCCATGGGGTTTCCAAAGGGGAGAGGCGCAGCTCTCCCTTTTGGTCAAGGGCGGGATTCATACCCCGCCCGCGAAGTAAAATTGATTAATCCGTTTGCGCGGCGCCTAAGCAAATGGGGGTAAAAATACGCGATTACAAGAGTCCGCGCCGTCAGCGCTAACCGCTAAGTCCGGTCACTCCCAGCGCCCACGGCGCGAGGAAGTAGCACAGAGCTCCGATGAAGAGCGCACCGGTGAGGTCGATGAGAATACCGCTCCGCGCCATTTGTGCGACGGTGATATAGCCGCTCGCGTAGACGATCGCGTTCGGTGGCGTCCCGGCCGGCAGCATGAACCCCAAGGATGCCGCGAGGGTCGCGGCAAACATCAAGGGTGCGGGGTGAAGCCCGAAACTCGGCGCGCTCGCGGCGAGGATCGGCAACAGCACGTTGGCCGTCGCAGTGTTGGAGGCCACCTCCGTCAGGGCCGTAGTGAGGAGGCACACGATTAGAAATACCACCAGCGGCGAGGCAGGATCCGCGTCTTTCAAGAGACCCGCGAACCATCCTGAGAGTCCGCTTTCCTGCATACCGTAGGCCATCGCAAAACCGCCCCCGAGCAAGACCAGAAGACCCCAATGCACCGTTCGCATCTGCCGCAGCGCCAAGCCAAACCGCAAAGGGCGTATAGACACGGGGATAAGAAGCAGCATGATCCCGATCCCCATGGCCACGGCCGCATCGCCCACGTCCTGGCGCAAGAGCCGCGCAAGCGGTGCCGGGAGAGTGTCGATCGGGCGCCCGATCCAATCCTCCCATCCGAAGGAAACCCACCCCCACCAACCCGGGATGGTGATGGATCCGAGATCGATATCCTTACGAAAAATCCAAAGGAACGCCGCGAGCAGAAACCCGATGAGAGCAACATATTCCCCCGCCTTCATCGGGCCGAGACGCATGCGGGCTTCGGAGATCACCTCCGCGGCGTTACCGACCAATTCCGTCCGCTGCACCGGGACCGCCCAGCGAACCAGGTACAGCCACACCAGCGGCAGCGCCACCAGCACCACCGGCAATCCGACCTTGAGCCAAGTGACGAAATCCACATCATGGCCGAGGTGCATCTCAGCCTGTTTGACGAACACCAGATTCGGCGCCGTGCCGATCTTGGTGCCCATGCCCCCGATGCTCGCCGCATAGGCCACACCAAGCATCAACGCAAGGCCGAAGCGCCGCAGTGCCGGATCGTTGCGCCCGAGGGTCTCTTCGAAATTGAGCAGCACGGCCATGGCGATCGGGAACATCATCATGGTGGCGGCCGTGTTCGAGATCCAGAGGCTGATAAATCCCGTGGCCAGCATAAACCCCAGGACGATGCGCGCCGGGCTGCTGCCGACGCGTGCGATGATCGCGAGCGCAATCCGCCGATGCAAGCCCCATTGCTGCATGCAGGCCGCGATCATCATGCCGCCGAGAAACAGGAAATTGATCGGATCGACGTACTGCAACAGCACCGCGGGCAGCGGCGCCGTGCCGCTCAGAGGAAAGACCACCAGAGGAATACAGGCCGTGAGCCACAGCGGCACGGGCTCCGTGATCCACCAGATCACCATCCAGGCCACCGCCGCCGCCGTCCATCGGGCGGGAACACCGAGCCCCTCGGCTGTTAATCCCAAGGCCAAGAACAGGACCGGCCCCAGGACGAGCCCGATGCGTTGTCTTATTGTGAAGGGCACCGAGGAAGTTTACCGGCGGAGAAGAATCGATGCAAATGGCGCGTGCGAATGCGCAGCCAGGTCATCAAGTTCCGACTGCCGTCGGGTTACCGGGGTCGCGCATTCATGGATTCAAGCCCCGGCCTGAATTTGACCAGATTCTGTTTTATCATTAACCATAATCAACATCTCGCGTTGGCGAATAGCACTATGCATATCCGAGTCGTGTTGGTCTTATTCAGTTTGCTTTGCCAGAGCCTCGGCACCGAGGCGCGCCCGCTTCGGGACAACGAGATCCCGCCTAGCCTCGCCCCCTGGGTACCGTGGGTGCTGTTCGAAGAGCGCGATCGCGAGTGCCCGTTCATCTATAACCAGCCCGCAGCGCGGCGCTGCGCCTGGCCATCGCGGCTGGTGCTCAAGATCGACCAGGGCGAGGGGGAGTTTATCCAGTTCTGGCGCGTCTACCGCGAAAGCTGGATCGGGTTGCCGGGAGATCTGGAGCGCTGGCCCCAAGAGGTGCTGGTGGACGGGCAACCTGCTGCCGTGATCGAGCGCGAGGGAAAACCCGGCATGTCGCTGCCGCCGGGACGGTATCAGATCACCGGCCGGTGGCGCTGGGAACGCCTGCCCGAAACCCTGTATGTACCACCCGATACCGCTTTGGTGTCACTCATCGTCGATGAGACAGCCGTAAGCTGGCCTGATATCCGCCCCGATGGCGAGCTCTGGTTGAAGCAACGGCCGGGAAAAACCGCGCTCGAAGAGCGACTGGAGATCCAGGTGTTCCGGCGCATCATCGACGAGGTGCCGCTTGAGCTTCTCACCCGGCTTGAGATCGATGTCGCCGGCGAGCCTCGCGAAGTGATGCTAAGCAATGCGCTCCTGCCCGAGCTCATTCCCCTGGGCCTTTCGAGCGCCTTGCCCGCGCGTCTCGAGCCCGATGGCCGCTTGCGATTGCAACTGCGTCCGGGGCACTGGGCGGTGGAGTTGAGCGCGCGCGCCCCCGGCGAGGTGACCGCGCTGCACGCGGCGTCTCCAACCGACCCTTGGCCGCAGACGGAGATCTGGGTATTCGATGCCCGCAATCACCTGCGGCTGGTCGAGATCCAAGGCGTGACGGCCATCGATCCGCGCCAGACCAACGTGCCCCCCGAGTGGCAATCTTTGCCCGCCTACCGTGTGGGCCCGAAGGATGTCATGGAATTCAAGGTGGTGCGGCGGGGCGATCCCGATCCGGCCCCCGACCGCTTGGGCCTGGTGCGCCATCTGTGGCTTGACATGGAGGGGAGCGGGTATACGGTCCGCGATCTCGTGACCGGAACGATGACGCACGGTTGGCGGCTCGAGGCCGGCGACCAATTACACCTCGGACGAGTCGCGATCGACGCTGTCCCGCAATTCATTACCACCCTCCCCGACTCCAACCGGCCCGGCGTCGAAGTCCGGCGCGGCGCGTTGAATCTCGATGCCGACAGCCGCTATGAGGGCGATGTGGACCGCTTCCCCGCAGTGGGTTGGAACCAAGACGTCCAGTCGCTCCAAGCGACCCTCCATCTGCCTCCAGGGTGGCGGTTGTTCGCGGCCGCGGGCCACGACGATGTGACCGCGAGTTGGGTCGAACGCTGGACCCTGCTCGATCTCTTCTTGGTCATGATCGCCGCCTTGGCGACGGCCCGGCTGTGGAATTGGCGCTGGGGACTCGCGATGCTCGCCGGGCTCGCGCTTATCTGGCACGAAGCCGATGCGCCACAGTTCATCTGGCTCCATCTGCTGGCCGCGAACGCCTTGGTGCGCGTGCTACCCGCAGGCCGCTTCCTCGCTCTGGCACGCGCCTACCGAAACGTGAGCGCCGCGATCTTGCTCCTGATCGCGATCCCGTTCGCGATCGAACAAGTGCGCCTCGGCCTCTATCCGCAGCTCGAGCGACCCGGGCCTGTGCAGCCGGTGATGGAGGTTTCACCGGCCGCCCCGCCCGAGGCGGCCACCCTTAGCCAGCCCATGGAAGGGGTGGCCGGCGGCAGGGAGGACCGCTTGGATGCGCCCATAAGCGTAGAGGAAATGAGAGAACGTGCCGAACAGAAAGCGGATAGGAGGGCGCGGCGATTAATGGCAGAGGCTGACGCGCCAATACCAACGGCGCGGGTGGGTGTCTTGGGCGAAGTAGACCCCAAGGCTCGCGTCCAGACCGGGCCGGGCCGGCCCGAATGGCGCTGGAACGAGGTAGCGCTGCGCTGGAACGGTCCGGTGGAACGCGGCCAGGAGGTGCGGCTGGTGCTCCTCTCACCCGCGATGAACCTAGGCTTGAGCCTCGCGCGCGTGATCCTGCTCCTGGTGCTGTGCGCACGGATGATAGTGCCGTTCGCGACCACCTGGGGCGCCGGCGCACCGATGGCTAAGACCTCGGTGCTCTTGGTGCTTGCTTACCTTTTCGCACCTGTGCCCGAGGCGCGCGCCGAGTACCCGAGCGCCAAGCTCCTCGAACAACTCCGCCAGCGTCTGCTGGCCCCGCCGGAGTGCCTGCCCAACTGCGCCCAAAGCCCGCGACTCTATGCGGAAATTACGCCCACGGCGATGCGGTTGCGCATCGAGATCCACGCCGCGGCGTCCGTATCCGTGCCTCTGCCCACCCAGGCCGGTCAATGGCTGCCGCAAGAGATCTTGGTCGATTCCCAGCCGGCCACGGATCTGGCGCGCACCGAGGGTGGCGAGATCTGGGTGCACCTGGAACCCGGACGCCATGAGCTTCTGCTCTCGGGATCCCTACCGCCGCGCCCGCAACTGCAATTGCCGCTACCCTTGAGGCCGCACCGCGTCGAGGTGCGCGCCGAGGGCTGGCGTGTCGATGGAGTGCATGAGAACGGCGTCCCCGACGCCCAGATCCAACTCACCCGCACCGCGGGCACGGACGATCTTCCGGTCTTGGAACCGGGACCCCTGCCCTCGTTCGCACGGGTCGAGCGCACCTTACGGCTAGGACTCGATTGGCGCGCCGAGACTACCGTGACGCGCATCTCTCCAACGCTCGAGCCGGTGGTCATCGAAGTTCCACTGCTCGCGGGCGAATCGGTAACCACCCCCAGCGTGCGGGTGAAGGACAAGAAGGTGCTGGTGAGCCTGGACGCACAGCAGGCGTCGGTACGCTGGGACTCCGTGCTGGAGCATGCGCCCGCCATCGGCCTGACCGCGCCGGAGACCACGCAGTGGGTCGAGGTATGGCGCGCGGACGTGAGTCCGATCTGGCACATGAAGGTTCAAGGCATCGCGGTCGTGCACCATCAGGATCCGAGCGGCCGCTGGCTGCCGGAATGGCGCCCTTGGCCGGGCGAATCGGTCACGCTGGATATTTCTAGACCCGCGGGTGTCTCCGGCCCGACCCTGACGATGCAGAACAGCCGCTTGACGGTCAGCGCGGGGGAACGCGCGATCGATGCCACCTTGGACCTCACTCTCGAGAGCAGCCAAGGGGGCCAGCACACGCTCACCTTGCCAGAAACCGCCCGCCTGCAACAGGTCACCATCGGCGGCGCCGCCCAGCCGATCCGCCAGCAAGACCGCCGGGTCACCTTGCCGGTGGTGCCGGGGACGCAACATTTTCAACTCCTGTGGCGCGAGCCGCGCGGGATGCAGACGCGGTTCCTATCGCCCGCGGTCGATCTCGGCCTGCCGAGCGTCAATCATTATCTCAAGATCACCTTGGGCAACGACCGCTGGCTGCTCCTGAGCCAGGGGCCGCGCCTCGGGCCCGCGGTGCTCATTTGGGGCGTGCTGGCGGTGCTCGTGCTCGTGGCTTACGGGCTCGGGCGCACGCGGATCACCCCGCTCAAGGGCTGGCATTGGTTCTTGCTCGGAATTGGGCTCAGCCAAGCTCCCATCTGGGCGGCGCTCATCGTGGTGGGTTGGCTGCTCGCCCTCGGTGCGCGCGCGCGCCTGAATCCCGCCATCAAACCCTACGCTTTCGACGCCCTCCAGCTTGGCCTGGGCTTGCTTACAGTGGTGGCCTTGTCCTGCCTTTTCGATGCGATCCAAAACGGCTTGCTGGGATATCCGGAGATGCAGGTCGCCGGCAACGGCTCGACCGCCTATGATCTCAATTGGTATCAGGACCGCAGCGATCCGGCCTTACCGCAGGCCGAGGTGTGGTCGGTGCCGCTCAGCGCCTACCGGCTACTGATGCTGGCGTGGGCACTGTGGCTCGCCTATGCCCTGCTCGGATGGTTGCGCTGGGGATGGGGCTGTTACTCGACCCACGGCTTATGGCGACCGATCCGCCCGCGCATCGCCGAGACCCCCGCGCAGCCTGTGTCATAGGCGCGCTCGGGGTCAAGGCCAACGTAGCGACAGACCTCTAATTCGATTCTTAAGGGCCTCGCCATAGGGCGGGAATGGATCTTAGAGGCGCTGTATACAAGATGGGAGACTTGACCCCTAACCCATCCCCGGTAGCGTTAGGGGTTGGTTGAGGACGCTAAATGAACGTACCAGAAAAGCACGATGCTCTTCGCGTCGTAATTGTTGAACGAGGATGAGATTCAACTACGCCCACTCGTTTCTGAGTTAGAATTACGTGGGCTTTCTGTAACCATGTTTACAGATGCTGACCAGTGCCTGGATTTCGTTGAAACAAAAAGACGAGTCGATCTGTTTGTTGTTAACATAATGCTCCCTTCTAAGCATGCGTACTCTAGGGAACTTACCGAAAACTTCCAGCTAACAGGATTACGTCTAGGCCGCGACATAAGAAGAACATATAAGGACGTACCGATTATCTTGTTTTCCAATACTTCTAGGCAGGATCTAGTGTAGTGCTTCGTAATAAATGGAACTTGTCGTTGGCCGTACCAAGGTCCTTTTTGCGTATTCCTGTTCCTCGGAAAGCGTTGCAGCACAAGGATTCCACGCCTGGAATCATAAGTCCTAAAAAGAATGAAGCAGTACACTAGTTACGGAGATTCGGGCAGTAGCACGGAAAATACAAAACTGTGTCTTTATCCAAAAGTATACAATTACGCAGCTCGGTCATTTTTCAGAAATGGTAGAACGAATGCTGGCTAGTGGCATAAAGGAAATCGGTAATAAGACTGTCTGGGAGCGAATAAAAGAAAGTGTATTTATCAAACCGAGCATAGGCGGTGTCGGAGTAGATCTGAAGCAGTTGACGAAGAAGCATGATCCCTAACACCGGACGCTTCTATCGTCGCGCCCGGTGATCTTGGTCGTTTAGAGCGCAACAGTCGTCATGGCGAAGGTTCGCACCGGCATTCCTGTTGACCTCGCCGCCGAGGTGATGTTTGCATCCGACAGCACTTGCTGTGTGTGTCGAGAACGCGGCAAAGCTTTACAGCTTCACCACATCGATGAAGAACCAAGCAACAACGTGGAGGTCAATCTCGCAGTTCTTTGCTTGGAGTGCCATAACGACACCCAACTGCAAGGTGGGTTTGGCCGCAAGCTGAACGCTGCACTCGTGACTCGCTATAGAGATGAATGGTTTGAGCGAGTCAAAGCTCGCCGGGCGAAGGCAGATGAGCAAGCGGTGAAGCGGCAAGTCGGGCCACCGGTGAAGGATCCCATCGCAGATGCCCAGGCATTTGTACCTCGGGAAGCTCCGCTCGCTTACATTAATTCCCTTCCGACCTTCCGCGCCGAACTGCGAAAGCACGCCCAACCCGAATGGGACAGCGGGGTGACTATGCGAATGGTCATTGCTTCGCACGAGTACATTGATGCGCTGCAAGGCATCCTTGTCAACCTAGCTCAGTACTATTCGCCACAGCAATTCGGAGGCAAGTCGCCGCAAGAGTTCTTTGCGGAGGCTATAGCTTCGCGATTTTCTTGGCACCGTACGCACGCAGAGCCAGACGGACCTGGCACGGGGGGAACGATAGTTAACGTAGTCTGCGCTGGCAACGTAATGGCCGACGTCGAGCGCATGGTGGAGGAGTTTGCAATGTCACTTGCGGGCTACAACGACTCCTTCGACTGGAAGCGTTGGCCTGAACGTTGGCACGCATAGGCTGCTGCGATGCGCCCAGAGATTAGGGGTCGGAGTGATTTAAAAATAGGCACTGCTTGGAGAATGCCCGATGAGCATCGAGATAGCACGTGATGTCCTTTTTGTGGTGTGCCGCCATCAACTATGGCGTGCTGCTTTGGTGATTTCTATTCTTCAAGTTTGCTCACGACTGGATGCATCGGTTCCACGGTCGGTGGTCTAGTTTGTCGGCTGAGCAATTCGACGCCATCCATTACGCAGGGATGGCGATTTATAAGATCGGCATCCTTCTGTTTAACTCGTTCCGTATGTCGCGCTGCGTATCGTCGGGTAAGGTAGCTTGCTAACCTACGGCGCCAGGGGACGTCCCTGCCTCGCTTCGCTCGCCGCGTGAAAAAAATCACCCCGCGGCCCGGAAGGCGCGGGCGTGCGACGAAGGGCAAGCCGGGCCGGCCGAGGAACCAAGCGCAGCACTCCAGTGAGCAGCTTGGCTTGCTATGATATAGTAGGCTTTTCCGCTATCACCCTATTACCTATTACCCAGATGTCGAAGACACTCCGCACTGTCAAGAACTCAACCAAAGTTGCCTCGGTGAGCCGAAGCAAGGCTCTCACCGCTGCGAAGAACGTGAAGGCAAGCCGCATGAAAGACACGGCTAGCGCGAAGTCGTATTCGTACAAGAGCGCGCCGTCTCTGGTGAAGAAGTAGCCGATGCCCAGAGGCGCTTACGATCAGAACGTCTTCGTCAATTGCCCCTTCGACCCCAGCTACGCACCGATCTTCGACGCTATCATCTTCGCGATCCACGACTGCGGCTTCGTGGCGCGATGCGCCCTGGAAGAAAACGATAGCGCACAGGTTAGAAGATCTACGGCATCATCTCGGAATGCAGGCTCGGTATCCACGATGTGTCGCGAACGGAGTTGGACACGACCTTAGGGTTGCCGAGGTTCAACATGCCCTTGGAGCTTGGCATCTTCCTCGGTGCACGGAAGTTTGGTGGCGGGCGTCAGCGCCAGAAGAGGTGTCTAGTGCTGGGTTTCGCTATCAAGCCTACCTCTCGGACATATCAGGCCAGGATATAAAGGAGCACGCTGATGACCCCGCAAAGGCCATAAAGGCGGTCCGAGATTGGCTCAGCCACTTCGCTCCTAAGGACGTGATGCGACCGGGTGGTAAGAAGATGGCGAAGCGGTACGGGGTCTTCTTAGATGAGCTCCCGGCCCTGCTCAGAGAGGTGGGCGTCGAGCGAGAGGAGCTCATCTATAACGACTACACGACGATCATGGTAGGGTGGTTGAGGGTCAACCCGTGGGGATAAAATGAGGGCTCGGGGAGATGGCTGTTCCGCACACGATCACCTGCTCGTCATCACACACACAGATCGCGCCGACGGGATCCGGATAATCATCGCGCGGATGGCCACACCTCGCGAAAGACGAAAATATGAAACGCAAAAGCCACGAACTCGATGACGATCTGCGGCCTGAGTACGATTTAGATTTTTCCAAAGATGAACGCGGTAAGTACTACAAGCGCCTTTTGAAGGAGGGCTCGAACGTTGTAGTCCTTGACCCCGACGTATTAGAAGCCTTTCCCGATTCCACCGCCGTCAATACCGCTCTGCGGTCCCTTCTTGGTCTTGCACAGCTGTCAGCAGATCTTACATCGCGTTCGAGACGGATGCGGCAAAAAACGCCGCGCCGCCCAACTTAAGCGTTTATACGGTTCGCAGCGCCACGGTAGTAGACTATGAAGGATGAATTACATGTAGGGTGGGTTCGCCGCGCTGTTTGCGGCGTAACTCGCCAACCCGTCGGCCGCAGGCCGACACCTTGGAAGACGGCTTGAAAAGGAGGCCCGCTACGCGGGCCGAGTCGGTGGGTTGCGGCATAAACAGCATGCCGAACCCACCCTACATTTCTGGGCTCGACAGTTTTCAAACACCTTGGGCTAGAACTTGAGGAGGGTCTGTGTGAAGAAACGCAGGAAGACTACTCGGCTGCCGGGCCGCCAGGTCAGTATTCAGCGCGAGGCGGAGTACATCGGCAATTGCGCTTCCCGACACAACGCACGTGTGGTCACGCTGGGACCTCTGCTTTTCTTCTCGACGGCGACAGGCGACGCCTGGGCTCTCGAACCTGAGGATTGTTTGGCGCGCTGTCTTGCCAGGGATGGAGAGCTGATGCCGTCCGGTATCACAGAAACGCTGGATAATTTTGCCGTCGAGTGGGAAGCGAAGTATCGGTTTGACGGCAGCGTAATGGTTTTTACGGATCGTGAGGGTAGCGAGCGGACCGTGTTGGGATATCCGGTACGAGAGATCCAGGATGCCATACGAGTTGCTGCAAAACAGTGGTAACTGTTTCATCTCTGAATCACAGCGGCCCATACCGGCGCTCAACCCGACGCCAGAGGGCGGATTCTCCTCATCACTAGTGGCGGGCGTGGCTTATCTGAGCGTTATGCAGCTTGCGGCGCCACGGTAGTAGACTATGAAGGATGAAGGTCAAAGAGCTTATCGCCGTGCTCAAATCGGATGGGTGGTATCAAGTCCGCATGAAGGGAAGCCACCGGCAATTTCACCATCCGACCAAACAAGGGATGGTTACCGTTGCCGGTAAGCCTAGCGTCGATGTGCCTCCCGGGACTTTGAGCAATGTACTGGAACAGGCCGGACTCAAAAAGTAGGGGTATCAAGAATGCGTTACTTGGTTGTTGTTGAAGAAGGACCGACTTCGTTTGGTGCGTATGTGCCCGACCTCCCCGGTTGTATCGCTGCTGGGGAAACAAAGGAAGAGGTTCTTACCCTCATTCGAGAGGCCATCGAACTGCATCTCGCTGACATCAAGGAGGGTGGAGAGCCTATTCCTTATCCTTCGTCAACGAGCGAGTTGGTCGAAATCGAGGCCGCATAACCACGCTTCATCGGCGCCCTCCTATCGCCGCGCCCGGTGAGGTTGGTGCTATGTAGAAACTCAATATCGATGCGCAAAGAGAGAAAGGTTTTCGGCGGTGCGGCTGACTCTCAAAACGCTCCTCTACTCCTCGTACCCGCGGCCTCTCAAGCGCGACCGTCCCCCAGCTCAACGCGAGTTTACGTAGAGTACATCGCCTTCACCTTTTTACACACCCTTCGATGGTACCTCTTGCTGCATCATTCGAACCCGCTCTTCACTCTGCCGGAGGGCGTTTTCAAACCACTTATGCACGGTAATGTCGCGGTCGACACCACGCCACTTTACGATGTTGCCGCCTGCACCGCGTAGCGGTATACCGGTCGATTCGGCGACGACCTCGTGACCGTCTTTATGTTGATAGCGGTTGAGGAGCCGGACGAAGCGGGTTAGCGAATCGGCGCTATATGCGGCCTCTGTGACGCGCTTTCGCTCGACCGGCGTAAAGAGGTCGAAGTAATATCGGCCTAGTATCTCCTCAGGTTCGTAGCCCAGGATCTCTTTGACCGCTGAGTTACTGTACATAAATCTACCCTCTGGGTCTTGCTCCCACAGCCATTCGCCGGTAATAGCCGCCATCTGCCCAAATCTTTGTTCGCTCTCCCGCCGCGCCTGGGCCTCTCGCCCCCGTATGGCCCGTTCGCGAGAGACGAGCAGGTAGGCGATTACCGCGAGGACCAGCAGGTTGGCTATGATAAACAGGTAGAGAGAGCGCTGTTCATTCTGCAACGCCGCGGCGTGCCTTTCAGTCAGAGTTTTTTCGGCTGCGTGCTGGATCTCGGTCAAGAGCATGCGGACGCGGTCCACCTTGTACCGATCCTCTTTCGTTGCGAGCGCTATTTCAGCAAGGTCGATGCCCCCCGCACGTCGTGCTCCGATCTCGCGCTCCCGCATCTCCATCCGTATGTTAAACAAAGGTTCCAGGGTCTCGAACCGGCCTCTTTGAGCGGCGTCTGGGGCGGTGAGCTCGCGCAACATGTCCAAGGCCGCGGGCATATCGCGTTGCACTTTACGGTATGGGGCGAGGTAGCGGTCTTGGCCGGTGATGTGAAATCCACGCACCCCGATCTCGGCTTCCTGCTCCAAGTTCAAGAGATGCTGGGCCGCTCGCAGCACTCGATTCGCGTGGGAGATCTGGTCTGTTGCCCTGACGAATTCCCAGAAGTTGCGGTGAGATGTCAGCGACACCCACACGAGCGCCAACAAGCTCGCCGCCACCGCGAGCCGTATCAGCGCTCTGTGCGCACTCCCTCTTGTGGATAATCGGTGAGTCGAAGGCGCCGACCCAGCTTCAGCGGGCGCTTCGGATAAGTGCTCATCGGTGGTTAAGCGGTGTTTGATCGATTCCGTTGTCATAACAGATGCCCTGCGTCGGATACATGTCATCGACCGTTCCACAGGCAGCCACTAGCATTGCGCGACCCTCGCTTGAGACTTCCCTGTGGATGCCCACTCGCGGCTGTCGCAGGCTCCGCGCCTTCGCATCCGCTCTACGTGGCTCGCCGGGCGACTAGTCGAGGGTCGAAACCCGGGTCCGGTCGCCATGAACCCGAAATTTAGAAGTTCGATAAAGCTCTGCTCGTTGACGCCCATCAAACCCATATCTGCGGGTACCGCCTCTTTAATGGTTCCGAATGCCCTGTCCCAGAGGGAGAACACGCACCCATAATTGCTATCGTGCTCATCCCTTCGCGCCGAGTGATGGAGCCGATGCAGTTTTGGCACGACCAGGATTCTCGAGAGCCAGGTTTCGCCTCTGAACGCGATATTGGTATGGTGAAACAGCACGAACAGCGTGAGAATGGCCTCATTGATCAAAACGACTTGAGCGCTGACACCGATAACGACGATAAAGGCCGATTTGAGCAGGACCGTAAGCAGCATCTCGCCGATGTGAAAGCGTACACCGGTAGAAACATTCATGGTTCTATCGCTGTGGTGCACCTTATGGAACACCCACAGGAAGGAGAGCTTGTGATTGGCGTAGTGCCACCAGTAGAAGGCGAGATCGAGCAGCACAAAAGAGATACACCACTTAAAGAGACTATCGTCGACTCGACTGAGGAGCCCAACGTGCGAGTAAGATTGCGCGACATAATATAACGAAGAAACTGACAATAGAGGCAACGTGATATTGTTGAACAGGAACGTGCAGGCGTTGGTCTGGTAGGAGTTCTTTAATGTTCGTCGTTTCGGCTTCAAATGAGGGAAGAGCGCTTCCAACGTCAGATACACCGCGAGCACAGCTAAGACCACGAACGTCAGGGAATTCCTTGCGGTGGACGCGGGCATCGCGTGAACGGTCTCCGCAAGCGTTGCCGGAAGAACTCCGATCGTCAAAAGTAATATCATAAAGAAGGTGCGTTTCACGGTTTTCCCACCATCCCTTCACCATGCTCCAGAAATCAGGTGGCATGCGGATAGCGCCTACTAGCGTTGGCACTCCACACTTTTAGGCTAAACGTTATGCAACAATATTACTTATGACACTGCGGCGCCGTCTCTGCCATCAGGAGAAGGGGCAGAACGGACCAGGAAAAACCCTAATCGGCTAGGGTTTTACTAAGGCAGGGCGGTGGTCACACCCACGCGCCAGACGAGGCGTTTATAGCTCCTGTAGCCAGCCTTGTTGTACGCCATAGCGGATGATATCTGCACGGCTGCGCAGCTCGAGCTTCTTCATGGACTGCGCTTTGTGATATTCGATGGTTTTAACGCTGATGCCGATTTGGGCCGCAATCTCTTTATTGCTCCTACCCGAGGCGATGAGGCGCATCACTTCCTCCTCACGTTCGCTGAGCTCGGTATGGTGAGAGATCTCTCGCGCGGCCGTGTGCCCCAGATAGCTATGGACGACCCGGCCGGCTACAGCCGGATCGAGATAGGTTTCTCCTCGCGCCACGGTACGGAGGGCGTTAATGAGGGCTTCCGCGGCCGCCTGCTTGAGGACATAGCCTGAGGCGCCGGCGTGCATGATCTGACGTAGATAGCCGAGCTCGCGATGGCGAGTGAGCGCGAGCACATGCATGTTTGGGTAGGCTTGCTTGAGCTGCGCTGTGAGCTGAACCCCATTTAACCCGGGCAAGGCGATGTCCATCACCACCACATCGGGCCGGGTTGCCGCCACCTGCTCCAGAGCGCTGCGGCCATCGCCCGCCTGGCCTACCACCTCCATGTCGGGCTGCGCGACAAGCAGTAATCGCAGCCCTTCCCGCATCGCCGCGTGATCGTCGACCAGAAAAACGCGCAGTTTATTCATGCTTCAGGATTTCGGGGAAAGCCTCCATCAACGGAACCCGGAGGAACACCGTGGTACCCATGCCCGGTGTGGCTTCTATCTGACACGTGCCGGCCACCGACTCCATGCGTTCCTGCATGCCGAGCAAACCCAACCTGCGATCCCGCACAGGCCCATGGCGGATGGCTTCGACGTCGAAGCCGCAGCCATCATCCTCGATGATGGCATATACCTCGTTATCGCGACACCCCAAAATAACGCCCACATGCTTGGCCGCCGCATGTTTGAGCACGTTGGTTAAGGCCTCCTGGATCGCCCGGTACATCACGATTTCGAGGTCGGATGGCAAGCGCTTTTGGTCAAACCCACGGCCGTGAAAATCCACCGGGATCCCGCTCCGCGCTGACCACTCCTCGATGTAATTCACCACAACCGCATATAAGCCGAGGTCATCCAGCGCGGCGGGGCGCAGCTCTAAGGCGAGCTGATCGATCTCCTGGTCGATCTCCTCGGTGATGGCCTTCATCTTATCCAAGCAATCCCGCGCAGACGGGCGGTCCAACAGGGCGTTCTCCAGTGACTTGAGTCCAAGCTGCAGCGCCGTGAGGTGCTGTCCCAGCTGATCGTGCAGCTCCCGAGCGACGCGGCGCCGTTCCTCTTCCTGCGCGGTCACGAGCTTGCGCGCCAGCGCCTGGTAACGCCTCTCGCTCTCCCGCAGGGTTTGCTCGGCGCGCTTGCGCTCGGTGATGTCGAGCATCACCCCTTGGATCCACTTTGGCGCCCCCGATTCGTCTCGGACCACTCGGGTCTCGTCGTGCACCCACAAGACACCGCCGTCTTTGGTTACCAACCGGTAGTCTTCGCTGAACGGGATAAGCTCGTCGTAAGTGCGTCGAAACGCAGCCAGCGCCCGCGCCTTATCTTCGGGATATAGCTGCTCCGGCCAGAGGTTCGGGCGCGCATACCATTCCTCGACGGCGAATCCGAACGACGCCTCGATCTGGGGACTTTCATAGATGGCCTGGATGTCCCGGATGTTGAGCCCATAGGTTGAGATATATGTAATCGCGGGGATTTGTTCGACCAGAGTACGAAAACGTGTTTC
This sequence comes from uncultured Gammaproteobacteria bacterium, assembly GCA_963764725.1. GTDB lineage: Bacteria > Pseudomonadota > Gammaproteobacteria > JACCXJ01 > JACCXJ01 > USCg-Taylor. The sequence continues at coordinate 78,279 of CAVXTM010000010.1, read as the reverse complement.
CGCCTCTTTACGCTCAGTGATGTCGCGCGCTATCACCTGAATGGCGAAACCGTCCCCGTCCCAATAGGCCGAGGAGGCTACCTCGACATCGACGGCGCTGCCATCGAGCCGCACCCATTTCTGTTCACAGAGGGGTGAGTGGCCTCCGTCTTTGAGCACGCGCTCGCAGTGCGCCTGCACCATTGGATGGTAATCCGGATGTACGGTCTCCAGCGGGAATTTCCCGAGGATCTGCTGTGGATCTGTGGCCCCCAGCAGCCTCAATCCCGCAGGATTGATGTAGGCCACGCTCCACTTCCTCTGCCCATCGCCGATGCGACTCTCCTTATTGATGAGGATCGCGTCAGGTGCCATCTCGACCAGCCTGAAATAGTACTCCTCATGCAGTTTTTGCAGGATCGGTTGATTCGCGCTAGCCATACCGAAACCTCATACGCACCTCGCACCGGCGCGAGCTTCGCATCCTTACGCCACGACGCTCCCTCGGAGCAAGTTATAGTATGATTTATGACCACTGGAGGGTCTTCGATGTTCCCCCTCAAGACCAGGGCGCTCCCATCTCGGTGGAGCGGGTATCGCCATACCGGCCAATGAGGTCAACGAACGACCGGAACTGCCCATGGCGTCACCGTGGTTACGCACGCACAGTCCTTGTTTCGCAGGCTTGCATCGAGCGCCCTGCGGCGTAAACTGGTCCGTGGGCTGAAGCGACTTGTCGGTTACCGAGGAGGTGCGTCATGGTAGATAAAGAATCACAAGCAGCGCAAGCTTCACCGGTTTCGAGTGGGCCAGGGCCGGATGCGGAGATACGGGACAGGGTGCGCGATCTCACGTCACAGGTCCTGAAAGGCGGTCACCTGGATCCCGAAGAAGTGAAGGAGGTGGTACAGGCCATGACCCCCGGATCGAGCGCCGCTGCGGAACCGCAGGCGGCCGATGCGAGGCGAGGGTTGGCCGAGGCGGTGCAGGGTTTGGATGAGGCGCTCATGCGAGCCGCCGAAGCGGCGCACGTCGCGCTCCGGCAACTCGGCTCGAAGGGAACCGGTTTCACCGACAATGATCTGAAAGAAACTTTCGCCAGGCTGAAGGAGCTCCAGGGGGCTTACGTAGCGACCGCCAACCGCGTGGCGGAAGCCGCGAGTGGCAACATCCAGCGCGAGCTGCGGGAGCTTGCGGTGCATGCGCAGCAGATCGGGGTGGACGCCAGCGCGCGCGTGGCCGCAGTCATGACTGAGTTCGCGAGTCGCTTGACCTCGGTGTCGCGCGAGGGCGCCTCCGCTGGATTCGATGCGGCGCGCGACTACGGCGTGCGTATGACGCTGCTCGCGAGCGGTGTCCTCGCCGGCATCGCCGACGCGCTGCGCGAGCAGTCGGGGCCCGCTGCGAGCAAGTAGGCCGGCCGGTGATCTGGGGGGCCTTCGGCGCAGGGCGGGATCTTCCGCGCCTGCACCAGATCACCTCGGTCCTTATCCGGCACGGGCTCGGCGACCTCGTCCGCCGGGTGGGGATCGGGACAGTGCTGGAACGCGCCGGCCAGATCCTGCACTGGGGAGAGGCCTCCGAATCGACTCACTTGGAGCCGCCAGAGCGCATACGGGTCGCTCTGGAAGAGCTAGGCCCGACCTTCGTCAAGCTAGGCCAAGTGCTTTCGACACGGGAAGACCTGTTCCCGCCGAAGTGGATCGCGGAGTTCGAACGACTGCAGAGCGGCGTCGCGCCGGTGGCCTTCGGCGAACTGCTTCCCGAGGTGGAAAAAGCGCTAGGCAGGCGTCCTCAGGAAGTATTTGTTGATCTCGATACCGCGGCCTACGCCTCGGCGTCCATCGCCCAGGTCCATCGGGCTCGCCTGCCGAACGGCGCGCCGGTGGTGCTCAAGATCCGCCGCCCGGGGATCCAGGCGACGGTCGAGGCGGACATCCGCATCCTCACTCACATCGCCGCCTTACTCGAAGCGGAGATCCCGGAGGTGCGGCGTTACCAACCGACCCAGATCCTCGCCCAGTTTTCCCGCTCCCTCGAACGCGAGCTCGATCTGGCGGTCGAGGCGCGCAACATCGATCGATTCGCCAAGAACTTCGCCGAGGACCCCGAGGTGCTGGTGCCGCGCGTGTATTGGGAGTGGACCAGCCCGGTGATGAACGTGCAGGAGTATATCGAGGCTATTCCCGGCAATGATCTCCGCGCAATCGAAGCGGCGGGCCTCGACCGCAGGCTGCTCGCCTCGCGCGGCGCGGATACAGTGCTCAGGATGATCCTGGTTGACGGCTTCTTCCACGCCGACCCTCACCCGGGCAACGTATTCTACCTACCGGGCAACCGCATCGTCATGATCGACTTCGGCATGGTCGGGCGGCTGACGCATTTCCGCCGCAATCAAATCGTAGACCTCCTCTCCGGAATCGCAGGCCGCGACGATGAAGGCATCACGGAGGTGATCCTCGACTGGACGGGCGACGCCTACGTGGATGAGGCCAAGCTTGCCGCGGATATGGGTGAGCTCGTACTCGATTATGCGGATGTCCCGCTGAAGGACGTCCGCATCGCCACGCTCCTGCGCCAGGTGCACGGCATCATGCGCGAGCATTCAATCGTGCTGCCTGCGGACCTCACCCTCATGTTCAAGGCCCTCATCACGCTCGAGGGGCTCGGGCGCCAGTACGATCCGGAGTTCCGGCTCATCGACCATCTCGGGCCCTTTCTCGAGCGGGCCGTCGCCGAACGCTATGAGCCGGCCGCGCTCATCAAGCGTGGGCAGAACAGCCTGGCGCAGATGTTCAACATGGTCAGCGCCGTCCCGCGGGACCTCGCCCGGTTGTTCAAGGACCTACGCCGGGGCAGGATGCGGGTGGACCTCGATCTCAAGCGCTTGGACAGCTTCGGCCGGCGCCTCGATCACACCATCGATCGCATCACCATCGGGATCATGACCGCCTCGCTCGTAGTCGGGTCTTCGATCGTGATGACCGTCCCCCGGGGTCCGACCCTGTTCGGGATGCCGCTGTTCACCGTGCTCGGTTTGCTCGGCTACGTGATGGCCTTCTGCAACAGCGTATGGATCATCGTTTCTATCTGGCGCGCGGATCGGGATTGAACGCATTGGCGGCAAGCCGCTATCGAGAAATCATAGCTCGTGGGCACGGCGCACGCTACTTTGGCTAATGGGCGCAGCGCCGTCGTCATCACAGGTAGTGTCTCAGTTTGAGATTTCGGCTATCGGCCATAAAGAGTCACTAGGCTGGTCCCATAAAGAGACATTCAATACCACGATTGCCGCCGTTTTTGATAGCGGCGTGCAGCCGATCGTAAACCGCCACCCAACTCGCACCCGTCCATTTTGAACTCGCTGCTGGCCGCGAAATAGTTTGCTCAGCAGGGACGATCAAACGTTCCCCCGTAGCGCGTGGAGGTTGAACCCCTGCGACGTGGCTCTCCCGCAGATTTCGTTGCAAAGAATCCTGCGATTGGCCTGGCTTTTGGTCTTGTCGTTTGTCCGGCGGCGTTCTATGGATAGGGTCAACCGCCGGTGCGCTCATGACGATTTTTTTAAGCGGGTGCGAAGCATCCGCGTCAGCCGCAGGAGCCTGGTTCGAATGCTGCACCGCACTTTCTCCGGGCGGCTCAGTTCCGCCGCGAAGATCAGGCGCCACAAAAGCGTAGTAGAGTGAAATGGCTTGCTGCGCCTGCTTGCGCTGGACATCGGACTGCCGCTTACTGCGGAGTTTCGCGGCGAACGGCGGAAAACTCTGCCGGGCGTTCGGCGGATAGTCGTACTTATGGCAGAAATCCCAGTAATAGCGCAGCCACTTCGTATAGGGAGCCCAGAGTTGGGTTGCGATCCCGCGTTGCTTCAGCTCGTTCTCGTAGCGACGGGAGAGTTCGATGGGGAACGGTTCGAGCATGGCATCCTAGCCTAGTTATCCTGAAGATCTGTATGCTATACAGACAGGCGCCGCCAGTCAAAACAGATAGTTATTGCCACGAGCCGGGGCGTGTGATATCAAATGGCGGCATGATATACGGAACCGCTTAATCATTAGTTGGGCGGTGCGGAGCGCCTCTCGTTTCCCCGCGAGTCTAAGACAGGAGAAAAGAGCATGAAGAAGTTTTGCGTAATCGTTGCGTGTGCATTCATGGCCCAGAGCGTCGCGCAGGTCGCAATTGCGGACGACGACTTCTACGGAAACATCAAGAGTCGCCCCGACGGAAAGGCTGGGACATGGGCCGTGGGAGACCGCTCTGTCGATGTGACCGACAAGACCGAGCTCGACGAAGACCGGGGCCCGCTCAAGGTAGGTGCGTGCGCCGAAGTCGAGATGGAGGGTGGAGTCGTGGAAGAGATCGAGAGCGAGTCGCCCCACAAGTGCGGAAAGTAGCGGAGCAGGCGTACTGCGTTCGCGAGCCGCCCAACGAGGCGCTGCAGCCGACGGACAACCCGCCACGCGGCTTGTCCGCGGCTGAGCGTTTACGTTAGGCATCATAGGAAATTACCTTGGCGAACCTTCCGGTCCCGAGTAACGCACCGGATATCGGCGAATGCATCTACTGCGGCACCTCTGCCAATGGCCTTGGTAAGGAGCATGCCATTCCGTACGGACTGAATGGCCCATGGACACTTCTGCGGGCGAGTTGCTCACGCTGCGCGAAGATCACGCATCGTTTTGAACGTGACACCCTTCGGAGTCTCCTATCGCCGGTTCGGACGGTCCTTGCCATGCAGACTAGACGTCCACAGCTACGTCCGAAGAGCCTTCCATTGGTGTTGGAGTTGAACGGGTTCAGCGGACGATCCAAGTACCACCGAACGAGTTTCCGCTATACCTGCCGACTCCTATATTGTCCCCGCCCGGTTGCCTTACTGACGCACCGCAGTCTCGGGGAATATCGACCGAACTGAAATTCCTTCATCTTGCCGGCCCGTCGTTCGAAGAAGTCGTTCGACGACGCGCCGCGGACTTTGCGGGTGCGCGCCTCAATTTCTCGCCGCTTAACTTCACCCGGACCCTGGCAAAGATTGCTTTCACCGCGGCGGTCTACGTCCTCGGTCTGGCACCTTTTACTAAAACGCCAATCCGTCGAGTTATCCTGGGCGAGGACTCGTCGGTCGGCCATTGGGTTGGGTCATGGACGGGCGAGCCCGAGAATGAAGCAAAGGGACTACATGCAATGAAACTTCGCGCAAGCGGAACGGACATCCACGTCATTCTTCGCCTATTCGCACAGTTCGGCGCGCCCGAGTACCACGTAGTCTTGGGTCCGGCTGATCCCAAGTTCGCAAGCTCGGCCCAATGGCCATGGAAGTGATGCCTAACCCTATAAGGATTGAGACGACCCGAAGTGGTCGTTTCAATCCAATGTTCAAGAAGCCCGGTGGGGACGAGCCGAGGGTGTTTTATTCTATGGGGAATGCTTTTTGAGGAGCAGGACTTCGGCTTTTGCCCAAACAGGCGCTCCAGCCGACCCACTTGCCTTCGCTTCGCTACGGCAAGCGGTCGGCTGAGCTTCGGCGTTATGCGTATTGAAGAAACAGCATGGCCGTAGCTTCCAACAACAACTGGAAAGCCATTACTGGGCTGGTAGCCGAGTTGAAGCGCTGTGACGAATGCGGGGTTACAACCGCGTCCATCGCAATGGCGTTCATTTGCATCGATGCTCTTGCCAATCTCGCACGACCGGCTGACAAAGAGAAGGTTACTCGCGCAGATTTCAAGGAATGGGTAGAGAAGTACCTTAAAGCGCATGCCGATCAGCCGTATCACTATCGCGGCAAGGACGTCTACGCCGCGCGGTGCGCTTTTCTACACACGTACGGTTCAGATGCCGAGTTACATGATGAGGATCCTGACACAATCAAGTTCGGATACCATGATGGTGGAAAGCACGAGCACAACCCCGACATTGAGCCGCGCCTAGTTCTGATCGGAACGAAGTCGTTCGTCAATGATGTTGTTATCGGGGCGGAGTCTTTTCTTCGCGAGTGCCAGAAAGATCAAGCGCTCCGAGAACGAGTTGAGTTTAGACTGCTGAAAGTGCTCCAAACACTGCCGTATCCAGCGCAATGAACAATACGCATAACAACGCCATAACGCGGACGGTCTTGGTCAACGCGCCTTCGGCGCGTCGCCCAATCCCGCCGGTTATGGCGAACGTTAGCTGGCCAAGTTTATCTACTCCTTGCAAGGTAAACGCACATGAAGAGAGTACCGCTTGCAATCGTGATACTCCTTGCCCTGATCTCAGCGCACAACGCCCGAGCTCAGGACGTTCTTCCGTTCCCTCCTGTCCCCATGGCCGGAAAAGCGGCGCCCCGGCTTCAGGACTCGGAGATGAAATGGCCAGAGCACCCGCAGCGTCTCCCCGCCGACGCGCCGAACATCCTGATCGTGCTGATCGACGACGTCGGCTTCGGCGTGGCCGAGACTTTCGGCGGCGAGGTCCACACGCCGACGCTGACCAAGCTCGCCGACGAGGGGCTGCGCTACAACGCCTTTCACACCACGGCCATTTGCTCGCCGACGCGCGCGGCGCTGCTGACCGGGCGCAACCACACCCGCGTCGGCTCCGGCACCATCGCCGAACGCGCGGTCGCCTTCGACGGCTACACCGGCGTCATCCCGAAGGAGGCCGCCACGGTGGCCGAAGTGCTCAGGCACTACGGCTATCACACCTCCGCCTTCGGCAAGTGGCACAACACGCCCGCCACCGAGACCACCGCGATCGGCCCCAAGGACCGCTGGCCGAACGGCTACGGATTCGAGTATTTCTACGGCTTCCTCGCCGGCGAGACCTCGCAGTGGGAGCCGCGGCTGGTCGAGAACTACGACACGGTCGAGCCGCCGCACGACGAGAAGTATCACCTCACCGAAGACATGGTGGACAAGGCGCTCGCCTGGCTCGACCAGCGCCAGTCCTTCGCCCCGGACAAGCCGTTCCTGATGTATTGGGCACCCGGCGCGGCGCACGGTCCGCACCACATCTGGCCCGAGTGGGCGGACAAATACAAAGGCAAGTTCGATGACGGCTGGGACGCCTACCGCGAGCGCGTGCACAAGCGCCAACTCGAAATGGGCATCATCCCGCCCGGCACCGGGCTGACCCCGCGCAACGAGACGATGACCGCCTGGGCCGACATCCCGGAAGACCAACGCGCCTTCCAGCGCCGCGGCATGGAGCTCTTCGCCGGCTTCGTCGAGCACACCGACCTGCAGGTCGGGCGCCTGGTGCAGGGACTCGAAGACCGCGGCCTGCGCGACAACACGCTCATCTTCTACATCTGGGGCGACAACGGATCGTCCGCCGAGGGCCAGCAGGGATCGATCAGCGAGCTGCTCGCGCAGAACAACATCCCCAACACCGTCGAACAGCAGCTCGCCGCGCTCGAAAAACTCGGCGGGCTCGACGCGCTCGGTTCCCCGAAGACCGACAACATGTACCACTCAGGCTGGGCCTGGGCGGGTTCGACGCCGTTCAAGGCCACCAAGCTGGTGGCCTCCCACTTCGGCGGCACCCGCAATCCGATGGTCGTTTCTTGGCCCAAGGGCATCAAGCCGGACAAGGCGATGCGCTCGCAGTTCCACCACGTCATCGACATCGCGCCGACGCTCTACGAGATCCTCGGCATTAACCCGCCGAAGGTCGTCAACGGCCAGGAGCAGATGCCGATCGACGGCACCAGCCTCGCCTACACCTTCACCCGGGGCGGCAACGAGACGAAAAAAGACGTCCAGTTCTTCGACAACAACGGCAGCCGCGCGATCTACAAGGACGGCTGGCTCGCCTGCGCGTTCGGGCCGTTGCTCCCCTGGAACACACCGGCCTCCGCGCCGCGCATCGCCAAGTGGGACTCCGCCACCGACGAGTGGGAACTCTATCACGTGGCAGAGGACTTTTCGCAGGCGAAAAACCTGGCCGCGGATAATCCCGGCAAGCTGGCCGAGCTGAAGGCGGAATTCCTGAAGCTCGCCGAGGACAACAAGGCCTTCCCGATCGGCGCCGGCAACTGGCTGCGCCTCCACCCCGAGGACCGCGTCTCCACTCCCTACACGGGCTGGACCTTCAACGCCAACACCCGCCGCATGCCCGAGTTCACCGCCCCCGGCATCGGACGCCAGAGCAACAAGGTCGAGATCGATCTCGACGTGCCGGCTGGCGCAAACGGCGTAATCTACGCGCTCGGTGGAGCTGGCGGTGGTGTCACGGTCTACATGGACCAGGGACACGTCGTCTACCTCTACAACATGATGATCATCGAGCAGTACAGCGCCAAGAGTGCGTCACCGATCCTCCCCGGCAAACACAAGATCGAGGTCATCACTCGCATCAGTGCTCCTGGGCAGGACGGCACCGCAACGCTGTTGGTGGACGGCAAGGAAGTGGGCAGAGCAGAACTCCAGCGCACCGTTCCTGCCGCTTTCTCCGCGAGCGAGACGTTCGATGTCGGTGTGGACCTCGGTTCCACCGTCTCACTCGACTACTTCGAGAAGCGACCGTTCCCATTCACGGGCAGGATCCACGCGGTCAAGGTGAGTCTGGAGTGAGAGGCGTTGAAGCGTCAGCGAGGATTGAGCGGTCGGGGAGATAGGTAACAAAAAAGTCTGGGGACATGGGTTACACATTATGTCGTATTAGTCTTCCGAAGGCATCCTCGATACGCATGTGTTTTTCTAATAGTCTTCCGAGTTTGAGAGGCCCGAAGTAGACGTTCCATACCCCATCATCGATCTCTTCGAGTCCGACGTATTCTCCGGCGCAGGTAATGGAGACGTTGACCCAGTGGTGATTCCAGCGAATACCGCCATTGGATCCCGACTGCAATTGGCCGAGCGTGTTCGAGATCTCGCCCTTTTCAATCTCTCCATCGACAGCAAGCTGCGGGGCTGCTGCTTCCGGACTCGGGAGGGACGTTCGCGCTTTCGACGCGTGGTTGCCGGGGTTTTACCGGGAGTGGCGCAGCCGCGGCTATCAACACCGATGGCCGTCAAGGAAGGACAGGTATTCAGGGACGATGGCGCCACCGCTGATCAGCGCCCGTGTTGCTCCCAATTCTCTCATGGTTTTCAGTCAGCGGATCGCTTAGTCGGAGCGGGTCGGCTCGGGCTGACCCTCGCCCTCCTTGATCCAGGCATCGAGCAGGGTGTAGCCCACAGCCAGCACCACGGGGCCGATGAACAGGCCTATGATCCCCATGGTCAACAGGCCGCCGATAACCCCCACCAGAATGAGGATGAGTGGCAGATCCGCCCCCCGCTTGATGAGGAAGGGACGCAGGAAGTTGTCCATGGTGCCCGCAATCAGCGACCACACCAGCAGGAAGGTGCCCCAGGTGGTGTCACCGCTCCAGTAGAGGTAACCGATACAGCTCAGCAGCACAGGAAAGGGGCCGATCTGGGCCACGATCAGCAGGAACATCACCACGATCAGCACCATGGTGTAGGGGATGCCGGCAATCAGCAGACCCAGACCCGCTACCGAGGATTGCACCAGAGCCGTCACCACGACGCCCATGGCCACGGCGCGGATGGCCTGGGAGGCCAGCACTGTGGCGTTGTCACCCTGCTCTCCCGCCAGGCGGTGGGCAAAGCGGCGGATACCGGTCGCGACCATCTCGCCTGAGTGGTAGAGCACGCCACAAATAGATACCGTCAGCAGGAAGTGGACGAACAAGAGCCCCAGGTTGCCGGCCTGAGACGCGAGCCAGCGAGCCGTCTGTCCCAGATAGGGGACCAGCTTGGTAAACAGCAGTTGGCCACCGCTGGCCAGGATCTGTTGCCAGAACTCGAACAACTTGGTACCCACCACAGGGACCTGTTGCAACCAGAGTAGCTCGGGGGGCGGCGAATGGCTGATGGTGGTGCCGAGCTCGATCAGCATGGGTGCCTTCTCCGCCACATTGGTCAGCGCCATGAAGAGGGGAATGACGAAGATCAGCAGCAGAATGAGGCACATGAGGAGGGCCGCCGGGAGACGTTTGCCCCACAGGCACCGCTGCGCCATCAGCATCAGGGGCCAGGTGGCAATGGTGATCATGGTGGCCCACACCAGGGCGGGCAGGAAGGGGCTGAGTACCATGAAGCACGAGACGATGAGCATGCCGAGAAACAGCATGCCGAACGCGATCTTGGCCAAATCCACTTTTTTCATACTCATAGCGTTCCCTTATGGGGGTCTGTGCCCTTGGATCCAGGGCCGGTTTTTACGAAAGAGAGTATCCACCAGAGGCCGGCACTCAACCAGAGCCCCAGGTAGCCATAGAGCAACCACTGTCCCATCAGGATCAGCAGTGAGCTGCTCGTCACCGTCGGCATGGCGAGAATGAGTGCCCCTATGAGGAGGCCGCCCGCCACCGTCGGCTAGTAGTTATAGTCGTCCACCACGTGGACATTACAGGTACTCCTACAGGGGACTTTCACCCCATCAGTTCATGCTCATGTCGGGCGTACACAACCGGTTGCAGCGGACGGCGCTCACGTGCCGCCGCTGAACCGGGACGTTCAGCGTCCGCTTTGAGGTGAATCACGATGTTGGTGTGAATGACTCCTCCGGTCGGCAGCACCCCATATTGTGATGAGCCAGACTTGTGTTTCCCCACTGAGAATGGCGCCATGTACAGCAACGCAAATAGGGCCGAGATCGGAGCGGTTGAGAAATGGTACTGGATTCTTTATGCTTTTCGTCTATATCGCAAATCGGGGAGAGAGTCATGTCCGCCTGCCCTTTTTCCCTTTCCAAACTTCACGGTTCTCAGGGACTGACCGATGAAGATAGAAACTACACAGGTTCTCGCTACGCGGACCTCAAAGGCGCCCTGTTCCAGAATCCCTACCAGAAGGTTTGGGGAGCCGACGGAAACGCGCCCTTCCCCGTTTACAATGCTACCATAGGCCAGGCTTATCAGGGCCTTTTGCCCGGCGGACGTGCCGATCAGCTTCGCGCAGCTTCGGCACGCACCGTTGACTCGCGGGCGGATTTGCGTTGGGGCGAAGACCAAAAGGGTTTCCGCCGCATCCTGCACCCCAACGGCATCTGTCTGTTTGGCCAGTGGGAGATCGTCGAGGACAACCCCTACTCCGGATACTTTAAGAAAGGGAGCCGGGGTCTCACCCTCGCCCGCTTCTCGCCGAACACAAAAACCCGGCGGGGGGAGTCGAAGTCGCTCAGCCTTGTGGGTAAGATCTTTCCCACCACCGATGAAAACCACTCCCATCCCCTCTTCCCGGCGCATTTCTTTACTCAGGAGGATTTCGGCAACGAACGGACGCGATACCTCAACGACGCGGGTATGCGCAACGCTCCCAACACCACCTCATTTCGCCGCGGCCTGGAAGTGCTCACCTTGCTCCGTCAGCTCATGGTCTTCCGCTCGGTAGACAAAGTCCACGACGTGCGCCAGCTGCATGAAATCGCCGAGCTCGGTAAACCCGATAACGAGCCAACCGCGGCACCCGAGTTCATGCAGCTGAAGATGACGCCAGGCCAGCCTCGCATCGAAGGTGGCGACGATCTCGATTTCCGCGACGAAATCTATGCGCACATTTTCGATCGCGGCGATCCGCAACCGAAACGTACGCTCCGCTTCGACATCTTGGTTTCCAACCGTGGCCACACCAAAGGATTATCCGCCCTAAAGCGGGTCATCGTCGAAGACTGGCGGAAGATTGGCGAGATTGCTTTCGATAACTGCGTGGCTTCCTACAATGGCGATCACGTCATCCATTTCCATCACCCAAACTGGCGCGATGACCGCAACGATCCGGCCACCACGGTGCGGGTGGACGGCCTACGGGTAGATCGTTAGTAGAACTGGCCGGCCGGAATTTTCCGCCGCAGGCCGCGACTGCTCCTTTCCCTAAAGTGCGGTAAGAGACCGGCGTGCATGCAGATCGGCCGATGTCCGTCTAGCAAAGGAGTCTATTCGATGAGCACCAGCATCCTTTCTCCCGAGCAAATCGCCAAACTTACAGCCGAGCAGCGTCTCGCGCTGATCGAAGCGCTGTGGGATAGCCTGGAGCAAGATGACTTACCGATTACGCCGGCGCAAGCGGCAGAACTCGATCGTCGCATGGAGACCTACGAGCAGGATGCTGTCAACGCGCAGCCGTGGGAGGCGGTGAGGAAGCGCATTGAGCGCAACTTGCCTTGAAATGGACCGTTGTCCTTACCGAAGGGGCCGAGCGTGACATCAATGCCGAGCGGACACAGTCACCGTTCGGTGGGTGCTAGCAGGATGTCGGCGTACCAAGCGCAGTTCAGCCCCAGTGCCTCGTCCATTTTCAGGTCACGCGTACCCACATCGAGCCGCGCCGAGTGTACACCTAGCAGTATCCACGGGAGGTCGCCGTGCATCGGATCTCGCTCGGAAACGCGCATCACGACGGGCGCGCCACTGGTACCCCGGTGCATCCGCGCATCGGTGAGAAAGTAGCCCTCGCCCTGAAAACGCAGGCCGAACGAAGACGCGATCACCGCGTGGCGCACCACGGGCATGTGGTGCAACGTGTCGTGGAAGCCCAGCGGAAAACCGACCACCAGTAGCGAGGTGCCGACCTCAAGCTGGTCGAGCGTACCGCACAGGTGCTTGGGCGTGAAGGCGCGGTAGACCGTCGTCTCGGGGAGCGCCGAGCGTTCGATCTCGATCACCGCCACATCTATTCCTCCGACCGCGTCGAGGCCCTGGCGCCAGATGCTCTTGCCGTCGCGGTACAATGCACATGAAAGGCCGAGTGGCGCTGATAACGGGTGCCGAAAGCGGCATCGGGAAAGACATCGCCGAGACCTTTCTTAAAAAAGTTCGGCTTTATCAGTCCATACAGTCCGTACTCATCAAACAGAGATTTCTTCCAAGGCTAGTGCGTTGGTTTTAGGGCCGTACAGGCCAACGACCAGGGCGACACCGATCATCGCGGCTGCCATGAAGATAAAGACCGCAAGCACCCCGTGACCCAGCAGTGCGCCTACGATCAAGGTAGAGAAGACCGCGCTCAATCGACTCCAGCTGTATGTAAACCCCACGCCGGTCGCCCGGGCGCGGGTGGGAAACAACTCTGCTTGATACGCATGCAATACCGCCGAGAACCAGTAGCTAAATATCGTCAGCAAGGCACCGATGCCCACGATAGCGAAGGCATCGCGCGCGAACGGAAACATCAGACCGGAGCCGGCCATCAGGAGCGCAAGCACGACGATCATGCGCTTGCGCTGCACACGTTCAGTCGTGATGACGCCCAACCAAGGTCCCACGGGGCTGACGAGAGCAATGAGAAAACCGTACTCTAAGGACTGTCCGAGTGTTTTGCCCTGTGCGAGTAAAAAGGTAGGAGCCCAATTTGCGAATCCATAGATCCCGATGGTCTGAAGCAGATGGAAGACCATCAGCATTGTAGTACGGCCTCGATATGCAGGCTGCCACAGCTCCCACAGCGGCAGGCGCGAGCGTTTTTGCACTGGCAAGACTTGCGGCTTGGGCAAGGGCTCTCGGAGCTCGTCTTCGACCTCATTCTCGATGGCGTGCATGATTGCTTCCGCCTGATCGAGCTGGCCTGTCGACTCCAGCCAACGCGGCGATTCCGGTAAACGGCGCCGCAGATACCAGACGAAAACCGCACCTAGACCACCGATCACCATCACCCAACGCCAGCCCTCCAGCCACCACTCGGTCGGCACCAAGAGCTTCGAAAGTAAGGCCACGACCGGGATTGCGGTAAAGCCTATTAGTTGAGTGATCGCGATGTAGCGGCCTCGCGCTCGGCCCGGCACGATCTCGGTCACATAGGTGTCGATCACAACAAGCTCCGCGCCTATGCCTATGCCTGCGAGCCCGCGCAGCGCGATCAGCGTCGACGCGTCGGGAGCGAACGCGCCGAGCAGGGTAAAGATCGAGTAGATCAAAAGCATAAGCGTGAAGGAGGTTCGGCGCCCGAAGGCATCGCTGCCCATGCCGAAAATGATCGTGCCCACGAACATCCCTAAGAAACCGGCAGCGATGACGTAGCTGAATTCCGTGAGCGTGAGGAAACCGGAGTGCTGCAAGGCCGCACCGAGGTAGGCCATCATGAAGATATCGTAGAAATCGAACCAGCCGCCCAAGGAAATGAGCGCGATAAACCTCCGATGAAAGCCGCATAATGGCAGCCGTTCTATGCAGCGGGCCGCGATGCTCGCCGTCGGTTCTGAGCGGGTGGACGACATGAGGCTTGTTGTTCTGTGTTAAACAGCGGTGCGAGCGCAAAGCTTAACACGGACCTTCCAGGCACCTGGACCGGCGCGCTCATCGGAAAGCGGAGGAACCGTTGCACGGCGCCGAGTACCCTAGCCCGTAGCAACCAGTTCCGTACGGCGCGCAGCCTCGCGAGAAAGTCGCGGGCTGCCGTTCATGCCAACCGGCAGCGCCGACGACAGCAAGATGGGCACGGATCTTGGAAGGTCTGATCGCCATGTGACCGGCGCGCTCATCGGAAAGCGGAGGAACCGTTGCACGGCCGCGACAACCCTACCCCGCTGGCAACCAGTTCCGTACGGCGCCAGCTGGCGAGAAACGCGGCGTCCATACTGAGTCGTCCGTATGGCACTCGGTTCCACCGTAGGGGAGGCGAGCCGCGACACAGCGAGCATAGTCTGCGCTCAGCGCGCCGTACGACGTAACCTATTCCGTGCTACGCCGACTACGCCATTTTAAAAGGATCCGACGTGTGCTAAGGTGCTATCCTAAACTTCCGGCTCTGACCGGGGATAGCGTATGACGCGAGCCATCGAAAACATCGCTGCGGGCGACGCCAGTAAGATCCTGGCACAACTGGGCATCGCGCCCGACAAGCCCGTGACCGTTCTGGTCGATGAGAGCCTAGCCGACATTGCCCGGCGCGCCCGTGAAGAGGCTAAGCGCCGGGGCATGACTGATGATATTTTCAAGGAACTGGTGCAGTCTGACGCATGAGGGTGGTGGTAGACACCAACCTGTGGGTCAGTTACCTCATCCATCCAAATTCGCCGCTCATTCCAGTCCTGGATCATGTTACGGCTAAACACACGCTGCTGTATTCTTCCGCCACCTTGGCCGAGTTGG
The DNA here is from genome assembly GCA_963764725.1 of uncultured Gammaproteobacteria bacterium. Lineage (GTDB taxonomy): Bacteria > Pseudomonadota > Gammaproteobacteria > JACCXJ01 > JACCXJ01 > USCg-Taylor. Next base: position 63,224 of record CAVXTM010000010.1, on the reverse strand, counting down.
CTGAGGTGCTCACTCGACCGAAGTTTGCCCGGTATATTGAAGCGGAAACCGCCCGCGCCTTTATCGCCGAGTTCATCGCCACGGGTGAGGAGGTCAAGATTGACCAGGAAATCACCGCCTGCCGTGATCGAAGAGATAACAAGTTCCTCGAACTGGCGGTCTGCGGTGACGCGGATCGCATTCTGACCGGCGACAAGGATCTGCTGATGCAGCATCCATTTCGAGGTATCGCTATCCTTACGGTGGCGGCGTTTCTAATAGAACTGGAAGGCTCTGGGTCGCGGATGGGCTGAGCACGTAGCACGGATGCCCCGGAGGGGGCCAAAGCAGCGTAGGAAACGCAGCAAAATTTCATCTCATCCGGCGCCGCCGTCATCACAACGACGCGATGCCTTGCGCGCATGGCCCATGTACAATCTTGCTTTTCATGACTTTGAGCGGCATTACATGCCGGTACAAGGAAACACCATGACGCAAACGAAGAAAATATTTCTCGCCTCCTCCGCTGAATTGAAGGAGGACCGGAAAGAGTTCGAGATCTTCATCAATCGCAAGAACAAGCATTGGGTAGATCAAGGCGTCTACCTTGAACTCGTCATGTGGGAGGATTTCCTCGACGCCATGTCGCAGAGCCGGCTACAGGACGAATACAACAAAGCCATCCGGGAGTGCGACATTTTCGTGATGCTGTTCTGGACCAAGGTCGGCAAGTACACAGAGGAAGAGTTCGAGCACGCCTTCAAACAATTCAAATCCACCCACAAGCCATTCATCTTCACTTACTTCAAGGAGGCCGAAGTCAGCCTCAGCAGTGCCAACAAGAAGGACTTGATGAGCCTGTTTGCGTTCCAGGAGAAGCTGGACGCCCTAGGACATTTCTACACTCGCTACAAGAACACCGAGGGCCTGTTACTCCATTTCACTCAGCAACTGGACAAGCTTGCTGCAGGCGGCTTCATGGAATTCAAGCCGGACAAGGGTGACGCCGCCGCGCCTCACGGCAACACCTACCAGGCGACCCTCGCCGGCAGTGGTGCGATCGCGCAAGGACCGGGCGCGACCGCGGTCGGCGCCCGTGGCGTCCATGTCGGCGGCAAAAACACCGGGAACGTCAACACCGGCACGCAGACGAACACCGATACCGGCGGTGGCGCCTACGTCGGCGGCGACGCGCACGCGGGCCGTGACTTCGTCGGGCGCGACAGGATTACCCAGGGCATTTCGCCAAAGGACTTGGAACCACTGTTCGCGTCCCTGCTGGCCGTTGTCGCGCAACAGGCGCCAACAGACAAGCAAGCTGCAGCGGTACAGCAAGTCGAGGAACTCAAGGCCGAGATCGAGGCGGTCTCCAGGGGCAACAACACGACCGGCGCTCCGCCTGCGGGAGCAGCGCAGCTCGAAGGGCAGTGGTCCGGCCCATCTCGATAGTATTGAACCCGGCGAGCAGGAAGCGGATATCGCCTTGAACCAGGTGCTCCAGCCACAGGTTATCCCACGCCGTTATTGCGTTGAAACGTAGCCCGAAGATGTTTGAAATTGTAGACTCCGGAAATGTAGGGTGGGTTCGGCATGCTGTTTATGCCGCAACCCACCGACTCGGCCCGCGTAGCGGGCCTCCTTACCTCAAGGTGTCGGCCTGCGGCCGACGGTTGGTGGGTAACGCCGCCGCGGCTCACCCACCCTACATTGAATAGGGCGAGCTCAAGAAATTACGAGAGACTATTTAGCAGATCCTCCTCGTCATGTCGGATGCCAAAGAGCTGGTAATTCTAACCCAGACCTACGACTTGCTAACCTGGCTGCTCCCGCAGTGCGATCGCTTCCCGAAGGCACAGCGCTTCGTCATCACACAACGCCTCCAAGGCGCTGCGCTGGACTTCCAGGAGGCGCTCTTCGAGGCCAATGCTCGCGGCGGAGAGCCGTTATCATAAAATCGTAGTTCGTGCGCACGGCGCACGCTACGTTGGCTAATGGGATATTGGCGCCGCCGTTATCACAGGTAGTGTCTCAGATTGAATTTCGGCTATCGGCCGAGGTTGTGTAAAAACCCACACAGCCTCGGCCAGTTCCGGACGTTGATGAGCCTGTTCCTGTAGCGGTCACTGAGCGGTGGCGCGCGGAGAGCACGACGGCTCTCTAGTAATGCGGCAGGATCTACAGTCGCACTGGACACGCAGAAGTGCCGAAGCTGGGCGCGATCAACGTGTCAGCGAACACTTCAAGTTACGTAAGAAATGCGCGAAGAGCAAGAAATCTTTGATGACCTCGCGAAGATATGTGCTTCGCCGGGGTATGCGCACGCAATAGCGTACCTGTGCTTCCGAGACAACATGGTCGGCTACGAAGGAGAAATGACGGCCGAAGACATGCCGCATCTATTTTCAATGGACAGATTGGTACGCACTGAGATCTCCACTCTGATCGGGTTACTTATCAAGGGAAAAATCAATTACTCGCTGCCAACGCCAGTAGTGATGCAAAACTATTTGGAGAAAACCGAAGCGTTGCTCCAGGAAATGCACAACTCCATGTCTGCAAAGCTAGCTGAGAACCCATTAACAAGTGGAGCAGCATTGAGGGAGCCGATTTTCTATGGAGGCGAATCTGCCTACACCTTTCAATACCGGGATCTAGCCATCAAAAAATACGCGAACGATGACGCCTGGCTGATCACCAATAAGGGTTTCTCAATCCAGCAGGCAAGCAATGTCGTTCGTGCAGTGAGCGAGATTCAGAACAGAAAAACAGCCTCGACACTGAAGGCACTCAAGAAGGCTCCGCCGGAGCAGTGGACAATGCTTCCTGGGTTTACATTTTCTGCGCTAGAGGTGGCCGACCAATCGGGTTGTGATATCGCCGATGTCGAAAGAGTGCTCCTCGCGTTCTCGTTGCCGCCAAGTGAGAACAATAGTGGATTTCGGGCGATCAACGATTTCAACGCTACAAACGCTTCACCGTTGCTTCGTCTTAACAGCGATGAATTCATACTGTTTCAGACGTACAACCTCGTAGAGGCGTTGTACGAAGTGCCCTTCTACTGGATGGGCGCCGACAAGACTTATGTGAACGACGCCGTGCGTCACAGGGGACGCTTTACTGAGGAATTTTCACGCAAGCGACTCGAACTCGTGTTCGGGCAGGACAAGGTCTATTCCAACGTCTACATCGTTGGGGCCAAAGGGAGGAAAGCCGGTGAGATCGACGTTCTGGTCGTCTTTGCAAATAGAGCTATCGTCCTTCAGGCGAAGTCCAAGCGGTTGACTCTGGAAGCACGCAAGGGACACGACGGCCGCATCAAGGACGACTTTAAGAAGAGCATTCAAGACTCGCACGACCAAGGATACAAATGCGCAAAGCTCCTGTCTGACTCCATCTACAAGCTGGTGACCGCTGACTCCAGAGAAGTTCAGATACCGGTCCCCCTCAAAGAGATATACATCTTCTGCGTGGTAGCTGATCATTATCCGGCACTTGCGTTTCAGGCACGCCAATTCCTCCGATTCGAGCAGACAGAAACGATTCAGCCTCCTTTCGTCATGGACGTCTTTCTGCTGGATGCAATGACTGAGATGCTTCAGTCGCCGTTGCATTTCCTAAGCTATACGAATCGCCGTACGAACTATTCGGATCGGCTACTTGCGTCGCACGAGTTGACGATCCTTTCGTATCATCTCAAGAACAACCTGTGGTTCGACGACGAGCACGACATGGTGATGTTGTCTGATGATATTTCATCGGACTTAGACGTTGCCATGGCTGTGCGCCGAGACGGAATTCCTGGCAAGCCAACTCCGGACGGCATATTGACCCGTTCTGCGGCGACTTCTATCGGAAAAATCGTTCGCGAGATAGAGGCAAGGCCAGACCCTGGGACTATCGACCTCGGGTTTCTGCTGCTGACTCTGAGCGAAGACACCGTCAACGATGTGAGTAACGGAATAGACCACATTGCAAAACAGGCGCGAATGGACCGCAAGCATCACGATTTGACGGTAGGAATAACAGCAGCGGGCACGGGCCTCACAATCCATTGCAACAGTGATCCGATCGACATTTCGGGTCCCAGGTTGCAGGGGCACTGCGAGATGCGAAAGTACACTGAAAAGGCGAGGACTTGGTTTGGCGTATGCGTCCTTCCCGAGGAAGCATCGTTGAGATTCGGGCTTTGCTTGGACTACAAATGGGAGCGCAGCGGGAGGATGGACGAACTCACCAAGCATCTTCGGGTCGGCGAGAGACCAGCAAAGATTGTTGCGGCCGCCGCGAAAAACAGAAAGGTCGGCCGTAATGATCCCTGTCCCTGCGGAAGTGGGAAGAAATACAAAAAATGCTGCCTGGCCCAGTAGCGTCTCCGGTGCAACAAGGACCGTATGACAGCCGCGACTCGATCCGCAACGTCGCGTAAGGGTCGGAAGCCGAAACTTAAACTGAAACACTACCTCATCACAACGGTCCGATGCCTTGAGCGCATGGCCCGTGTACAATCCCGCTTTCCATGACTTTGAGCGGCCTTACATGGCGGCGCAACTGCCTACGTTAGTGCAAATGCTATCGCAGCTCATCGCGATCCCCTCGATGAGCAGCGTCGATCCGCGCTACGACCACGGCAACCGCGCCGTGGTCGAATGCCTGGCGGATTGGTGCGAGAACCTGGGGTTTCAAACCGAGCTGATGCCGCTTCGGCATCATCCCGATAAGCTCAATCTGATCGCCCGTAGCGGTCCGGGAGAAGGGGGCTTGGTCCTTTCCGGGCACACCGATACCGTGCCCTATGACGAGGGCAACTGGTTCGACTGATCCCTTCACGCTCACCGAGCGGGACGGGAGGCTCTATGGTCTCGGTGCGGCCGACATGAAGAATTTTTTCCCCTTGATCCTCGCCGCGGCTGGCACTATGGATCTCCGGGCGTTGACGCGTCCGCTCGTCGTCCTCGCGACCGCCGACGAGGAGTGCTCGATGGCCGGGATGCGCGCCCTCGCAGCCGCAGGCGAGAAGCTTGGGCGCTACGCGCTCATCGGCGAGCCCACGGCCCTTAAGCCTGTCTATATGCACAAAGGCGTAACGCTGGAATCCATTCGGCTCCGCGGGCGTTCCGGGCATGCGAGCAACCCGAAGCTCGGGAAGAATGCGATCGACGGTATGTACCGGGTCCTGGGCGCCCTGATGGAATGGCGAGGCGAGCTGCAGGCGGAGTATGCGGATCATGATTTCGAGGTCCCGGAGCCGACGCTTAATCTCGGTAATATCCACGGCGGCGACAGCCCTAACCGGATCTGCGCCGAATGCGAGATCCAGATCGATATCCGCACTTTGCCGGGCATGCCGTTGGATACGCTACACCAAGCGCTCGCCAAGCGCGTCGAGCGGGCCGTCGAGGGGAGCGGTCTCGCCTTCGAGGTACGGCCGTTGGTGGCGGGCATCGGCGCCATGAAGACCGATCGCGACTCGGCGATCGTGCAATCGCTCGAACGGCTCACCGGCCTCCCCGCGGGTACGGTCAGCTTCGCGACCGAGGGGCCGTTCCTGAACGCGCTCGGCATCGAGACCGTCGTCTGCGGGCCGGCGGACATCGCGCAGGCTCATCAGCCCGACGAGTATGTGGACGGCGCGCGCTTGGCTCCGATGCAGTCGATTCTCGAAGCGTTGATCGCCGAGTATTGCCTCGGGGCTTGAAAGCAATGCCGGCCGGCCCGCAAGATTTCGTCGATTGGTTTCGCGCCGTATCGCCCTATGTCCATAATCACCGCGGCCGCACCTTCGTCATCTGTTTCGGCGGGGAGATGGTCCTAGATCGAGGGTTTCCGAGCCTGATACATGACATCGCCTTGCTCAATAGCCTGGGGATCCGGCAAGTCTTGGTGTATGGCACGCGGCCTCAGATCGAGGCGCGCCTACAGAGCGCGCGCGCGGATATGCATTATGTCAATGGTCTCCGGGTGACCGACGAGCGGGCGCTCGGGTGTGTGAAAGAGGCGGCCGGCCTCGTGCGTATCGAGATCGAAGCCCTCTTGTCGCTGGGGCTGCCCAATTCGCCCATGGCTAACGCCAGCATCCGCGTCGCCTCGGGAAACTTCATCACGGCCAAGCCCTCGGGTGTGCGCGACGGAACCGATCTGCGCTATACCGGGGAGGTGCGGCGGGTCGATGCGGAAGCCATCCATGCCCAATTGAATCAGGGCGATATCGTTGTGATCCCGCCCGTGGGTTATTCACCGTCCGGCGAGGTGTTCAACCTTGATGCGGATGAGGTCGCGACGGCGGTAGCGATCAGCCTGCGTGCGAGCAAGTTGATCTTCATGCTCGCCGCCCCCGGAGTGCTGGATGGATCGGGCACCTTGGTCCGTCAGCTCACGGACCATGAAGCCCAGCAGTTTCTCATCGAGCGCAGAAGCGCGGGCGACGATCTCTCGGAGCTCGAGTGCGCCATCCGAGCCTCGCGCAACGGCGTCGGCCGGACGCATTTGATTGACCAGGCCACCGATGGGGCATTACTGCTGGAGTTGTTTCAGCGTGACGGGATTGGGACCCTGGTGAGCGCGGCGCGTTTCGATGACCTACGCCCGGCGACAATCGATGATGTCGGCGGCGTCTTGGAGCTTATCGCGCCGCTCGAAGCCCAAGGGGTGCTGGTGCGGCGTTCAAGAGAGAAGCTTGAGATGGAAATGGATCATTTCACCGTACTGGTGCGGGATGGGGCCATCATCGGATGCGCAGCCCTGTATCCTTATCCCCGTGAAAGCGTAGCCGAGCTTGCGTGCCTTGCGGTGCACCCGAGTTACCAAGATGCGGGACGCGGCAGCCAGTTGTTTCTCGATTTAGAAGCCAACGCCCGAAGCTTAGGTCTCACAACCTTGTTCGTACTGACCACGCACACCGCCCATTGGTTTATCGAGCGCGGCTTTACGGAAGCGCGTATCGAGGACTTGCCCGTCGCGCGGCAGGGTCTGTATAACTATCAACGCAATTCAAAGGTTTTCATCAAGAGTGTTACCTAGCTCTGGTCTCGCAACTCCTCGCGAACGGTAGCGTCTTTCTGCTAATGATTTCGGCGCGTACGGAACAGTGGAAAGCCGGGCTCATCGACGATCTCGCCGCGCTCGCACGCGAACGCTTCGCCCCCGAGGATGCCGAGCCGGCCGTGCGCTTCGTGCGCCAGTATTATCTTGGGGTCGCGGCCGATGACCTCGCCGAAAGTCAGCCCCTAGATCTATTCGGCGCCGCCGTCGTTCACTGGACGCTTGCGCGGCGCCGGGCGCCCGGCCATCGCAAGCTGTGTGTGTACAACCCGAGCTTCGAGAAGCATGGCTGGCAATCCACCCACACGATCATAGAAATCGTTACCGACGACATGCCGTTCTTGGTGGATTCGGTGAGCATGGCGCTCAATCGCCATGGGTTCACGGTACACCTCATCGTGCACCCGATCATGCGCTTGGAACGCGACCCTGAAGGGGATCTCCTGACGGTTCATGATCTGGACGCCAACGCGGGCGGCCTCGAGTCGATTATCCATGCCGAGGTCAATCGCGAGTCCGACGCGCAGGCCTTGGAGCGGCTAACAGAGGACCTCCATCGGGCGCTCGATGATGTGCGCATGGCGGTCGAGGATTGGCCGCAGATGCGCGCCGCTCTGTCACGAGCCTTGCAAGAGCTATCCGCGCACCCGCCGGTGCACCCGGCGGTGCCCGAATCTCTTGCCTTTCTCGAATGGGTAGCCCAGGATAACTTCGTCCTGCTCGGATACCGCAACCATCGGCTCATCCGGAGCAACGGGGCGGAAGAGCTCGCCGTGGAAGCGGGATCCAGCCTCGGTCTGCTACGCGAGCGCATGGCGCCCGCAATCTCGCGCAGCTTCGCGGAGCTCCCCGCCGAGATCAAGCGCCTGGCCCTCGATCCCTATCCTCTCATCGTCACCAAGTCGAGCTCGCGCTCGACCGTGCACCGCCCCGGCTATCTCGATTACATCGGCGTGAAACGCTTCGGCGCTAAGGCGGAGGTGATCGGTGAGCACCGGTTCTTGGGATTGTATACCGCGAGCGCCTACCAGAGCGATCCCAAGACCATCCCCTTGCTGCGTCATAAGATCGAGCGGGTGATCGCGCGCTCCGGGTTACTCCCGGGAAGCTACTCGCGGCGCGCGCTCTTGTTTGTCCTCGACTCCTATCCGCGCGATGAATTGTTCCAGATCGGCGAGGATGAGTTGCTGCAATTCGCGATGGAGATCATGCATCTTCAGGAACGCCAGCGGGTGCGTCTGTTCGTGCGCGAGGATCCGTACGGCCGCTTCTTTTCTTGCCTGGTGTTCACCCCGCGCGATCGCTTCCACACCGAGCTGCGGCAGCGCATGCAGGCGATCTTGCGCATCGCGTTCGACGCATCCGAGGTGGAATTCACGGTGGCGCTCTCCGAATCGCCTTTGGCGCGCATCCATTTCATCGTCCACGCCAAGTCCGGCGGCCGCGCGGATTACGATGTACAAGAAATCGAGGCCCGTCTCGCGGAGGCCACACGTTCCTGGCAGGACCGATTGCACGAAGCGCTCTTGGAGGCGCACGGGGAGGAGACCGGCAATGATTTGTTCGGCCGCTATCGCGATGCCTTTCCGGTCGCGTATCGGGAGGACTTCAGCGCCCGGAGCACAGTCTATGACATTGGCGAGATCGAGTCGGCTCTCGCCAGCGGCCGCTTGGAGATGCATCTCTTCGGCGCTCCGGAGATCACCGCCGCTGAGCTGTCGTTCAAGCTTTATCGCCCGCGCGCCTCGATTCCGCTCTCGGGTGTCTTGCCGATGCTCGAGAACATGGGTGTCACGGTAGCCTCCGATCGTTCTTACGAGATCAAAGCACCGGCTGCGGCGGTGTGGATCCAAGAGTTTCAGCTCAAGCATGGCGAGGGCGAGGGTTTCGACGTCGATGCCGTGCGCGCCAAGTTTCAGGACGCCTTCGCGCAAGTTTGGTCGGGCGTGGTTGAGAACGACGGCTTTAACCGTTTGGTGTTGCGCGCTCGGCTGGAGGCACGCGAAATCCTCGTGCTGCGCGCTTATTGCCGCTATCTCCGCCATCTCGGCATAGCCTTCAGCCAGTCCTATATGGAAGATTGCATGGCGCGCAACCCTGGCATCGCGCGCATGTTGGTAGATCTGTTCCAGGCGCGCTTCGATCCGCAACGCAAACGCCGGGCGGGCGCGATTTCGACCCTCGCGGCATACGTGGAGGGCGCCCTGGACAACGTGCCGAGTCTCGACGAAGACCGGATCTTGCGAGCGGCGTTTACGCTCATCCAAGCTACGACGCGGACCAATTATTTCCAGCGCGATGCGGCCGGGCGCTATAAACCCTACCTGTCGGTCAAGCTCAATCCCGCCTTGATCCCGCAGTTGCCGAAGCCCAGGCCGATGTTCGAAGTGTTTATCTATTCAGCGCGCACGGAAGGCGTGCACTTGCGTAGCGGCAAGGTGGCGAGAGGCGGGGTCCGCTGGTCCGATCGGCGGGAAGACTTTCGCACCGAAGTGCTGGGCCTCATGAAGGCGCAGCGCGTTAAAAACGCGCTTATCGTGCCCGTGGGGGCCAAAGGCGGGTTTGTCGTCAAGCACCCGCCGGCCGCCGATGGGCCGGAGGCATCGCACCGAGAGGGCGCCGCGTGTTATGAGATCTTTATCCGCGGCTTGCTTGACATCACCGATAACCGCGCCGGGGAGCGCGTCGTGGCACCGCGGGATGTGGTGCGTTACGACGAGGACGATCCCTACCTGGTGGTCGCGGCGGACAAGGGGACGGCGGCGTTTTCGGATCTCGCCAACGCCATTGCGCGCGAGTACGGGTTTTGGCTCGGTGACGCTTTCGCCTCGGGCGGTTCCGCAGGGTATGACCATAAGCGCATGGGCATCACCGCGCGCGGGGCGTGGGAGGCAGTCAAACATCATTTCCGGGACCTCGGGTTGGACGTCGCGTCACAGGACTTCACGGTAGCCGGCATCGGCGACATGGCGGGAGATGTCTTCGGCAACGGCATGCTGCAATCCAGGCACATCAAGCTCATCGGCGCCTTCAATCACCAGCATATTTTTCTCGATCCCAATCCGGATCCGGAATCAAGCTACGAGGAACGCCGGCGTTTGTTTGCGCAGGCGGGCACGACCTGGGCGGATTATGACCCAGCGCTCATCTCGCGCGGCGGCGGCGTGTATCCGCGCGCGGCCAAGGCCGTCGCGCTCTCGGCGGAGGTCAAGGAAGCCCTCGCCCTGCAAGCGGAGCGTCTGACTCCCGCCGAGCTCATCCGCGCCTTGCTCAAGGCGCCCGTGGATCTCCTTTGGAACGGCGGGATCGGAACCTTCGTCAAGGCCCAAGCGGAGAGTCACGCGGAGATTGGGGACCGGAGTAACGATGGCGTCCGCGTGGATGCCCACGAGCTGCGCTGCCGGGTGATCGCCGAGGGCGGTAACCTCGGCCTGACCCAACGGGGGCGCATCGAGTATGCGCTCAGGGGCGGGCGTCTCAATACGGACGCCATCGACAACTGCGGCGGGGTCGATTGCTCGGACCGGGAGGTCAACCTCAAGATCCCACTCAACGCGGCCGCCGCGCGCGGCGATCTCAGCGAGCAGATGCGTAACCAACTCTTGGCCGAGATGAGCGAGGAAGTGGCCGGGCATGTGCTCCACGATTGCTATCGCCAAGTGCGCGCGATCAGCATCGCGGAGGCCGACGCGAGATCTCAGCTTGAGGGGTACCAGCGGCTCATGGCTGCGCTCGAACGCGACGGATTGCTCGATCGGACGCTGGAGGCCCTGCCGGGGGAGAAGACGCTCGCCGAGCGCAAGGCGGCGGCCCTGGGCCTCACGCGGCCGGAAATCGCGGTGCTCTTGGCCTATGCGAAGATGGATCTCTATCCTGAGATCCTCGCCTCCGACCTGCCCGACGAGCCTTATCTCGCGAGCGTGCTCGAGCGTTATTTTCCCGCGCCGCTGCGACAACGCTTTCCTCAGGAGTTGCTTGATCACCGCCTGCGCCGCGAGATCATTGCGACCATTGTCACTAACAGCATGGTGAACCGAGCCGGGATCACGTTTGCGCTGCGCATGCATGAGCTTACCGGACGCGATGTCCCCGCCATCGCCCGCGCCTACCTGGCGGCGCGCGATGTTTTCGAGGTTCGAGCGCTTTGGGACGAAATAGACCGGAGCGAAAATCGGGCAGCGCTCACGGTCCAGATCGAGCTGATTTCAGAGACACAGAGGCTCGTTGAACGGGCCACGCGCTGGTTTTTACGGCGCTCGCGGAGACCCCTCGATATCACTGCTGCGGTGAAACAGTTCGGTCCCGCGGTGCAATGGTTTGGCCAGCAACTCGACCAGCCTGCCATCGGCACTGAGGGTCAGGGCGTGGCCCGTTCGATCGAGACCTGGACACGCCAGGGCGTTCCGCAGGAGCTGGCGGTAAAATCCGCGCGGCTTCGCTCCTTGGTCCATGTCCTCGACATCAGCGAGATCCGCATGCAAGCGGGACTCGAGTTAGGCAACGTGGGCACCGTGTACTGCGATCTCGGTGAGCGGCTCAAAATAGACTGGCTGCGCGATCAAATTGAGAACTTGCCGTTACAAGGGAGCTGGCAAGAGCGGGCGCGCATTGATGCAGGCGATGAACTGGCCGCGCTGCACTCGGAATTAACGGTGCTCGTGCTTAAGGCTGCGACAGAACCGGCTGAGGGCCTCGTGGATCGCCGCTCGGCTCCGTTTCGCGATGCGCTCAAGCGCTACCATCATCTCCTCGGCGAGATCGGAAACGCGGAGCGGTGTGATCTTGCCATGGTGACCGTCGCGCTGGCCGAGCTACGTGTGCTCGCGCGCTGCGAGTTTGCCAATGCGGCCCAGGGATCATGTTAGTAGCCGTACATCTCGGCCTAATTGCCTGATACTGGTGAGGCTGCAAATAACCACCTGCCCGGCTGCGGGCGCACCACCTCGACCGCGTTCCAGGATCTCGCGAAAGGTATCCAGGATTCTATCCACGAGTCGATGCCGGCGTGAAAGGCGCGCTACCCCGGCGTCGAGACGCTCAATGTCGCGGCGATGGGCTGCGTGGGTTGCAAAGATCGTCAACGCGGCCTGCGCGCCCTGACTCAGAACATCACGGTGCCCCCCCCGAACCTGAGGTTTTTGCTGAGCTTACCGGACGCAGACGAGACCCCCGGAAGTCGCCGGGGACGCGATCGAGGCTGCGCGTGTAGTGCTGGATGATCGCACCGGTCTGGAAGTCCCGCAGCCGTTCTGTACAGGCATGTGGTGGTAGGCGCGTGGGTGCATGTCTAGCATCTCCTTGACGATTCTTTTAATCCAGCCTTCAGGTTTCGTCGCCATTCGATAGGCGAACCCCACACTTGCCAGGTGTGGGGCTCTGTACCTCCTGAGTGTGTTAGTCCGCTACCCCGGCGAACGTCAGGAAGTCACTCATCTCAAACCGCCCCAAAGCCGGAGCTATCGGTGGTCTGGGAATGAAGTGCGACTTAATGATGGACGGCGTGCTGTTACGAAGCTGACGCAGGAACACGTCAACCACGATGTGCGCGCCAACTGGGCCGAGCTGCGCCCCATCCTTGACCGCCCGGCTTTCCGCCAGGATGTAGAACCACAGCGGCGTCCCTTTATCCAACGATGCTGCGAACGCAGGGGCCGCGGTGGGCACCGGACACAGTGGGTGATGCATTGGTAGACCAGTGGGGTTGAGGCTCTTAGCAGAAAGCTCAGGCAATCTCAAGGTCTTGGCAACGTCCTGTCCCGAGGGCAGCCCGTAAAATTTTGCACGGAGCATGTTACGAAAAGCCAGGTTGTTGCTCCCTTGCGGAGCGGCTCCCGGAATCGGGAGATTGAACAACGAAGCGGTGAGTAGTGGGTCGATCTGGCGCGAGATGTTAACGACATTACCTGGACCAGCTAAAGCAGTAAAGAAGTTGCCCCAGTCAATCAACTTAACCGCAAGAATGGGACGCCCGCCGTGCAGATCCTCGGCTGACGGATTAAACACAGGAAACGCAGCAGTGTTCATCCGATAGGCATTACGCACCATGGAGTGTCCAAACCGATACGCTGCCACGGAGAACTCCACCGGGGCACTGGGTAGCGCCTTGATGTAGTTCCTACCTAGGGCCTGCTGTATTAAAGCAGCAGAGACGCGGCGACGACCCACCAGGTGCGGCAAGAAGCCATGCAACACCACCCACTGGTAATACTCGGTAGTCGTACGACGCGCCGCGCTGTGCGTGAAGCCGTCGTCGACCAAGCGATTGTAGAATTTAATGAACGCTACCTGGATTTGAGCGATTATTTGATTTTCATCGTTACGCCCATCGGAGATGATGGCCGAGCCGTTCGCGTTGCGCGGTACGTCGCGTACTGGCTTTCCATCCACATCCGTGAACTCCTGGATCAACATCCTCGGGCTATCGACCTCATAGAGCTGAGGACTTTTCGTGGGTCCGCCTCCGAACACTGAGTCCAAGTCGAAGAAGAACGTCCGGCGGTTGACCAGCTTCGTCGGGTCAACTGAGTCCGTGGGTTGAGGTTCTGTATCCAGGGTAAGGTCATGGTCAATGAACTGCCCGAGGTACGTGAACCCGGCAGTGATCCCATCGTTGTTTTGCTCGACCGCGTTAGGGTCTTGCATGCACAGCGAAAGATCCGTCAGCTCTTCCGGTGTTGGTGAAACAAAGGCTGGCAACTGAGGAAACATTCGACCAAACTTATTGGTGTCTGCCGCCTCAGCTACTGGCATTGTTAATAGGCTTGTTAGTAGAACTATAGTGATATAGTGCATCATACTCCTCCGTTATGTTTTAGTTTTGCAACTGCGGGCACGTCGCGCACGACCGGCCGTTGCCGGCGAACTCCTCGCGGAAACAGATCGGCTCCGACGCACACATTGACGCTCACGACCCCGACGAGGACGCGCGGATCTTGCTCGCACGCGGCGCGTCGATCTGTCGAGGCTGAGCGGACGTTTGTTTATGGCTTGCTGACCGTTCGCAGATGTCGTTGCCCCGATTAGCGCTATTGTGGCGAGCAGCATCGTGAATTTTCTTGGCATCTGACGTTCCTCCGATTGGTTGTTATATCCGCAATGACCTCAAAGCGCGTGGCCTGTCTGGTTTCTGACCTCGGTCTTCCCACCATTCATAGCCGGACACACGTCCCCGATGACAACGCCTTCTCGGAAAGGCAGTTAAAGGCCCTCAAGTATCGACGGGAGTTTCCGGAACGCTTCGGGTCAATCCAGGCCGCTTATAGTTCTTGCTGAGCCGTCTGTTATTAGCGCAGAGCGCTTTAGTTATTCTTGCGCCGACATACTACGAAAGTCGGAGAGGTTAACAATACCCAGCCAGCCGTTTTGTGACGTAGGCCTCAAACCTGTGCCAAATGTAAACACTTGGGGTCAAGTCTCCCATCTTGCATAGATGGCCTCTATGATCTCTTCTCGCCCCATGGCGAGGCCCTTAGGGATCGAATACGAAGGGGTGGTGTACCACATCACCTCGCGTGGCGACAGGCGAGAGCCGATGGCCTTGGACGATGTTGATCAGTCGGCATTTATGGAGGTGTTGGCGCGTGACCACTACCAGCGCGCGCGAAACCTCTCAGTAGCTACGCGCTGCTCGGGGCCAGCAAAGCAGATGGCGATGGGCGCATAGCCTGGGCGTTTAAGGAGGCTCGTACATCTCGAACCTCCTATTAGCCATCGCGCTGCCTCTGGACAAAAAGTCCGAAGGCTAGCGCGTCAGAAAGTCCGAGACCCGGAAAACCACACGCCGATCGGCGCCATTGATCCGCGAGTTAACAGGGTGCGGCATTTGCCGCGTTTCTCACTCAAGCTGCGCCGCGGTTGGTCGCCGAATCAGGGCGTTTCGTAACGCCCAAGCATTCGCGGGCTCAGGAGCGGTGGCGAATTGCACTGCTTTTCCTTGCAGTGTCGCGATCGGCTCTCCGTCGAGATATAGGATCCGATAAGAGGTCAACGCAGGCACGCGCTCGCCGGGTGTGATGATCCCGGCGAGGTTCAAGGGGTCCGCGCCGCTCACGGCGACTAAGCTACCCGTCTTTTCCTCGCGCCGCGTCGCGCGTAGCAGCCCCACGGCCTCGGGGAGGGCGTACTGCTCGCCGCTCATCGCTGCCACGAACCGCCCCGCGCGGATCTCGCCCCTTGCTTCCAAGCGCCGATAAACCCGAACCAGATCGCGCCACGGAGGTAAGCTGGGCTCGCGCAGGGTCAGGCGCCGGAAGACGACCCCATAGCGGCGGAGCAAAACCCAGGCGCATGCCTCCAGAGCGTCCGTTGTATCCTGCGTGAGCAAGGGATCCGGCGCAGGCGCTGTCGGCAAACGCTCCCGCACCAGGACCCAGCGTCCGGCGGCGTGGTCACGCACCCACCCCCGCCGTCGTGATCGCCGCTGGCGGCCGCTGGCGGGGGCCAGCAACAAACGCAAGCCTGCGAAGCTATCGCAGCTCACGATCCCCTTCACAACCAGCTCGGCAAGTGCCTGTTCCACTTGGGTCTTCAGGTAACCGAGCTCGGCGATCAAATCCTCGGTGAATAAGGCTCCCTGCCGGCGTAACGACTCGGCAACCGCCCCCGCGTGCGGGCCGAGTTCGATGCTACCGGAGTCGGCTATCTCCCCCGGCCACTCGCGTTGGCGGGCCAAAAACGTGATCGGCGTGGAACGTAGGGGCCCCGCGGCGTTCCCGGCGGGCGGTGCGGCTGCGCGCCGGCGCCAAACCATGCGTCCCGACAAGCACAGGCGATCGATCCATGCGGGATCGTAATCGCGCAGACGTGCGGGGAGGAGTTCTTCTTCCCAGCTCGCCGCGGCTGCCTCGAAGCCCTCGAGCCGTTCCAATACGGCCGGGAGGGCAGGCTCGCCGCTCAAGCGCGTCGCGGGATCCACATGCTGCCAGCGGAACAGAAAACGCAAGAAATCCGCCGCCGCGACAGGTTCGATCTCCTGGCGAAGCCGCTGTACGGTATAGCGGTGAATACGCGCGAGCAAACGCCGTTCGCACCATTCCTCGCGATCCTGCCCGGTGAAGTCGCCGCGCAAGACGTAGCCCTGGGATTCGAGGGTCAGTAGCGCGGTCCGTAGGGATGGCTCTGCAAGCTCAAACTCGAAGGCAAGTGCAGCCGGTGTCGTGGGTCCGAGAACTTCGAGCCGACTACGCAGCAATTCGACCAAGGCATCCTCTGCGGTCCAAGCCTTCGACGCATACTCCGCGGGTACCTGCAGAATCGGAGTGATGGCGGCGTCGGCATGAAGCGCTAAAAGCTCGGGTAAGCGCTCCACGGCGACCCACGCCCGCCACTCCCCGACACATAAAACCGTTGCGCGTTTTTCTAACTTGAGTTGTTCCAGCAACCCTCCCCATCCTCCCGCGTTCACCGCCTCGCCAGCGGCGCTACGGCGGCTCTCGGACTCGGTGAAAAATCCCGCCAAGGTCAGCGCCTCGTGCAACTCGTCGGGCGTCGATGCATCCGGCCAGGCCTCGGCGCATACCCGTTCGATGGCGCCGGGATCCAAGCGCCCAAGGCGCTCGGCAGACTCGATATCCAGCCAGCGGCGGCTGAGGATGGCTTGAGTGCGCCGTTCCTCCAAGGGCGCATCATCGAGAAAGGCATAGGGCCGCGCATTGAGGATCTCTTGGGCGAGCGGCGAGGGTTCGGTGAGAGCGCGCGCGAGCAAGCGTATCTGTCCGGCTTCGATGGTTTTCAAGAGCGCTTCCAGCCCGTCGATGTCCATGGCGTCGGTGAGGCAATCGCTCAGCGTTTGGCGCACCAAGGGGTGGTCCGGGATCTCGCGCCGTCCGGCCAGGTGCTCAAGACAGGCCACCTGATCGGGGAACACGACCGCCAGGAGATCCTCCGCGCGCATACGATGCAAGCGTGGCGGGACCTTGCGTCCGCCCTGGGCGCGCGGGACGGCGAGCGAGATCGAAGCGTTCCAGCGCCAGCGCAGAGTGAACATCGGCGCATCGAGCAATGCCTGGGTCAAGACCTCGCGGACGCTGGCCGCGTTGAGATAGCCCCAAACGTCGGGGAGGGCAAAACTATGGGTCTCGCCGAGCGACAACACCACGGCGTCTTCCGTGGCCGCGGCTTGAAGCTCGAAGTTGAACTTGGCGCAGAAGCGTTTGCGTAGCGCCAGACCGAAGGCGCGATTGAGCCGCGATCCGAACGCGGAGTGCAGGACCAACTGCATGCCGCCCGACTCATCGAAGAAGCGTTCCAGTACCAGCGTCTCCTGGGTCGGGAGCACGCCGAGCGCGGCGCGCGCGCTGGCTAGGTATTGAGCGAGCTGCAAGGCCGCGGGCTCCGTGAGCCCGCAGTGCAGCCGCAGCCAGCGGACGGCCTCCTCGATACCGCTCTCGACGAGCATCTCGTCGAGCAAGGCGCGAAGGCGGGATACGGCCTGTGATAAGGCGGCGGTCCGTCCGGGCGCCTCGCCCAGCCAAAAGGGAATGGTGGGCGGTTGACCGCGGGCATCCTCCACCCGGACGATGCCGGTCTCGACGCGCAGGATCCGCCACGAGGTGTTGCCGAGCTGGAAGATATCGCCGGCCAGGCTTTCGATGGCGAAGTCTTCGTTGACCGTCCCGACGAAGGTGCCCGCCGGTTCTTGGCGCACTTCGTAGTCGGCGTTGTCGGGGATGGCTCCCCCGCAGGTCACGGCGACGAGGCGGCTACCGCGCCTAGCCCGCAACCGCCGCTGCACCGTGTCGCGATGGAGATAGGCGCCGCGCCGGCCCCGGCGCGTCGTAAAGCCCTCGGACAGCATGCGGACAAGCCGCTGGAATTCAGTTCGGACGAGGGCGCGGTAAGGGTAGGTGTGCACAACGAGATCGTAGAGCTCATCTTCATCCCAGTCTTCGTTGGCAACCATGGCCACGATCTGTTGCGCGAGGACATCAAGCGGCCCCGGTGGCACCTTAGCTTGATCGAGATCGCCGCAGCGGACGGCTTCGAGCAGTGCCGCGCACTCCACCAGATCGTCGCGGCTCAATGGAAACAGCCGGCCCTTCGGGAGCGCCGAGAGCGCATGACCGGAGCGTCCGACGCGCTGGAGGAGCCCCGCGATTGAGCGCGGGCTGCTGAGCTGGCACACGAGATCTACCTCGCCCACGTCGATCCCGAGCTCGAGCGAAGCGGTCGCGACGAGCGCGCGCAACGCTCCAGCTTTGAGCCGCCGCTCCGCTTCGAGCCTGTGCTCCCGCGCCATGCTGCCGTGATGGGCCGTAATTGCGTCCGTGCCGAGGCGTTCGCTCAGATGGCGCGCCACGCGCTCGGCCATGCGCCGGGTGTTGACGAATACCAAGGTCGTGCGGTGCTCGGTGATGAGTGCCGCGAGGCGCGCGTAGACTTCCTCCCAGACCTCGTTTGACATCACCGCGCTGAGCGGTGACGGTGGGACCTCGATCGCGAGATCCCACGCGCGCTCATGACCCATGTCGATGATCGTGCATGGGCGATTCGCGTTGGGATCGCAACCCGCCAGAAAGCGCGCGACCTCGTCGATGGGGCGCTGTGTCGCGGACAGGCCGATACGCGTTAACGGTGCGCCGGCAAGCATGTCGAGCCGGGCGAGGCTGAGTGCCAGATGAGCCCCCCGCTTATTACTAAACAGGGCATGGATCTCATCGATGATGACCGTGCGAGCGGAGCGCAGCATCTCTCGGCCACCGACGCTCGTGAGTACGATATAAAGCGATTCGGGAGTCGTCACCAGGATGTGGGGCGGGTGCTTACGCATCGCAACACGGTCGCGGCCCGGCGTATCGCCCGTACGAACGAAAGCACGAATGGTTGGCTCGACGCCGTAACGCTCGCGCAACAGCGATTGAATCCCTTGTAGCGGGCCTTGAAGATTCCGCTCGACGTCGTTGCTGAGCGCTTTCAGCGGCGACACGTACACGATTTCCGTCCGATTGCCGAGGTGCCCGCTTTCAGCTTTGCGCACGAGCGTATCGATCGCCGCGAGAAACGCCGCTAGTGTCTTGCCCGAGCCTGTCGGGGCCGCGATCAGGGTATGGTGATTTTCAACAATGGCGGGCCAAGCGCGTCCTTGGCAGGGCGTCGGCTCACGGAACCGGCCCTGAAACCAGTCTCGGACAGCAGGATGAAATTGGTCCAGGCTCAATGCTAATCGCCTCGGGCTAGGATCGCCACACCGCTTAGAGAGCTTCCGGGAACAAGCGATCGCTACCGTCTAGATCCCCAGTGTCGCGATATTGCAGCGGTGGGATACCTTCGTTCAATAGGCTGCCGTCAACGACTCGACCCAGTACGATCTCATGATCGCCGGCGGCGCAGCGGCTCGCAATCACGCACTCGAAATAAGCCAGGCATTCCGCCAAGACCGGTGCGCCGGTGCGTTTTTGTGACCAAGCGAACCCAGCCAGCTTGTGCTCGCATCGTGGTTGACCGAAATGGGCGGCGAGCGTCATCTGGTCTTGGCGCAGCACGTTGACGGTGAACGCTCCGCTCGCGATCAAGAGGGGATACGATGCGTTCCGCGGGTTTATAGCGAGGGCGAGCAGGAGCGGATCGAAGGACGCCTGCATCACCCAGGCGGCGGTGAAGGCATTGCACTCGCTGCCGTGGGCGACGCCCACGATATAGACGCCGTGGGTAAGCTGGCGGAAAAGATGTGCGATCGCGGCCATGAGTTTTTTGACCTGTGCTTGATCGTACCCCTGGCGCCGGAATCGGTCGAGTAGGTTCCCGCAGCGGCTCGCCACCGGTGCGGTGCTCATCGCGATCGAAGAAGCGGAGAATGCGCTCGTCGCCTACCGCCACGCACAGCTCCGCTCACGATGTATAGATCCGCGCTAAACGCGCAAGTGGCTCCGCATTGCAAACATTCTTCTTCCCTGGAAAAGGACGCTAATGCGCTGTCATGGGCAAGCATCTTGCAGTAATGAGCGTGTCGGAGAGTGTACCTAGGGGAAGACTCCGGTCCCTCAGTCAACCCATAAGGCCGTTCCTATGACACACGATACATCAGAAAAGTTTGCAAAACAGAATGCCATAGACCTCAGCCCGGCGGCATCCAAGTGGCTCACCTCCCTGGATGAGAAAGTCCGTCCGAAGCACTTACCCGAACAGTATCCACGCATCGTCAATCGCATGGTGGAACTTTGGCAACAGCCGGACTTGATGCGTACGTACTTCGAGGAAATCATGGTCAACACGCGCGGCAATCGCGCGGGTTTTCCGGCCGAGGTTGTGGTCGAACTCGGATCGCTCAAACACCACTACAACCGGGTGCTTTTCCCGATCAAAATCGATGTGTGGGAAAAAATCTGGTCGAAAATGGACTAAGAGCCCCTGCAACCCCTGCTTTAACCCCTGATGTTATCAGTGCGCGCCTCGGAGCAGGCCCGCGACGCTTAAGTCCTCATCGACCTCCGGCCAGTGAATACCCTCACCGTCTGCCAGGATCTCGTAGTTCTCCAATTGTCGTCTCGATGCACTCGCTAGTCTAGGAAACCAGACGAGCGGCACTGAGACAGTACGGCCATCAACCAGCGCAACGACCATGTCGCTATCCGTGAAACTAACCTGCTGCGCCAATGGGTGCACTTCAATCGCCTGCGTGCTCATTCCAAGCCTCCAGAAAATTGTCCCTATGATCTTCGACTATTCTTTGGATCGCCCGCAACTCGTGCGAAGCGAATCGGATAGAACTCGCCAACGTCACGGGATTCAACCAAAACTTTGCGAAGAAGCGCTCCCGCTGCACATGTACGTGCGGCGGCTCGCCTCTCTCATTGCTGTAAAAGTAAAACCTGTACGGCCCGCTTCTCAGTATCGTTGGCATCGCCTTATCGGTTCCTGCGTCGCATGACGCCCGAATTAACCCGCGCCGAGCGAGAAGCATTCAACGCGGGGAGGATAAATCAACGATGAAAGAATTGCTATCGAGGCGTCGCGGCAAGGTAAGTGCCGCCATGGTTTACTCCCTCTCCCTCCGGGTGTATAGACCGGTGGGAGAGGGAGTTAACCGAATACCCATAGATTCTGCCGAGGAGCCTTATTTTAGGCAGCGGATCGCGTATCATGTTCCAAGTGGTTTTTGCTCTGACACGAAACTACCGGAAGACCCTCCGTTTTCTAATTCGTTTATGGGACAGCACAACGACATCGCCGAAAAACTAGCGCAGTTATTGGACTGTATGTTACTACAGTCATCCGTGCCGATAGCGTCCCCGGACGTGGCAAGCCGGGATGCTAGCCCGCAGGCGCAATTGCTTTATGAGCGCTGGATGCCTAAACCGGCGTGGTCGCTGCGGGCGGAAGGCATTCCGCTCCTTATTGGAATCGCGCCCGATGCGTGGGAAACATTGCGCGCTTCCGGCGAATGCAAGACGCGGGAGAACGAGCTGTGGGCATTCGTGAGAGATGCGGTCATTACCGAAGGCAAACCGCGAGTAATGAACCCCGATGTTCCAGATGAGGATTGGCGTTGTGCGCCGATCGATCTCTATCAGTGGGCACGCGCCTCGGGCGTCCCGATCCCGGAACCATTCGAGGCGCTCATGCAGTTCATCCAGCGCGTGGTTCCGGGATCCTCGGCCTCGTTACCAGGCGCCGTCCGCCAGGAACCTAATCCGTCTTCGAGAAAGGATGCTCCCAGCACGCGGGAAAAAGTGCTCGGCGCGGCGCTTAATGTGCTTGCGAAATGTCCGGATCGGTGTTACGACCAACATGGTCTGGTGAGCGGGGAGAAGATTACTCGGTTGATCGCGGCGCAATCCATGCGCTGGTTCGATACCGCGGAGCCTCCGATGCGTACCGGCGAGATGGCGGATCTGATCGACAAATGGTTAGAGTAGTCGGGCGCGACGGATTTTAACCCCATGAACCCGACCGATACGATAGGGACGCTCGCGATCACCGATGCGGCCGCGCGGGAATGGGAGGTGCTCATCGTCGGCGCGGGGCCGGCCGGTGCGTTCGCCGCGCACGCATTAGCGCGGCACGGGCTACGGGTGCTGCTCGTCGATAAGGCGGCTTTTCCGCGGTACAAAGTGTGCGGCGCCTGCTTGAATCCACGCGCTTTGGAGGTATTGAACGCGGCGGGCCTCGGTGCCTTGGCGGAGCGTTGCGGCGCGGTACCCATCAAGGCGTTCCATGCCGCGATCCGGGGCGGGGATCTGACGCTCGCGGTACCGGGAGGGGTCGCGCTCAGCCGCGAGGTGTTTGACGCGGCGTTGATCCAAGCGGCCGTCGGCGCGGGAGCGCAGTTTCTACCAGGCACGGTCGCATGCTTAGGAGCCGGCACGAAGCCGGCCGTCGCACTGCGGCAGGGCCCTCAATGCGGCGCTGTGTCGAGCCAGCTGGTGTTGTGCGCCGACGGACTCGGTAGCCGTTTGATCCGCGCGGCAGTGAAATATGCTCCGCGGGTCGCACAGGATGCGCGCGTCGGGGCCGGGGTGATCGTCGTGCCGGCGCCGGCTTTTTATGCGTCCGGAGCGATCTTCATGGCCTGCGGCGCGCGCGGCTACGTCGGGTTGGTGCGCGTGGAGGACGGACGGCTGAATGTGGCGGCGGCGTTCGATCGGGGGTTCGTCCGCACGCTGGGTGGGGCGGGGGCTGCGGCGGCGGCGATTCTGGGCGAGGTGGGTTGGCCGCCAATTCCCCCACTAGCCGAGGCAGCTTGGCGGGGAACGGCGCGTTTGACCGTCCGGCCGCCGTGTCTCGCCTCCGAGCGCGTGTTCGTCCTGGGCGACGCCGCGGGTTACGTGGAACCCTTCACCGGCGAGGGCATCGCCTGGGCGTTGGCCTCGGCGGAAGCCGTGGTCCCGTTAGCGCTCCAGGCCGTCCGGCGCTGGGATCCCGCTCTGATCGCGGAGTGGGAATGGTCCTATCGCCGCGTGATCGGGCGCAGAGTCCTCTGCCACGCCGCCGCTGGGATCCTCAGGCGGCCGGGCTTAACACGGGCGGCGTTTTCCATCCTGGCGCGGATCCCCGGGTTGGCGGTGCCGCTGCTGAAGGTATTGAATCATCGGCCTGCGGTGCGTATGAGTCATCCGGCGTGACGCCTCGGCCTCGACCGTGCGCTTGGGCTATCATGTCTAAAAAACACAACTAATAATGGCAATGTTCGTCACCGGGCTCGGCACCGCCGTGCCTCCGCAGCGCTATACGCAGGCCGAATGCTGGGAAGCGTTTAAGGTTTCCTCGTTCGCTACCCGGCTCGACCGGCGCGCCTGTGCTCTCATCGAGCAGGTATTGCTCGGCGATAACGGCATCGCAACCAGGTATTTGGCGCCGGAAAACCTGCGCGAAGTGTTCGAGATCGATGCCGACACCCTGCATCGGCGCTTCGGCGATCACGCTCCCCGGCTGGCGATCGCCGCGGCGCGCCAGGCGCTCGAGAACGCCGGGCGGCGCGCCCCCGAGATCGATGCGGTGATCGCAAGCACCTGTACAGGATACCTGTGTCCGGGCCTGACGAGTTATCTGATAGAGGGACTCGGGTTGCGGCCCAACGCGTTGGCATTCGATCTCGTCGGTCAGGGATGCGGCGCTGCTTTGCCCAATTGGATGATGGCGGAGGCGCTGCTTTTGGCTGGCCGGTGCCGGAATGTGTTGGCTGTCTCGGCCGAAGTGTGCAGCGCGGCGATCTATCTCGACAACGATCCGGGGGTGCTGATCAGCGGTTGCTTGTTCGGTGATGGGGCGGGCGCGGCGGTGCTCTCCGATGCCGCGGTTCCGGGCCGCCGGCGCATCGAATGGAAAACGAGTGCGTCCCTTACCGATCCCGAACGGCGCGATGATCTGCGTTTTGAGCAGCGCCAGGGGATGCTACGCAATATCCTCACCCGGCCCGTTCCAAAGCTGGCGGCGGCTTATGCGGAGCGGGTATTGGGGACGGTACTGGAAAGCTCTGGTATGAACAAGCAAAATATCAGCACTTGGATTTGGCACGCGGGCGGGCGCGATGTGCTCGCGGCTCTAAAGGAACGATTGGAGCTACCCGAGGAGGCGATCCTCCATAGCCGGGAGACATTGAGCGAATTCGGCAACCTGAGCAGCGCCTTCGTGTACTTCGTGCTCAGCGCCGCCCTGAAGCATTCGGCGCCCTGCGGTTGGTGGTGGATGTCCTCGTTTGGCGCCGGGTTCAGCTGTCACGGGGCCTTGTTAGAAGTGACCTAGGGGATCAATCTCCCGGAGACTAAATAATGACGACCTTGGAACGCTTACAGGCGTTGCTGGTTAAGCACAACCAAGTTAAACACGGTGATCTCGTGCCGGCCGCGTCGCTCGAGGCGCTTGGGCTCGATTCGATGGACACCATCGATCTGCTGTTCAACATCGAAGACGAATTCAACATCACCGTGCCGCGTGACCAGGCGCCTCTGAAAACCCTCCAGGATGTTGTCGAATATATCGATCGCTTGGTTGCAGAGCAGCACGTTCAGCCCACTGTTGAGGAACGCAGTCCTTGAGAAGGGTGGCCATTACCGGGCTGGGGGTGATCTCACCGCTCGGGAATGACCCGCAAGAGTTCTTCAAAAACCTGCTCGCGGGAAGGTCCGGCATTGGGAGGCTGCAAACGCCGTTCGCCGAAAAGCTGTCGATCCGCATCGGCGCGCAGGTTGATTTTGACGGGGCGCTGTTTTTCCCTCCTGGCCGCTTGAAAATTCTAGATCGAGTCAGTCAGCTCGCCCTGAGCGCGGCGGCACAGGCCGTGACCGATGCGGAGTTGGTCTTCCAACGCGGTGAGGAACCCCGGTGCGGTGTGTATTTGGGCACGGGCATGGGCGGCGCGGAAACGACCGATGCCGGGTATGCGATTTTGTATCGCGAGGGATCGGAGCGTTTGCCGCCCTTCACGGTGGTGATGACGATGAACAATGCCCCCGCCTCGTGGATCGCTCTCGAATACGGGCTGACAGGTCCGTGTCTCACGTATTCGACCGCTTGCTCCTCGTCCACTGTCGCGGTGGGGGAAGCCTATCGCCAGATCGCGCTCGGACGCATCGACTCGGCGCTTGCGGGCGGCGCCGAGGCGCCTCTGACCTATGGCACTATGAAGGCGTGGGAAGCGCTGCGCACGCTCGCCTTAGAGGACCCGGAAAATCCCGCGGCGTCTTGCAAGCCGTTCTCGAAGAACCGTACCGGGCTGGTGCTCGGTGAAGGCGCGGCAATTGTCGTTCTTGAAGATCTGGAACGGGCGCGATCCCGCACCGCGCCGGTCTATGCCGAGCTCGTCGGCTATAGCCAGACCACCGATGTCGCGCACATCACCCGGCCCTCGCTCGCAGGGCAGGCGCACGCATTACGGTCCGCGTTGGAGGATTCCAAGATGGGACCAGAAGAAATTGATTACATCAATGCCCATGGGACGGCGACGTCGCAAAACGACACCGTCGAGACCACCGCGATCAAGGAGGTATTCGGCCGCCACGGCTATCAGATCCCGATTAGCTCGACGAAATCCATGCACGGGCATCTCTTAGGCGCGGCGGGGGCCATGGAATTAATTGTCGCGATCATGAGCTTAAAACACCAAGCCATACCACCGACCATCAATCTCACGGATCCAGACCCCGAGTGTGACCTCGATTACGTCGCGAATAGCGCTCGAACGAACGTCGCCGTCGCCACTGTGATGTCGAATTCCTTTGCCTTCGGGGGCACCAATGCTGTGCTCATCGCTCGAAAGTATGAAGGTTAACTAACCCGCCTCGCCGGTCTCAGCCATATTAACCCCGGTTGTGCAATGCAAATAGGATTTCTCGATAACAGTGCTACACTTTCTAATGGAGGCATCAGCATCGAGGAGGGCCCTTCACGGAAAGCACCGGTCAACGTCATTCGGCCGTCATAAATTCGCAGAATAATGTCCTTCGCACTCAGAGGATGGTTCATCTGAGTTGTTTGTCTAGTAGAAGCGAGAGTACTACCACAGACCCGGAGGTATTCACTATGGATCACATAAGCGTCAAAGAGCAATTCACGCACCTGCGGATCCGGCGAGGCAGGATGTGCCTCAAGCGCGGCAAGATCGCGCGCCAGATGCAGCCGTCAGCCCGGAGGATGCGAACGTTCCCATGGTCCTGGGGTTCGAGGCGGTCAACGGATCGGTCGGGAACGATGGGCGCATTGTCGAAGCGGCGTACCGGCGCGGCTGCGAGCGGGGGAAGAACCTGGGCGCCATCATCCGTAACCTCATCACCGACACGCCCCTCGACCGTTGTTGAGGAGGGTCCGCTCAATTTGTGGCTGCGCGCACCACGCTAGGCCTGAATCGGCCCCACGAGCATGGCCGCGGGATAACGGGCCTCACAGGGGCTGTCCGGCGGCGAGCCGCAGGGGCAGCATGGCCGCAACCTGGTCAGGCCAGGGCTGGCCGGTGAGGCGGCGGAATTGTTCACGAACCTGGACGCCAAGGATCTCATGGCCATCGATTACCCGCAGGCCACGGGCGCGGGCCACCGCCGCCAGGCGTGTGGGGGAACTGCGGTACACAAAATCGGCGATCACCGTGTCGTGACGGGCGCGCCCTGCGTCGAAGGGGCATTCGTCGGGCCCGCGCCCGAGCGGCGTGGCGTTCACGATCAGGTCGAAACCGGCGGGTGCGAAGCCGGCCAAGGGGAGGAAAGGTAGCCCAAGCCGGCGCGCGGCGGAGTGCCCGCGCGCTTTTCCGCGATTGACCAGCGACACCTCGGCCCCGGCGGCGCTGAGCGCCACCGCCACCGCGCGTCCCGTCCCGCCGCAGCCGAGCACCGCCGCCCGGGATCCGGCCAGAGGAATGCGGCGCCGGCGCAGCGGCTCTAGGACTCCCAGCGCGTCTGTGGTGGTCGCGGTCCAATCTGCCCCGCGCCGCAACAACAGATTGGAGGCGCCAGCTTGGCTGGAAAGCGCGCTGCTGATCCGCGCCTGCGCGAGAGCCGCTTCTTTATGCGGAGAGACGGTGGTGAGCCCGCGCAGAGGAAAGCCCAAGCCGTCCAAGGCTCCAGGCGCTACGATCCCCTCCCACAGGTCGGCGAAGTCGGGGCAGGAGAAGGGCAGGTACAGGGCTTTCCGGCCGAGGGCTCGGTATGCCGCGTTGTGCAGCCGGGTCGAATAGGCCTGGAGCACCGGATCGCCCGCAATCCCAAAGACTTCGTCCGCAGTCCAAAGAAGGGGTACGCCAAAGTCCTCGATCAAGCGGGCGATGCTGCATCCGTCCTCGCCGCCGGACGCCTCTCCGAAGACCCAGGGCGCCCCCAAGCGCGCGGCTAGGGGTCGGGTCCAGTAACCGCAGTCCCCCGCGGCGTAGGCAACCAAGTCGGGGCGCCGCAGGCTCTTCAGCAGCGACAGCGGGGCTAAGCCGTCCGGCAGCGCGCCGGCCCAAGGAACCAGCCGGATCAAGACCGCTCCCG
Organism: uncultured Gammaproteobacteria bacterium; assembly: GCA_963764725.1. Lineage (GTDB taxonomy): Bacteria > Pseudomonadota > Gammaproteobacteria > JACCXJ01 > JACCXJ01 > USCg-Taylor. Next base: position 35,814 of record CAVXTM010000010.1, on the reverse strand, counting down.
CCGCCGCATAGCGTTCGAAGCGCCGGTGTAGGTCTTCGTAGCCCTCCCCCGGACCGTGCCAAGAGATCACGCGCCGCTCTCTGGGGATGGCTTCCAGAATCTCGGGCACCAGATCGCGCTCGCCGTCCAGGTCGATGAGGTCATATTCGCGGGCGGCGCAGAGCCGCCGGCAACGCGCCTCAGCAGACATCCCCGCGCCCAGGCCGTAGATGAGACCGCCGCGGAACCGGTTGCGCAGCCAGCCAGCATCTAGCTCGCCAGTGGCCTCTGCCCGCACCTCAATCCAGTCCGCGCCGCCGACCTCGCGAGCTTCGGGAGACGGCGGTGCGTGCAGGGTAGCCACCAGCTGCGCTCGCTCGCCCCCCATCCCTATGCTCATCGCGGTGTGGTCCACTTCTCTTTTGGCATCGACGAGGCCCGATATCTACAACTCGCTTGGTATAACATAAAACCTATGGGAGGTTATAGGCCGCAAAGCGCCGGTGCAGCGACAGAGGCGCTCATCGATGATATCGTCGATGTTTCTCCCAGGCATGCCGGGACAAGGCTGTAAGTAGAGGATCATTCCCTGAGAATGGCGGCCGATTACGTCGTCGAGTACCAGAAAGAGAGCGCCCGAAACGGCGCCTGAAGACGCGCTAACTAGCAACACCGAGAGATGAACAAGATCATTCAGGGACTTTGGATCGGTCCTGAACTTTCTGTGATGGAACAGTTGTCAGTCTCTTCGTTCCTGCTGAACGGACATGAGTACCATCTGTATGTTTACGATGAGCCGAAGAACATCCCGGTTGGGACTGTCATCAAGGATGCTAATGAGATATTGCCGTCCTCGCGCATCTTTCAATACAAGCACTATCCAAGCTATGCAGGTTTTGCAAATTTTTTTCGCTATAAGCTACTACTCGATCGTGGGGGGTGGTGGGCCGATACCGATATCATTTGCCTGAAGCCGTTTGATTTTCCTGAAAAGCACGTTTTCTCCAGCGAGATAATAAGTAAGGGGCTCGAAGTTGTAACTAGCGGCATCCTCAAAGCTCCAGCAGGGAGTAACGTTATGACCTATGCGTGGGGAGTTTGTCAGTCTAAGAACCCGGAGCATTTGGTTTGGGGAGAGACTGGGCCAAGACTAATGGCAGAAGCGGTCAGAAAGTATTCGCTGGGAAAATATACAAAGCCACATTACGTTTTTTGTCCGTTGGGTTACTCCGAGTGGCACAAAGTGCTAGAACCTGATGTGGAAACCGTGCTCGATGAAAGCACTTACGCGATTCATCTTTGGAACGAAATGTGGAGAGCCGCCGCTCAAGATAAGAATGCACGATATCACGAAAACTGCCTTTACGGGCAACTCAAGAGAAAATATTTGCGCGCTTCGCCCGTCCGAATCGTATCGCGCTAACAGCGGGATCTAACGCTGGAATCGAGGCGCCTGGAGGAATCGTATCAACCATGTCTCGCGGATGGGTGAAGGCTTATAGTTGCTGTAAAAAGGAGTAGAATGCATCCTAGGGCAATGGAAATTTCTCGGAGCATTGCTCTGGATGCCGTGAAGCGTCAGAGGTCAATTGTTGCCTGCGCATGACCTGAGCAGACAGGAGGCTCCGGAAACAGAGGAGGAAAAATGACAGAAAGCGTGTACAGAATCACCGAGATCATTGGAACCAGTGCACAATCCTGGGAGGATGCAGCAAAGAACGCCGTCGAAGAGGCCGGCAAGCATCTTCGCGACCTCCGCGTCGCCGAAATAACCAAACTCGATATGAAGATTGAAAACGGTCGAGTCACCGCTTACCGGGCACGGGTACAGTTGTCGTTCAAGTACGAAGCGGACGGTTGATAGGCTACTTAAGCGGTGTATCCGCGTGCACTACTCGCTGGCCTTGCTTAGGGCCTGCGTCTGGAGATGGGCGAGTACTCGGTCGCGACGAACCTTAAGAGTAGGCGTCAACAGCCCGTTTTCCACGGTCCATGGTTCCAAGCTCAGGGTAACGCTTCGCACCTTCGCATAACCTGGGAGCGCGTGGAGTCGCATCGCGATCCTGTCTAAGATCGTCGTCTGGATCTGCGCCTGGTCAAGTGTGGCCGGGTCGTTCGGGTCGAGGCCAAGGTCACGTGCAAATTTCGACCAGTGTTCTCGGTTCAACACGACGCTCGCACTCAGATAGGCCTGACCTTCTCCCGTCACCATCACTTGCTCGAAGAGCGGATCCAGGATAATCGCGCGTTCCATACTTTCTGGAGCCACCTTTTCACCATTGGCCATCACGATGATCTCTTTGATTCGGCCAGTGATGTAGATATGGTGCTCGTTGATCCGCGCCTGGTCGCCGGTGTGTAGCCATCCTTCGCTGTCGATTGTCCTCGCGGTAAGCTTTGGGTCACCCCAGTAACCTAACATTACGCCGGGACTCTTAACGAGCAGTTCATCTTCGTCACCGAAGCGCACTTCCACGTCCTCGAGCGGAGTGCCGACGCTGAAGGGATCATTTTCGGTGAGCGCATTAGCGCTTACCACGGGACTCGCCTCGGTCAGGCCGTAACCATTTGAGATGGGAAATCCTAAGCCAATAAACACGATCGCGAGACGTGCCTCTAGGGGCGCCGCCCCGCAGCTGACTATGCGCAGACGATCGCACCCTAACCCGGTGCGGATCCGATGTGCCACGAGCCGATTGAGCAAAGGCCATAAGAGTAACGGCCAGCGCCAGTCCCCTCGCCCCTGCAAGTACAGAAAGCGTTGCCACCCGATTCTGATGGTCAGCTCAAACAGGGTTTTTAGAAGGGTGTTGCTTTCAAATTTCGACTGAAGTCCTGCGTAGATTTTTTCGAGGACCCGAGGCACGACTAGCAAGATGGTCGGCCGGACCTCTGGGAGATCTTCAACAAGCTGCCGAGGTGAGCGTGCGTAAGTGACGAGAGCACCTGCCATCACTGGCAGGTAGTAGCCAACGGTGCGCTCGAAGCTGTGCGCAAGAGGCAAGAAAGAGAGAAACCCATCGTCTGTACAAATGGAGAACCGTCGCATGAGCGCATAGGCGTTCCACAAAATGTTTCGGTGGCTCAGCATCACCCCTTTGGGGCGGCCGACCGTTCCCGAGGTGTATACGATGGTGGCGAGATCATCGGGGAGGCCTGCATGCATCGGTGCGGCCTTATCGGCGAGCGATAGCCATGCATTAACATCCCACAGACGCGCATCGTCGGATTCGCCCTCATGGGGTGCGAGGGTAAGGACGCGCACCAAGCCCACTAAATGATTACGCACAGCCTGCAACAGGCGCCAGTCCTTGGCATCCCCGAGCAGCAGCACTTTTGCGCCCGCATCTCTGATCATGTAGGCAATATTTTCGGCACGATCGTTGGTATGCAGGGGGACGACGACAAGACCTCGCCCTAGCGCTGCTTGCTCAAACATGACCCACTCCGGCGAATTGCGAAGCATCACGGCGACGCGATCGCCGGATTGCAACGGTTCGCGCGCCAATGCTGCCCGCCAGCGCGCGATATGCGTGCCCATCTCCTGCCAGGATAGCCCCTTCCAGGTGCTCGCAGCAGGGTCGAAATAGCGGTAAGCGACGGACTGCGGCGTCAGCGAGATACGCTCCTGAAAAAGCCCGGCGAGCGTGCGGGCAGCCTGCGGGGTGATGTGGTCAATACTTCGAGTCAACGGAATGACTCCGGCGTTCAGACGCGACGCCAGCTAGGCCGGAGGCTTGCGCATCAAGTTGAGTAGACTTCCGGATAAAATCATCTCGACTTGTCGTCCCGTCAATGCATGTTCCGCGAGGTACGTTTCTCCTTTCGTCTTGTTGATGATCTTTACCGGAATTCCCTGTTGGATGGCCGCGCGGCGTTCACGACGTTCCACCGCCGGACCTGCCCGCATCCCGTTGACTCATGGTCTCAAGCGCAAGGTTCGCATGCGCGTACGCGCCGCCTGCGCGCATTTCCGCGGCGACCCAGATGGCTTCCATCACCTCCTGCTCGGTCGCACCGTGGTTCGCCGCAAGCTCGGTGTGCCCGCGAATGCAGTACGGACATTGGGTGACGTGGGCCACCGCGACCGCGATCAACTGCTTGGTCTTCGCGGGCAGCGCGCCCTCGGCGAATACCCGTTGGCTGAAGGCCTTGAACGCGGCGGAGATCTCCGGTGCCAGCTGGGCCCGTTTGCGTGCGAGTTCTTTACTGAGTGGGGGATAAAGGTCCATGTAGTTTCCTCGTTCAACTCAAAAATGCGAATCGGCTTAATCCGACGGGGAGTATGGATTTTAAAAGGCCAATTTCTTCAAAAAGGAAGATACGGCTGGACCAGTTAGCTGTCAAACGCGCGGGTCCTGGGGTCCAGGATCGGGGAATAGCCCACCTTCACCGCGGCTGCGGTGAAACAAAGCGAAACACGTCGATACACCGGCGAAAGGATCGCTTGCGGCTGGGGCGCTAAGATGGCTACCGTATCGAAACCAACCTCAAAGGAGAAATCGCATGACCCCGTGGATCAAGCAATTACTAATGGGCCTCTGCGGAACTGCCCTAATCGCGACCGCCGCGACCGCCTTTGCCGATCGCGATCGCGGACACCCTGGCGAAGGCTTTCATGGCTGTAGCAAATCCTGGATGCACGATGACAAGGCGCGCGCCGAGTTCCGAGCGAAACGAGTCGAGCGGATCAGCACGGAGCTCGGCCTGAACGATGCGCAGAAGCAGAAGCTGTCGACCTTCTTCGACAAGCTTTCCGAGCAGCGCAAGGCGATGATGGGCGACTCGAAGGGCCGCCATGAGCGGATACAATCGCTCATCAAGGGCGAGAGCCTCGATCGCGAGCGCGCACAGGCACTCTTGAACGAGAAGGCGGCTCGGCTACAGAGCAACGGCCCGGCGCTGATCGCGGCCGCAGCCGATCTCTTCGACAGTCTCAACGCCGAGCAACAGCAGAAGGTGCGCGAGTTCCTGGAGCGGCGTCATGGTCACCGGGATCACCGTCCCAAGGCCGACCCAGCGGGCTAGTTCCTCCATCCCTTGTGCGACGGCCCGGGTGCCGGGCCGTCGCTGTTTTTCGCCTCACGGAGCTGCGAGAATGTGCCATGTCCCGAATCCTGCTCATCGACGACGACCAGCAGCTCGCGGCGCCGCTGGCAGTTTATTTCCGACGTTTCGGCGTCGACTTGGAGAGTGCCACGCTTCCTAGCGTCGGCCTCGCGCGGCTGCGCACCGAACCCTTCGATGCGGCGATCCTCGATGTCATGATGCCCGAGATGGACGGGTTCGAGCTGTGTCGAACCATTCGCAAGGAGCGCGACATTCCCATCATCATGCTGACTGCCCGCGGTGAGTTGCCGGACCGCATCGCCGGGCTCGAGATCGGCGCCGACGATTATCTCGCGAAACCCTTCGAGCCGCGCGAGCTCGTGGCACGGATTCAGTCCATCTTGCGTCGTGAGGGGCGCAAGGCACCGCGGCAGCGGCTCGCTTTCGACGGTATCGAGATCGATCTGGAACGCCGGGAGGTGTTGCGGCACGGCGAGGCCGTCAATCTCACCGGCACCGAGTTCGAGCTTCTCAAGCTGCTCGCCTCGGAGCCAAAAAAGGTCTTCACCCGCGATGAGATACTGAACCGTCTGCGTGGCACCGATGCCGATCTCTATACGCGTGCCGTGGACATCCTGGTGAGCCGCTTGCGCAAGAAGCTCGAGCCACTCGACTGTATCAGGACCCTGCGGAACGCCGGCTATACCTTCGCCGGGGCACGCAAGTGAGGGCATGGCTCGGAGGCTTGCAGCGCTCCCTCAGCGTGCGGCTCACGGTTCTGTTTCTGTTTCTCGCCGTGGTGCTTGCCGTGGTGTTTCTGTACGGGATGAGGCTCGCGCTGTCCCGCAATTTCCATGACGTCATGCGGCCTCATATCGAGCATCATATCGATGCCCTTGCCGCCGAGATCGGCACCCCACCCAGCATTGAGCGGGCACAAGCGCTGGTCGCACGCCTGCCTCTGAAGATCGCCGTGCGAGGGCCGAGGGTCAATTGGTCGTCGCACCCGGACAGCGACGCAGACTTCTCTGTTGTCCGTGCGGACGATAGACTACACCCACCGGTGCACCTGCGCGTGCTGGCCGACGGGCACCGCATCATGTTTCGTTTTCCGAAGCCCGATCGCGAAGGCCGACCGGCGATCATCGGGGCCATCACCTTAGCGGTGCTGCTGCTGCTGACCGCGGCGACCTATTGGCTGGTGCGGCGCCTGTTCCTGCCGCTGGATGACATCCGCGCCGGGGCCATCCGCTTCGGGAGCGGTGATTTTTCGCAGCCGATCCCGAAGCGCCGCGACGACGACCTCAGCGATCTCGCCTCCGAGATCAACGCCATGGCCGAGGACATCCGGCAGATGCTGGATGCCAAACGTCAGCTGCTGCTGGCTATCAGCCATGAGCTGCGTTCGCCCCTCGCCCGAGCCCGGCTCAATACCGAGCTTCTTGCGGAGTCCGGCGAGCGCGACGCCCTGCTGCGGGATCTGGCCGTGATGCGCGATCTGATCGAGAAGTTGCTCGAGGGCGAACGTCTGAACGACCGTCACGCCGCCTTGCATCCCGAACCGACCGATCTCAACGCGCTTGTCAACGAGACCGTGGCCGACGCGCTTGGCCAAGGAAGACTCGAGATCGAGCTTGCACCACGATTACCAACACTGATGCTGGATCGAACGCGGCTGCAACTGCTGTTGCACAACCTGATCGACAACGCCCTGCGCTACAGCCGCGAGGCCGCCAAGCCGCCGATCGTGGTGACGACAATCGAGGCCCACCGCGCCCGACTGTCGGTACGGGACTTCGGACCGGGCGTCACGGCTGCGCATTTAACACAGTTGGCGGAGCCGTTCTACCGTACCGATCAGGCACGCACCCACGGCCGCGGCGGCGTCGGCCTCGGGCTCTATCTCTGCCGCCGGATCGCCGAAGCGCACGGCGGCACGCTGAGCCTGCGTAACGCCCACCCGGGCCTCGAGGTGGTGGTCTTCTTACCGACGCAAGATAGCCCGGAGCGGGCCGAATATGCCGAGCAGCACAGGCTCGACGAAAAACGTAAAAGTTGGAAGACCGGCATTGGTACAAGGTGATAGAGTATTTCATGAGCCCATGGAAGACCTCCAACGCAGCAAGCCCCGCGGTTCCATCCTGCCGCAGCGGCCACGCTGCGCGAGATCACCGCGGTGCTCGCCCACGAGTTGAGCCACATCCGAAATACAGAAGAGAAATAATTTGCGACAGAAGGGAGCAACCGCCATGAACACTAGCCGAGATCCATTCTTCTCCCGCGTTCTCTGGATAACCCTCGCCGCGGCTGCGCTGCTGCTTCTCTGGCAAGCATTGCCCTCGATCGAGCGGCGGATCCTGGGCGTGGACGCGACACCGCGGGTGGTCACCCCGCGCGGCGATCTCGGCGCCGACGAGAAGACAACGATGGAACTCTTCGAGAAGGCTAAAGCCTCGGTCGTGTTCATCACGACCCGCGAGCGAGTGATGGATCCCTGGACACGCGACATCTTCAGCATCCCGCAGGGCACGGGCTCGGGCTTCATCTGGGACGAACAGGGCCATGTGGTCACCAACTACCATGTGGTAGCGGACGTCTCGGAGGCGCGGGTAAGATTGAGCGACGGGCGCGAACACAGTGCGGGGCTGGTCGGGGCGAGCCGGGCCCACGACCTCGCGGTGCTGCGTATCGGGGTCGCCTTCAACCGCCCGCCGCCCGTGCCCCTCGGCACTAGCCATAACCTCAAGGTCGGCCAGAAGGTGTTCGCGATCGGCAACCCCTTCGGCCTTGACTGGACCTTGACGACCGGGATCGTCTCGGCGCTCGACCGCTCCCTGCCATCCGACCAGGGCGGCGTCATCGAGCACCTAATCCAAACGGACGCCGCCATCAACCCCGGCAATTCCGGCGGCCCCTTGCTCGATTCCGCCGGACGGCTCATCGGGATCAATACCGCCATCTTCAGCCCCTCGGGGACCTTCGCCGGGATAGGTTTCGCCGTGCCGGTCGACACCGTGAACCGAGTCGTGCCGGAGCTCGTCGCGAGCGGCAAGTATGTACGCCCTGCCTTGGGGATCGAGGTAGACGAGGACCTGAACCGCCAGGTGACGCAGAAGCTGGGCGTCGAAGGCGTGCTGGTGCTCAGGGTCGCTCCGGGCTCGGCCGCCGAGGCGGCCGGCATGCAAGGTGCCCGCATCGACGCCGAGGGCATTACCCCCGGCGACATCATCGTCGCCGTGGACGACAAGCCGGTCGACAGCGTCGCAAAGCTCCTCGGCCGGCTCGACGATTTCAAGGTGGGCGAGGCGGTGCGGGTGACGGTGCTGCGCGAGAGCGGTGAGGCCGAGCTCACCGTGACGCTCCAGACAGGTGGTTAGAGACGCGAGGTGAGGTATGGAAAAGAAAACCGAATGGAACGTGGGTTACTGGATCGTCGCGATCCCTTTGTTCATGATGCTGCAGAACTGGTGGAGCGCTGCCAGAGAGGTCGAGCCGCTGCCCTACAGCGAGTTCGAACGCTATCTCAAGGAGGGCAAGGTCTCCGAGGTGTGGATCTCGGACCTCGAGATCGGAGGCCGGCTCAAGTCGCCTGATCCTAACGGCAAGACCGTGATCGCCGCGACCCGTGTCGAGCCGGATCTGGCGGCGCGCTTGTCCCAGTACAACGTGCCTTATGCGCGCGTCATCGAGAGCACCTTCCTGCGCGATCTGCTCGGCTGGCTCGCTCCAGCGCTCATCTTCTTCGGTGTCTGGTTCTTCCTGTTCCGGCGGTTCGCCGAAAAGCAGGGGCTGGGCGGCTTCATGGCGATCGGCAAGAGCCGCGCCAAGGTCTACATGGAGAAAGAGACCGGCGTGACCTTCGACGATGTGGCCGGCGTCGACGAGGCCAAGGAGGAGCTCAAGGAAGTCGTCGATTTCCTGAAGAATCCCCAGGATTATGGACGGCTGGGCGCGCGGATCCCGAAGGGCGTACTGCTCGTCGGTCCGCCGGGCACGGGCAAGACGCTCTTGGCCCGGGCGGTGGCCGGTCAGGCCGGCGTGCCCTTCTTCTCGATCAGCGGCTCGGAGTTCGTCGAGATGTTCGTCGGCGTCGGCGCGGCGCGAGTGCGCGATCTCTTCGAGCAGGCCCGCGCCAAGGCGCCGGCCATCATCTTCATCGATGAGCTCGATGCGCTCGGCCGGGCGCGGGGCGCGTTTCCGGGGATCGGCGGCCACGATGAAAAAGAGCAGACCTTGAACCAGCTCCTGTCCGAAATGGATGGGTTCGACCCCGCCGTAGGCCTGATCCTCCTCGCCGCGACGAATCGCCCCGAGATCCTCGACCCCGCGCTCTTGCGCGCTGGTCGCTTCGACCGCCAGGTGCTCGTCGATCGCCCGGACAAGCAAGGCCGCGTGCAGATCCTCAAGGTCCATATCAAGAAGGCCCGCCTCGCCCCGGATGTGGACCTCGAGAGAATCGCCGCGCTCACCACCGGCTTCTCGGGTGCCGATCTCGCGAACCTGGTCAACGAGGCGGCGCTGATGGCGACCCGCCGTAAAGCAGAGGCGGTCACGCTTGCGGACTTCACCCACGCCATCGAGCGCATCGTCGCGGGGCTCGAGAAGAAGAACCGGGTCCTGAGCCCGAAGGAACGGGAGGTGGTAGCCTACCACGAGATGGGGCACGCGCTCTGTGCGCTCGCCCTCCCGGGCACCGACCCCGTGCATAAGATCTCCATCATCCCGCGCGGGATCGGCGCCTTGGGCTATACAATCCAACGCCCCACCGAAGACCGCTACCTCATGACCCGCGAGGAGCTCGAGAACAAGATCGCCGTGTTGCTCGGCGGGCGCGCCGCGGAGAAGCTGGTGTTCGGGCATCTGTCCACGGGCGCCGCGGACGACCTCGCCAAGGCCACCGACATCGCCCGCGACATGGCCACCCGCTACGGCATGGAAGAGCAACTCGGCTATGTCGTTTTCGAGCCGAGTCAGCCGCAGTTCCTCCAGGCGCCGGGGGGCATGACCCAGGGCGGATGCCGGGTGAGCGAGCACACCGCCCAGCAGATCGACGAGGCCATACGCGGCGTAGTCATGGACGTGTTCCAGCGGTCCCATGACCTGCTCGCGCAAAACCGCAAGGTCCTCGATCGCTGCGCAAAGGAGCTTCTGGTCAAAGAAACGCTCGATGAAGCGGCCTTACGGGAACTGACGCGGGACCTGGAAGCGGTCTCGACAATTACGCGGACCGCCTCCCCGGCAGGGCGGCATTAGGGTGAGAGCTACAAGCGCTGTGTGACTCCCATCGGCGCCAGGATTTACGTGGTCATCGTTGCACTGTTTTAACAACCGTGCTGGCAACACTAAAACAAGGTGTAGATAAACGGTGCTACTGCGGATCCTTGCGCGAGGACGAGTAGTGCTCCTAGCAGCACTAGGATGATAATCAATGGCGCCAGCCAAGACTTCCTGCGCTCGCGCATGAACTGCCATAGATCTACAATAAACTCACGCATCAGAAAGGTTTCTCCATATGCTCACGAGTGACTTTTCGGCTGGGGATACGATAACTTTGAATCTTCCTATCCAAGCGTCGCGCCATGGGATCTTCCCCCGCAGCGCGCATGACCAAGGCCATAGGGGTGATGACCCCAAAGTACACGATACCCAGGACAACCGGAGTCGTGATGCGGCTGAGCAGTAACCCAAACCGCATCCAGGTTCGATAAACGTGACGTAGAGAACATCGTAAGGCGGAGATCTTCCCTCACCCGGAGCCACCAAGATACGGCTGGACCTGTTAGCTGTCAAACCGCCCTATCAGTAGCCATGTTCAAGCTTTCCGAAACGCCCGCTACGGAAGTCGTCAATCGCTTCGCTCAACTCCTTCTCGGTGTTCATCACAAATGGGCCGTAGTGGGCTATGGGCTCATCCAGGGGCCTACCGTTGAGCAAGAGCGCGAGGCTGTCTTTTTCCGCCTCGATGGCGATGGTTTCGCCCGTGCGCGTGAAGTGCGCGGTCTGACCGATAACCATCGTCATGTCATCCACAGCGACCTGGCCGCGCAGTACCACCAGAAGCGTGGTCCAGCCTTCGGGCAGGGTGAATGCGACGCGGCGGCCGGCATAGAGGTGCAAGTCCCAGACATTCATCGGTGAATAAGTCAGCGCCGTGCCCTTGGTACCCTCGTAGTCGCCGGCAATGACACGCACGGTTCCGGCCTCCTCCGGTAGCGCGATGGCGGGTATCTGCGCGTCGAGGATGGCCTGATAGCGCGGCGCACTCATCTTTTCGCGCGCGGGCAGGTTGACCCAGAGCTGCGCCATCTCCAGGGTGCCGCCCTTCTGCGTGAACGCTGGCGAGTGGAACTCCTCGTGCAGCACGCCAGAGGCGGCGGTCATCCACTGCACGTCACCGGGGCCGATCACGCCGGAGTTGCCGGTAGTGTCGCGGTGCGCCACCTCGCCTTGATAGACGATGGTCACGGTCTCGAAGCCGCGATGCGGATGTTCGCCCACGCCGCGCGGCTTACTTGCAGGCTTGAACTCATAGGGCCCGGCGTAATCCAGCATCAGGAAAGGGCTGGTGTCGCGCGCGTCACGCGGGATGGAGATTAGGTTGCGCACTGGAAAGCCGTCGCCGACCCAGTGGGCCGAGGCTTGGGGGATGATCTGGGTGAGCTGTTTCATGCTGTGCCTCTGGTGTCACTCAGCTGACCAATGGGGGTGGCGGGTTGCCAGCAAAAGACCACAATGGCCGAAACCCGCGTTCGGCGGTGGCGATGGGCTTCATTTGCGAGCTCCCTTCAGGTTCAGACCAGCAAGATCCGGGGCGACCAGGCGTGGCGAGGGGCTGCCTTTGACTTCGCGGAAGTAGCGCCCCGCGTTCCAGTCCTCGGTCGCTTTGACCATCTCCTCCTCCGTGCGGGCGACGAAGTTCCACCATAAAAGGATTTCCTCCTTGAAAGGCTCGCCACCGATGAGCATCAGACGTGCGGGTGCGTCGCAGCGCAGCGGGATGCGCTCGCGGCTGCGGCCGAGATAAAGCAGCGTGCCGGGAGTGAGGCGCTCGCCCGCCACCTCCACCTCGCCACTCAAGGTCAAGGCTGCATGTTCGAAGGCAGGATTGAGCGGCAAGGTGGTATGCGCGGAGCGCAGCGCGGTGATATCCAGGCCCAGCAGCGGCGAGAAGACCTCGGTGGGCGCGGTCAGGCCGTTGGCGGTGCCGGCGAGCACGGTGACACGGAAGCCGCCGGCTTCGAGCACCGGTAGGACTGGATAGTGCTGGAAGTTGGGTGGGCGCCGGCGCTCGGTCTCGGGCAGCGCCAGCCAGAGCTGTGCGGCATGCAAGCGGCCCGCGTCCTCGGTCACGGAGTCTTCCGCGTGCGCGATGCCGGAGCCGGCGGTCATCAGGTTCACTTGTCCCGGCCGGATAATTTGTTCATAGCCCAAGCTGTCGCGGTGCAGTACTTCGCCCGCAATCATCCAGGTGAAGGTCTGCAAGCCGATATGCGGATGCGGTCCGACGTGCAGCCCCTTGCCCGGACCGTAATCCGCGGGGCCGGCATGATCGAAAAAACACCAGGCGCCAACCATGCGACGCTGGCGGTTGGGCACTGCGCGGCGGATGGTGAAGCCCTCGCCGATCTCCGCGGCGCGCGTCTCGATGCGCTCGATCACGGGCTTGCCCGGACAGACGGGACAGTCGGTGGAGCGCGAGCCTTCGCTTTGCAGCGCCAGATTGCTCATATGCAGATCCTCCCAGATGCCTTGGCTATGACCTAGGCGCGAGTTGCTGCGTCCAGTCCACCAGGGCGGCGAGCAGCTTGGCAATGAACTCGCGCGTGGGCTCGTGCGTGAGCCCGCCTTGGGCATCGAAACGCTCCTGCGCCTGGGCGATCATCACTTCCGGCTTGTTGAGGAAATGTACGTCCAGAAAAATTAGGCTTTGCCGCAGGTGGTATTGCGCCCGCGCCGAGCCAAACAGGCTCGGGCTCGCGCCCATCACGGCCGCGGGCTTGCCGGCGAAAGGCTGGTCGGGCGGGCGCGAGGCCCAGTCAATGGCGTTCTTGAGCACACCAGGGATAGAGTAGTTGTATTCCGGCGTAACAAACAGCAGGGCGTCGGCCTCGCGAATTTGCTCGCGCAAGCGTTCGACCGGGCCCGGAAAGCCCTGGGCGCGGAGATCCTCATTATATAGCGGGAGATCGGAGATATCTGCGGTCTCGATCATGGCCCCGGCAGCGGGCGCGAGCTCCTGCGCGGCGCGCAGCGCGGCGGCGTTGTAGGAAGTCTGACGCAGGCTGCCGCAGATGCCGAGGACTTTGATGGCGGCGCTCATGATTTTTCCTCGTGGTTGGATGCGGCGCTGAAATGCGGTAACTTTAGGCGATATCAGCCAGTCTGCCAGCGTGCGCGCGACGAACCCCTTGTTCGGCTCTGGCGAACGCTCGTTAAAAGCATACCCCGCGGTCTTGCCGCGGGTTCCTTAGCGATGGGGTTTCCAAAGGGGAGAAGCGCAGCTCTCCCCTTTGGTCAAGGGCGGGATTCATACCCCGCCTCGCGAAGTATATTGAGTTACAAACATGAAATACGGCCTAGACGAGATCAAGACCTTCCTCGCCGTGGTGGAGAGCGGCAGCATCAGCGGCGCGTCCACGCGGCTGGCGATCACCAAGTCGGTGGTCAGCCAGCGCGTGACGCACCTGGAGGCCGCGCTGGGGGTGGAACTACTGCACCGCTCCAGTCGCGGCGTGACGCCTACCGATAGGGGCCGGGTGTTTCATGAGCAGGCCTGCGCCGCCATCGCGCAACTGGAGCAGGCGGCGGAGGCCGTGACCGACGATGAGGCGGCGCTCAGCGGCTTGCTGCGCATCAGCGTGCCGATGACTTTTGGCACGCATTATCTCAGCCCTATCCTCTGCGAGTTCATGCGCGCGCATCCGCGCCTGGAACTGGCGCTGGACCTGAGCGACCGCATGGTGGACGTGGCGGCGGAGGGCTATGACCTGGCCATCCGCATCACCCGCATCAAGGAAGACTCGCTGCTGGTGGCGCGCAAGCTGGCGGACAGCCGCCGGGTGGTGTGTTGCAGCCCGAACTACGCAAAAAAACGCGGCCTGCCGAAGACGTTGGCGGAGCTTCCCCAGCATGCGGGGATCGGTTACGCCCATCCTGCGGCGAATCATCTCTGGCAGTTCGCGCCCGCCCGGCGGACGGCACAGTTGCACATCGCCACGTCCAAAGGCCGGATCCTCACCAACAATGGCGAGGCCATGCGCGATGCGGCCGTGGCCGGTCTGGGGCTGGCGGTGCTGCCGCTGTTTATCGTCACCGAGGATTTGCGCGCCGGCCGTCTAATCCATGTACTGCCGCGGGAGACGCCAGTACCCGACGCCATTTACGCTGTGTATCCGCAGCGGCGGCACAAGCTGCGGCGGCTCAGCGTCGTAGTAGAACATCTTCGCAATGCGCTGGCCGGCGTACCGCCCTGGGAGCGTGACTTGTCCACCCGCTAAGCGCAGGTGTTCGGATTTTTCAAACGTCTCTTTCGGAGTTCCTTGTCTAGCCAAACCGGGGCCCGCGAATCCACACTCGTTGTGCTGTTCACCCACAATCGACTGCGAGGTTGTGAATAAATCGTCGCGAGCATTCCGAGCGCAAGGACCGTTTCGCCGGGAGCGAAACGGCGCATAAGCCCGAAGGGGCGAGTCTCAAGGATGAGACGAGCAACCGCGGAGTGAGCGACGAGACATATCAACTCGATAGGCGAGGAGCGAGCACGCGACGCACGATCGGGATGCACAGTAGATTTATTCACAAACTCTGAGGAGGAAGTCATGAGTACATTCAAATACAAGCGCCTGAAAAAGGACGACGCGGCCCTGCTGCTGGTGGATCACCAGGCAGGGTTGATCTCGCTGGTGCAAGACTTCTCGCCCAGTGAATTCAAGAACAACGTGCTGGCCGTAGCCGCCTGCGGCAAGTATTTCAAACTACCGACGATTCTGACCACGAGTTTCGAGAACGGCCCGAACGGGCCACTGGTGCCGGAATTGAAGGAGATGTTCCCGAACGCACCCTACATTGCACGTCCTGGGAACATTAACGCCTGGGATAACGAGGACTTCGTCAAAGCGATCAAGAAGACTGGCCGCAAACAGCTCATCATTGCCGGCGTGGTCACTGAGGTCTGCGTGGCCTTTCCTGCGCTTTCCGCCATTGAGAAGGGATACGACGTTTTCGTGATCACCGACGCCTCGGGCACTTTCAATGAGGTTACCCGTCACAGTGCCTGGTTGCGGATGCAGGCTGCCGGCGCGCAGATCATGAGCTGGTTTGGCATGGCCTGCGAGCTGCACCGCGACTGGCGCAACGACATCGAAGGTCTGGGCACGCTGTTCTCCAATCACATTCCCAACTATCGGAATCTGATGACGAGCTATTTCGCCAAAAAGTAGAGCGTGTGGTTGCCGGGCTGTGATTGCTTCGCCTTCTTGCGGAGCAAATGCCAGGCTAGGGCACGGGACACCCGGCGCGCCGGCACTCTCACTCCTCTTGGTGCTGGTCCTGAGCCCGGCACAAGACCCCTCGGCGGCAGGCGCTGCCGCACCGGATTTCAGCTCGCAATGGTACGACGCGGATTACCGCTACCTGCGCCAGCCCGAGCAGCGGACAGGTGCCTGGTGGGAGCCGCTCAAGAGGGCATCCTTGAGCGGCTCGGGTGAAGTCTACCTTGTGCTCGGCGGCGAGCTGCGCCTGCGCTACGAGCACTTCGAGAACAACCTCTGGGGAGAGGCACCGGTGCCCGATGACGGGTACCTCTGGTACCGGGCGATGCCTTATGCGGATCTGCACCTCGGCCCCCGCGTGCGGCTCTTCGGTCAACTCATCGCCGCATTCGCCGAGGGTGTGGCACCGGCCGACACGCCGGTCGATGAGACCGAGACGGATCTGCTGCAGGGATTCGCTGAGTTGCAACAACCACTCGGCGAGCGCGTGCTGAGCTTGCGGGGTGGCCGGCAACTCCTCGCCTACGGATCGGAGCGCTTGATAAGCACTCGCTATGGACTCAACGTACCGCGGCCGTTCGACGGTGGCATAGCTCGCCTCGATGCAGGCCCCTGGCGCGTCGATGCCTTCTATGTGCGTCCCGTTGATACGGGGATCGAGAGCTTCGATGACGAAACCGGGGACGACCAGGCGCTGTGGTCCCTCTACACGACCCGGGCCCTGCTGCTTGGCCAGGAGTCGGGCCTCGACCTCTACTACATTGGATACAACAACAACCGGGCCGTATTCAACCAGGGCGCGGGCCATGAGCGGCGCCAGACGCTCGGCACGCGGTTTTTCGGAGCCGCCCGCGGTTGGGACTGGAACTTCGAGGCCTTCTATCAGTTCGGTGACTTCGATGCCGGCGCGATCTCGGCCTGGTCGCTCGCCTCCGATTCCGGCTACACCTTCGCGGCGCTGCCCCTCTCCCCGCGGCTTGGGCTCAGGGCCGGTATCATCAGCGGGGATGAGGACCCCGCCGATCCGGATCTACAGACCTTCAATCCACTCTTCCCCAAGGGTAAGTACTTCGACGAGATGGGACTGTTGGGTCCGTATAATCTGATCGATGTGCACCCCATTCTGACCTTCACGATAAGCGAGGAGTGGGAGGTCAGGGCCGCGGCCGCGCTTTACTGGCGGGAGAGTAGCGGGGACGGCCTCTACGATAATGGCGGCGGGCTGATACGCGCCGACGGCGGCAGCGATGCCCGCTTCATTGGCAGACAGACCGAGCTCGTGCTCAGCTACTCGCCGCTACGCGAAGTGAATTTTAAGATTTCCTATTCGCGCTTCGAAGCCGGCCGGTTCATCGAAGAGACCGGCCGAGACGATACCATCCACTTCATTGGCGCGGAGGTACGGCTCTGGTTCTAGAGATGCAGGCGGCCGGCGCGCAGATCATGAACTGGTTGGCAAGGCCTGCGAGCTGCACCGCGACTGTCGCAACGACTAGGGCTTCGCCGGCGGTGGTTGGTTGGTGACAACCGCGAGCATCGTGCCGGTGGTCGACTCGAGCACGGCTGCGTCGGTCACCATCATCGTGGTGCCGGGGATGAGCAGCGGATAGATCGCCTTGACGAACTCGGGCGGAATCGAGACGCGTGCGACCGCCGCCGGATCCAGCGAGTGCTTGTCGTCGCTGGCGTAGCCCGGAATGCCGACCGCGATCCAGCGCGGCGTCGGCGCGCCGGGTACCGCGCTGTTCGGGCCCTCGCCCTGGCCCTCCATCACCACAAACACATGGGTGCCGAGCGGCTGCTCAGGCTCGGCGATACGGATTTTCGCACGCCCGATCTCTATCCCGTTGCGCAACACCAGCACCCGCTGGTCTGCAGCGCTCATGAGCACCGAGACCGGTCCTTCGGGCGATTTCTCCGGCTCCCAGCGAAAGGCCTCGGTCGCCGACAAGCGCGGCATCTCGCTGTCCGTGCCCGTCTTTGCGTCGACCGGCGACAGCGCCGCCGGGTGCACCACGTCGGCCGGTGCGCTCGCGGCATTGGCGACGACGACGGTCATGCCCATTGGGCTCGCGTCGAACAGGAGCTGGGCGAAATCGGACGGCAGGTGCACACAGCCATGCGAGGATGGATAGCCCGGCAGCCCGCCCGCATGAAGGGATACGCCGCCCCAGGTCAGTCGCTGTGTGTAGGGCATCGGCGCGTTGTGGTAGATCGAGGAGCGATGGTCCTTGTCCTTTTGCAAGGTCGTGAACACCCCGGTCGGCGTTTCGTGGCCAGGCTTCCCAGTGCTGACCGTCGTGTAGCCGATCCGGAGGCCGTTCCGGTATACGTAGGCGATCTGTTCGGTGAGGCTGACCACGACCACGATCGGGCCACTGGGCGCGGCGGCGGGATCCCACACGAACTGGCCTTGCTTGAGCGCGGTGGGCGGGGTGTCGGCCGGCATCGAAGCCTTATCGCCCCAGAACGGCACCGCGGCGTGCGCGGCGTTGACCAGGAATAACGCGCCGAGCATCATCGAAAGTCGCCGCGTAGGGTTGTCTTCCACGACGATGATGTCGCCAACGACACCCTTCATGAGCACGCCGGCCAAACCGATTACGATGAACCAGATGAACTCCATGATATTCTCCTCTATTGGTGTTGCAGGATAGGGCATTCCCGGGAAATCTATACGGAGTCCGTCCTCGCGGCGGGCTGTCCCCGCAGCGAGCGCAACACCCATACGGTGAGGCCGGCACAGACGATTAGGCCGCAGCCGAGTGCGAACGCCGTGTAGAGCCAGCGCCGGACCCGTTCTTCCGCCCCCAAGAGCAGGGCCTCCACCTGAGGCGTGAGGCGGGTCAACCCTGGCGCGTCCAGAGTATTGTGGAAGTTGGACAGCAGCTCCGACAGGTTGACCGCGGCCTCGCTGATCCGATGTGCGGTCTCGGCGTACTCGGTGACGTCGAAGGGACGTGACGGCACCGACGGCTCGCTCTCTTCCGACTCGAAGCGCTGCATCACGCCCGCGAACGTCTGCAGCGCCTGGTCGGTCGTCCCCGCTGTCATGGTGGCTGCATCGAACAACCCCCGGTAGTCGTGTGCCAGCGTCCCCAGTCGCTCCGCCTCCCTTCGCACGTCCGCGACGATCTGCGCCCGCTCGGCGCTCAGGCGGTCGGGGAGCTCCGACGCAGTCTGCGCCACCTGCTGCATCGCAGTCGTCGCCCGATCCAGGCTCGCCTGCGCGCGGTCGAGATCGAAGTCTGCCGCGACCTGGGTGGCCAGCAGTTCGGCGTTCAGGCGTATCAGGACCGGCATGCGCTGCACGTTGAACAAGAGCCGCTCGCCGAACTGCCGGCTCTCGGCAATCTCGCGCGTCGCGGGGTCGAGCCCGGCAAAGGGATTCAGGCCGAGGATGCCGACAAGGTTCGTGAAAGCTCCTCCACCGCCGCTCTGCGTGACTCTCGACGACGCAAGGATCTGTTGCAGGTCAACGATGGCCATCCGCGGCCCCGTGCCCGCGACGTGCTCCTGCGCCTTCTGCATGGCTTGATCGAGGGCGCTGAACTCGGCGGGAGTGAGAAAGCTCCGAACCAGCCTCTCCACGTCGCCCTGCGCGGACCTCAGTACGGCGAGCGTTGGTCGCAGTGACTCGCCGAGCGCGTGCGCGAGCGGCGATCGCTCGAGCTGCCGCCGGCCGGCGGTTAGGGTCAGCAGCATGTGGATGGCGTTGGCGTAGGGGTTCGGGCCCGACGCCGCGTTCCACATTGTGGCGGCGTAGTCCAGGCGTATCTCCAGCAGGGCCGCCCGCCGTTTCGGGTCATCGACGGCGTCCAAGGGCGTCGCCGTCTTTTGCAGAATTTGCGTAACGACCGCGTCCGAGAGCATAGTGAGTTGGAGCTGGAGGTAGAGGGGGTCTCCGACCGGGGTGGTGTCACGGCCGGTTATCCCCGCGAATGCGCGACTCGTGACATCGGCCGCCCGATCGAGCAGCGCGCACCCAGACAGCAACGCGAGCAGCACCAGCAACGGGATCACGACATCCTCCTTAGCACCACGAGGAACCTATCCAGCCACCCCGTATGCGACGCCGCTCGGAGGCAACGCGGGGCTCTCCGACGGCGGCTCGCGTCGCTTAAAGCTCCGCAGACGCCGGGAAACCCAGCGCCATAAGCGCGACGATCGATTCTGCCCGAAAAATCAGTAAATAATGATATGAGATTCAACCGCATTGACACATTCTATATCACAGAATCAGGCCTGTAACTGCGGGGTGATGACAACCGCGGCGGAGTATATGCTCGAAACAATTTAGGCGCTAAGATAACCAGCATCAATCAAGGGAGGTCTACCATGATACGTAAAACGATGCTTGCCGCCTTGTTGGGTCTGTTACTGAATGCCTGTGCTGGATCGCCCACGGAGGAGAGCACGGGCCAATATGTAGACGATTCGGCAATCACGACCAAGGTCAAATCGAGCCTGTTTGCGGATCCCGGCACGAGCGGGCTTTCCATCAGTGTCGAAACGTATAAGGGCACCGTTCAGTTGAGCGGATTCGTACACACTGAGGCGGAACGCAACCGCGCCGGGGCGATTGCCAGATCCGTACCCGGCGTGGTGTCGGTGAAGAACGATCTCCATCTGCGCTAGAACAAAATACCTGCTTAGCCGCCACGAGACCACCGCGGCGCACGCTATCTGGAAGGTAACGCTGAGTACATGCCACGATTGCGTAAGATGACAGGTAACGCACGATGCCCAACAGGACGGGGCCCGACCGGTGGCAGAGGCCTCAGTGTCGGTCTGCTTCGGCCGGGAATCCGGAAGGCGTAGAGTACCTGTCGGAAGTAGCAGCTTGGAAAATTGCCCTTCGCAATCCGTAGCCACGCGGTTTTTGGTTCGGATGGTAAAATCCGTTGCAAACTATGCGATCCGGTTGCAAACTACACAATTGGCGTTTAAGAAGAAGCTCGGCGCCCGCAGCCTTGCGGACCTGATCCGACTCGGGACCACGACCGGATGGCCAGGAAGAACATGCTTTCCCCGGATGCGGTGCCGACACCTGGATAGCGCTTCTGGACACAGCGCCGGAGACACGTGTGGGGAGAGGGGTAGGCATGGTTTCTGGGGATCGATCCCGTTCGTAAGCAAACCATCATGGGTTTGCGGTGCCTTGGTTGTCCCGCCTTACTGGCCTTTGCCTCTTGCTTACTCACCTTCGGTGCCTACGCACAGGAAACCTGTCCGGAACCGGTGGGAAGATTCGCGAGCATCGAGGGCGAGGCCGATGTCCAGAGTGATGGTGGAGGAGGCTGGCGCGCTGCGCAACTGGATCAGCGCCTGTGCGAGGGCGACACCATCCGTGTGGGAGAGCGCAGTCGTGCGGCCGTCCAGTTGATCAATGACGCCGTGTTGCGCATCGACCAAAATACAGCCATACGCCTTGTCAATATTACGGGGAAGACCGACGAGCGGTCTTGGATTGACCTTGTGAGCGGCGCCCTCCAATCTTTCAGCCGCCAACCCTGGCTGCTAAAGGTTACGACACCCCACCTCAAAGGGGATATCGACGGCACGGAGTTTTATGTCCAAGTGGAAGGTGATCGTTCGCTGCTCATTGTTTTCGAAGGTCAGCGTACTGGTTTCAAACGATAGAGGGCGCCTCGCGATTGCCTCAGGTCACGCCGCCACCGCGGAAGCCGGAAAGGCACCTGTGTACCGCACTGTTGTCCGCCCGTGGGATGCCGTCCAGTGGGCGCTATACTATCCGCCCGTCCTCTATTTTCGCCCTGATGAGTTTCCGCCCGGCCCGGGCTGGCAAGGGATGGTTCGACGATCCCTTGAGCTCTACCTGCGAGGGGATCGGCGGAAGGCATTCGAGCGTATCGCGATCGTTCCGGAGACCGTCCGCGACCCGCGCTTTTTTGCTTATCGCGCCTCGCTGCTGCTGGCCTTGGGCCGCGTGGATGAGGCCGATGCAGATATCAGGCGGGCGCTATGGTTGGCCCCAAACGACAGCAATGCCTTGGCGCTGCAATCGATCATCGCTGTGGTGCAGAATGAGAAAGACAAAGCGCTCAACGTCGCACAACGCGCCGTCGAGGCGGCTCCCGGCTCCGCCACCGCATTGATCGCCCTGTCCTATGCCCGGCAGGCCAGGTTTGACCTCGAAGGGGCACGCGCGAGTCTAGAAAAAGCGGTGCAACTGGAGCCGAAAAATGCCCTGGCATGGGCACGGTTGGCAGAGCTCTGGTCGTCATTCGGCCGTCTGGGGCAAGGCCTCGAAGCGGCAGAGAAGGCAGTGATCCTGGAGCCGGATCTCTCACGGACACAGACGGTCCTGGGTTTCGTCTACCTGACCGAGGTCAAGACGACCCATGCTAAGGAGGCCTTTGACAAAGCGATTGCACTTGACCAAGCGGACCCCCTCCCAAGGCTCGGTCTAGGGCTGGCCAAGATCCGGGAGGGCGATCTGCATGCGGGACGCCGCGAGATCGAGGTTGCCGCGAGCTTGGATCCGAATAACTCCATTGTCCGGAGCTATTTGGGCAAGGCCTACTATGAAGAGAAACGTATGCCTTTGGATGAGCACCAGTATACTATTGCTAAGGAACTGGACCTCAAGGATCCCACCCCTTGGTTCTACGATGCAATCGCGAAACAGACGACGAACCGGCCGGTGGAGGCCTTGCAGGACATGCAAAAAGCCATTGAATTGAACGACAACCGGCTAGTCTACCGATCACGTCTGTTGCTCGATTCGGACCTGGCGGCCCGCAGCGCGAGCCTGGCCCGGATCTACACCGATCTGGGGTTCCAGCAATTGGCCTTGGTGGAAGGCTGGAAGTCGGTCAACATCGATCCGACCAACTTTTCTGCCCACCGGTTTCTAGCCGATTCGTATCAGGTTTTGCCGCGCCATGAGATCGCCAGGGTCAGCGAGCTCCTCCAGTCTCAGTTGCTTCAGCCTCTCAACATGACGCCCATTCAGCCTCACCTGGCCGAGAGCAACCTATTCCTCATCAGTGGCCTAGGTCCAGCGACGCTGTCCTTTAATGAGTTTAACCCCATTTTCAACCGAAACGGTTTCACATTACAGACGAGCGGACTCATCGGGGAGCATAGCACGTATGGTGGAGAAGCCGTTGTTTCGGGCATCTACCAGAAGACATCCTTCAGCGTCGGTGGATTCCACTTTACCACCGACGGGTTTCGAGAAAACGCCGGCCAGCGGGATGAAATCGCCAATGTCTTTGTACAGCGGGAAATCTCTCCCAATACCAGCATTCAAGCTGAATATCGATATAGGGATGTAGAACACGGTGACGTTCAACAGCGATTCTTCCCGGAAGACATCTTCCCTGGCCTGACAGACAAATCAGAGAGTACCTCCATCCGCCTCGGTGGACGGCACGCCTTTTCGCCGGATTCTATTCTCCTAGGCTCATTTATTTATACAGATGAAGATGATCGTCTTAGGACCGATGACTTTCCTGAGCCTGGGGAATTCACCGACTTCAAGATTCCGGAAACTGCTTTTGGCGTCGAGCTCCAGCACCTGTTTCGCTCGCGGTACCTAAATCTGCAGACCGGCGCTGGATACTTCGGTGTCGACAGCAAGTTGGACATTACGTTCGGGTTTCCCGGACCCGACCCGATTGAGTTCCAGTCGGTGACCGACACGGATCTCCAACACGTCAACGTGTACGCGTACGCGGACGTCAACCTCCCGAAAAACGTGACTGCCACGCTGGGGCTCAGCTTCGACTCCCTGAGCGGCGACGAGGATATCGATAAGGACCCGATCAACCCGAAGTTCGGGATCACCTGGACTCCGTTCGCGGGAACTACCCTTCGCGGGGCGGCGTTCAGGGTCCTCAAGAGAACACTGATCACCGACCAGACGCTGGAGCCCACCCAAGTGGCCGGGTTCAACCAGTTCTTCGATGACTTCGACCTGACGGCGGCCTGGCGTTACGGGGGGGCGATCGATCAGAAGTTCACGAGCAACCTGTTCGGAGGCGTGGAATTCTCCAAGCGGGATCTGACGGCTCCCATCCAGGACTTGGCGGATCCATCCAACCCGGTAAACCGGGACGTGGACTTGAACGAGTATCTGGGCCGTGCGTACCTGTTCTGGACGCCGCATCGATGGCTGGCACTCAGGGCACAGTACATCTTCGAGCGTTTCGAACGAGATGTCCTGACACCCAGGGAGCTGGATACGCAAAGTGTGCCCCTAGGGATCGGGTTCTTCCACCCTTCCGGGCTGAGTGCCTCCGTGACGGCCACATACTGGGATCAGGATGTCACGTCTACGGAGTTCTTTGACAACACCGTTCTTCGGAGCGGTAGCGATGAGTTCTGGACGGTCGATGCGGCGATCTCGTACCGTCTGCCGAAGCGGTTTGGTATCATTTCGGTGGGAGCAACGAATCTGTTCAACGAGGAGTTCAACTTCTTCGAGGTCGATTTCGACAACCCGACGATCCAGCCGACCCGCACGGTCTTCGCGAGGGTCATGCTGGCGTTTCCATAGGGATCGGGAAGTCCAGTGTTTTGAAATGAGGCACTGGTTCACTGGCGGCGAGCCGGGCGAGGCCGTCTCGGCAATAGAAAGGCGCTCCACGTAGGGCTGTGGAGCAGTATACAAGCAAGCGGAGGGGATTATGTCCAAGACAGTTAAGAGAGTGTCCAAGACAGTTAAGAGTGTAATGACAGTCATGATGGTCGGCCTGATCGCCATGCTGGGAGCCAAGGCCGAGGCGCACTGGGTCGTAGTTAAGGGCCGGTGTTTTTGGCATAGCGGTGAATGTGTTCGGCAGGATAAGGAACCAGCGCCGGACCCTGTCCCTATCCTTCTCCCCCCGATAGGCGAAGTTGTTGTGACGCCGAAACAGGTGGAGATATTGTGCGACGGAATTGTACAAAAACTTGATCTGTCAAGTGAGCAGTGGACTCTGGCTACACGAAGGCCAATAGTTGGAAGTGATATTACTAGAGTAACAAATCCTAGAGGTAAGGTGAGTCGCAATGGTGAATGGGCAGTCATCGTTTCTGACGCGCATTTTCTCGAGGATCCCGACTCTATCTTTTGTCCAAAGTCGACCCCAAAGGATGTGATAATCCGCGAGATGGCAGTAAAGATGAATCTATATTGCTCCCGATTGACTGATAAGGCGTGTTTCAGCAAACCGGATGAACCCCACAGTTCTTGGGAGGCTAAAACATGCACACTTCCGGTTGGGTTCAATTTGGAAAAATACCCAGAAAACCTCCCCCCTCGTGGAACTCCTTTTGCCTGCTCCAACATCACCACTTGTCATGGAGACTGCTGACGTGACCGCCCGACACAATTACACAAGGAAAAATGGGATGGGAGTTGCCTATAGAAGAAGACGGTTATAGGTTGGCGGTTATTGGTTGGCGCTTAAGCCGACGGCATCGGAACTAGGGTGGGTTGGGCGTGCTGTTTGCGCCTGACCCACCGACGTGAGGCGCGGGCACCGAGGATGTTTCGAGTCTCCATACGCTATGGGATCCCTCTCCTCATCGTCGTGTTCACGGCCGTGCTCGCGGCGTACACAGTGCACAGGGAATGGGGTGCCGCGGAAGCCGTCGTCCGGGGAGAAGCGGTTTCGCAGATGATAAGCCGCATAACTCTTCTACAAAAGCACTTAAGTTATTCATACGCTACGGGTGACCGCGAGCGTATTGCACAAGAGATGTCACTCCTCGGCAGTGCTCAGGAGCCGCAGTTTGCGATATTGGCAGATGATGCTGCCATCGTGCTCGGCGCAACGAAGGGCGAATGGGTCGGCCGATCGCTGGCGGAGGCGTCCCAAGCGCAATGGCCACGCTGGCCGGGCGAGCCGTTGCAAGCCATCATCGACCGAGTGCGAGCGCAATATTCCGGTGAGCTGTTCCTGGTTGCCGGTGGCCGCTATGTATTGGGAGTATACCCAGTTAAGTTGGACGCGCGCGCCGATGCACTTCCACCGAAGCGGGTAGGTGTTTTGGTTGTGCAAAGAGACCTCTTGCACGAGCTCGCCCATGCCCGGCGCACGGTCGAGAAACACAGGCTGGAGATGGTCGGTGTGCTCGTTGGCCTGGCCGTGGTGCTCGGGGCCCTGATTCATCTCTTGGTGACGCGGCGACTGAACGCCTTGTTGATCGCCACGCAGGGATTTTCCGGAGGCAACCTGGACGCGCGTGCCGGATTGCGCGGGAGGGATGAGGTCGCAGGCTTGGGCCGGGCCTTTGACCGCATGACGGAGCAGGTTGCGGACAGCCAGAGGCAGCTCGAGCGTCGTGTACAGGAGAGGACTGCGGAGCTTGGTCAAACGGTTGCCGCGCTGCAAAGGGAGATTGCGGAAAGGCGGCATGCCGAGAACACGCTGTTCGACGAGAAGGAAAGGATCCAGGTCACTCTGGCGTCCATAGGGGACGCCGTTATCACCACCGATGTCGATGATCGCATCGACTACCTGAACCGCAGCGCCGAGCAACTGACGGGCTGGTCGAAGGACGAGGCCGCGGGTCGACCTCTTAGCCAGGTGTTCAACATCGTTGACGAGGGCTCGCGTGATCGGATCGAGGACCCCGTGCAGCGCTGCGTTCAGGAGGGCAAGGTAATCGTCCTTGCGAGCAATACGCTTTTGATCCGCCGCGAGGGTCTGGAACTCTCGATAGACTATTCGGCGGCCCCAATCCACGACCATGACGGCGCGACGACTGGAGCGGTGTTGATCTTTCGTGACGTTACCGAGGCCCGCCGAGCCGAGCGCCAACTGAGCTACCACGCGTCCCACGATGCGCTGACTGGGCTCGTCAATCGCCGGGAGTTCGAGCGCCGCCTAGAGCGCATCCTCGGCACCGCTACAGAAGACGAAAGGCATGGCGTTATTTACCTCGATCTTGACCAATTCAAGGTCGTGAACGACACGTGCGGGCACGTCGCAGGAGACGAGCTGTTGCGCCAGGTCGGGGCGGTGCTCACGTCCCAGCTCCGCAAGCGCGATACGCTCGCGCGCCTTGGCGGCGATGAGTTCGGAGTCCTGCTTGAACACTGCGAACAGGGGCAGGCCCTGCGGCTTGCTCACCTGATGCGCGAGGCCTTGCAGGATTTCCGCTTCGTGTGGCAAGAGCGAGGCTTCGCGGTTGGCGCAAGCTTCGGACTTGTACCTATCGGTCCAGGTGCCCAAACCCTCGCCAGCGTCTTTCGGGCTGCAGATGACGCATGCTATGCGGCCAAGGAGCAAGGTCGAAACCGGGTGCACGTCTACCAGCCTGACGACCACGACCTCGCTCGGCGTCACGGGGAGATGCAGTGGATACCGCACATCCAGCAGGCATTGGTCGACAACCGCTTTGTCCTCTACTACCAACCGATCATTCCGCTCGGTCAGGGCGGAGGACCGAACGGCGAAGTGCTGTTGCGTCTGCTCAGCAAGAACGGCGAGCTGATACCGCCCTCGGTGTTTATCCCCGCGGCGGAGCGCTATAACCAGATGCAGGCCATCGACCGCTGGGTGATCCGCACCGTTTTTGTGGCATTGGGTGACCCAGACACCGTTGTGCCATCGGGCGGAGTCGCGATTAACCTCTCTGGCCAGTCCCTAGGAGACCGGGAGTTTCTGGACTTCGTCGAGCAACAAATAGAGGATTGGGCGGTCCCCTTGGTTCGGATCTGCTTTGAGATCACGGAGACGGCTGCCATCAGCAATCTCAGTCACGCCAAGCGCTTTTTCTGCGCGCTCAAGCCGCGGGGATGCCGCTTTGCCCTCGACGATTTCGGAAGCGGCCTGTCGTCATTTGCTTATTTGAAGACGCTTCCCGTCGATTTCTTGAAGATCGACGGTGGCTTCGTCAAGGACATGATACGGGACCCGATCGACCATGCCATGGTGGAGGCGATCCACAGAATCGGCCATGTGATGGGTATTGAAACGATCGCGGAATCCGTCGAGACCGAGAACATCCTGGCACGGCTCAAGGCGATCGGGGTGAACTACGCGCAAGGCTATGCGGTGGGGAGACCGAGACCGCTCGGAGAGCACAGTGCTAAGGTCATCACCACCAACTAATACTTCTGTGTGACGAGGCAGACCGGCTCGAAGCGACAAGATGACGAAGCCCGTTAGGTACGAGGGGTAGGGTAAATGCGGCGGTTGTGTGCTGGGCACTAGTCGTGCAGAGGGCTGTGTCGATAATTGTGCCGGAAACAGCAAGGCGGTTTTGACATCTCAACCGTGAGGCGCCATGAGCTCTTCATTGCAAGTCCAACTGAATCGAAATTTAATAGGCTCGCCGCTGCGGCGGCGGGGTTTCGCCATTGGAACCATCATTAGTTTGCTGCTGTTGCTCGCTTTTGCTGCGGCGATCTTAATTTCAACGTTTAGCAGCATACGTCCGGATACAGCGAGCGTGTTCTTGCGCAGCATGTTCGCAACGAGTGTTTTATCACTGATGCCAGTTGCCATCTTATGGTGGCTCGATCGCCGCGAGCGGGAGTCGCCATGGCTATTCGCGGCGGCTTTCCTTTGGGGCGGCGTGATCGCAACTAGCCTGGCTCTGCCGTTCAATAGTGCAATCCTTGCGGTTATCGCCCAATGGGTCGCAAAGAACCCAGCCATTGAACTGACGCTCGGGCCTGATGCTGCGCTCATGATCGGTGCGCCCATTGCCGGACCACTCGTCGAGGAAATCACCAAAGGGCTTGGCGTTCTATTGCTCTTCTTCCTGTTGCGCTCCGAGTACGACAACATGCGGGACGGATTCATCTACGGCGCGGTCGTAGGCGCGGGATTCAACTGGCTCGAGGCACCGCTCTACGTGGCGCAGGGATACGCAGAGTATGGTGACGCGCCTTGGGAGCTGCAGCTTGGAGCACGCTTTGCGCTCTTCGGTATGGCCGGCCACGCGCTGTACTCGGGGCTGTTCGGTGCTTTTCTGGGACTTGCCCGACAAACGCGCCGTTGGTTTGTCCGCTATAGCGCGCCGCTAGTGGGGCTTCTGCTCGCCATATCCGCCCACGCGCTGAACAATATTTTGCCCATGGTGGTGACCCTAGCGAAGGTCGCTGCGGGTGAGTCGCCGCCCACCGAAGCGACTGCGCCGCCGGATGTCGGCCTGCTGGAGGCATGGATATCCGTCAGCCTCATGAATCTAATAGTCTTCCTGCCTTTTGTCGTGCTGACGCTGTTTTTGTTGTGGCGCAGCGGCCGCTGGGAGCGGAAGGTCATCCAAGAAGAACTGGCGAATGAGTTAGCCGACACGGTGACACCGGAAGAATACGAGGGCATTAAGCATGACGGTGTCTTTCGCACGCGTCGGATTGCCGCCGTCGACCGCCGACGGTCGGCTGCCCTGGTGAACGCTCAGCATGAGCTTGCCTTTCGCAAGCGTCGCGTATACGACCGCGGTGGTAACCCCGAAGCGGATCCAGTGGTTATGAGTTGGCGCGAAGAGATCCGCCGCCTGCGGGAAATGGTTTGAGCAAGCGGGTCGCCCTTTTGGGTCTTTGAGCTTCCTTTAATCCAGGGCAAGGCTTCATTGACGGTGGTGGCGGCGAGTAGCGGCGCCGGTGCTTCGATGCCGAGCACGGCCCAGTACGCATGGCGGGGCATCCATCGCCCTCCGGAAACCCCTCCGGTCTAACTAGACCACGAAGCTCGGCTTCAGCGAATTGGTCCGGGCGACGCGGCTCCCAAACTCCAACAATTCTTTTGTACAATCATCGCGACCTATCATTACCTCGATGAAGCTCACCCTCTTATGCTTGATCGCCTGATTGATGGCCTTATCGAGCTCTCCTTCCGTCTGCACCTTGCAGCTCCAACCACCTCCATCTGCGCCGTTGAACACCTCGATGAGCTTGGCGTAATTCCAGTTCTGAATGTTGTTGTAGGGGCCGTCGTGGATTTCTACCTCGATCGTGTAGCCGCCGTTGTTGATCAGAAAAATGATCGGATTCAGCCCGTATCGGATCATGGTCGAGACTTCCTGCGCGGTCAGTTGGAACGCACCGTCACCCACAAAGCCAACGACCCGGCGCTGTGATCCCGCTCCCATCGCGTAACCCAGGATCGCGCCCACTGACCAGCCGATCGAACCGTACTGCATCTGGATCTCAAAGCGGCATCCTTCTGGCAAGGGAAGTCGTATAGCGTTGAACCAGGAATCGCCTGTCTCTGCAATCACGGCGGAGTTGCTGGTGACAACCCGCTGCGCCAGCCAGAAAAGTCGCCGCCTGGTGAGCTTCTTCGACGGCTGCATCGGCGGTTCTGGCACCGTCTCTTCCTTGGTCTGGTTGAATTGACGCAGTGATGCTGGGTTGTGCTTGACCTTCTTCGCCAGCTCACCGAGAAACTCCTTTATGGTCACGTTCGTATAGGTATGTCCGGCAACGACCACCGCATCGGGCTGTACCTCGATCATCTTCTGGCGGTCTAGCAACATCGTATAGCCGCAGGTCGTATAGTCGTTGAACAGCGGTCCAGCAAAGAGGACCGCATCGGCGGACTGGATCACCTCCTTGACCCCAGGCGAGCTGATTGCGCCCCAGTAGACCCCGATGAACTCTGGCAATTTCTCGGAGATCATGCCTTTCGCGTTCGACATCACAGCGGTGGCATACCCAGAAGCTTCCACCAACCGCGCAAGGGCCTCGCGGCCATCGTGCGGTCGCAGCTTCACTCCCGCCACCAGCACCGGTTTCAGTGCGGCATTGAGCATTCCCGCGGCCCGGTCCACCGCCTCCTGAAGTGCAGGTCGGCTTGTGACAACCTTTTGTGCGCCAAACACATAGGGTTTCGGGGCCGAGCAGGCCCAAGCGGCCAGGTTACAGGCGATTTCCAGATAGACCGGCTTGCGCCGACTCACACAGATATCCAGGGCTCGGTCGATCTGCTGCAGCGCGCGGGCTGGGTCGTCGATGCTCACTGCGTGGGCGGTCACACGCTGGAACACCTCCACCACGTACCGGTACGAAATTTCGCCCAGGGTGTGGTGGAGGTATTGTCGTGATGGTTCAGTGTTCGTATTGGGCCCACCTGAGATTGCCACCACCGACAGGTCCTCGGCATAGGCTCCTGCAATAGCATTGACGAAGCTCAATCCCCCGACGCTGTAGGTCGCGACGCAGGCGGCGACCCCATTGGCACGCGCATAGCCATCGGCGGCATAGCCGGCGTTCAATTCATTGCAACACCCAACGAGCCGCAATTTCTGGTTCTTGAGAAGCTCGTCCAGTAACACTAGGTTGAAATCTCCGGGGACCGCAAAGTAGTCGCGTACCCCGAGCTCCACGAGTCGCGCGGCAAGGTAGGAGCCGATTGTGTCAGTCTGGTTGTCGGATAGTGGCTTGGCGGCCATTTCAATCTCCTCCTCGTCTCAACCGAACATAGCGCGGCGTCCACATTTTTTCTTCCACCAGCCGGTCCAGTTCCTTCGAAGACGCGCGTGCCACACCGGCCCGCTGGGCTTCAGCCGCGACAGCCAGCGCGACTTGCCGGGATACTTTGCGGATCTCCTCGAGCGACGGGAGCAGCGGCGCGGCGGGATTGCCCAACGCCGGTGAGCTGTCCGCCAGCGCCATCGCGGCGGCCATAAACATGCCGTCCGTGACCCGGCTAGCCCCGACGGCCAGAACCCCAAGACCCAGGCCCGGGAAGATGTAGCTGTTGTTACATTGGACGATGTGCATCGCCCGCCCTTTGTATGTCACGTCCGCGAAGGGGCTCCCGGTCGCAACCAAGGCCTTCCCCTCCGTCCAGGCGAGGAGGTCCGCTGGCGCGGCTTCGCATCGCGAGGTCGGATTCGAGAGCGGGAAGATGATCGGGCGCAGCGCGTGGCTGGCCATCTCGCGGATAATCGATTGCGTGAAGACCCCCGGCACGCCGGAGGCTCCGATCAGGATCGTGGGGTGGACGTTCTTGACGACGTCCTCGAACCCGACCTGATCCGGTTGCGTCAATTGCCACTTGGCCCAAGCGGCACGCGGCTGGACGAACCGCTGCTGGAAGGGCAGCAGGCCCGTCAGCCCCTCGCGCAACAGACCCGGCCGGTCGATCAGCCAGAACCGGGAACGGGCCTCGGCCTCCGGCAGGCCTTCCTTGACCATGGCCGCGCAGACCTGCTCGCTGACGCCGCAGCCCGCCGACCCGGCGCCGAACATGACCACGCGCTGGTCTCGCAGCCGTGAGCCGGTCACTTTGACGGCAGCCAACAGGGTCCCGGT
Source organism: uncultured Gammaproteobacteria bacterium (assembly GCA_963764725.1). Lineage (GTDB taxonomy): Bacteria > Pseudomonadota > Gammaproteobacteria > JACCXJ01 > JACCXJ01 > USCg-Taylor. The sequence continues at coordinate 4,068 of CAVXTM010000010.1, read as the reverse complement.
CGTGACCGCCGCGGTCCCCTGGATATCGTCGTTGAAGGTGCACAGCTGGTCCCGATACCGTTCCAGCATCCGGCCGGCATTCGCCTGGGCAAAATCTTCCCACTGCAGCAGCACATTGGGCAACTTGCGACGCACCGCCTGCACGAAGGCATCGATGAAATCGTCATATTGCTGTCCACGGACCCGCTCGTGGCGCCATCCCACGTACAGGGGATCTTTGAGCCGGTCCTGGTTGTTCATGCCCACATCCAGAATGATGGGCAACGTCCTGGTCGGATGGATGCCTCCGCACAGGGTATACAAGGATAGCTTGCCGATGGGAATCCCCATGCCCCCCACGCCTTGATCGCCCAGGCCGAGAATCCGTTCCCCGTCGGTGACCACGATCACATCCACGTCCCGGTAGGGCCGATTGTCGAGAATGGTCTCGATGTCCTTCTGTTCGGGGACCGAGATAAAGAGGCCGCGGGGCCGCCGGTAGATCCGGCTGAACTGCTGGCAGGCGGCGCCCACGACAGGCGTGTAGATCATCGGCATCATCTCGCTCACGTGCGCCAGCAGTAGGGCGTAAAAGAGCGCTTCGTTTTCGTCCTGCAACGCTCTCAGATAAATGTGCCGTTCGAGGTCGGTGGTCTTTCGCTGGTACGCTTCGTAGGCCCTCTCCAGTTGGACTTCCAGGGTCTCTTCGTGGGGCGGCAGCAACCCCTGGAGCGCGAACTCGCGCCGTTCGTCGAAGGTAAAGGCGAGGCCCCTGTTCAAGAACGGTTGTTCCTGGAGCAATTGGCCGGTCAGGGAGATCTCCAGAACTTCCTCTCCCGTCTTCTGATCATGGGTTGTCTGCACATCTATCATGTCGAGCCCCTCCACGACCTACCTGAACGTGCCGCACAGGCACGTATGTTAGACAACGCCTCCAGCGAAATCTACCTGGAGCGCCGAGCTCCTCTACAAGAGGGGCGCAGGAGGGTCGCCGGTAATCAACCGGGCGCCACCCCGGAGAGTCACATAGGCATAGGCCCAGTTGATCATGACCAGGAGGCGGTTCCGGAAGCCGATCAAAAAGAAGATATGGATCGCTACCCTCACAAGCTCCGCATTGAAATGAGCAAACGGAGGGGCCTTCAACGAAACTCTCGCGGCTGGGTCGAGAGACGCTCCAGCAGATGCGTATGGTCCTCGAGTCGCCGGGCCGGCACGTGCACCACCTCCCCCCTCGCGTTGCACCTCGCCGGTGACGCCGAGGGGCTCAGTCATCGCTGCCGCTGCCATAGGGCCGGGTGATGATCTCCAGGAGATGCCCGTTCGGGTCCTCAAAGTACACACCGCGACCGCCGTCATCGTGGTTGATCTCACCCGTTCGGCTTTTACTTGGGTCGGCCCAGTACTCAAGGTTTCGCTCTCGGATCCGGGCGACGATATCATCGAATTCCGCTTCGGTGATCAGAAAGGCATAGTGCTGCGGGCCAATCTCGCCATCGGTCTCGTAAAAGTCAAGACTCACGCCGTTGTCCGTCTCGACCACCTGGAACGGGCCGAAGCGGGTGGCTTCGGGCAGCCCGAGAATCTCGGTGAGAAATCTCGCGGATGCCTCCTTGTTACGTGCCATCACGATAGTGTGATTGAGCTGCACAGCCATGATGCTCTCCTCTATTTGTGAAATAGGTTGCACGGGGAATCGGTGCGCGACGATAACGTGACATTCATCAGGCATAACCCTTGTTCCGAGTGCTGGTTGTTGGGCGGCGCTCGTTGGATACATCATTTCGAAGCGGCAGGCACTTTGCCAGGCTCACTTCTCTACGGGATCGAAGACAGCAGTCGCAGTCAATGGCTCAGCGGGTTTGTTCATGTAACGATTATCGCAGATCGGGCGAAAGGCGTCTCCAATGTGCCTATCGGGTGCCTATCGGGGACAGACCGGTCTGTCCAGGTCGGTCTGTCCCCTAATGCCCCCCGATCATCATTGTTAACGCCGTGGGTCTTCCCGACCCGTTCGCTTGCTGGAAGCCCGTGCTGGCGGTAGGTTGTCGTAACCAGCTTTGAAGCCGAAAGATTCATCTTGCTGCTTTAAACCTTGAAGGAAACGCGCCGTGTGGACCCGCATGCGGGGTGTTGTGGGGCCGGGCGTAAGGTGAAGTTCGAGAAGCAGTGAAGCTCGGCGTAGCGGGCCAAATCCGGCATGGGAGAGATAGCAACCTAGCGCCGCCTCCTCCTAGTCACAGATCCCATGCACGAACCAGCGCCGCTTCCCCTCGATCTCACGAGTGAGGCACAAGCTGGAGAACTCTCGTCGTTTGCAGAAATCTAAGGCGGCAGGAGTATCTCTCAACCCACTAGACAGACAAGCGTGGCTTGTTTCTATTTTGAAGAGAGAGGTTGTGCGTTCTTCGCATTCAGGCGCGCGATCAAGCCGTCGATACCGTAGTTTCTCACCTCGGCATCCACGACTGCCCGGAATGTCGCAACGATGCTAATACCCTCCGCAATTACATCGTAGACCTTCCAGGTACCCTCCTTTTCGTGTAGGCGGTAGTCTATTCGAGTAGGCGGTTTGCCCTGGTGCGATACCTGGGTTCGAACGGTAACGAGGGTACCTTTATCATTGTTGTTGCGCACGGGCAGGTAAGTGACCTCGACATCAGTGTAGTCGCCAACCCGCACAGCATAGATTCGCAGTAGTAGCTTACGGTAGGCATCGATGAACTGTTGCCGCTGCTCGGGTGTTGCCCGACGCCAATGTTTTCCCACAATCCACTTGCTTACCCGAATCGTGTCCACATGGGGTGAGACGATCCTATCGACAAGGTGGATGGTGCGATTTGGGTCTTTTTTGATTGCCTCTTGCTCTCGTATGACAGCCGTGCGCAGCTCTTCGGTGGTGCGCTCGACTAACTCCCTTGGACTTCCAGCGACCCCTGCCGGTATTGCACCGAGGTTGGTCACAACGGCGAAGTGAGTTATCAGTAAGGCCAAAACTGCCCACAGTCTGAGGTGCAGATACATAGATCGAATTAACAAGTGTAGTGGATATTGAATTGAGATAGATTTATGCTCCAATCTCTTTTTCTACGCAAGCCCGCGTAGGGCGGAAGCCCCACAGGGGCGTTCCGCCGAATGACACGTCACCACATTATCGTCTACGCTCCCGACAGAAACATCCAACGGACCCTCGCCACCCCAATCGCGTGGATAAGCACCTGCCTTCACCCACCGATGAAATGTCCGGGGCCAGTGCGCAACGATCGATAAATAGCCATGTTTGACCGGGTTAAAGTGCACGTAGTCCAAATGGCGCGCATAATCTCCCTCGTCCCGAATAGCATGCTCCCCTCGTTGCCAGATGCCACGTTGCATCCTCAGCGCGCCAGGCAGGGCCAATCCCCTGGCCCTGGCTTTCACCCTTCGCCATTCGTATCAATGAACGCCCTTCCGTTGCGGCAGCGCCTGTACAAAACGAATTTTCATTGCTTTAATGCAATTGGAGAAGTCATCATCGCCGGTGTAGGGTAATCACGCAATGCATGGCAAGCGCGACCAGGCATCGATATGGAACGGTCGATCGGCTCGCGTGTACTTCACAGCCTTCCGCAACGGTTCAATATGCCGCACCAACAAGTCAGCCCGGCGTTCTAATAGATTGATGGTGAAAAAGTAAGTGCCTCCCGGCACACGGTAACGGCGGTAATCCGGCATCGGTGAGCTTTATCTCCTTTCATTCATTCGGCGGAACACCCCTGCGGGGCTTCCGCCCTACGCGGGCTCCCGGCTGCTTTTCCGTCTGAAATCGATTCGTATGCACCCCGCGCAACCATTCTTGATTACTTGTTCAGAGGTTCCTTAATGCATAATGCCACAATACGCAACCCCAGTTGCAAGCTTGCCGTCTTTGTGGAAGGGGAAGCGCATCATCCAGGCACCAAACTTGGTGCCCATGTCGATCACCTCCTTTCGCATTTGAACGCGGCAAATCCAGGCGATGCCGCTACGCCTAACGCATTGCGCATCAGCGGCAGCCGATGCGTCTACGCCTCATTCTATCGCTTCGCGGCCGTCCGCTGGATGCGCTTG
>CAVXTM010000009.1:0-170866 GCA_963764725.1 uncultured Gammaproteobacteria bacterium | reverse complement strand
CCGATGAGTGCGCTCGGGGCGATGCTCGTAGCCTGGCCAGCACCTGCGGCGCAGCGGCGATCGTGACGGTCATCGATCTCGTCACCGACCAAGGGGAACGATAGGATATTCAACGCGATTCCGCAAGCGCAGTTCTCGGTCGGGGGCGGGCGTGATTGGAGCGGTTGCGCCGCGCCTGGCACCGGCGCCGATTTCTCTAAGGGGTCCCAATCTCGGTACGGACATCGAAAAGCTCGGGGAAAAACGTTAGATCTAGGGCCTGTTTCAGGAACGCGACGCCTGAAGACCCCCCGGTACCGCGTTTGTAGCCGATGATGCGCTCCACGGTTTTAACATGACGGAATCGCCAGAGTAGGAAGTTCTCTTCGACGTTGACCAGTTTCTCGCACATGTTGTAGGCGTCCCAATGCGCATGTGGCGCATCGTAGATCGCCTTGAACACGGGGATGAGTGCTGAATTGCGCTGATAGGGTTGTGACCAATCGCGCGCGATGCAAGCATCGGGTACGGCATGCCCCCGGCGCCGTAAATGGCTGAGAAACTCATCATAAATGCTCGGACTTTCGAGAACGGATTTCAGCGCTTGGTAAGTCTTTTCGTCATGTTTGAAGATTGCCAGCATGGCGGCGTTTTTATTGCCGAGTATGTATTCGATGGCACGGTATTGCGCCGACTGCAGCCCGGAGGCCGGCCCTAGGACATGCCGGAATTTTGCATATTCGCTTGGTGTCAACGTCTCCAACACGCCCCATTGCTCGAACAGTTGCCGCTGGATCATCTTGACCCGCGCGAGAATCTTGAAGCACGGATCGAGCATATCCCTGCGTATGTGAGCGCAAGCCGCTGTAAGCTCATGCAAAGTCAACTTGAACCAGAGTTCCGAGATCTGATGTTGGATGATAAACAGCAATTCATCGTGATGCGGTGGATCGCTCAAAGGGTGTTGCGCATCCAGGAGCCGATCCAGGCAAAGATAATCCGCATAGGTTCGGCGTCCCTGTAAATCAACATGGATGCCCGGCTCTAATTGCGGGACATGCCTTCGATCGGTGGTCATAGGCGTATGCTTACTATAGCAGTGAGTTGGCTCGTATCCCATTCAGATGCTATCCCTCAGCGGCGTTGTAAAATGTGCTCCAACGCTTTGGGATGAGCGGTTCGCTCGGAGTTTTCGACCCTTAGAGTCCGCGTTTTATCGCGTAGCCGCCGACTTTCCGATGAACGGTAGGGTCAGCATGCCCCCGAGCCGATCCACCTTCAGAGGATCGCGAAATGTCCGGATACCGAGGACCATCTCGGTATGGCCCTTCCTCGGCGCATGGCGGTAAGTCCCGAACAGGCGATCCCACCAAGGGAGGTTGAAACCGAAGTTGGAATTGGTCTCGTCCTCTTCAATGGAATGATGCACCCGGTGCATGTCGGGCGTCACCACCAACCATCGTAAGCGGTGATCGATACGTTCCGGCATGCGTACATTGCTGTGATTAAACATCGAGGTGGCATTGAGTAGGACCTCGAAGGCGAGGACCGCCGCAGCCGACGGCCCCAGCGCGGCGATCACCGCGAATTTGATCACCATCGATAATAGGATCTCGAGGGGATGAAAGCGCGTCCCGGTGCTCACGTCCAAGTCGAGGTCCGCGTGATGAACCCGATGCAACCGCCACAATAGGGGCAACGCATGAAACATGACGTGTTGGAGATAGATGGCGAAATCGAGCACGATCACGGAGATTACGAACGCGAGCGCTTCCGGGCATTCGATGTAATTGAGTGCTCCCCAGCCTTGCCGCTGCGCGAAAAGCGCCATGCCGACCGCCGCGCCCGGGAAAACCAATCGCAGCAGGACGGTATTCAGGGCGGTGAGGGCGAGATTGCCGCTCCACCGCTCCGCTCGCGCTAGCGCGAGCGCACGCTTAGGCGCCTTGAATTCCCACAGGCACATGATCGCGAACACGCCGGCGAAAAAGGCCAGGCGGATAGCGGCTTCGTGGCTGATAATGAATTCTTGCATGCCTTCACAATGAGCTGAGCCGTCGCTTATCCGCCACGCGCATGACCCTGAACCTGCAACTCGTGCAGCATCCGGATGGCTTCTTTATACTGGGAGGGGCTCAATCGCTTGGCAAGCCGATCGCGCTGAGCCGCGGCATCCTTATCGTCCTGTTCTGCGGCCATGGCATACCATAAATAGGCGAGGGTTGCGTCCTTGGATACGCCCGCGCCATCGCGGTACATTCCGGCCAACATGAGTTGGGCTTGCTTGAGGCCAAGTTCCGCGGCCCGCTTATACCATAGGACCGCTTCCGTCACGTCTCGGCGCACCCCCTTGCCGTCGTCGTACATCAGGCCAAGATTGAAGAGCGCCTCGGAATCACCTCGCTCACCGGCCCTCTTGAACCAATGCGCGGCTTGCCCGTAATCCTTGGGTACGCCCTGGCCTTCGAAATACATGATGCCGAGGTTAAACTGGGCGCCCGGATCGAGCACGGCTGTAGCTTTTTCAAACCACTTCGCCGCCTGCGTCTGGTCGCGAGGGACCCCGCGCCCATTCGCGTACATGCGAGCGAGCTGGTACTGCGCCTCCATATCCCCGCGTTCGGCAAGCGGCGTCAGATCCCGCACGACCCTCGCATAGTCGCCCTTTTGGTAGGACTTCTGGATGGCCTGCAACTCCGCGCCGGGGATGCCTTTCACCTCTACCTGTGCGTAGCCGGAGGCAGTAAAGACCCAGAGGACAATAATCGCGCGCAAAAAATGGCGGCCGGTCCGAGTAGACCGAGCGTGGATTTCTAGCATCATTCCAAAACCCCGAAAGCAGCGCTTGCAATGGATCACCGGCTATTATACCCACAGCGAATTCAGCCGCGCGCCCGGATCAGCGCGGGACTCGCATATCGAGCGGCTTGTGCTACTATTATTGGAAACCAACGTTCTCGCCTCTTTGACTCGCGACTAGCCTCGAAACGGACCTCTCGCCGGCCCATCCCGATGTTGCTGATTCCCGCGATTGACCTGAAGGACGGTAAGTGCGTGCGCTTGCGGCAGGGCCGTATGGATCAAGACACCCTGTATTCGGAAGACCCGCTGGCCATGGCCAGGCATTGGGTCGCGGCGGGAGCGCGCCGCCTCCACGTCGTCGACCTGAATGGGGCGACGGTCGGTAAACCTGTCAACGCTGCTGTCATCCGCGGCATTTGCCAAAGTCTCCCGGACGTGCCGGTCCAAGTGGGAGGCGGGATCCGCGACGAAGACACGATTCAATCCTATCTCGACGCCGGAGTGCGATACGTCATCATCGGCACCAAGGCAGTGACGACACCGCATTTCGTCTCGGACATGTGCATAGAATTCCCGGGGCATGTCATGGTCGGGCTGGATGTACGCGACGGCAAGCTCGCACTCGAGGGTTGGTCGAAGCTTTCTCATCACACCGCGGCCGATCTCGCCCAGCGTTTCGAGCAGGAAGGCGTTACCGCCATCGTCTACACCGACATCAGCCGCGATGGGATGATGAACGGCGTCAATGTCCAGGCCACCGTGGCCTTGGCGCGCGAGATCACCGTGCCCGTCATCGCCGCAGGCGGGATCCGCAATCTCGATGACATACGCGGCCTATGCGAAGTCGCGCACGAAGGCATCGAGGGGGCCATCACGGGCCGGGCGATCTACGAGGGCAGCCTTGATTTTAAGAAGGCCCAACGGCTCGCCGACGGCGCACGGATTGCGGATGATGGGGCTCGCTAAACGCATTATTCCCTGCCTGGACGTGGACGCCGGTCGGGTGGTCAAGGGGGTGAAATTCCTCGACATCCGCGATGCCGGCGATCCGGTCGAGATTGCGCACCGCTATGATGAGCAAGGCGCTGACGAATTGGCGTTCCTGGATATCACGGCCAGCCGCGACGCGCGCGATACGCTAGTGCACGTGGTCGAGGCCGTCGCGGCCCAAGTATTTATTCCGTTGACCGTCGGCGGCGGGATCCGAAGCGTCGAAGATATACGCCGGCTCCTGAACGCGGGCGCCGACAAGGTCAGCATCAATACCGCGGCGGTGCGCGATCCGGAGTTGGTGCGCCTAGCATCGGACCGCTTCGGTTCCCAGTGCATCGTGGTGGCCATCGACGCCCGGGCCGCGCCTGCCGCGAACGAGGGCTCGCCGCGGTGGGAGGTTTACACCCACGGCGGAAGAAATGGCACCGGGATCGACGCCCGTGCATGGGCCGCCAAGATGGAACAACTCGGCGCCGGAGAGCTCTTGCTGACCAGCATGGACCGCGACGGCACCCGTGACGGATTCGATCTCGCTTTGACCCGAGAGATCGCCGAGGCGGTGGGCATCCCCGTCATCGCCTCGGGGGGCGTGGGCAACCTCGATCACCTGGTGGACGGCGTCTGTATTGGGAAAGCCGATGCGCTGCTCGCCGCGAGCATTTTTCATTTCGGTCTGTATACGGTGCGCGCCGCGAAGGAACGGATGCGCGAGGCTGGCATCGAGGTCCGCCTTTAAGCTATCGTGAGCACCATGCAAAGCGAGATCACGTCGCAGGCGACAGAGTGGCTGGATAGAGTCGCCTGGAGTGAAGACGGACTGGCACCCGTGGTGACGCAGGAAGCGGGCTCGGGCAAGGTTCTTATGCTGGCATGGATGAATCGCGAGGCGCTGCGTCTGACCGCCGAGACGAAGCAGGCCTTCTACTGGTCGCGCTCACGGCAAGCGCTATGGCGCAAGGGCGAGCAATCCGGCCATACCCAGCATGTGGTCGAGATCCGTTTGGACTGTGACCGCGACGCCGTGCTCCTGATCGTGGAACAAGCGGGCGGCATCGCCTGTCACACCGGTAGGCACAGTTGTTTCTTCGAGCGCCTTGAGCGTGATCATTGGATTGCCGATGCCGCGATCCTCGAGGACCCGGCCCGGATTTACGGCTCGGGATAAAAGCGTGCGGCGGGCGCTTGATCGGCGATAAGATGCGGCATGAGCCATGAGCACTGTCCTGGACCGCCTCGCCACTGTCATCGAGGCGCGCAAGGGCGCGCCGCAAAGCGCGTCCTACGTCGCGAGTCTCTACGCACAGGGCCTCGACGCGATCTTGAAAAAGCTCGGTGAGGAAACCATCGAAACCATACTCGCGGCTAAAAGCGGTGATCGCCATCAGCTTATTCATGAGACCGCGGACCTCTGGTTTCATAGCCTGGTCATGTTGGCCGCGGCCGGCAGCGGGCCGGGCGAGGTGCTGGCCGAGCTTGAACGGCGTTTCGGACAGTCGGGCATCAGCGAGAAAGAAAGCCGGACGAAGCGGGGGTAAAGTCAGCGCACGCATGCACGTCCGGCCGCGGAGGTCTTAATCAATCATCTTTAGAGTTCGTGAAAAAAACGTCGCGAGCGAAGGGATGTCGCGTTTCGCTGGGAGCGAAACGGTGCGCAAGCCCCGCAGGGCGAGTCTCAAGGATGAGACGAGCAACCGGAGTGTATATTGAAATACATGAGGATTCCGAGTACCGCCGGAGCGCGAGATTCCGAGCATAGTAGGTTTTTTCACAAACTCTTAGAGGAGATTCCGACCCATGGGTATAGGCGTTTCAGAACTACTGATCGTATTAGCGATCGTGGCGCTACTGTTCGGCACCAAAAAACTACGCAGCATCGGCACGGATCTCGGGGCCGCCATCAAGAGCTTCAGGAAAGCCACCGCCGAGGGCGAGGAAGCCGCCGACGCGTCTCCGAGCGGCTCCGATCCGGACGCCGGCCCGGCCGACAAACGCAACGACCGGCCCTAGCCTTATGTTCGACATTGGGTTTTGGGAGCTATGCCTGGTCGGGGTCGTGGCGCTGATCGTGCTCGGACCCGAGAAGCTTCCGCGCGCCGCGCGCACGGCCGGATTGTGGCTCGCGAAGGCGAGACGCACCCTGGCGACGGTCAAGGAAGAGGTCAATAGAGAGCTGGAGCTGGAAGACCTCAAACACATCAGCGCGAGCTACCCATCCAAGGCCGGCCGGGCCGCGCCTCAGGATCTCGCTGCACCATCCAGCCCGGCATCGGCGCCGCGCGTGCCTCCGGAGTCAGGCCGTCAGGAAAATGCCGACAACGCCCCCTGACGCTCCAGAGGAGGCGGAGGAACAGCCCTTCCTATCGCATCTGGTTGAATTGCGATCGCGGCTCCTGCGCGCGCTCGCCGCCGTGTTGCTGATTTTCCTCTCGCTCTGCTATTTCGCCACTGATCTCTACCACTTGCTGGCGCTTCCGCTGCTCCGGCAAATGCCGCAAGGTTCGGCAATGATCGCGACCGAGGTAGCCTCTCCCTTCTTCGCGCCGTTTAAGCTTACCCTCGTGGTCTCCGCTTTCGTGGGGATGCCGTTTGTCTTGCACCAGGTCTGGGCGTTCGTGGCGCCGGGTCTCTATCGCCATGAACGGCGGCTGGTCCTACCGCTCTTGATGTCGAGCTCGGTGCTGTTTTATTGCGGCATCGCGTTCGCCTATTTTGTAGTCTTCCCGGTGATGTTCGCCTTTTTCTCCGGCTCGGCCCCGGAGGGGGTCTTGATCATGACCGACATCGGGCGCTATCTGGACTTTGTCCTGACCCTGTTCTTTGCGTTCGGGGCCGCGTTTCAAGTCCCGCTGGCCACCGTGCTCTTAGTGCATACAGGCTTTGTAACCAAGCAAGATCTGAGCGCTAAGCGGCCCTACATCATCGTCGGCGCCTTCGTGGTGGGGATGGTGCTGACGCCTCCGGACGTCATCTCACAGACCTTGCTGGCAATACCGCTGTGGTTACTCTATGAGCTCGGCCTAGTCCTGCTGCCCTTGTTCAAGCGCGGCGAGGCGCCCGCTGATCCGCGGACGCCAAAGGGTTCGGATGCATGAGCAGACGCCGGCCGCCGCCGGTTTAGGAGCTAAGGACGGGGGGCGTGTACACTATGCGCCCGCGCCGGATGCCGCCGGGTTAAGAAAAATATATCGCTTGCAGGGTAGTAAGTTGATTTTGTTTCGCCACCACGGGGGATGGACCCGTGGGGCGACCAAAGGGGAGAGCTGCGCGTCTCCTCTTTGGAAACCCCATGGCTAAGGTTCCGCGGCAAGACCGCGGGGAATAAATGTTAACGACCAGACACTTCCGTCTATTGATCCTGGGCTCCGGGCCGGCCGGTTATTCCGCCGCGATCTATGCGGCGCGCGCCGCGCTCGACCCCGTGATCATCGCCGGCCTCGAGCCGGGAGGGCAGTTGACGACCACCACCGACGTGGACAACTGGCCCGGCGACGAGCACGGGCTCCAGGGACCGGATCTCATGGAGCGCATGCGCAGGCATGCGGAACGCTTCGGTACCGAGATCATCGTCGACCATATCGTCAGGGCCGATCTGGGCCAGCGGCCCCTTAAGTTAGCGGGCGATGGCACGACCTACACCTGCGATGCGCTCATTATCGCCACCGGCGCCTCCGCCAAGTATCTCGGCTTGGCTTCGGAGCAAGCCTTCCGAGGCCGCGGGGTGTCGGCCTGCGCCACCTGCGACGGATTCTTCTTCAAGGGCCAAGCGGTGGCTGTGGTCGGCGGCGGTAACACCGCCGTCGAAGAAGCGCTATACCTATCCAACCTGGCTTCCCAGGTCACCGTGATCCATCGCCGGGACAGATTTCGCGCCGAGAAAATTCTGAGCAAGCGCCTCATGGAAAAGACCGAGAGCGGAAACGTCAGCGTGTTGTGGAACCATACGGTGGAGGAGATCCTAGGGGATGAGGGCGGCGTTAACGGGCTCAGGATCAAGAGCACGCTCGACGCAAGCACGAAACAATTAGCGCTGCGCGGCGTCTTCATTGCGATCGGGCATCTGCCCAATACGGCCATGTTCGAGGGACAATTGCGGATGGAAAACGGGTATATTGTTGTCAACGGCGGCAGCCGCGGATCGGCCACGGCGACCAGTGTTCCCGGCGTCTTCGCCGCCGGGGATGTGAGCGATCCGGTCTATCGTCAGGCGGTAACCTCGGCCGGCTCGGGCTGCATGGCGGCCTTGGACACCGAGAAGTTTCTGGAACAGCGCTAGAGGCACTATGTCATCCTTTGAATTAATGCGCGATCAGCGCATCGAGTCCTTGAACATCGAGGCCCAGGAGTACCGGCATGGGATCACCGGCGCCCGGCACTTGCATTTGAGCACGAACGACAACAACAACGCCTTTATCGTCGGATTCCGTACCCTCCCCCGGGATTCCACCGGCGTGGCTCACATCCTCGAGCACACCGCGCTCTGCGGCAGCCGGCGCTTCCCGGTACGGGATCCTTTTTTCATGATGACGCGGCGTTCTCTCAACACCTTCATGAACGCCTTCACGAGCAGCGATTGGACGGCGTATCCCTTCGCCACCCAGAACAAGAAGGACTTCGACAACCTGCTGCAGGTCTATTTGGACGCGGTATTTTTCCCAATCCTCGATGAGCTCGACTTTGCCCAAGAGGGCCACCGCTTGGAATTCGAGGTTGCCGACGATCCGGGGAGCGACTTAGTTTATAAGGGCGTCGTTTACAACGAGATGAAAGGCGCCCTGAGCGCGCCTACCACTCGCCTCTGGTACGCGCTCAGCGCGGCGCTCTTCCCGACAACTACTTATCATTACAATAGCGGCGGCGATCCCGAAGAGATCCCGGGGTTGACGTGGCCGCAGTTGCGGGATTTCCACGCGCGTTTTTATCACCCCTCGAACGCTTACTTCTGCACCTACGGTGATTTTGACGTCCGCGAGCATCAGGAACATTTCCACGAGTGGGCCTTAAAGCATTTTACCGCCCGCACCGTGGCGAATGGGATCCACGACGAGCAGCGCTACGGCGCGCCGCGCGCGCTCACGATCCCCTACCCGGTCAATGGCGAGGAACCCGCACGCAGCAAGACGCATATCGTGCTCGGCTGGCTGCTCAACAACACCACGGACCTGCAAAGGACAATGGAGGCGCAGTTGCTGGCGGGCGTGTTGCTCGATCATAGCGCTTCACCCTTACGCCACGCCCTGGAGAGGTGCCCGCTGGCCACGGCGCCCTCGGAGCTTTGCGGGCTCGACGCAGGCAATCGCGAGGCGACGTTCGTGTGCGGGGTCGAGGGTTCGGATCCCGAGCACGCCGAGGCCGTCGAGGAGACGGTGATGAAGGTGATCCAAGAGGTCGCCGAGAAAGGTGTCGAGCGCGATCTCGCGGCCTCGGTCCTCCATCAAATGGAGCTTTCGCAGCGCGAGATCCGCGGCGGCCGCTATCCGTACGGGCTACAGTTGCTGGCGGCGTCCCTTGGGGTGGCCTTGCATGGGGGGGATGCGATCGCCGCCCTAGCCATCGATCCCATCTTAGAGCACCTGCGGGTAGAGATCGAACGGCCCGGCTTCATTCCGGGCCTGGCCCGTAAGTGGCTGAGAGACAATCCGCATCGAGTGCGGGTGGCGATGATCCCGGATACCGGCTTCAATGCGCGTCATGCAGCGCAGCTCAAAAGCCGGTTGGCGGCCACCAAGCAGTCGCTCAGCGTTGCCGAGAAAACCCGGATCATCGAGCGTACGGCGGCGTTAAAGGACCGCCAGCAGCAAGCACCCGACGCCGCCCTGCTGCCGAAAGTCGGTGTCGAAGATATTCCCGCCGATTTTAAGGTCCCCGCGAGCGAACGCACGCTCCTCGGCAAGGTTCCGGTCACCTGGTTTCGCCAAGGCACCAACGGCCTCGTGTATGAAGAGATCACGGTGGAGCTCCCGGCACTGGAGCCCGGCGAGCTTGAATTGTTGAGCCTCTATTGCAACTGCGTGACCGAGCTCGGTTACGGTGATAAGGATTACCTCGCGGCGCAGACCCATCAAGCCGCGATAAGCGGAGGAATCGCCGCGCATTGCGCGCTGCGCGCCGAGATCCAGAACGTGCAGCGGACCCTCGCCTACTTTCAGCTTTCATCGAACTGTCTGTACCGCAACCACGGAGCGCTCGCGCAACTGTTGCACGATGCCTTTTATAAGGCCCGATTCGACGAGCTGGAGCGGCTGCGGGAGCTCATGGCGCAAATCCGGGCCGCGCGTGAATCGGCGGTGACCGACCAGGGTCACGTGCTCGCGATGACCGCGGCCTGCGCAGGATTCGGGCCGGCGGCGGCGCTTTCCCACCGCTGGGATGGCCTCGTGGGGCTGCGCGATCTCAAAGCCTTGGAGCGGGCCATCGAGAGCCAGAATAAACTGGAAGAATTCGCAGCCAACCTCAAGCGCATCCATGAGCGCCTTATCCGCGCCGCCCCGCAACTACTCGTCGTAGGCGAGGACCAGCACCTCGCCGGCGTAGATGCAAACCTCGCATCCCAGTGGGCCGCCTTTCAACCGCAGGTTCACGATGCGAAACCATTTTCGTTAAACATCGAACCGTCCCGCGTGAATGAGGCCTGGATCACGAACACGGAGGTAAACTTCTGCGCGCGCGCCTATCCCACCGTTCCCTCCGACCACGAGGACGCCGCGGCGTTGATCGTGCTCGGCCGCTTCCTGCACAACGGTTATTTGCACCGGGCGATCCGCGAGCAAGGCGGGGCCTACGGTTCCGGCGCCGCCTACGACGGCGATACCGGGGCCTTCAAGTTTTTCTCCTATCGTGACCCGCGGGTCATGGAAACCTTGGAAGCTTTCGATGCCGCGCTGCAATGGCTGCACCGCGACGTTGACGGCTACGAGAAACTCGAAGAAGCGATCCTGGGGGTCATCGCTGCACTCGATCGCCCGAGCTCGCCGGCTGGCGAGGCGATTCGAACCTTTGCCGCCGGGCTTTTCGGACGCTCCCCCGAGTATCGGCGGCGCCTGCGGCAACGGGTCCTCCGAGTCACGGTCGCGGATTTACAAAGGGTGGCGCAAACCTATCTCGTCAAGGAGCGGGCGAGCACGGCAATCGTCACCAGCTCCGCGTCATTGGGCGCGTGCGCAGGCTTGAATCTCGAAACCCATGAGCTTTAGGGAATTCGCGCCGGTGCGTCCGCAAATCGTCTCAACGCCATGCGTTGGAACAGCCCTGCGCGTATGATACTGTGACCTTTACCGAGTTCGTCACCGGAGTTCACCGGATCGGAATAACAAGATAAAGCGCTGAGAGCGCCGCCGCAGAATAATTAACCGGAGATCGCGCATGGAACTCATCTTGCTTTTCGCATTCTTTTCCGCATCGTTTATTGTGTTCATCATCCTCATGATATTGGATGCCAGAACCTTGATCATTCGGCCCCCGAAGCTTACCGTTGCCGAGGGTAGCGCGGACAGCAGTTCCCCCGCCAACAGCGCCACCCACGAGGAAGACGCGACCAGCGGGCAGATCAAGGTCTCGGCAAGCGTCACCGGGGCCGGGCGAGCGCAAGCGACATCCCTGCTCGGTCATGAATTCGAGGCCAAGGCAAAGAAACCGGGGCGTTACTATGTCGTGGGCGTCTACGATTACCGCAGCCGTCTTAACGTGGCCCCAACCGGCGGTCAGGCAAAAATCACGGTTGAGTTACGCATAAATAATAAGACGAAAACGATCGCTCAAGCGACGCAAGATTCCGCAGGCAACAAGCTTAACCCTGCTTCCGGGGAATTCGCCTCAATTACGAAGAAGCACTTAATTTCGCTCCAGCCCGGACAACAATGCAAAGCGTCGTTGGCGGTCACCGCGGTGGCTGAAGACATGCAGGGTAATGAAAATGCGAGCTGTGTGGCGGAGGCTACGCTAAAGGTCAAGGAGATCCAGTTGAGACCGAGTGTCTTCAACTTATTGGTCATCTATTGAACGCCCATGCCCGGAATCAATTTTACTTCGCGGGCGGAGTATGAACCCCGCCCTTGACCAAAGGGGAGAGTTGCACTACTCCCCTTTGGAAACCCAATGCTAAAGCGCCCGTCGTAAACAGCGGGGTATTTCAGAATAAACGTGCCGGGAAGCGTAGCTTCTTCCACTTCGGTTAGCCTTCCGATAGGGAAAGAACCGACCTTGAGAATCGTGCCCATGCCGGCGGATACCAATTACGCCGGCAGCATCTTCGGGGGCTGGATCCTCTCGCACGTTGACATCGCGGGCAGCATTGCCGCCATCCGGCGGGCGCGCGGACCGGTCACCACGGTCGCCGTCAACTCCGTGGAATTTCGTGAGCCGGTGTTTGTCGGCGATCTTGTAAGCTGTTACGCCGAGGTGTTGCGCGTCGGGCGTACTTCGATTACGGTCCAGGTCGAGGTCTACGCCGAACGCCACCCGGCCCGAGCCGAATGCATCAAAGTGACCCAAGCCGTGCTCACCTACGTGGCCCTGGATGAACACCGCTGCCCACGCGCCGTGCCTCCGGAAAACGGCTGAGAGTTTGTGAAGAAATCGTAGTGAGCAAGCTCTGAGTCCATGGCGTTGCCGTAACGCCGAGGGGGAACACATCCGCTCACCATGACCGCTCGTCTGCTCGAAGTTTCAGACCTGCGCACCTGGATCGGCGCCGGACCGAGTCCGGTACGCGCGGTCGATGGCGTCGATTTCCACATCGATCAGGGCGAAACCTTCGTATTACTCGGTGAATCGGGATGCGGTAAGTCGATGACGGCCCTCTCCCTCCTGCGATTGCTACCTCCCGGCGGACGCATCGTCTCGGGCCGGATCCGGCTCCACGGACGGGATCTGTTGCAACTCACCGAGGCGGGGATGAGCGCTATCCGCGGGGCGCGGATCAGCATGATTTTCCAAGAGCCCCAGACCTCGCTCAATCCGGTCATGAACGTGGGGGCGCAAATTACCGAAACACTCGCGCGGCACGGGGGACTGCGCGGCCGGGCGGTCGAGGCGCGCGCGCTCGAATTACTCGATGCAGTGGGGATCCCGGACCCGCAGCGGCGCTTAGGCGATTACCCCCATCAGTTGTCGGGCGGCATGAAACAGCGGGTCATGATCGCTATCGCGATCAGTGCGGCCCCAGATCTCTTGATCGCGGACGAACCGACGACCGCTCTTGATGTCACCATTCAAGCGCAGATCCTCGATCTATTGAAGGTGCTACAAAAAGACCGGGGCATGGCGATTATGCTCATCACGCACGATCTCGGCGTCGTCGCCCAGGTCGCGGATCGGGTCGCGGTCATGTATGCCGGGCAGATCGTCGAGCAAGCCGATCGAGAGTTGTTTATTTATTCCCCCGCCCACCCGTATTCCCAAAAGCTCTTCAATTCCGTTCCGGGGATCTCAAAGCGCGGTACGGAGCTGGCGGTGATTGCCGGCACCGTGCCCAGGTTAACGCAACGCTTCACAGGCTGCCGGTTCGCACCGCGCTGTGGATACGCGTGGGACGAGTGCCGTCAATCCGTTCCAGCATTAGCCGCCATCGACGGCGAGCGCACGGTTCGTTGCCTCCTTTACACGGCCGCGTCCGCGCCGAATCAACGCCCGTCCATGGCGACCGGGAAGGCGCCGGCCACGGATCTATACCAGGCCCGCCGGACCTCGGCCCGGTGATGCTTTCAGTCAACGATCTCAAGATCTTTTTCCCCGTCCGGCGGGGGTTCATGCGCCGCACCGTCGGTTATGTGCGCGCGGTGGACGGGGTGTCATTCAGCATCGGGCGGGGAACGACGCTCGCCTTGGTCGGAGAATCCGGATGCGGGAAGACCACCGCGGGCAAAGGGATCCTGCGGCTGGCGCCCATTACCTCGGGGGACCTGCGGTTCGACGGCGAAGACCTGCGCTCGCTCAGCGGAGAAACGCTCCGCCGGCGGCGGCGGGAGATGCAGATCATTTTCCAGGATCCGTACGCCTCCCTGAACCCGCGCATGACTGTCGCCGAGATCATCGAAGAAGGTATGCGCGCCCAGCAAACCGGCGGCCGAGTGCACGAGCAGCGTATCGATGAGCTACTGCAACAAGTCGGACTGCACCCCGACGCCAAGCATCGCTATCCGCACGAGTTCTCGGGCGGACAGCGCCAGCGGATCTGCATCGCACGGGCGCTCGCCGTGGATCCCAGGCTCATCATCTGCGATGAACCGACCAGCGCGCTCGACGTCTCCGTGCAAGCGCAGATCCTGAACCTGCTGAAAGATCTGCAAGATCGGCTTGAGCTCTCCTATCTTTTCATTACCCATAATATCGCCGTCGTCGAGTATCTCGCCCATTACGTCGCAGTGATGTACCTTGGACGCATCGTGGAACAAGGCCGCGCCGATGAGGTCTTGCAGAACCCGAAGCATCCCTATACCCAAGCCCTGCTCGCGGCCGTACCGCACATCGATACAGTCACGCAGCGCGAAACGGTGCGCCTCGGCGGGACACTGCCCTCCCCCGCCGACCCGCCCGCGGGATGCTACTTTCATCCGCGCTGTCCCAAGGTCTTTTCTCCTTGCCGGCGTGACTACCCGCCGGCCACGGCGTTCACGCAGTCTCATCACGCCCACTGCTTCTTGTACTCTACCCCGGCGCCGTCCCCAAACATCGCTTCGAGCTGACGCGGATGGAGTCCTCCCCGAAGCCGCCGGTCCGGCCGGAGCCTGGCTCCTGAGTACATCCTCGTGACCGACGCCGTGTCTCGGAAACGGCGCCTTTGCCAGAGGAGTCGTGAGCCGCCCACGCCGCTACGGAACGACCTGGCACGTGACCGGGCGGGCCAGGTCGGCGGGCAGGACCGCCGCGGCGAAGTACCCGTAGGATCCGCCCGGCTCGTTCGGCACGCGCGGCATGGGGCAGGCGAAGGTCACCGCGGTGGGTACCGGGCCGACAATCGCCGTGGCGAGCGCCTCGCGGAACATGCAGGCGATGACGCCGCCGCGCTCCAAGCTGTTTTCGCAGATACGCAGGGCCTGGAGTGGCGCCTGCGGCCCGGTGTGGCAGCTCAGGGTGACGGTGCTGCCCGGCTCGCAAGTGCGGTTCTCCGCCTGCTCCCTCCAGCCGCAGTCGCGCAGCGGGCCTGCCTGGCTGCGGGTACAAGGCGAGGTGATAAAGGAGCCGTCGCGCGGGATGTGGATCCGGCGCTCCTCGAAGTTATTTTCGTCGTGGTCGGCCACGAACTCGCAGCGCGGCCGGTCGACCGTTTTCCCGTTCTCGCCGATGATGACGGTCGGGTCGAAGATCTGGTTGCCGCCTTCGTCGAGGACGGGGGTGCCCTCACAGATGAAATTGTCGGGGTTCAGCCGGAAGCGCAGGTCCTTCCTGGCCCCCCCGGCCGGGATGTCCATGTTGGTGATGTCGATCCAGTTGCCCTCGATGCCGGCGATGTACGTGTCCCCCCAGCCGCTGGCGATACCCTGGAAGCCACAGGAGTACGGATGGACGAGCGGGGTCTCCTCGCTGTTGAAGTAGCGGTCCGTCGACTCGATGCAGAAGGCGCGCTTGTCACCCGGCAGGCCGTAGTAGCTGAAGTCGCCGTAATGGTTGTAATGGTAGTGACCGTGGCACGCAGCCAGGATGAAGTTGTTGTGCTCCACGAAGGGCGCACCGGGCGCGGCCTCCCCGACGGTGAGCGGCTGGCGGCTGACGTTGCGGACGCTGGCATCGAACTCCAGCAGCCGGCGCCAGCCGGGCCCACCCACGGACTGCTCCTGGATGGCACAGGAGTCGGGCTCGATGTAGCGCCACACGATCCGGTTGTTCAAGAGCCCGTCACCGATCACCTCGAGGTCGGGGCCGTCGCTGTTCGTGTACTCAGCGACGCGGACCTGGTCGGCCTTATCGGCGTCCCAAGCGATGCGCTCGAAGCGGAGGTGCGTGTTGACGCGGCCCGCGTGGCGCCTGAGGGCCGGTTTGCACGATTCGTCGGGAAACTCGGTGAGGTGGCACAATGGCTCGTCGGGCGTTTCGACGGTACAGTCCTGATCGAAGAGCTGCCAGGCATTCTCCGACTCGGCCGTGCGCGGCGGATACCCGTCCTCGTCCACACAAGCGTAGCCGGTGCGCTGGAAGAGGAACTCGGGATCGAGCGGGAAACTGAACGGCTCCTTCCACACGCCGCCCACCCGGCGTAGCTTGCGCTCGGCTTCGCCGGGAGAGTCGCGGTCGCTAAGCAGGGTCGTCTCGAGCCGGTAGTCGATGACCACCGCGTCGTGTCCTTGGATCTTGACATGCCGCGCCCCGCTTGGATCGAGGTCGATGTTCCAGAGCGCCCGGGGCGGCAACGCGAGCATACCCTTGTCCTCGTAATAAAAGTTCCGGTAGGTGAGGCGATAGGTCGTATGACGGATCTGGAACTGCGCGCGGTCGCGCCAGAACGCGTCCCCCTTTTGCAGGTAATAGCCGGCCGCGCGTGTGCGCAGGCTCTCAGGGATCTCGTCGAGCACGACGCCGACCGTGCTGTCCATCGTGACCTCGACGAGGCCGCCCGGGTCGGGCTGGAGCTGGTCCCCCGATCGGGTGAGAGCATCCGCTGCGACGGAGCCAGTCAGGATCAACGTAAACACAACGGCTGAGTACTTCATCTGTACGTCCCTATCGAGTAGGCGTCGAACGTAAGCGAGGATGTTAGACCCCCCGTTTGCGGACCCGAGCAAGCCTAGGACCGCGTAGGGGCCAGACGGCCCCCAGGGTGGGCATGAGCGTCCGGCGGGGTGATTCTACTCCCCAGTGCCGGCCGCGTCACAAGGGCGGTGGAAGTTGAGATAGGAGTTGAGGTGCTGGGCGCGAAGATGTTGATATCTGGAGCGCGAAGCATTGCGGGATTGGCTGTTACGTACCGAACCCTGTGCTACACTATTTCTCGCGCGGGGAGAGGGGAGGGAGATGTCCGGTTTCTATCTGCGAGCAAAGTGTGTTGCGTGCTTCGACGCGGGGCGTGGGCGGCGGGCTGCACTCGCGCGCTTTCTCTTGGGTGGGCTCCTGCCGCTCCTGCTCTGGCCGGCGGGCCCCGCCAGCGCTGATTCAATCGTAAGACCCTACGCCGGCTCGAATTATTCTAACCCGCCTCTCGGGCGCGAGCAGCGGACTACCTTCTTCGTGCACCAGACCAAGTGGCCGGACGGCACACCGGTTCCGGTTTTCGTCTTGCCCGATCGGCACGCGCTCCACATTCGGTTTACGAAGCAAGTGCTGGGCGCCCATCCCTATCAACTCCGCTCCACCTGGGACCGTAAGCCTTCCGCAAGCCGGCGACTCAGTGTTGACGCCCGCTCAGGTGTTGGCGGGCTGCACCCGGGCGGCATCCGCCAAAAATATGACTCCCAGCGGGTTAGGATTTTTCAATGATTCAGAAGACAGTTCAGCCGCTATTGCTAAGAACTTAACTACGGCAACTGAGGATAACGGCTCATGATTTCATCTAAGACAGCAGCGGCTTACATCGCGTTGGCCACAGCATTGAGGGGGGGGATGGATTGCGCGCAAGCGGAAGGGGCGGAAATGGATTGCGCGCAAGCGCGAAAGGACGGGCCCCGCGAGCTTTATCCCGACATACGGACGGTGGTCCCTCGGCACCTTCAGCTAGTGCATTCTGACAAACGCGATATCCTTCGGTTCTCGAATGGGATCGCTAACACCGGTGCCGGTCCCTGGGCCGTTCGACCGGTCAATGATCTTGCCCTTAACGAAACCCACGCCGTTCAAGAGATCCGCGACCAAGACGGACAGGTCGTCCTAGAGTGCGAGGCCAGTAACTACGCCTTTCATCCCGCGCATAATCACTGGCACATCGGGGACATCGCCCAGTTCGAGATCCGCGCGCCTGCCCTCGACCCCGAGAGTGGCCCCTCGGAGGTGCTTGCGGGAGAGAACTCGGTGAAGGTTACTTTTTGCTTGATCGACTGGTACGCACTCGAGGGGAATTCACCCACCTCCGAACGCGAATTCTGGGATTGCAGCGAGGGCTATCAGGGGGTGTCGGCGGGTTGGGTGGACCAATACCACCACGCGACAACAGGCCAAGACCTCGATCTCACCGACGTACCGAATGGAACCTACCATCTAGTCAGCACCGCCAATCCGGCGGGGGTGTTCTTGGAAAAGGACTATACCAACAACGTGGCCTGGACCAGCTTTAAACTTTATACCGCCGGTAACGGCAACCGCAAGATCGTCGTTACGGGTCATTCGCCATGCGAGAGCCCGGGCCTGTGCGGAGACTCTGCCCCGAATCGCTAGCCCGGCGCTCCTCGCTCATACGCCAGCCATCCATACGTTGCAAGCCGTTAATAACAACCGGTCAATGTAGCCATGAGTAAACCCGCCCTTGCCATAGTCATCACCATTTTGCTGAGCCTCACCGCGGTAGTCGGGGATTATTTCTTAAAACGCGCCGCGGAGCTTCCGGACCCTTTTAAGACCATGTGGTTCGCGGTTGGGCTGATCATCTACGCCTCTACTGCCTTCGGCACGGTGTTTGTCTTTCTGCATATCAAGTTAGCAATCGCCAGCGTGGTGTACTCCGTTTCGTTCGTGCTGTTCTTGACCTTGCTTGGGATCGTGTTTTTTAACGAGAGCCTGGACCTGGGAGAGGTGGTAGGGATCGGCATGGCTGTTGCCTCCTTGATGTTGCTCGGGCGCTTCCTTTGATGACGTATGGGGCTAGACGATGAGCACTAGGGTGCATGTAAGGGAATGCGAGATCGGCCAGGGGCTTTTCGCGTTGAAACGGATTCGTGCCGGCGAGATGATTCTGGTTCTCGAGGGTTATGTGATTACCGTCGATCAAGTTCGTGCTATGGCTGAAAAACAAGGGAACACCGTCCAGATCGGATCCAGGCATTATATCGATGTAGAGCCACCGGGGTTGTACATTAACCACTCCTGTCAACCCAACACGGGTCTGATGAACGATATCATCTTGGTGGCCCTCCGCGACATCCGCGCGCACGAAGAGCTCCGTTTCGATTACTCAACGACGATGAGTGAAGGAGACTGGACCATGCGGTGTCGGTGCGGCGCGGCTCAATGCCGCGGCATGATCGAGGACTTCCACCTGCTTTCGGAAACACTTAAACAGGGATATCTGGCCAGAGGCATCGTGCAGCAGTTCATCGTTGAAGAGCATTATGCACAGATCGAGGCGGCAAGCTTTGCCAAGGCCCGATATTCCGGCTTGTCCTTGCAGAAGGTCGCGCGCGGCTAGTATCCAAACGCTCCGTTAGGATCAACGACAGCATGCGATCCACGCGGCCCCGATGGCGGATTGCCTTCCCGACGCCGAGGACAGATAACGGCCACCACCAGTGACTCGCCGCCGCGGCCCACTAGCGCGCACCATGCGGGAACATTGCCACACTACTAAAAAAGCCGCTCAGCTCGCCTGGGCCGCGATCCCGTTGATATTCTCGCCCTTGGTACGGGCCGAAATTTCCGTCTTCCAAAAAGGCGGGTTTGAGATCCAAGCCGGCCTGCAGGCTGCTTTTGGGTACTTCACCACCCAAGATACCAATTTCGGGCTCGGCCGTATCGACCTTCGCAGCGGTGCAAATACCGGGGACGCCGAGTGGCAAGAGGCCTACCTCAAGCCTGTGCTTCGCGCCGACTATGAGGTCGATCGGCTTGGTCGCTTGTATGCGGGGGTGGCCGGGGTCGCGACCGCAACGATAGGCGATGGAGACGCAGGCGGCTTCACCGACGGGGGCGACGACGACATCGGCCTGGAGCAAGCCTACATCGGATGGAGCTCCGCAGGGCTGGTCGGCGATGGGGAGCCCCGCGATGTTCTGGACATCTCGTATGGTCGCCAGGAGTTCAAGATAGGAGACGGTTTCCTAATCTACGACGGCGATCTTGATCAGCTGGGCAAGGGCGCTGCCTGGCTGTCACCGCGCTATTCGTATAAGCGCGCAGCCCTCGTCAGGATCAACACCCAGCCCGTGCGCGGCGATGTGTTCTACCTCGAGGCCGACGCGGACCAGGAACTGACGGAGTTGATCGGGATCAACATTGAGCGCGTTTCAGAAGAATATGGAACCTTCGGACTTACCTATCTTCATGTCTTCGACGCCACCCCCCTAAATTTTGGCGTCCGCGAAGGCATGCACCTCGTGAGCGGGCGCGTCAATGAGCTAAGCTTACCGCAAGCACCGAATCTATCCTTATGGGCGGAATACGCGGTGGAGACGGGCAGCGGCGACGACGGTGCCATCGATGCACGGGCCTGGTATGCGGAGGCCCAGTACACGTTGGCCGACTGGCCGTGGTCGCCGACCCTGGGATACCGTTATGCTCAATTCTCCGGGGGCGATCTAGGCGCTACTGCGGAGGAGGATTTTGATCCGCTGTTCTACGGTTGGAGCCGTGGCTGGGGAACCTGGTATCAAGGAGAAATCACCGGCGAATGGCTGCTTTTCAATAGTAATCAGGTCAATCACATGGTCCACCTGAGCACCCTGCCCCACGAGGATCTCGCATTCGGGGCGATTTTCTATAGTTTTTCCCTTGATGCGGACAACTATTTCGGGACACCGGTGAGTGCAAGCCATTTCGCTGACGAGCTAAACGTCTATATCGATTGGGCCATCAATGAGCGAGCCACTGTGAGCGCGCTTTACGGTGCGGCCTTTCCTGGAAAGGCCGCCGAGGAGGCTTTTCAGGATAATAAAACCTACCATTTGTTCGAAATTGCGATCGTCCTTTCATTTTAGGCATAATGATTATGCACATTTTTCGCAAACCCTCTGTTCGCTCTGCGATGGGTCATAGCCCATCGAGCGATGACTCCGTTATGAGCACCACGGTCTCGCTCCGTACCAAGGTGCTCGTGGTGTTGGCGACGCTACTCATGGTCTATCTTGGCCTCTCACAGATCACCATGAACTACGTGATGTTCCCCGTATTCCAGCAACTCGATCAAGGAAGCGCGGCCAGGAACATGACGCGCGTTGCGGAGCTGGTCGCTGACGACCTCAAGACGGTCGCGAAGATCAACTTGAATTGGAGCCACTGGGACGAGACCCACCAGTTTCTTAGCGGGTCCAATCCAGCCTATGTCGCGACCAACCTCGAGGGCTCGTGGATGCAGGACAATGAACTCAACATGATGCTGTTCTTTGACCAATCTGAGCGATTAGTATGGGGGCGGCTCGCGTCTCTGAAGGATAATCGCGAAATACCGATGGCGGCGGCATTCCCGGCAGGGGGGCCACCGAATGCGCTAATGATGTCGCATGCCTCGCTCGATAGCTCAATCAAAGGGCTCCTCGGAACCGAATGGAGCCCGATGCTGGTATCGTCCTTCCCCATATTGACCACCAACCACGAGGGCCCCGTAGCCGGAACATGCGTATTCGGCCGATTCCTGGATCGAAAACACATCGCCGCCCTGGAGGAGCGGTCCAAGGTCAATGTAGCCGTATATTCTGCCATCGAAGCCGCGCTCCCCGAGCCCTACAAAGCGACGGCGAGGTCATTGAAAGCCGGAAAAGCCACGGTGGAATACGTGGAGACCGACCAGGTAGTGCGCGCCTTTAGCCTGTTGCGGGATATTCACGGGAAGCCGCTGTTATTGCTACGTGTAGATACACCGCGAGTCGCCACCGCCGCTGGCGCGCAGACCATCAGGGCAGCGCTCTTCTCGCTGTTAATGGCCAGTGCGTTGGTCGTGCTGGTGGTATGGTTGCTGTTGCGCTACATGATCCTGGCCCCCATCTTGACCTTAACGCGACATGTCCTCTACGTCGGCCAAAGCGGGGATCTTACAAAACACCTAATGACCGCCCGCCATGACGAGGTGGGGACGCTCGAGCGCGAGTTCAAACAGATGCAGGATAGGTTGGCGATCGCGAAGCGAACCATTCTCATGCATTCGTATAAGGCCGGGATCGCCGACAGTGCCGCGGGGGTGCTGCATAATATTCGTAATGCCCTGACCCCTCTTACCAGCCGACTTGGACAACTGATCAGCAAGTTGCGAGAGCCGCCGGGCTTACGGCTGCCGACTGCGGTCCAGGAGCTAGGAGGCATGGAAATCCCAGAGGATCGTCGCCGTAAGCTCATCGAGTACGCCCAGCTCGCCTTGAAACAACATGCCCACCAACGCCAGCAGGCCATCGAGGAGATCTACCAAACTCTACAGCACCTGGCACATATCGAGCGGATCATCACCGATCAGGAACGCCTCAGCCGTAGCGATCCGATCATCGAATCGACAACCGTGGCCGCGATAATCGACGAAGCTATTAGCCTGTTGCCAGACCACGCGGCGATCCGACCTTGGATACAGATCGATCCGAACGTAGAGGTTGTCGGGACCATTGCCACGCGCCGCATCGCCTTAGTGCAGGTCATAACCAACGTGCTCCTAAATGCGGTCGAAGCCATCCGGCGTGCGCAGAGAGTCGCGGGGATAATTCAGGTGACGGCCGAACATGAGAAAGACGGGGCCGAGCCGATGCTCCGCGTAACCATTCGCGATAATGGCGCGGGGATCGAGCCTGGGCATCAGCAGACCATCTTCCAGAGAGGTTTTACGACAAAAGCCAATGGGAAGGGCGGGCTAGGACTACACTGGTGTGCCAATACGCTCAACAATATGGGGGGCAAGATCTCTGTAGAGAATGCGATGCAAGGGACGGTTTTTCACATCTTGATCCCGTTATAGAAGCGCTTAGATCGACGTTGGGCTTATGAATGCAACCGCCGATCAACGTTGCCGGATCCTAGTCGCTGACGATGACGATGAGGTGCTCGAGGCATTTCGTCGCGCCTTTTCGCCGGACCCGGACGACGCCGAGCACAGGCTATTGGAAGAACTGGAGCAAGGGCTCTTCGGAAATTTGAGCCCGGCGCGCCAAGATCCCATGAGCTTTGACATCGTCACCTGCACGCAAGGGCAACAGGCGCTGGAGGCGGTACAAGAGGCCCTCCAGCGTCAATGTCCTTTCAAGATCATCTTCCTCGATATCCGAATGCCGCCCGGGATGGATGGTGTACGAACCGCTCAGCGTATTCGGAACCTTGATGGGAACGTAACCATTGTGTTCATAACGGCTTACTCCGATGAGTCTTTCGATACCGTTGCCGGACTGGTGCCGCCACCAGCCAAGCTGTTGTTTTTCAGCAAGCCGTTTTTAGCGGTCGAGTTTGTCGGCTTGGCGAGCAAACTATGTGGCCAATCTCAGCTCCCTTAAAACATCGGTATGCCAATGCCAGGCCCCACAAAATAAGCGGCTCACTAGCGGCAGAGGACCCTCGACGTCCGGCACCCTTATGGCTAAAATGTTCCTAGACATTGAGAGGCGTGCCTTAACACCACGATGAAGTCGGATCCCCGTCCCGTGCGTATCTTGGCCGCTGACGATGAAACCTCGAACCTGGACGCGTACCGAGACGCCCTTTCTCCAACGCGCGCTTGCATGCCTGGGGAGACAATGCTGTGCAAGCTTGAAGTCGATCTGTTCGGGAGTGAGAGGGTTGCGGTCGCTGAACCCGTTTTCGACGTTACTTTTTGCTCCCAAAGCGCTCAAGCCGTCGCCGCGGTTCGCGAGGCTTTAATAGCCGACCAACCGTTTTCAGTAGCGTTCCTGGATGTAAGAATGCCTCCAGGCCTCGATGGTATTTGGGCAGCAGAACAGATGCGAGCCCTGGATCCGTATATCTCCATCGTGCTGGTCACGGGTTATAGCGATGTGGATGTTCAAGTGGTAGGCGCGCGCCTGCAGCCCCCCGATAAACTCTTGTTCATCCAAAAACCGTTCTTCTCTCAAGAGGTGTATCAGTTTGCGGTGGCGTTAAGTGCCAAGTGGCAAGGCGAACGCGATTTACGCACACATAGCGCGGAGCTGGCGCGCGTGAATGCCGAGCTCCGCAACGATATCGAGGTTCGACAACGCACTGAGCGGACGCTTCGCCTTCTGCAAGCGGCGATCGAGCATACCGAAGACAGCACGATAATCATTCAAGTAGCAGCGGATGATTCGAGCGACAGGATCGTCTATGTTAATCCCGCTTTTACCCGCACCACCGGCTATACCCTGCAGGAAACCGAAGGCAACAGCATATTCATGCTCGCGGGGCCACAAACGGACCGCTCCGTCCTAGAGCAAATGCGAGATCAGCTGCGCGTCGGCAAACCCTTTGCTGGCGAAATCACGGCCTATCGAAAGGACCTCTCCACGTTCGTCATGAACTTGCGCATCGATCCCGTGCCCGACCCCAGCGGAGAAATCAACCATTGGGTCGCCATAATGCGCGACGTCACCGAAGCCAGTCTCGTCGCTCAAGAGACGGCGTACCAAGCTGCGCATGATTCCTTAACGGGGCTTCCGAACCGGCGGGAGTTCGAGCGCCGCTTACGTCTCATGCAAAAGCATGCCAAAGACCAAGGGCGGCAACACGCACTTTGCTACATAGACCTCGATCAGTTCAAGGTAGTAAACGATACCTGTGGTCATAGCGCCGGCGATGAGCTCCTAGGACAACTTTCGGCTCTACTGAAGAGCCAATTGCGTGACCGCGATACGCTGGCAAGATTGGGCGGCGATGAGTTCGGGGTGATCCTCGGTGAATGTCCTCTAGACCAGGCGGTACGTATCGCAAACCAACTCCGGGAAAACATCCAAGACTACCGATACTCGTGGGGAACCAAGCTTTTCAGAGTTGGCGCAAGTATCGGCGTCGTGCCGATCACCGAGGCCTGCGACGATCCGGCCTATCTGCTAAGCGCCGCTGACAATGCTTGCTACGCTGCCAAGGAACAAGGCCGAGATCGAGTGCACGTATTCGAGCCTGGAAACATCGACCTCTTGCGGCGGCAAAGCGAGATGCAATGGATCCCTCGATTGCATCGCGCCCTAGCCGAAAATCAATTTCAACTCTACGTTCAACCGATTATTCCTCTGAACGCGGCAGGGGATCAGATAGACGGCGAGGTCTTGTTGCGATTACGCGACGACACGGGGGAACAATACCTTCCCGGGGTATTCATCCCGGCCGCGGAACGCTTCCACCAGATGCTGGCGATAGACCGCTGGGTAGTCCGTGCGACGCTGGCGGCACTCGACCAATGTTGTCCCGCGCAGTCCACCTTTTCCATCAACCTGTCCGGGCAGTCGGTCGGCAACATGGGGTTCTTAGACTTCGTAATCAATGAGTTGGCATGCTCGCAGGTCTCGTCCGAACGCATCTGTTTTGAGATCACCGAAACAGCGGCGATCTCTAACCTCACCAGCGCCCTAAACTTTATATCGACGTTAAAGGCCAAGGGATGTCGATTTGCCTTGGACGATTTCGGGAGCGGTTTATCCTCGTTCGCCTACCTAAAAACGCTGCCCGTCGACTACGTCAAGATCGATGGTCGCTTCATCCGCGATGTGATGCGCGATCCGGTGGATCGCGAAATGGTGGAAGCTATCAGTCGTGTTGCCCATCTAATGGGAATCAAGACGATTGCAGAATGTGTCGAAAGCGAGTCGCTACTCGAAACCCTAAGGGCCATCGGGATCGACTACGCGCAGGGCTTTGCCATTGGCGAAGCGGCCCCCTTGGCCGAGGCCTTAGTAGGCTGCAACTGGTCGGGTGCGGTCACCGCGCCGCGCTCTTTTTTTCGCCCCCGTGTCTTAACCCGCGCGAGCTGAGACTTGCGGGATGAAGCGATAGGAGAAGTTGCGGGTCTGCGCCTCCAAAATGACCGCTCCCTCTCTACCTTTCGAAGGGACGAAACGCAGTGTACCCCATGCATCAAAGCTGCTGGACCAGTTTCAACATTTCGGCGCCAATATGCTGTAACGGCAGAATATGATCGACACCACCTAGTTTGACCGCCTCCCCCGGCATGCCCCAGACCACGGAGGTGTTCTCATCCTGGGCGAGCGTCGGCGCTCCGCTGTCGCGCAGCTCCTTCAACCCCAGCGCGCCGTCCATTCCCATCCCCGTTAAGATCACACCCACCGCATTAGCGCCCACGTTCTGCGCCACCGAGCGGAACAGTACATCGACCGAAGGCCGATGCCGGTTGACCGCCGGGCCGTCGTGCAAGCGGCACACATAGCGCGCACCGTCCCGGCGCACGAGGAGATGGTGGCTGCCCGGGGCGATATAGGCATGGCCCGGCACGATCCGCTGACCGTCCTCGGCTTCGCGCACGGCCATCGCCGAGATCCTGTTCATCCGCTGCGCAAACGCCCCGCTGAAAGCCTCGGGAATATGTTGCGTGACGACGATGGCCGGAGCATCGGCTGGCATCGCGGCGAGAATCTCCTTGATGGCCTCGGTGCCGCCGGTCGAGGCCCCGATTGCGATGATTTTCTCGCTGGTCTTGAAGGGCCTGCTTGCCGGTATTTTTTTCAATACCGCGTCGGCGCTGTACTTTGGCACGACTTCGGGTAAGGCAATGTCTCGGGTGTAACGCCGGACCCGGGCGGCAGCGGCGGTCTTAACCTTTTCGATCAAATCTTCCCCGTAGTTCGCGAGCGCATTAGTGAGATCCAGCGATGGCTTGGCGACAAAATCCACCGCCCCGGCCTCCATTGCCTCGAGCGTGATTTCCGCCCCCTCTTTGGTGAGCGAGGAAACCATCACCACGGGCATGGGCCGCAGGCGCATGAGATTCTTGAGAAACGTGACCCCGTCCATGCGCGGCATTTCCACGTCGAGCGTGATGACATCCGGATTGAGCTTTTTGATCTTCTCACGCGCTAGATAGGGATCGGAGGCCACGCCGACGACTTCGATGCCTGTGTCCGAGTTTAGGATTGCGGTTAAGACCTTGCGCACCACCGCCGAGTCATCGACCACTACCACCCGTATCTTGCTCATCGAATCGCCCCGTAAAATAACTCGACGTCACCGCCCACAGGAGCGATTTCAATATGACTCCGATACCGGTTCTCGCGCTCGAAGATGGTATCGTTGGGCAGCAAGCGTAGTTTTTTCACGGACACCTTGCCGCTGCGGGGATCGTAGTACACCTTGCGCGGATAGATATCGCCGACGTCCTCGGCGCTGACGGTGAGACCCTCCGCCTGCAAATAGGCTTTGACGAATTCGATGTTCTGCTGCCCCACATCGCTCATCTGTTTCAAGACGCGGCCGCCGCCGACGATCTTGACTTCAAGGTATTTACGGCTTGCCCCGTTTTTCAAGAGGTCGTTAATGATGTGCTCCATCGCATAATTGCCGTATCGCGTCGCCGCGTTGACCGCCGTACCGGCCCACGTGCCGTCGCCCTCCGCGCGGCTCTGGGGCAACATGAAATGGTTCATGCCGCCGATCGCGGTCGCACGGCAGCGGATGCAGGCCGAGATACATGATCCGAGGACGGTGACGATCATCTCCTCGCGACGGGTAACGTAATATTCGCCGGGCAGGATCTTGGCGGCGAACCGCTGATGCAAGCTGTCCCAATATCGATTGATGTGTGCGAAGCCAGGCAGCGGGGATGGCGGTTGGCGGGCATGGCTCAGCGCGTGCGATTGCATATCACTGGATCCTTTGGTAAGCCGTCTTGCCTAAGAGCTTGAAACGCTCACTGACTTTGAACAAAGACTCCGAGTGACCGATGAAAAGATGCCCTTCTGGCGCCAGCACATCGGCGAAGCGATTGAACAACATCCGTTGGGTCTCCTTGCTGAAATAGATGACAACGTTTCGGCAAAAGAGAACATCGAAAGGGCCGCGGAGTGGCCACGACTGCATAAGGTTAAGCTGCCGGAAGGTGATGAGGTCCTGAAGGCTGGGGACCACCCGAAGCATCCCCGCGTTTTTCCCCTTGCCGCGCAGAAACCAACGGCTCAAACGCTCTCGGGACAACCCGTCCGCCCCCTTCGGGTGATAAACCCCATTCGCGGCTGCCGCGAGGACATTGGAATCGATATCCGTCGCCAGGATCTTGGCATCCCAGCCAGGTGGATCGCCAATCGTTTCTCGTACCGTGATGGCAATCGAATACGCTTCCTCCCCGGTCGAACAGCCCGCCGACCAGATCCGCAACCGGCGGGTGCTCTGGTTCTTCTCGATTAAGCGTGGCAGGAGCGCGGCCAAGTGCTCGAAGTGATGCGACTCGCGAAAAAAGGCGGTGAGGTTGGTAGTGATGGCATTGACGAAGTGGGCGATCTCTTCTTTGTCGCCGGCGGTGATGAGGGAGCAGTAGGCGTCAAAATTATCGATCCCGAGGTTGCGGAGCCTGCGCGCCAAGCGACCATAGACCAGCTCCCGCTTGCCATCGGAGAGCGCAATCCCGGTGTGCTCGCGCACGCATTCGCGTAACAACTCGAAATGCTTGTCGTTGAATGCGAACTCCCGCTCCAGCTTAGCCGCTGCCGTATGTGCATTCATCTCGATCCGACCCTCGAAAGAGATCGATGACGCCCACGGGCGTTGGCTCAGCGCCTAGCGGTTTGGCCGCGAGTACGGCCTCCTCCATCGTCATCCCGCGCATCAGCGCATCGAACACCCGCCGCTCGCTTTCCATCGTGAACCGCGCGCGCGTCTGCTGCTTCAAAGCATGCCATGCGCCGTGCCGGTTGACCGGGCCTGGGTCCGTCATAGAATCGGCGAGAGCCCGGAGATTTTCCGAGATGTGCGTGAGCTTCTGCGTCATGGCATCATAGAACTGGATCGCCATGATCGCTGCTTCGATTTTTTTTGCCAGTGTTGAGCATGCTGCCGACATGTTCCTCTTTTGGGCGGGCTCCTCGGCGGAAGGATTCTCCTGCACACACTGCCCAATGCTCTTGAGGCCGGCGGCGATCGAGGACAAGGCTCCCGACAAGACCGCGACCGAAGCATCACCCTCGTGCATCGTCAAATCGATCTGCGCAACGGCAACATGGAGTAGCATGACGGACTCGCGCACATCGCAAGAACCGGGATCGGGCGTTTCGCGCTGCGCTCCGTCGAGCATCGTTTCATCGTTGGCCGACACGGTCCGAAGTTGCATTTAAGATCCTTTCGCTACCAAGCGCCCCTCGCAGGCGAAGGTTTCCTAAAGCTCATGCAACCGCAAGCGTTTCACTAAACCTAGAGTCGCGGCGCCATGCCGCAAGATCGCGCTTGCTTCTCGCCACAGCACCTCGATCCCGCGCTCATGCATCTCATGACAAAAAGCCGTCAACAACTGCAAGCCCGCGGTATCCACGGCAGCGACGCGCGAGCCGTCCACGACCAAAAACGCCGAGGGAACTTGCAGAAACGCCGCCAGGCGTTCCTTGGTCTCGCCCACCTTTGCGATCGTGAGTCTCTCGCCCAGATCGAGGATCGGATTCACGGGCCCGGCTGGGGAGGCGGCTGGCGTGTCGTTGCGGTTCTGTTCGGGAGCCAGGCCGCGCTTCGGCTTGCGCGGGCGGTCTGGCTGCTGCATTCGCGTTCGCGGGTTTTCCGGAGATCCGCATCCCGCGGCTAGGCGATCAGTCCCGGAAATCTCCGCCGCGAGGGCCTCTGTGCACGGCGCGGTTTGTTCCGCCGCAAGCGTCTCCTTGGCGGTACTTTCATATCCTACAACCTCACGCTTTCGCTTTCTCGCCACGCTGTCGTCCTCCCCGCGCAATGAATCGTTGCGGTCGAAGTCAGATCTTCGACCACGGTTTAATCCAAGCTACTAGCAAAAACCACGGCTAAAATTCCTCCCAGCCGCCCTCGACATTCCCTTGCGCTGCCGCGACACGCTTGACCGCAGTCTTCTCTGCGGTTCGCCCTTGCATGGGTTCGTTCTTCTCGGCACGCCACGGCCGGCTGGATCGACGTCGTTCGGCCACGGGTGCAAAGGACTTCCCTTCCTTGGGAACCGGCATCGACACCGCTTGCGCCGCGTGATCGTCCTTGAGCTTGAAAGACTGAATCGCCTGGATGAGGTGCACCGCTTGCTCATTCATGGCCTGGCTCGCGGACGCCATCTCCTCCACGAATGCCGCATTCTGTTGCGTCACCTGGTCCATTTGCGTGATGCCCTTGTTCACCTGCTCGATTCCCGCCGACTGTTCCTGGCTGGCCGCCGCGATATCGGCGATGATGGCCGAGACCTTCTTCACCCAGGTCACGATCTCCGCGAGCGTTGACCCAGAGGCGTCCACCAGCCGCGCGCCTTCCTCCACCTTTCTGACGCTGTCCTGGATGAGGACCTTGATTTCCTTGGCGGCCTCGGCGCTTCGTTGCGCCAGGTTCCGTACCTCGCCGGCCACCACCGCGAACCCGCGTCCCTGCTCCCCGGCGCGCGCCGCTTCTACTGCCGCGTTCAAGGCCAGCAGGTTGGTCTGGAAGGCAATCTCATCTATCACCCCGATGATGTCGGCGATCCGCTTCGCGGAGGTATTGATTTCACTCATCGCCGCGACGGCTTTGCCGACCACCTCCCCGCCTTTCTCCGCATGCTCGCGCGCGCTGACCGCGAGCTGGTTCGCTTGTTGGGCGTTATCGGCATTCTGGCGCACTGTGCTGGTAAGCTCTTCCGTGCTGGATGCGGTCTCTTCGAGGCTGGCGGCTTGCTCTTCGATGCGCTGGGACAGATCGATATTACCCTGGGCGATCTCCTGGGAACCCTTCTGGACGGCATGGGCCACCGAGCGCGCCTCCACCGCCAACTGCGCCAAGCCCTTCTGCGTGGTCTTGATGGTATGTAGGAGCCAACCGACCTCGTCACGGGTGTCGACGGCAAATTCGTTGTCAAGCTGGCCGTTCGCGACTTTCTCCAGGACCCGGATCGCACCTTCGAAGGGCCTGACGAAGATATCGATCAGGTGGAAATACAGCCACGCGCCCAGGGCCAGGCAAAAAGCCATACCGCTGGCGACGGCATAGTGCTGAACCGATGCTTGGTCGTACAAAAGATAAAGCGAGGGCAGGGTTAACAACACCGCCAGGATGAATAGCTTCTTCCCAAAGGATAATTCATCGTAGAATTTCAGTCTCATGGTCAACTCCTCTCCGGAACGAACCGGCTCATAGGACTTCTAGGTATCACCGCGGGTTTGGGATCCGCCTTAATGGGTAACGGCTTGTTCGCCGGTATCGACCAACTGATCGATTTCCAGCAGAATTACTATCTTGCCTCCAACCGCGGCGAGCCCTTTAACGAATTCCGTGCTCACCGATGTGCCGAAATCGGGTGCCGCTTTGATGTCGTCAGCCGCTACATTGTAGACATCCGACACGGCGTCCACGACGAATCCCATGGTACGTTGCCCGCCCGCGCCCTTGACCTTGAGAACCACCACCACTGTGGTATTGCCATACGCCACCGCTTCCATATGAAACCTTTTCCGCAGATCGACGATGGGCACGATGGTGCCACGGAGGTTGATGATGCCGCGAATGTACTCCGGCGTGTTGGGGATCTCCGTGGCCGTATCCCAGCCCTTGATCTCCTGCACACGGAGAATATCGACGCCGTATTCCGTGCCGGCGAGGATAAAGGTCAAATATTGACCCGCCGCCGTAGGCATAGGCTGGGTCGTCTCTTTTAACTCTCGCTCTAGATTCATGCGTCTCTCCTATGCGGCCCTCATCACCGCTTCATGGGCATCGGATCTAAATCCGACCGGTACGAGGCTCCTGGACAACTTCACCACCCCTGGGACATCGAGGATCAACGCCACCGTTCCGTCGCCGAGTATCGTCGCCCCCGAAATACCCGGCACACGTGTATAGTTCGTTTCCAGACTCTTGATAACGACCTGCTGTTGCGCAAGCAGCTCATCGATATAGATACCCGCGCGTTGACCATCATCTTCGACGACGACCAAGATCCCGCTTTCGATCCGCTCGCTGTCGGAAACCACATTGAAAACCTCATACAGCCTAACGATAGGCAGGAATTCCGCTCGCAGCTTGTAGATCTCTCCCTTACCGGCGATCCGGCTAACGCATTTCGGAACGACTTGAAGTGACGCTACGATCGAGACCAGCGGAATGATATAAATGTGCCGCCCGATCCGAACCAGTTGACCATCGAGGATCGCCAGCGTTAGCGGCAAGCGGATCGTAAAGGTCAATCCCAGGCCTTCTTCGGATTTGATTTCGATGCTTCCGCCGAGGTCCTTGATATTGCGTCTGACGACGTCCATGCCGACCCCGCGACCCGAGACGTCTGTGATCGTATCGACGGTAGAAAACCCGGGCCGGAAGATGAGCTCGTGGATTTTATCCTCGGCAAGCACCTCGTGCTCGCCAATGATCCCGTGCTCGCGCGCGCGCTGCAGGATCTTCGTTTTATTCAATCCCGCTCCGTCGTCCGCAACCTCAATCACGATGTTGCCACCTTGGTGATAAGCATGGAGATACACGAGACCGGTCTCGTCCTTACCGCGGGCCTTGCGCACCTGGGGGAGCTCTATTCCATGATCGAGCGAGTTCCTCACGAGATGCACGAGTGGGTCGCTGAGCTTTTCGAGGACGGTTTTGTCGATCTCGGTTTGATCGCCCGAGACCACGAGATCGATCTTCTTGCAAAGCTGCTGGCTCATATCGCGCACCAGGCGCGGGAAACGATTAAATGAGAAGCTGATCGGCAACATGCGAATTCTGAGCACGCTCTCTTGGAGCGAGCGCGTGTTGCGGGCTAATTGGATCAGAGCATCCCGGAGCTTATCTATCTTGGTGGCCGCGAAATCCTCAGCGAACTGGCTCAACATCGACTGGGTGATGACGAGCTCACCTACGATATTGATAAGCGCATCGATCTTTTCGATGTTGACTCGGATTGAAGAAGCATCTTCCGCCCGTGGATTTTTCCTACGCTCCACACCGGTATACGCTAACTCCGCGCCCGACGTTGACCCAGTCCTCAGCGCGGACCACGAGCTAGCATGCGGCACGGGATCCCCGGGTTGAACCGGAGCGACCTCGCCGCTAAGGCCTTTATTCACCACCGAAGTATTCCGTCCGATCGGTGTTATTTCGAGGTCACAGTCGCTCTCAACCCACTCAAACATTTCCGCGACCTGCGTGCGAGGCATCGCTGCATTGAGCATAAGACCCCAGCCAAGGAAACACGCCTCGGGGTCGAGGTCCTGGAAGCGCGGAAGCCTGGAGACATCGACCGATACCTCCAGGTCCCCGAGCAAGGACAACTCTCTAAGCATGGGCAGAGGGTCATTCCCGGTCGTCAGCAGGTGCCGATGGGGGCGAAATATGATATGCCACCCGAGCGTGGCATCGTCCCTCACGGCACCCTCGACTTTTTTTGCGGCCGGGCCAGCCGTGACGCTTCCTGAATTACCGCTCTCGATTATCTCTTCCAATTGCACTCGGAGCCTGCGGCCGCGTTCGGCGTCTTCACCTGTGTTGTCCCTCATGGCCGAAAGCATGTTTCTCAGGAAGTTGACGGCTTGGAGGAGACTATCGACGATGCCTTGCGTAACCGCATACTTCCCTGACCTTACCCTGTCCAACAGGGTTTCGACTACGTGCGCAAACTCGGCTATCGTGGTGAAACCAAACATGCTACTGCTGCCCTTTATCGAGTGCGCTACCCGAAAGAGGGTGTTAATCGATTCAGGATCGGTATTCCCAGGGACCAAGGCAAGTAGCTCGGATTCCATCACGCCGAGCCCCTCGAAACCCTCTTCGAAAAAGGTTTGGTGAAACTGGGATAAGTCTACCGGCATAAAGAATTCCCTCGTAGGTCCCGCCCGCTGCTGATTGGCTTGCTGGTCCCGCCGTGCCGTATGCCTTATTTGGCTCGCAGCGCGCCCGAAGGCATACGCGCTAGGCGATAACCCGCCTGATGGTCGCGATGAGTTGATCGGGATTGAACGGTTTCACCATCCAGCCCGTGGCACCTGCCACTTTACCTTCCGCCTTCTTTTCTGGAGACGATTCCGTGGTCAGCGTCAGGATGGGGGTGAACCGATATCCGGGTAGCTTGCGCAGCTCCTTGATGAGCGTGATTCCGTCCATGTTAGGCATGTTGATGTCGGTCAAGACAAAATCGACATTACCGCTCTGTGCCCGATTCAATGCGTCTACACCGTTGACGGCCTCAATGACGTCAAAGCCGGCGCTTCTTAAGGTGAACGACACCATGTCACGCACGGAACGCGAGTCATCGACCGCCAAGATCGTTAACACAGTGGCCATCTTGATTTTCTGTACGCGCTATAACGCTATTAATACGGAGCGCCCCGCCTTTAGGCATCACGATTATCGTTATTACGGAAAATTACTTTAGCAGCCTAATTCTTATGCACCCGCGTGCTGTCCCAGAATCAACCTTTGACAGCAACTCGCCGGTGGCTCGCCGCTGTCCCCAATCTACTCCTGCGCAGACGGTGTGGCGACCGCGCCGCGAGTAGGGATCCGCGGCCCACGTATCTTCGTCGAGATTCTGGCGAATAAAACGGGATAACCGCGCGACCCCGTCAAGCGCACGAGCGCGCCTGACTCGGGCTTGCGCGCCCTTACCACTAACTTGTTGGTCTCTAAGGAAGAAACGCCCGCCATGCCAGGCAACAGTTTACTGGATCACTCTTTGCTTTTCTTCCGCCGAGTCAATGCCCGAGAGGATATTCCTGTCGAATCCTGTTAATAAAATCAAATGCTCAAAGGGCTGAACAAAATATGTAATCAACGGCAATCACACGGCGAGATGCGCGATGGTTTCGACGCAGCCTAGTTCCGTGCTATCCCACACGCCGCGGGCCGGAAGTCGATCCCCGATCCGCGTCCTGGCTGTTACCAGTGGCAAGGGTGGTGTGGGTAAAACCACCGTCGCTATCAATCTGGGCCTCGCTCTTGCCGCCCTAGGGAAGGCCGTGACCCTGCTCGACGCTGACCTCGGATTGGCCAACGTCGATGTTCTGCTGGATCTTAAACCGGTGCTAAACCTATCGCATGTCATCGAGGGTAGCTGCGGCATTGAGGATATTGTGCTACGCGGCCCCTACGGAATTAACGTCATTCCGGCTTCCTCCGGGATCAGACGTATGACGGCCCTGAGTGCCACCGAACATGCCGGGCTCGTCAATGCATTCAGCGCGCTCGCACACATAACCGAGGTACTCATTATTGATACAGCTACTGGGTTATCCGACAACGTCGTACGATTTTGTACGGCATCCCAAGAGGTCATTATCGTTGTCTGTAATGATCCTAGCTCGGTAGCGGACGCCCACGCGATGATCAAGATATTACATAAGGATTACGGGCTGTCCCGGTTTCGGGTGCTCATGAACATGGCGCACAGCACCCAAGAAGGACAGGTGCTTTTCCGAAAGCTTGTAGTGATCACGGAGCAGTTCCTCGACGTCGCTCTTGACCTCATCGGTTCGATCCCATACGACCATCGCATCGCCAACCTGGCTTTATACCGGCGGGCTCTCTATGAGGTTCATCCAGAGAGCACCACCGCGGCGGCATTCAAGAATATTGCCATCCAATCCGATAAATGGCCCACGCCGACAGCGGCAAGCGGCAAACTCGAGTTTTTTGTTGAACGACTTATCCAGTCTGGCCAGGCGGCAGGGGCAGTCAAGACGTGAACGAATTGGCAGTATCCAGGACAACTGCTCAAGAAAGCGCCAGCCAGCCATATGCTGATGATCTAATAACGCGGTATGCCCCGCTCGTTAAACGGATTGCGCATCACCTCATTAGTCGGCTGCCGCCCAGCGTGCAAATCGATGATCTGATTCAAGCGGGAATGATCGGCTTGCTGGAAGCCTCGCGCAATTACGATCCTTCGCAAGGAGCAAGCTTCGAGACCTATGCCGGGATCCGTATCCGCGGTTCAATGCTTGACGAAATCCGTAAGGGCGATTGGGCCCCCCGCTCGCTGCACCGCAAGGCTCGACAGGTGGCCAAAGCCGTACAAGAAATTGAAGCAGAGCAAGGGCGTGATGCGCGCGACTCGGAGGTGGCCGAGCGGCTAGGCATTACGCTCGATGAATACTATCAAATCCTCCACGATGCCACAGCGCACAAGGTATTCAGCTTCGAGGACGTACCATTGAGAGTGGAGGGCACGACGGAGGGCTTGACGCAGAAATTCCCGATCCCACATGAATACGCGGAGAACCAAGATTTCCTGCAAGCACTGGCGAACGCGATCACTGGCCTGCCCGAGAGAGAACGCTTAGTCATGTCTCTCTATTACGACGATGAACTCAATCTAAGAGAGGTTGGGGAAGTGTTGGGCGTAAGTGAATCACGCGTCTGTCAAATTCACGCTCAGGCATTGATCAGGTTGAGAGCTCGAATGAGTGAGTGCCTTAACGACGAATAAATCTTAGTAGCCCCGATCGTCGGCGTGGTGCGTTAGGAGGTATGCATGAACAAAGACATGAGAATTCTGATAGTAGATGACTTTTCTACCATGAGGCGCATTATTAAGATGCTATTGCGAGAGCTAGGGTTTTCGAACACCGACGAGGCGAATGACGGTAATAGCGCGCTACCGTTGCTTCAAAGCGGCGGTTTTGACTTCGTGATCACCGATTGGAACATGCCTGGCATGAGCGGCCTTCATCTACTGAAAGCGATTCGGTCAGATATCCGTCTAAGCACTTTGCCGGTGCTCATGGTCACCGCGGAATCCAAGCGCGATCAAGTGGTTGAGGCGGCGCTGGTCGGCGTCAACGGCTATATCGTAAAACCCTTCACGGCTAATACGCTAAAAGAAAAGATTGAGAAGATATGGGAGCGCGTTAAGACCTAAAACCAATTCGACAGCGTACTCGTTCGTGCCACAGGATCCGCACTCACCATGGGGGGTGAGGAAAAAGGTTTCAACTCATGACGAAGTGGATTCATTGCTTTCGATGCTTGGCTTCTAGGTCCAGGCTGTAGCCTTGGCGGACAGCGAGAAACATACCCGGCCAGGAGGTACCATCAAAGGGTGTGTAAAAAGGTGAAGGCGATGTACCCTTTCTGTAGTAATTAACAAAGAACGGGCTGGCAGGCCCGAGAGAAAGGAGCACACCGCCATGAAGAAGCAAAGCACCGAAGGAGTGGGTAGGTCAAGTGTGGTATGGGAGAATCTCGAGGAATGGGTCCGTGGGCGGATTCAAGGGTATTTGCAAGATCTGCTCGAAGAGGAAGTCACCGTGTTCTTAGGGCGAGAGAAATCGGAGCGTCGGGCGGAGATAGACGGCCCGGGCGGGTACCGCAATGGGTATGGGAAGGTACGGAAGTTGGGCCTCAGCTGTGGGACGGTGGAGCTTGCGAGGCCGCGGGTGCGAGGGGTGGAGGAGCGCTTTGAGAGCAGGTTGTTGCCTTTATTTGTCCGCCGCACGGAGACGGTGGCGGAGTTACTTCCCACGTTGTATCTCCATGGGTTATCCCTGGGCGACTTTGAGCTTGCGCTGCGGGGGCTGCTCGGGGATGGGGCGCCGCTTTCGGGGGGTTCGGTGGCGCGGCTGAAAGCGAAGTGGGCGGGGGAATATGCGCTTTGGAATCAACGGCCTCTCGCGGAGTTGGGGGTCGTTTATTTGTGGGTAGACGGGGTGTATGTCAAGGCGGGATTGGAGAAGGAGAAGGCCGCGCTCTTAGTGGTCGTGGCGGGCCTGAGCGATGGGCGCAAGGCCTTTTTAGCCATCACCCCCGGGTTTCGGGAATCCACCGAGAGTTGGTCGGCGGTGTTACGGGATTTGAAGAAACGTGGCCTACGTGCACCGCGCCTGGTGGTCGGTGATGGACATCTGGGGATTTGGGGTGGACTGGCCGAGGTGTATCCCGAGGCCGAGGAACAGCGCTGTTGGAATCATCGCATTTTAAACCTCTTGGATAAGCTTCCGAAGAAACGCCAGGCCGAAGCGAAAGCGCTGCTCTGTCCGATCCCCTATGCCCCTACCCGCCAAGAAGCGGAGAAGGCCAAAGCGACCTTCCAACGCTGGTGCCGTCAACAAGGCTTCCAAGCCGCCGCTGAGCTTCTCGATCACGACTGGGAGCGCATGGTGGCGTTCTACCGCTATCCCAAAGAACACTGGATCCACTTGCGAACCACCAATCCGATCGAATCGCCCTTCGCCGCTGTGCGGCTACGTACCAATGCGGCCAAGCGGTTCAAGAAAGTCGATAACGCCACCGCCCTGATCTGGAAAATCATGATGGTCGCTGAAACGACTTTCCGCCGGCTCAACGCCACCGAGCTACTGAAAGACATCTATAACGGCGTCGCATTCGCCGATGGAATACGAACAAATAATGACACCATCAGAAAGGCCGCCTGAACTTATTTACACACCTCTTGACGGAAGCTCCCGGCCAGGCTTGTTTTCACTCAGCGCAAGCGTGTATCCAGAGAGTTCGGCTTGCTGCCCGGCCTGGTAAAGTCCGATACCCACTCCACTATATGATAATACAGGCTGCTTAAAAAAGTTCATTGGCTCGGGCTGCAGCAATGGCGCTACCCTGATCGCATACCCTCAGACAAACACTCCTCACCTCGGATTGAAGAGTCACGGTAATCCCTATGCCAGTTTCTGCACGTCGTTTGATGTAGGCGTTTCCCAGCAAGTTGTCGATCACGCTATCGAA
Organism: uncultured Gammaproteobacteria bacterium; assembly: GCA_963764725.1. GTDB lineage: Bacteria > Pseudomonadota > Gammaproteobacteria > JACCXJ01 > JACCXJ01 > USCg-Taylor. The sequence continues at coordinate 132,568 of CAVXTM010000009.1, read as the reverse complement.
TAAATCGGCTGGGATCGCCGTATGCGGAGTTATGATTGAAAGTTGTGGATGAAGGAGTAAAGGAGGCGGCGTATTCTTGATGGTCTTCAAGGTCATCAATTCCTACTGAAAGGAGTGAATACGCCATGAGTGAAGATAAAGTAGTTGCGTTGAAGAATCCAGGGACGCCGGCTCCGGTCGCGGATGCGCTCACAGAGATTCTGCGGGCGGGTGCCCAACGGATGCTAGTGTAGTGCTTCGTTTTTCTTGGAACTTAAGCGGTGATTGGCACGAATGACCTTTTGCAGAATGTCGTTGGCCTTGGCGGTCCAGACGAAGGGCTTGGGGTCATGGTTATGCACGGCGATATAGTCCTGGATGGCGCTGATAAGTTCGGGGAGGCTGCGGAATACACCGCGGCGCAGGCGTTCGGTCGTGATGTCGCGGAAAAACCGTTCGACCATATTGAGCCAAGAGGCCGAGGTCGGGGTGAAATGCACCTGGAAACGCGGATGTTTCGCGAGCCACGCCCGGACCGTGGGATGCTTATGCGTGGCGTAGTTGTCGCAAATCAGATGCAGGGCTTTGCCCTTTGGGGTTTCCCGATCAATCTGGCGCAAGAAGGTCAGCCATTCTTGGTGACGGTGGCGATTATTACAGCGAGCGATGACCGAGCCATCGAGCGTGTTCAGCGCGGCAAACAGCGTCGTGGTGCCATGACGTTTGTAGTCGTGGGTCAGCGTACCCGCGCGGCCCCTCTTCAACGGCAACCCAGGCTGGGTACGGTCCAGGGCCTGCACTTGACTCTTCTCGTCGCAGCAGAGCACCAGCGCATGTTCAGGCGGCGACAAATACAGTCCGACGATGTCTTCGAGCTTCTCGACAAATTGCGGGTCGCGCGAGACCTTGAAGGTCTCGACCAAATGCGGCTTGAGCCCATTGGCGCGCCAGATCCGCAGCACGCTGCTGTCGCTGATCCCGACCCTTGCCGCCAGCGTGCGCGTGCTCCAGTGGGTGGCGCCTTGCGGTGTGCTCTGGGTGGTCAGGCGCACGACCTTGGCAGCGTTGATGCGGCGCTTGCGGCCGCTACGCGGCAAATCGGCTTCAATGCCTGCAAGCCCGCTTTGCGCAAAGCGCTTGCGCCAACGACCCACTTGAATTCGCCCAACGCTTACCTCTCCTGCGATCTGGTGGTTGTCCATACCTTCGGCCGCCAACAGGATTATCCGTGCCCGCCGCGCCAGACGCACGCTGACCGTGCTCGACCGGGTCCATCGTTGCAGTTGTTGCCGTTGTTCATCTGTAAGCTCAATTACACCGGCTGTTCGCATGTTCGCCTCCTCGTTCGATCTCTAGATCAGATCGACCGGAAGGCATATAGTTCCATCAATTCAGAAGCATTACACTAGCGGCTGCGATTGAAGCGGAAGTTGCGGTTTTTCTGGAAGGTTTCATGGGACAGGAAACGGCGGAAGGACGCCAGCGTGTGGTACGTAACGGTCATCTGCCGGGACGGACGATACAAACCGGTGTGGGAGCGGTGGAGGTGAAAATACCGCGGGTTCGGGACCGGGAAAAGACGATCCGGTATAACTCCTCGATATTGCCACCCTATATACGGCGCACCAAGACGCTGGAGGAACTATTGCCCTGGTTATACTTGAAGGGGATCTCGACAGGTGATTTTCAGGAGGCGCTGACGGCTTTGTTGGGGCGAGAGGCGCCGGGCTTGTCGGCCAGCACGATCGGTCGGCTCAAGGCGGTATGGCAAGACGAGCACGGCTGAGGGTAAGAAAGAATTGGTGACGCTCGCCGATGGCTATCGGGAAAGTGAAGCGTCCTGGCGGGAAGTGCTATTGGATCTGAAAGCCCGTGGCTTGAAGCTCGATCCGCATCTGGCCACCGGCGATGGGGCCTTGGGATTCTGGAAGGCATTACCGCAAGTCTTCGGCATGACCCGTGGTCAACGCTGTTGGGTACACAAGACTGCCAACGTGCTCAACAAGCTACCCAAGAGCCAGCAACCTAAGGCCAAGGCGGCGCTGCAGGAGATCTGGATGGCAGCCACCCGGCAGGAGGCCGAGCGCGCCTTCGATCGCTTTCTGATCCTCTACCGTCCCAAGTATCCGAAAGCTGCGGAGTGTTTGGAAAAAGATCGGGGGTCACTGTTGGCCTTCTACGATTTTCCGGCAGAGCACTGGATCCATCTTCGGACCACGAATCCGATCGAATCCACCTTTGCTACGGTCCGGCTGCGCACCAACAAAACCCGCGGCTGCGTGTCTCGAGAAAGCATTTTGGCGATGGTATTCATGTTGGTAAAAAGTGCCGAGCGACATTGGCGGAAACTGTATGGAATTCCCCGCCTCGCTCAAGTCATCGAGGGAGTTATTTTCAAAGACGGCCTATGGGAAGACCCCGAAAGAATCGCCGCCTAACCTAGCTCCGTACACAACATTTGACTATTTCTCGCAGGCGCTGAATGATAAGCGGTAGTTGGCCCTCTTAGAATGAGTGTTGTACGCGGCTGCGTCGATACGGCTTGATCATCGTCCTTATCATCGAGCTTCAAGGCACTCGTCAGTGTATGCAGCGACTGCAGTGAATTTTTCATGTCGTGCGCGACGCGCGCCCCAGTTTCATAAATGGCCTGGAGGTGGGTACGATTCGCGAGCTCCAGCTCGCGGAGTTTCGCAAGATGAAACTGGACCAACACCTCCACCAACAGGTTGCAATGCAGTAATAAGCCTGGCCCCATCGGCCGGCGCGCATACAAAATGACGCTCACGTCGCCGGCCCTAAACGTCGTGCTATGCTCCGACACGCGCCCAATCTCTGCGCTCGCCGTCTTGGTTACCCAAGCGACGCCTTCAAACCACGGTAAGCGGATAAGTTTGTTGATTGACACCTCGAAAAATTCGTACGGGGACTGCTGCTGGTCCGCTAATTTCGCCAGTTCCGACAACCATTGCTCGAAAGGAGTGCCGATAATGGCGATAGCCTGGAAGTCCGCTTATTAGCCCGATCAACAATAGGAACCAACAGAAAAACAACCAGCGGTCCAACCAATACCTAGACCGATCGAAACCAGCGAAAATAGCACCAAACCGCTTCTCTAGCCGCAAGAACGGCTGCCAAATAAGAAATACCCCGGCATGCGCTAATAGCAGGGAGCGCGATGTCATGCTGCCGGAATCCCACCACACGGCGAGATGGAGTAGCAACAGCATCGCCGAGAGAATACGGTATTCGTTCTTGGCAGAGAGATGTCCTGGGAATGCAGCCACGTGAAATTCGCGCGGTATCAAGGGTAGAATAGAATTATACGGCCGTTTGATTCATCAGCTTTCCGCACACGATCAGGATGCTGATTAGCTTAGGGAACCTCTGCAAAAGTCCACGATCTGATTAGGTTGACCGAACAGAGTCGAGGACGACAATGAGCAAACAGATGACACTGGGCACGGGTTTCGAGAAGTACAGCAAGACCACGCGTCGAGAGATATTTCTCACCGAGATGGACCGCATTGTGCCGTGGGGCGAGCTGTGTGCGCTGATTTGGCCGGTGTACCCGAAGGCCGGGGACGGTCGCCCGCCGAAGGAGCTGCAGATGATGCTGCGCATCTACTTTGTGCAGCCCCCTGAACGATGAAAAAACCGGCCTCAAGGCCGCGTTTTCGTCTGAAATCGATTCGTATGCATGCTGCGAAACCATTTTTGATTACTTGTTCGGAGCTTCCTTAGCGTTCGGCCTCCGAAATGCGTATGCATCTTCGCGCAATCTTAACTATCGCCTTGTTTACGCTTCGGGAAGCGATTCAGAATAGACTCATTTCGCTCGTGCTAGCGGCCCTGGTTTCGCTTTTTGGCCTCGCCGAATTTATCGGGGAGGTCGCAATCACGGAAAGCGCGGAAACCAAGATCAGCATACTAAGCAGCGCATTGCGTTTCTTCGCCGTGATCCTGACCAGCTTGTTCGTGACGATGAGCATGCTCCGCGAACAACACGAAAAGAGTCTAGATCTCCTGCTGTCCCTACCGATCTCGAGAGCAAGCTACTTCTTCGGCAGGCTTCTCGGTTTCTCCGGCACCGCAATAGTGGTCGCAGCGTTGATCGGATTATGCCTGCTGCTGTATTCGCCTGCCCAGCGTGTCGCGCCGTGGGTCCTATCTCTCGCCTGTGAATTGTTCATCGTCGCGAGTGTCAGCATGGTCTGCCTATTCACCTTTCGGCAAGCCACAATCGCGTTAAGCAGCGTAGTCGGTTTTTATGTCCTCGCCCGTACCATCGGGTCGATTCAGCTCATCGGTCACGGTCCGATGGCCGATCCCTCAGCCCCATCGCAGCGGTTCATCAGTAACGTGATCGACACCCTCGCCTTCCTGCTCCCCGATCTCGATCGCTACACCTCTAGCCAATGGCTCATCTACGGTGCCCCCGCTGGACTGGACCTTGTCGCGATCATCGGACAAACAATCATTTACCTCGTGCTGCTCATTGGCGCGGGTCTATTCGACTTGTACCGAAAGAACTTCTAGGAGTTACGTGTCATGGCGAGAGAACGTCCACTGCGTGAGGTGCCGGTGCCGGTATTGTTATCACTGTGTTGCGGCCTTGCCTTGCAGATCCTCTGGCAAACTCAACAGCCTCCCTCACAAGCGATCGCCCGCGCGCTGCCGTCGCCTCCGCGGATCGACGTCTTAAACGTTGCGGGCTTCGGGGAACCAGAGGCGCTCGGACGGGTCCTCATGCTCTGGCTACAGGCCTTCGATAACCAGCCGGGCATTAGTATCCCCTTCCGGAACTTGAACTATGGCCATGTCATCGGTTGGCTCGATGCGATTTTAACGCTTGCCCCACGCTCTCAATACCCGTTGCTCGCCGCGAGCCGGTTGTACGCCGAGGTTCCGACGCCAGTCAAACAGCGGCAAATGCTCGAATTCGTGTACCAGCGGTTTCTGGACGATCCTAACCGGCGCTGGCCTTGGCTCGCACACGCCGCGGTGCTGGCCAAGCACCGCCTCGCCGACTTACCCCTGGCACTGCGTTATGCCCAGGCAATCGCGCGCTATGCCACCGGCAAGGACGTGCCGCACTGGGCGAAGCAGATGCATATCTTTGTTCTCGAAGACATGGGCGAAATCGAAACCGCTAGGGTATTACTTGGGGCCTTGCTCGAAAGCGGCACAGTGACCGATCCGGATGAGATCCAATTCCTTACTTTGCGCTTAAATCAACTGCAACCGCCCCAACGTGATCCTCCGCCCAGGAACAAGTGACCGATACCGGTTGATTCTGGAAATGTTGTGGATCATTCGACGATTGTCTTAAAGAACCGACAGCCCGCGGGGTCATCGGGCCAGAAAGGAAGCGATAATATGCTTCATTATCAACGATATGATAACATGGTATAGGGCCTGCACAATACTATCGTCCTAATAGGAGAATTTCATTATGGTAAAGAAGCAACGGGGTTTCACTTTGGTGGAAATCGCCATCGTGCTGGTCATTATCGGGCTGCTGCTCGGCGGTATCTTGAAGGGTCAAGAATTGATAACCGCGGCGCGGGTACGGAATCTCGCCGATCAAGCCGCGAGCGTGCAAGCCGCCTACTACGGGTTCGTCGACCGTTACCGTGCGGTGCCGGGGGATATGCTGGCAAGCCAGGTCTGCGGCGCTATTGGTAACAATCCGGCATGGAGCTGTCCAGCCGGTGTGGGCGGTGCTGCTGCCGCGCCGGGCGGCAACGGGCAAATAGACGCTACCGTTTGGAGCGAAGCTGCGGCAGCCTGGTCACATATGACGTTCGCAGGATTCTTGCAGGGTAACTATCCAGGGACTGCCAATGCTGAAGGCGCTTATGTAAGCACGGCAACGCCTGCAGCACCGAGAAATCCTTGGAACGGGTTTTTGCTTCTTGCGCGCACCAACGATTATCGGCCCGCTGCCCCGGGTCAGGCACCTCGTTTACACCTCATCACGGGACGCAACGTCCCGGTCAATGTTATGCGGGAGATGGATGTAAAGGTGGACGATAGCTTGCCCGATAGCGGGATTTTGCGGTCGGCACCGCTAACCGATACATCGACATCGTTTGGAAACGTGGGTGGTTCGGACGCCACGACCGCTTGTGTCACTGTAGGTACTGCTACTACTCCCTCCATTTGGAATATTAATGGTGCTTCCGCTGACTGCAACGGATATTTCCTCTATTAATACCCAATCTGGGCAGATAGGATAGAAATTGCCGGCGGGTTTTTTCGGCTTACGCGTCCGTTCGGCAAGACGGTGGATCGCGCAGCAATACACTTCAAGGGCGCATCGAAGCGGTTCGGAAAGCTGCGCGTCTTGGAAAACGTTGATCTCCGTGTCCGTGAAGGTGAGTTCCTCGGCCTCGTTGGGATCAACGGCGCCGGTAAGACGACCTTGATCAAATGCCTCTTGGATCTTTGTGATGCCGGCGGCGAATCTATCGACATCTTTGGTCTCCCGCACTCCCAACCCGCGTCAAGATCCCGCCTTGCATTTCTTCCGGAGCAGTTTATCCCGCCGAATTTTGCCACAGGCAACGAGTTTCTTCGCTTCATGAACGCACTGCACCGCCAGCCTTGGCAATTGAACAAAGTTGAGGCAACCCTACATACCCTGGATCTGGATCCGTCAGTGTTGCGAAATCCGGTGCGACATCTGTCGAAAGGGACAGCGCAAAAACTCGGTCTTGCAGCAACTTTACTGAGTGGCAAAGATCTATACGTGCTGGATGAACCAATGAGTGGTCTCGATCCGAAAGCTCGCGTGTTATTTAAACGCGATTTGCTGATCCGCAAACAAGCGGGGCTTACGTTGTTTTTCACCAGCCACATGCTCACTGACATCGGTGCGCTATGCGACCGAATGGCGGTATTACACCAGGGACAGATCCTTTACCAAGGCGTACCTGCGGCATTTTGCGAGCACTTCGGCGCCACCGGCATAGAAGAAGCTTATCTGAACTGCGTCGGCGCAAGGCCGTAAGCCCTCCTCCGTTTGCGCGCAGGACTCGCGGATCTAAAGTTAAGGTACAACTTACCGCTAAGCGATCGGCCTCTCCGCTTCATAATAATCTTCTCCACTCGGAACCTATGAGCCAAGCAGAAACTCCAATTTCCCCAGCAGTAGCTTTACAAATCCTAGAATCTCTTCCCATCGGGATATTCGTTGCCGACGACGGCGGAACGATAATCTGGGCAAACGACGCTCTATGTTCACAGCTCGCCGTCACCTACCAATCCACCGTCGGAAAATCCCGAGACGAGCTGCCCGTGAACCGGATCCTCACGCTATTCAAAACGGTTGAGACCTATCAACTACCTGCCACGCCCGGTCACCCAGAACGCTGGTTGAATTTTATTGCCCGCCACGTGCAGATGGAACCCGGACAGGCGTTCGAAGTGGCTTGCGTCGTCGATGTCACCCACTACGAGATCGTCCGAAAACGCAAGCATTTAAGCTTAGTCTCTGCGGCGTTGAACGAAACTGACCCGGATACCGGGTTGCTCACGCAACAGTCGGTGAAGGCGCAGTTGGTCGCCGAGGTATCGAGAAGCCGACGCTATAACAACGCCTTAGCGGTTTTCATGATTGATCTGGGCCAGTCAGTGCCTAACAATTCAAGTGCCAAATCCGGCCGCGCGGCGGCGCTAATTCAGACCGCCCGCTTCCTTAAGGAAAGGCTACGCTGGGTAGACATTATTGGCCATTGGGGGGGCAGCAGCATACTCGTGGTTTTGCCTGAGACCAACCTCGAATCGGCGGTGCAACTTGCTGGAAAACTACGCGCGGAGATGGATAAATCCGACTCCCTAGAATGGGCTCGTGGCCCCGCGGCCGAAAGCTTGGCGATAAACTTGGGCGTCACGGCGTGGAAAAAAGGTGACGATGCCGTCAGCCTAACTAACCGAGCCTCTAACGTAGCAATCGGGGATCCCCCATCTGGCGCCGCGACAGTCAGTGTGGTTTAGTCGGCTTCGACAATGTCAAATTCGTGGGTAATATCAGCTGTCTTTCCGAGCATTATCGAGGCCGAGCAGTACCTCTCCGCTGACAGCCGAATAGCTCGCTCAACTTGCTGTGGCGATAATCGTTTTCCACGCACGAGGAAATGCACGTGGATCGAAGTAAATACTTGTGGTGGGCTATCTGCGCGCTTGGCTTCGATCTCAACTCTACAATACCTAACGTCTTGCCGAGCCTTCCGTAGTATTGACACCACATCGTAGGCCGTGCAGCCTCCCATGCCCAGTAACAGCATCTCCATTGGCCGAATGCCGACATTTCGGCCGCCGAACTCTGGCGGGCCGTCCATTACGACGGTGTGGCCGCTGCCCGATTCGGCCACGAACAAGGCATCTTCCGTCCATCTGATAACCGCACGCATGGTGCTTATAACTCTGCCTAAAACCGTTTTACGCGGTTACACCCTTACACGCCCCCTTGCTAAACAATCTTCGAGCGTATCGTATACCGTGAGGTAACCCTTGTCGATCCTCGGTCCCATTAAGCGTACTAGTGATCCACTGCTAGAAGAGTTTCTAGGCCACTGCCGTCGCGCGCAGTATTCCGCCAAAGCGCTCATCATAACACGCGGGGATCCGGCCGACGAACTACTGTACGTTATCAAGGGGTCTGTAACCGTGATACTGGAGGATGATAGTGGGCACGAAATCGTTCTTGCTTACCTGAATTCCGGCCAGTTCTTTGGGGAAACCGGGCTTTTCGTCGAGAACATAAAGCGGACCGCGTTTGTTCGGGCAAAAACAAAGTGCGAAGTGGCGCATATCAGCTATGACCGCCTGCGTAATCTTCCAGCGATCTACCCTCACATCGTACACTTGCTGGCGACGCAAATAGCCACGCGGCTCTTGAAAACTAACCGCAAGGTACGAGATCTGGCTTTTCTGGATGTTTCTGGCCGCATCGCTAGGACCCTGTTAGATCTTTGCAAGGAACCCGATGCGATGACGCATCCCGATGGGATGCAGATCAGCGTTACGCGTCGAGAACTCGGCCGTATCGTCGGCTGTTCACGGGAGGTTGTCGGACGGATATTAAAGATCTTCACGCAACAGGATCTGATTCGGGTAAAAGGGAAGACGATCGTGGTTTGCGGCGTGCGATAAACGGTCTTGGGAACCTGCGCGCGGCTATAGGGTTCAGCGCTTCGGTCACTTACCTCGGGGATGACCCAATAACTTTGAACAGACGGACGAGAGGAAGAATTGCTGCGTTTCGATGCCGTACTGAACGGGGTCTACCGCACGCACGATCGACAAGGGATTCCCCGATTGATCCGTCGCCTGTTTGAAAAGGTTGACAATCGGGTACGATTTGTAATGTGACTTGTCCGATCCCAGCATGAGCATGATCCGGGGCCGAAGCTGGCGTACGCGATTTTGGCTGATCACGACCCCGACCTCGCCCGTGGTGAGCTCGACGAGGGTCCCGGTCGGGTAAACCCCGAGCGTTTGAATAAACTGCTCTACAAGTTCGGGTTGAAAGCGCGTATTGCGCTGTCGGTAAAGCTGTTGGAGCGCTGCGTGCGGGGAAATCGCGGGCGTATGTAACCGGTCGCTCGTGCATGCATCAAACCACTCGGCGATTGCCACCATTCGGGCAAACACCGGGATTGCCCGCCCCTCTAACCTGTTTGGATAACCACCACCACCAAACCACTCGTGGCGGCAGGCAATGATGTCGATAACCTGCTTGGCGATGCCAGGAGTTTTGGTTAAAAGCGTTACGGCCGATTCCACATGGCGCCTGACCAGGCTAATCTCCTCCTCCGAAAGCTGATTCGAGCTTATTAGTAGATCCGATGGGAGATTTGCGGTGCCTATGTTGCTCAGCAATGCACCGAGGCCCAGGTTGGAGATCTCACCCGACGAGAATCCCAAGTGGCGTCCCATGGCTACAGCTAGCGCGCTGGTGTCAATGTGGTGATAATGGGTATAGCTATTCTTGTCTTTCATGAGCCGAAGCCACATCGCGCCGTCCGGGTTTCGCAGGATACTTTCCATCATTCCGCGCACCGCCGCTTTCACGGCAACGATGTGGATCGCCTTTCCGTATTTTACGTCCTCCAGGAGCTCGCTTAACGATTCACGTAGTTCGCGCCGCACACCTTGTGCGCCGCTATATTCTTCTTCGAGCGTCGTCCGGTCTTCATAAAACGTGGGTTTCGCGGGCCGAAATTCCACTGCGCTACCGAAGGTCCCTCCTGGTGGTGGAATACGGACCGGCGCAGGCACCGATGTAGATATAGAGGAAGCTATCGGCGACCCGCTAGGCGATAGCAGCCGATCGAGCACAGCATTCTGTTCGCGTCTGACCCTAGCTCCCTCGGGATCCTTTGCGATCGCTTCGCGCACCCTATCCGTCCTGATGAATACGTACTGACAGTGTTCTTGCAGAAAACTTATTGTCGCCTGATCTTGAAGCCACACACCTTCGATCGGGAAAGGCGTTCCCAGCCAGGGACGGTCAAGCCGGGAGACGAACATGTTGAGCTGCAGGTTTTGAGTGCTGATTTTTGATTCCATCGCGACACAGTCCCAGCGCGTGACGAGATAAGCGTTAAAATCCCAACGAAGTGAAATGTAAAGCTTGACCTCTTTGTATCGGATGCTAAGCGTATTACTTGAACTGGGGGAGAACGTCTTGTCTACACCTTACTCTCGCGGGGCAAACGCAGCGCCCGCCTCTTGGTGAAATTTCGATGGTACGGCTTCGATCGATGCGCGTACCCCGAGCGGATCGCTGGGATCGATGCCTTCCATGAACGGTTTGCGCCGATTGAGGCTGGTCGTTTGGTAAACCTTGCCGATCCAGTTATTTATGACGGCCTCCGCCGTGTCGTGCCAGGTATTGTCGATATTAGGAACGATAATGTGTTCCGGCATTGGGGGAATCGGAGCAACTCGCGCCCGCGCCGTTTTGACCTCTTCGCCGTATTCCTCAAGGATCGCCTGGGTCAAAGGTGTGAGATAGTTCACCGGGAAGGGCGGGTATTCATCGACATCAGCATTCGCGAAACGCAGCACTTCGCGCTTGTATTCTTTCAACAAGCTGACGGTGTCGTATTCGGGATGGCCCTGAAAGAACACGATACGGAAACCGTCCTCACTCACTGCGATATGCACGCCCGCCTCATCGCTTTCGACGAGCGCCAAAAGCCCTGCGGATTCAAACTGGTCACGACCGATCTCGTTGAAGCGCGAGTGCGGCACGTCGAAGCGCGTATTGACGCCAGAAATGAGCGGATGCCGGCCGTCCGTGATGTAATGGGAATACACCCCCCAGCGCTTGCATTTCAAACGCCGGCGCTTCTTGCCGTGACGGAACTGCAGCACGGCATGGGTGGCAAGGCAGGAACAAAGGGTTGAGGTCACGTTTTCATATGCCCAATCGATGATCGCGATCAAGGGCTGCCAAAAAGGTTCGAACGCGAGATCCGGTTGCGTCACGTTAGCGCCGGTGATGATGAGCGCATCGAGCCCGGCTTCCTTGATATCATCAAAGGTCTCGTAATACCGCGCAATGTGAGCACGGGCATTGGGCCCGCGTGTTAGCTCCTCGATCGTAAACGGATGAACGTAAAACTGTGCGATCTGGTTGCTTTCCCCGACCAGCCGCAAAAACTGCCGCTCGGTAGCTTCTAGCGCTTTGTCCGGCATCATATTGAGCAGCCCGATGTGCAGCTCGCGGATGTCTTGATGCAGGGCGATGTCGTTCGAGATCACCGTCTCGCCCTCCTGCCGCAGATCCGCGAACGCCGGTAGGTCCGAATTTGCAACGAGGGGCATGACCGGTCTTCCCTCCGAACCTCTTAGGACTCGCGGGCGATCACGGTCTCGACGAGGTGGAGAAAATCGGCCTCGCTTTGGATCTGGGCAATCTCCGCCGTTGTGACGGTGTAACCGTACCTTTTGGCGATCGCCTGATACCGAGGGATGCGCGCGTAGAATAACCTGGGGAAAATCCAGCGCACGAATTCATCCGGATTGATGAGCGCGACGTAAGCGAGTTTGCGTTCCCGCTTGAACACAGCGAGCTGCTCATCCAAAAAAACACCCCGGTAATACAGTGGTTTTGGATTTTCATCAGCGCGCCGGATCAATGCCTGCTCGTCAACTTCGGTTGCTTCGATATACAGCACCACCGTATGCTTGGCGAGGGTGTCCAGCACGCCGTGATCATCGAGCTCACATACGCTGCCGCCCGCATCGTTGACGAAATGCCGGTAGCCGTAAATCTCCTTCGCCTTGCGAATGAATACGGGCACATCCTTCATTGCCGCAATTTCCGCTTCGTGGTGGAGAGCCTGACGGCGCTTAAACTCGGTGAGCCCCAAGCCACCTGCCTCGGGATTCCCGAGCTTCCCAAGGAAGGTGGAGACGGGTTTTAGATTTTCCACCGTAATGTTATTGCAGATGTAGATAGAGTCAGCGCGAAACAGCTCCCGCAAAAACGGAATCTGCATGGCTTGCTGCTTGATATTGTCGAGGATCGCTTCGCCCAAATACCGGGTACCGATGCGATAATCACCGGAATAGTGAAACCAATGACTGCTTCTGAGAATATTCGCGAGATGCGTCTTGCCGACACCAGACATGCCGAGAAGCGTAACGCTCTTGTTCTCCCAAGCCCTGAATTGATCGACGTTCAGTTTCACCCGATTCTGGCATCTACTCAATTGGCTGGAATCGCTGCTTGAAGCTATGTAGGTAACCACTTTGGACCGGCAAAGCTACGATCACGATCAGCCGAAACGATGAATCGCAATGCGTGATCTGAGTACGCTCCCTCCTGCTTCGGCGAAACGAATCGGCGTCGTAAGCCTAGGAAACATTCGCGCACCGCGCAAGCACCCGGGGTGTTGCGGCCGGATTGTGTGATCTCCCTGCTAAACGCCATGGGTATCAATAAACCGGTTCCAATTCTCTTGCCGCAGTTCCAAGGGGGCCGTGTCGTGTTCGGGGCAATCGAACCGCAAGTGGCGCTCGCCAAACCCCGCGTTTACAAAGGCGCAATGATGCGGAGTATCCGGATCGTCGTACACACTTGGGCGGAAATGCCGGCACGTCACACACATGCGCGAAATTGGGACCTCGCCCCGCTCCTGCAAGGCGTGGATCATCTTGATCAGCCCGCGACAAAATACCTCTTGTTCCACCGGCGACAGTTCATCGACAGCACTGATCAAAAAATCTGGCCAATGGGCCGTGCGTTCCGCCTCAGCGCGTCCCCTGGGCGTTAACTGAACAAGCAGCGCCCGCTGGTCAGTCGCCGCTCGCCCTTTGCTAACCAGTCCCTTGCGGACTAACGCGGTCACCGCCTCGCTTGCCGTCGGGGCGCTTACCGCCAGTGCTCTAGAAATAGAAAACAGTCTCCACTCACCCCTCCCCTTCGCGTACAGAAGCGCAAGGATCGCCCCCTGCGTCGGCGTCAGACCTTGGCTCCCGGCGTCCTTCCACGCATGGCTTTTGAGAGCAAGCCCGATCTTCGCTAAGCCCGATATCAAACGCTGGGGCATCGGGTCGCTGATCCCATCGAAAATCGTTGCCGCCATTGATATTATTTTATTAGGAGTCCTTACTAGTACACCGGTAAACTGGGATGCTGTCAAGAGTAAAAACGAGTGAAGGCAAATTTCCGCGCTAATGCTAGGGAGGTGTCCCGTACGATTTCTGCCGCCTCTCTGAAAACCTTTCCGCCCAGTCTTTGTAGTAAGATGGGTTTGTCTCGCCCTGGTAGCTCAGGTGGATAGAGCGTCCGCCTCCTAAGCGGGAGGTCGCCGGTTCGAGTCCGGCCCAGGGCGCCAATATAATCATACAGTTATATTGAAATTATATCAATTCTTACAATCGCAACGATAGCAAGTTATATCCATTTTATTCAATGAGGTTCCACGATGCTCAATTGTGAAAAGCGATTCAGATTGTGCGAACAAGGCGATCCTATCGCCCGGCTAAGGACATTCCCCGGCACTTCGAGGGGTTCAAGCCGGAACCAGGCAATCCCGATCAGCGGACGGGCGCGCGGGGTCTGCTATTGAGAGATACCGCAAAAAGCGTGGCGCCCCCTCAGCGTGAGTCATTGGTCGGCGTGCAGCGCCGGGGCCACGGCTTTTAGCGGAAAGAAGGAATCACGATCATGGAGCATGCAAAGTTGAGGTGGCATATCGCTTTTTATGTGGCCTTGCTTGCGTTGCTGTTCGCACGCATTGCGCAGAGCTGCGACCAGCCGTCGACTATTAGAGAGGCAACCCCTGAAGAGATCCGCTCCTTCTTCAAGGGCAAGGAAATGAAAGTTCTGACCTTCTTGGGCTACTCAGCCGCCGAGTATGAGAACAAGACAGCGATGCTCGAGCAAGCGATCCGAATCCTCGACGAGTTTGACCCGAGAGCCACGATCGTGAACATTGGAGCCACTCCCGAGGGTATGGGCACCGTGTACGAGACAGCAAAGCGAAAGGGATTTCTGACCACGGGTATCGTCTCGACCCAAGTGAAGGAAAACAACGTCAAGCTATCCCCCTGCGTCAACGTTGTCTTCTACGTAAGAGATGCGACCTGGGGCGGGTTCACGCCGGGCACCGAGCGACTGTCCCCGACCTCGACAGCCATGGTCGAAAACAGTGACGTAATAGTTGCAATCGGCGGAGGGGAGGTGTCCAGAGATGAGCTGGTTGCAGCAAAGCGATTGGGCAAGAAGGTCCAGTTCATCCCTGCCGACATGAATCACGAGATAGCACGAGAAAAGGCACGGAAGAGAGGCCAACCGGCTCCAACCGATTTTCGTGGCGCGGCTGGGGCCCTGTTTTAGGCGACTCAGGCGTTTCAACAGGCCAGGCGTGTGCCTACGCTCCGCTTGTACACGGACGGGCCCGGTATGGCCTGTATCGGAATCGCTGGCGCGACTCGGCGTCGCGTGGGATGCGCGCGAACAATGAGGTCGCGTTTGCTCGTCGCGGTGCTCGCGCTTACCAGATGGGACGGCGCAGCGGCGGATTCCTTAGCGCAGCGATTGGAAGCGCTTCGGGATTGCGCAAGAGTCGCGGCGGACGGATTTCGCCCAATCGCGGAAGACCGCATGCTGCGGTTTCTCGGAAAGGTGGCAAAGGAGACCGGCAACTGCAGAGGCGGCGAAAAAACCCTCGCGCACAGGGCGACGCCTTGGGTGGATTGGCAAACTTACTGGGCCACGGGCGATGAGGCCACCAAGGCACCAGGAAGAGATGCCGTCACAGGAGTCGGCCAGCACTTGCAAGCGAACGGAAGAGGCGTCGATGGGGCGTTGATCGATTTAGAGTATCAACGCGTGGAGCTCATCAAGTTCAATCTCTTTGACAACCAGACCTATGAAGATTACGTCAAAGGGCGCGACGGTTTCGACGGACGGGTGCTTAAGATCTGGGAAGAGATGCGCCTGCCAAGCGATCATCCCAATTATCGGGACGTGGGCGGGGACGGTGAGCAACTTTGTCAGGGTGAGCTCATCCGCTACCGAACGCTGACCGGGATCTGCAATGACCTTCGCAATCCGCTCATGGGATCGACGAATCAGCCGTTTGCGCGCAATGTGCCGTTCGAATCCACTTTCCCGGACCTAGGCAAAACGGAGCTGGTTCGGAACCGCCACGGCGATCGCCTAAGCTTATTGAAACCGGACCCTCAGGTCATCAGCAGAAAGCTATTTTCCCGCAAGCAATCCAACCCTGCAAAATGCAATGAAGGATTCGGGCTGCCGGGTGATTCCAAGGACGCGCAATGCGATTACAAACCGGCGCCTTTCTTCAATGTGCTCGCGGCTTTTTGGATCCAGTTCATGACCCATGACTGGTTTTCGCACCTCAGCGAGGGGCATAACGACGCGGCCATGATCGGCATGGGGTGCACAACGCAACGCGTAAACAATGAGGAAAAGCCACTCTCGCCCGAGGCCATTCGAGATCTCGAATGCCGCCCCGGGGATAAAATCGATCAGGCCTATTATGCGAAAACCGATGAACCACGCCGATTCATTTATCAAGACAAGGAGTATCTGGCCAGAGCTCACAAGACCGCCGCGAACACCGTGACGGCATGGTGGGATGGCTCGCAACTCTATGGCTACGATGAAGTATCGCTGCAGCGGGTAAAGCGCGACCCCGCCGATAAAGCCAAATTGTTACTTCTGCGGTTTGGGAACAGACCGGCGGAACGATTGGGCTATCTTCCCTCATTCATAATCTGCCCCAAAATAATCTCAGACACAGATGGCTGTGCGGCTGATCCGATCAACCCCGCGTGGAGCGGCCAAGAAGCGACCGGCTTCCCCGACAACTGGAACATCGGCCTGAGCTTTTACCATAATGTGTTCGCACGCGAGCATAACGCCTTCGTCGATGAATTCAGAAACCGGGCGGCGGAAACGCCGGGTGCCGATTCGGGGCTCAGAAACCCCGACAAACCGGATGCGATAATTCAATATAAAGACGTGAGTGCAAACGAGCTGTTCGAGATTGCCCGGCTCGTCGTTGCCGCGGAGATCGCCAAGATCCATACCGTCGAATGGACCACGCAATTGCTTTATGACGAACCACTTTATCTCGGCATGAACTCGAATTGGTTTGGTTTGTTCAGTGATCACGAGCTCGTCGCGGACGCCTTGAGACGGGTCCTCGGCAAGCTCGCGCGAACGAGCGACTCAGGCAAAGCCGGCTGGTACTCCGTGTTTGCCTCCGGACCGGGAATAGTCGGGCTCGGGAATCGAATCTATGAATCCAAGGTTTCCAAACGGGATGTCTGGGATTTGCGCAATCCGGAGCATGTGAACGGAGGCATCAATCACTTCGGATCGCCGTTCAACTTTCCGGAAGAATTCACCACCGTCTATCGCTTACATCCCATGGTTCCGGATCTGGTCGAGTATCGGGAATGGGACAGGGATCCGAACACCATCCGGCACAAGGTTCCCGTGATAAATACCTTCCGCGGGAAGGCGACGCACGAGATGAGGAGCCGCGGGCTCGCCAATTGGGCGATCAGCATGGGACGGCAACGCTTAGGGCTATTGTGGTTGCAAAATCACGCGCGGTTTCTGCAGAACCTGCCGATGCCGCGGCTCCATACCGCGACCGGCAAGATCGATGTAGCCGCCTTGGACTTGATCCGGGATCGCGAACGCGGAGTACCGCGATTTAACGAATTCCGCCGCCAGTACGGTCTCAAGACCCTAACGGGCTTCGATGACTTTGTAGGTCAAAACCTTTCCGCGGATTTGCCCGAGCGGGTTGAACAAGAGGATCTCGTGAAGGCATTGAGGGAAGTGTATGGGCAGCATCGATGCGACGCTTCGAAAGTGATCACGGATGCGCAGCTCAACGCCGACGGCTCTCCGTTCAACGATTGCCTAGGACACCCGGACGGCTCGCTGGTGGATAATATCGAGGATCTCGACACCGTCGTCGGATGGCTGGCCGAGCGCACGCGTCCCCACGGCTTTGCGATATCCGAAACGCAGTTTCAGGTCTTTATCCTCAATGCGTCGCGCCGTCTATTCAGCGATCGCTTCTTTACCTCGAGCTTCCGGCCGGAGTTCTATTCCACGCTGGGGATCGCTTGGATCAACGACAACGGTCCGAATGGGAAGGTGATGGAAAAAGGGCTCCCGAACGGCCACGCGCAGGAAGTCTCTCCGCTCAAGCGCGTGCTGTTACGAACCGTACCGGAATTGGCCGCCGAGCTGGACTCGGTCGTGAATGCCTTCGATCCTTGGGCTCGCGACCGGGGAAGGTATTACTCGCTGCAATGGAAACCGCGCCCCGGCGCCGAACGGGACGAAGCGTTTTAAGCGTACCATGTCCACCTGCTCCTCACCCCCAGGAACGCCGCGACGGTACCCACGCTTGTGATTTCGTTGGGACGGTGCTACGTGCAGTATATCAACCGGCAGTACTGGCTTACGGGCCTCTTTTGGGACCCCACAAGGGGCTTCCGCCTTACGCGCGTTAGGTCAACGGTCGAAGGTGCTATGATTAAAGTATTAAAAACGCGGCGGTTGGTTTGGGTATTACTGCCTGCTTTCTATCGGGACATTTGAGCCTATGACGACCGGGAACCAACACACAGCGGACGCGGTACCTCCCTTGCCGAATACGTACCGGCAGGGAGCGGGCTGTCTATTTGTCGCAAAGTCGCTTGTTCCCTCGTGTCCGTCGCGGCCGCTCACACCGCTCGAACCCATGCCAGCAACGCCAAGCTTGGCCGACTTCTTCGCGTTCCGGTTTGCCTCGGGAACAGTCAACCATTGTCTGCAGAGCGCGACCCGATCCATGAAGCAGGGATGCCCCGAAGAAACGATTTTAGCGTGTTTGCTGCACGACATCGGGATGAACCTCATGATGGTCAATCACGGATGGTGGAGCGCACAACTTGTCGAGCCCTACGTCTCGGAGAAGGTGAGTTGGGCGATCCGCTACCATCAAGCGCTCCGCTTCTACCCGGACCCTTCGGTTGGATACGAGTACCCCGAGATGTACCGCCGTATCTTCGGGGAAAACTACGCCCCTCCGCCCTACATCGAGGCGGCATACACCTATGCGCGGAATCACCCTTGGTATACGGAAGCGCGCCTGATTACACTGCACGACGATTACAGCTTTGATCCTACTGCGAAGGTGTCAATCGAGCCATTTACAGACATCATTGGCCGGCATTTCAAACAGCCGAAAGAAGGGCTCGGCTACGATACTAGCCCTGCCGCTCATATGTGGCGCAGTCTCATCTACGCCGATTATCCCCTATAAAGCGGTATCATTCCTTTGCATTGTCAGCCGCTCGACCCCCGCGGCGCCTAAGCCAATGACTGATGGCCACGACATTGCGGTCGAGCGGATCTGCGTAGAGGACTTGCGGGCAGATGCCTCCGGGATCCTGATCGAGCAGATAGCATCCCTAGCCTATCGGTCTTTTCGCGAGCCCCCTTGGAGTGACGATCTCGAAAGGCCGCGCCTTCACTTCGGCCTCGGCGTCGATCTGATGCGGCGTAACGCCCTGGCCTTTATTGCTAAGACTAAGGGCTCGGGCGCAATCGTCGGTTATACTCTTGGCTACGAGATCCTTCGAGAGAGCGACGACCCTCGGGACCTCACGCTCGGCGCGATCTCCGGCACTCCGGCGCTCGATTATCTCTTCGAGGAGGGCAAGCGCCTATTCTACGCGGACACGGTCTGCGTGGACCCCGGAGCCCGGAGGCGACAGATCGCCTATGGACTCGCCGCCGCGCTGATCCCTGTGCTTCGGAGTCAAGGATTCATCTACCAAATCGCGCGCACCGCTACCAACGCGACAGCGATCCGAGCCCTTTTCGCCAAGCTCGGCTTCGAAGAGCTACCCGTGCATGACACCGTATTTGCAGATCGAACCTACTGGTTGCTCAGGCTTTGAAGCAAGGTCTTTGGCCGGCGCTTGGGGACCTGCCGAGCGCCCCGCCGTCCGCCCAGGACACGCGGAACCCCGCAGGGGTGTTGCTCTTCGCCGACATGACACGTTACCAGCGTCATTACGTCTGGAACACGTTCCCCTCGGCAACGTCCAACGCACCCTCGCCACCCCAAGCGCGAGCGATGGCACCTGCCTTCACCAACGATGAAAGGTCGAAGGTCGGGCCATTGAAGCAACCGACCTGCACGTGCTCCGCTTCTAAGCATTCCACATCAGGCCTTGACCGTCTCCTGCACGTCCATTGCCTCCGACAGGCGGCCTGCCAGGTACCGGAGCACGTCAGGCCCAGCATATTGGGCATTACTCAAGACGAGCCATGTTGAGACGTAACCGTATGTCGCGCATAATCTTCCCTCGTCCCGAATAGCATGCTCCCAAAAACGCCGTTGCCAGGCCACGTTCACCCTTGGCCATTCGTACCGATGAAGGCCGCTCCGTCGGCGCCAGCGCCTGTACAAAGCGAATCTTGATTGCTCTAATGCGATTGGAAAAGCCATCGTCGCCGGGTGGTAGGGTAATCACGCCAATGCATGTGATCGGGTAGCACGACCCAGGCGTCGATATGGAATGATCGCTCGGCTCGCGTACGCTTCACTGCTTCCCGCAACGCCTCGATATGCCGCACCAACAAGTCGGCGCGGCGTTCTAAGAGATTGATGGTGAAAAAGTACGTACCTCCCGGCACACGGTAACGGCGGTAGTCCGGCATCGGTAAACATTATCACCTCTTATTCATTCGGCGGAACCACCTTCGGCGTTCCTCCCTACGCGAGCTTTCTGCCTTACGCGCGTTTGCGGGTAGGCCGTCAACTCGATGACGTGCTTAGCCGTCAATGAATGCACCCTAGCCAAATACGCCCCAGTTTTTGTTCAACCGCCTGTCGTAGCGATGCATCCGCTTCAGGAGCTACCTGGACTCCCCATCCCAATAGAGTCGGATGCTGACCAAAATCTACTGGGTCATCGTTAGCAGGGTCTAGTACGACTGGATCGCATTCTGCCAAATACGGTTCGCCGTTATGAATGATGGGGCGGGTTAGCAACGCGTAACGCAGATTCATCAATAGTGACCAGCCTAGTGGCGCTTCAGTCCCTCCGGAATACCCAGTATTTGGTCCCCCTATATCGATCATTTTTTCATTACCTGTTAGTGCGGCCTTGATGATCTGTCCGAAGCTATGAGCTACTGCATCTGCGACTTGGATTCCTACACAGGAGCGTGAATCCTCCTCGGGCATGATCTCAGCACCCGCCAGAGAATGAAAAAGCCTGTGAAGGCGCGAAGCTTCTGAAGCCGAGGGAAAAATCCCCTGATCGAAATGAACACGCAACGATGAGGGAGGGATCGCATTCCGCACCAACACAGATTGCAGTGCTTGCAGTGATTGCCGTCCCAATCGTGGTCGATAAAAGGGGCCGATAAACACAGCAATCTTTGACTCGGAACCGGCCAAAAACATCAAATTGTCTCGCGCGCTTCGCATTCGTTCGTCGGTGTCCATCCGCGCACTACTTTTGTACTCGTCGTGCGGAGGGTTGATGCCTGCGTCCCGCAAGGCCTCAGTTACAGCAATTGCGAAAGCGGAATTGCTAAAAACGAAAGCGGTAACAACGACGCCCACGGAATCGTGAATGCTCTCGTCAACATAACAGTAAGTGAGGGAGCTCAAGGCCGAAACGTTCCAGCTATGACGGCTAACAAATATGCATTTATCCGTCGTGCGCTGTCCAGCATGACGGATAAATGTCTGCTGGACTAAACCGCGACGACACCGGGCTTGTCGGTTTGGATCAGTTGTCCTTATATTAAAGGCGATTGTATTCCTTAGGAGAGAGCCTGTGGAAGTCACTGGCGGGTAGGAGGCGGTGGGTGGGTGGCCTGAGGTGGGCAGTGGCGTCGCGGCAGGCGTAGTACTGAGGCCGGCTGCCCGTGGTGGTCGCAATCCAGCCGGAGCCCGCCGAGGGCTTCGGTGCGGCAGGCGAGGATATGATGGCAGACCTGGCACTGGTGGGGGGTCAGCCGATGGGACGCACGATAACGGTCGAGACCACGGCGCATCACCGTTTGCAAGGAGGCTTCAACCATGACCCACGTCCAGCGCGGCGATGAGATCATGCGCCCCTTGGCCCAATGGACATAACGCAGGATCGAGAGATCCCACCAGTATGTGCATCCACCGACGCCAGCCGGTCGTATCGCATCGTTCGGGTGTCCGCCACGTAGTACACGTTGATTCCCTCGCGCACGCTTGGGATTCGCACCTTGGCGGGAGGCGCGACCGGCCATTTGTGCTATCTTCCCGGCGATGGAGAAGCCGTCCGAATCGAAACCCCGCTGGCAGTTCTGGATCGACCGCGGCGGTACCTTTACCGATATCGTCGCCCGCAGTCCGAACGGGCGGCTTTTGACCCACAAGCTGCTCTCCGAAAATCCGGGCCGGTATTCCGACGCGGCGCTCGCCGGCATTCGTTATTTTTTAGGCCTCGGTCCCGATGAACCGATCCCGAGCGAGTGGATCGAGTCGGTGAAGATGGGCACGACTGTCGCGACCAATGCCCTTCTCGAGCGCAAGGGCGAACCGACGCTGTTGGTGGTGACGAGGGGTTTCCGCGATGCGTTGCGCATCGGCTACCAGAACCGACCCCACATCTTTGCGCGGCACATCATCATGCCCGAGATGCTCTATACAGACGTGATCGAGGTAAGGGAGCGCGTCGGCGCCCGCGGCGAGGTGCTCGTTCCGCTCGACCTTGAAGGGGCTGAAAATGAGTTGCGGGCCGCATTCGCCCGCGGCTTGCGCGCGGTCGCGATCGTTTTCATGCACGGCTATCGTTATTCGGCCCACGAGCGGCAGGTGGCGCAGGCAGCCCGTGCGATCGGCTTCACGCAGATCTCGGCATCGCATGAAGTCAGCCCGCTGATGAAATTCGTGAGCCGGGGCGACACCACAGTCGCGGACGCCTATCTCTCCCCGATCCTCTGCCGCTACGTCGAGAACATGGAACGGGAACTTCATGGCTCGCGTTTACTGTTCATGCAATCCAATGGCGGACTGGCCGAGGCCTATCGGTTCCGCGGCAAAGACAGCCTCCTGTCCGGCCCGGCAGGCGGTGTAGTCGGGGCGGTGAGGACGGCGCTCGCCGCAGGATTCGACAAGGTGATCGGCTTCGATATGGGCGGCACCTCCACCGACGTCTCCCATTACGCGGGCGAGCTCGAACGCGCCTTCGAAACGCAAGTCGCCGGGGTACGGTTCCGCGCCCCCATTCTGTTCATCCATACGGTAGCGGCGGGCGGCGGCTCGATTCTTCACTTCGATGGCATGCGCTATCGGGTAGGCCCGGACTCGGCTGGGGCTTACCCCGGGCCGGCCTGTTATCGAGCCGACGGGCCGCTCACCATCACCGACTGCAACGTGATGCTCGGCAAGCTGCAACCGAGGTTCTTTCCGCGCGTATTTGGCGCGTGCGGCGATCAGCCGCTCGATGCCGAGATCGTGCGAGGAAAGTTCGAGGATCTCGCGGCGGAGATCACGGCCGCCACCGGCGATAGCCGATCGCCGCTGGAAGTGGCCGAGGGCTTCGTCCAGGTCGCGATAGGAAATATGGCCAATGCCATCAAGAAGATTTCGGTGCAACGCGGTTACGATGTCACCGCCTATTGTCTCTGCTGCTTCGGCGGGGCGGCCGGTCAACATGCCTGTTTGGTCGCCGACGCTTTGGCGATGGATAAAATCTTCATTCACGCTCACGCCGGTGTGCTTTCCGCCTATGGCATGGGGCTCGCCGAGGTGAGCGTCATGCGCGAGCGCGCCATCGAAGCAAAGCTCGATCCGGCGGTCATGCCCGGCCTGCGTACCGTGTTCGAGGAGCTAGCAGTGGAGGGCCGTAAGAAATTGAGCGGTCAAGCGAGGCCGCGGTGGCGTGTAGCTAAGCGCGTGCATCTGCGTTACGAGGGAACGGACTCTGCGTTGACGGTCAATTTTGCCGCGCCGAATCACATGGTCAAGCAGTTCGAACAGGTATACCGCCAACGCTACGGTTTTTTGATGGCCGATCGCCCGCTCGTCGTTGAAGTGGTTTCCGTCGAAGTGACGGGCTTGGGAGAAGACTCCGAAGATCGCCCGGTGCCGCCGTCTCCTGCCGCGAAGGTAGCAGCAGCCACCTCTCCGGCACCCGCCGAGATAGTAACCATGTGGAGCGGCGGCTGTCAGCACCCCACACCTATCTATGATCGGGATACGCTGCGGCCCAGCGATCGGATCGCGGGACCCGCGATCATCGCCGAAGCCAACGCCACCACCGTGATCGAGCCGGGCTGGCAGGCCGCCGTCACGCCGCAGAACTGTCTTGTACTCACGCGCAAGATCCCCCGCCCGAAAAGCACCGCGCTTGGCGCCCAGGCCAATCCGGTGATGCTGGAAATATTCAGTAACCTGTTCATGTCGATCGCCGAGCGGATGGGCGCAGCGCTCGCCAACACCGCTTACTCGGTCAACATCAAGGAGCGCCTGGACTTCTCTTGCGCACTGTTCGATGCCGAGGGGCAGTTGATCGCCAATGCGCCTCACCTGCCCGTGCACCTCGGGTCGATGAGCGAGAGCGTGCAAGCGGTGCGGCGCGCGAACGCCGACACGATGCATCCGGGTGACGTCTACCTGCTGAACGCCCCTTACCGCGGTGGCACGCACCTCCCGGACATGACCGTCATCACACCGGTATTCGAGGAGGGGGGCGAGCGCATTTTGTTCTACCTCGGCTCGCGCGGGCATCACGCCGACATCGGCGGGATGACGCCGGGCTCTATGCCTCCGGCGAGCCGTCATATCGAGGAAGAGGGTATATTGATCGATAACTTCCTCCTCGTCGAGCAAGGCCGCTTGCGCGAGGACGAGTTACTGAAGATCCTGACCTCGAGCCTCTATCCCGCACGCAACCCGAGCCAAAATCTGGCCGACCTGCGCGCCATGATCGCCGCCAACGAAAAGGGCGTGCAGGAGCTCCGCCGCATGGTGGCTTACTTTGGTCTGAAAACCGTGCGGGCCTATATGCGACACGTGCAAGATAACGCCGAGGAGTCGGTGCGGCGAGCGATCGAGGTGCTTCGTGACGGTGAGTTCACTTACGAGATGGACCATGGCGCGGCGATCAACGTCAAGATCACCATAGACAGGACCACACGCGCGGCGGTGATCGACTTTAGCGGCACCTCGCCGCAGCAGGCGAACAACTTCAACGCACCAGCGGCCGTGACCCTGGCCGCGGTGATTTACGTTTTCCGGACCCTTGTCAACGATGACATCCCGCTCAACGCCGGGTGCCTCAAGCCCCTGACGGTCATTATCCCGGCGGGCTCGATGCTCAACCCGCGTTACCCGGCGGCAGTGGTGGCGGGCAATGTCGAGACCTCGCAGTATGTCACCGACGCGCTTTATGGGGCGCTCGGTGTAATGGCCGCCGCGCAAGGCACGATGAACAACCTCACCTTCGGCAATGAGGAATATCAATACTATGAGACCATCGCCGGTGGCTCGGGCGCCGGGGAGGGCTTCGACGGCGCCGACTGCGTGCAGACACACATGACCAACACGCGTTTGACCGATCCCGAGGTGTTGGAGTGGCGCTTCCCGGTGTTGATCGAGAGCTTTCACATACGCCACGGCAGCGGCGGCCGGGGCCGATACCGCGGCGGCGACGGCGCGGTGCGCCGGGTGCGGTTCCTGGAAACGACGCATGCGGCGATCCTATCGAGCCATCGGCGCATACCGCCCTACGGTCTTGCGGGCGGCGAGCCGGGTAAGATCGGGCGCAACTCGGTGGAGCGGGCCGACGGTACGGTGGAATCCTTGGGCGGCTGCGCGGCAACCATGATGCGGCCCGGCGATGTCCTGGTCATTGAAACGCCCGGCGGTGGTGGATATGGAACGGCGCGGATTCCGGGCGCCGAAGCCGATGCAGCGTTTTGAAGGTGGCAGGGTAGCTCATCCTGACACTGAGCGCATTGCCAGCATTCCGCGAACTGTGGTTCGATCCATTCGCCGCACGCCGGACAGCGCCATGGCTCCGTGCCGGATCCGCCTTTCAGCACTGAATCGATGAGAGTGCGGGCTTGCGGCAGATCACGCTCTTCTATCACCCAAAGCTCCGGCCAACAGGCGCCCGGCGGCAGCTCCCCGATGCCGCCGATGAGATATTCATTCTTGACTAGGCAGTCGATGCGGTGGCCATCGAGGACACCTTTGAGGAAGCCGACGAGTAGTCGATCCTCCGAGCAATAGACGCGTTTCATGATCCTTGCGGCGAAATGCCTACAAACTAAGCCACCGCCCGCTGTTGTAGTTGATCGAACAAACGATCGAGCGCGCCGATGCGCGCATCGGCATCGGGCAGCGAGGCCGTGATCCGGATCTTGTCTCCTTGCTCGAGCTTGTAGGTATGAAGTTGGGTCTGCACCAGTTTCACTAAGGCCAGCGGGTCAACCTCGGCCTGCGCATGGAAGAGCACCCGCCCGCCATGCGCGCCGAGTTCGATCTTGCGGACCCCGAGAGGCGCCGCCCGCTGCTTGAGCCGCGTGATCCGAAACAGATCCTTGGCGGACTGCGGCAGCGCGCCGAAACGATCGATCATTTCTTCTTCCAGCCGGCCAAGCTCCTCAGGATCACTAGCGTTCGCGATCCGTTTGTACATGATTAGACGGGTGTGGACATCGGGTACATAATCGCCGGGGATCAGCACCGGAACATGGATCTCGATCTCGACGCCATGATCGAGCGGCCGGTCGAGCTCCGGCTGCCGCCCACCCTTGCGCGAGCAGCCGCCGGTACGCATCCCGCGTTTCCGGCTGCAGCAACGCATCCTTGCGCCATGCCTTCGGGTCGCACACGTCCGCGTCGCTCGGTACCACGTTGTAGTCGCCGGCGAGCACAGCGGGCCGGCCCGACGCCCACAGCTCCGCCGCGTGCGCGATCAGTCGCTCGAACCAGGCGAGCTTGTAGTCGAACTTCGGCCCCGGCTGCGGGTTGCCGTTCGGAAGATAGAGACACCCGACGACGATGCCGTGCACGGCGGCTTCGATGTAGCGGCTGTGGGTGTCGTCCGGATCGCCGGGCAATCCGCGTCGGATCTCCTCCGGATCGGCGCCCTTGGCGAGGATCGCGACGCCGTTGAAGGATGTCTGTCCGTGCCAGACGGCGCCGTAACCCGCCGTGCGAAGGGCCGCCAGCGGAAACTTGGCGTCCGGTGTCTTCAGCTCCTGCAGGCAGGCGATATCCGGCGACTCCCGCTCCAGCCATTCGAGCAGACGGGGGGAGCCGGGTGCCGATGCCGTTGACATTGAAGGTGGCGATTTTCATCCACGCGAGTGTAGCGCACGCAGCGCTGGCGCACCCTCGATGATCCCCAGCATGGCGATGCGATGCGCCTCTTGCCGGGGCACGTATCGTGCGTACAGCGATCGATAAGGCGGTGACGGCCGCCCCTACGAGGCCTGAATGCGCTGCGCCGCCGTCGGATTGACTCGTCCCACCGACCCGACCCGGATCATTCGCTACCGAGCCGTCGAATGAGAGAACGCGGCAGGTCATCGCGTATCAGCGAAAAGAACGCGACCTTGTTGACCATGTTGTCCACCAAACCCTCCTCCAGCTCTCGGCTGGATTCTTTTTGCTTCTCGGTGACCGGATCGCCGTGCAGACGCCTCGCCCTCGCCGCCGGTGTCTCGAAGCTCAAGGCATGACCGCCGACTTCGTGGATGAAAAGCGCACGAATATCCACTGCCGCGGCAGTATCCACCTGGATGTGAAGCGTTCCGGGAGGATTCTGGATCGGACCCACGAAGTTTTGGAGCGCGCGATTGTCGTACAGCGCACCGATGTCGAGAATGGAGACCGAGCGATGTTGCGGGCGGGATGCCGTAACGGCTTGGTCCAGATCCATTTGCCCCTCATGCGAGGACAGCCCAGCCGAGACGCGTTTCGCCCGCCCTTCCTCGTCTTGAAATCCCCCCTCGCGGATCGCGAGCTGCTCGCGGAAATGGTCGATACGGGACAGCACGGACTGACCCTCCCCGGTGCGGCTGTCGACGACGAAGACGATGTCGTCTCCATCCTCGATGGTTGCGATCGCGACATTCGCGGCCTCGAGCGCCGCGGCACTCCATCGGCTCATGGATTTCGCATCCAGGTTCTCGAAGAAGCCCTTTGCCTGACGGAGCGCTGCCAGCGACTGCTGTCGGATCGTCGCGATCGTCGCGTCGTACTCGTCGGAGAACACGGGGATCTTTCCGGATGCGAGCGCTTCCGAAAGCGTCATCTCCCTCCGGGTGGCGTTACAGCCCAGGATGTAAGTCGTCAAATAGTCGTCGAGTTGTCGCGCACCCTCCCTGGCCACGGCCATCATCGCCTCTTCGTCGAGAAGGGGATCCGGCGCATCGGCATCGTCGAGCGCGGGCGCAGGTTCCGTTGCAGAATCCTCGGGCGCGAGCTGCAGGGTCGGAACGCCCACTTCGCCGCGACCGCGATACCCGTACTCGACGGCTGCGGGGTCGAGCGACTCCTGCTCGATCACATGGGCCAGCTCATGCCCCAGCAACTTCCTGCCGGCGGCTGTCCGGGGCGCGAATCGCCCGAGCCGAAGAAGATGTCCGCCCGGTCGTAAACGCCTTGGCGCGAAGGGAGCGTGCCGATTCTTCCGCGGCCGGGTTCGAGTGGATCCGCACCTTGGCGAAGTCGTGCCCGAACCGGGAGTCGAAGAATTCGCGGTCGGCCGTCGCAAGCGGCTATCCCTGTCCCCGCAAAGATCGAATGCTCGTTTCGATGCGAGGATCGATGGAGGACTTCGGTGCGTGGGACGCGGACGTGATGTGAGAATGATTCGAGCTCTGCACGAATGTTCGCATGATTCACTTCCTGCCCGTTCGATTGCTCATCCACCGTTCGGTGGGACAGAATGCGACGAGTGTGGCTGATCATCGCGCTATCGCGATTCAATCTGATCATTCTCGTCTCCCGTGTCAAACGGCGAATAGGAACTTGAAACGACCTTTTTGTTGCGGTGGGACTATATCGCCGAGCTTGGCGGGTAGTCAATGACACGAATTATTGGTGAGAACCGTGTGCGCATGGCGTTTTCGGGGCTGTAGATCAGCCTGAGCGGGCGGATGTCACCGCCTGATGGGCGGTGTGTGTGAACGCAGGCCGAGCGAGAGATCGGCGCTGTGGCAGAAGCGGTGTCGATGCGGGGTTAGGCGGCGTGGAACAGATCGGGTCAACGTGCCGGTGAGCGCGGCGGTGCGCGGATAGGCAAGCCGAGGTGGGCGAGGATCTTGGCAATCACGGCGGGGTCGAGGATGGCGGCGATAATCGTTAAGGCGCCGCCGCAGTTGGGGCAGCGCTCGATGTCGATATCGAATACGCGTTTGAGCAGCCCGGCCCAGCTCAGGCGGACCGGCGCCGAGGAATGAGGTGTCTCGGCGTGGCCTGATGGGTCGTCAGTCGCGTTGACCGGCGCATTCGGGATGATCTGGGGCCGGAGCTTGGCATGGGGTGTGAGCACGCCATGGAAGCGGATGAGGTGCAACCGCGGACGGGGAACCAGTGCGGCAAGGCGCTGCATGAATTCCAGGGGTTCCATGACGATATGGGTGGTGCCATCTCGGTAAGGTGTCTTCAGCGTGAGCACCACCTGCCCGGCACGGTTGAGCGCTGGGCGCTCGTTGGCAAGAGCCGGGCGGGTGATGTACCGACAGAGGTGTTCGAGCTTATGACGCCGGTTGATGGCGAGCCGCACGTCAGCATGCAAGCTGAAGCCCTGCTCATTGACGCAGCAGTGTTCGGTGGGCGGCGCCACTCGGTTCGGGATGGTCTGCAAGGTCAGCACTTTCTGGCCCGCCCGGGGCCCGAACGCGATCCGGTAGGTGCAGGCCGCCGCTTGCAGGGGTGCCAGGGCGCTCTCCGCAAAAGTCGCACAATGTAGGGCCGAACATTAAATGCGGATCACAAGTGCGGACTCTCCCCTAAAATTAGTAACTCGCCACAGACAAGTCATCGGTACAATCGTTATTTATCAACAAGATAGGTCATTTTCTGCTCCGCAATTTCGTTCAATTTTGCGTTATTTCGCCTCGTATTGAATTTTTTGCGGAGCAAGTTTTCCAGCGACTACGGCTAGCGCGAGTGCCTGTGCTAGGCGGTTTGCACCATGAGTATCGTTGGTGCCGTCGCCGCACAAGTCGAAAGATATTTGCGCACTACAGATACTTCGTCACCCATACAAAGTGATACAAAGTGGTACTCAATCTGAAAAACTGTATGACTGCCATATCCGTAGTCCATGATGCACCTCCTTGTGCAGCATTCTCGCAGCTAAAGCTAACCGGCTGAAAGCCGGTGGTTTGAACCCTATGATGGACAATCAATACCTTTGTCACTCAATAAGCTGCTCAAGAACTGTTTTGGCCTCAACCAAGTCACGGCTTTCGAAGCCTTCTGTGAAACCAGAGTAAACGAAACTTAAGGTGCTTTTGGCATCATCCAATTTATTCAGGTTTTTCCACAGCCTTGCCAGGCTGGTAGCCGCTCGCAGTTCGAGCATTTTCGCATTCTGATTCCGTGCAATCTCCAGGGCTTCACAAAAGCACTGTTCTGCTTCATTGACTGATTGGTCGGATTGTCCGAGCAGCAGTTCGCCTTTCAATCGAAACAGTTCCGCTTGCCAAAAACGTTCTCCCTGCGTTACGGCAATCTTCTGAGCATCCTCAATAGCGGCCAGGCCTTCGCTAAAGCGTTTTTCTTGTAAATATATTTTCGCAAGCAAAGCCAATGTAGCCGTGTTGTTGACACTTGCACCTATGGCCCGAGTAGCGGAAAGGCCGCTTATCAACCTGTTTACACCTTCCGCTTGCCCATTTTCGGCTAAAGCCCATCCTTGAGAGGCCGTTGCCCACGCCAAACCCAATTCAAATGAGTATCGAGTTGAAACGGCAATGGCTTCGTCTGTGAGTTCCAGCGTTCTATTCGCGTTGCGAAAAGTTGAATAGGCCCAGGAAAGAAAGGCTAAGGTAAAAGCCAGCGTGAATGGGTGATCTAACTCCCTCGCCATGCCGATGGCCTCCAGCGCCAGTGTTTCAGCTTGCTCAACCTCACCTAATATCCACACTGTCCTGGCCAGGTAAATCCTCGCGGTTATCCCGGGATCCTGGCCGTAGAGTAAGGCATGCGACCGGTGTTGCTTTCGATCGTACAGAGCTTTTGCGGTAAGGAGATGGGTTCTCGCTTCGTCAAACCGGCCAAGCCAGAAATAGGTCGTACCCAAATTCCGGTGAGCTTCGACAAGTAGATCCGAGCTTTGCTCGCGATTAGCCAAAGCGAGAAGACTTTCGGCTAGGCCGCGAGCATCAGTGAGTTGTCCTCTGACAAGACGAAACACCCATAATCCCCAAATTGCGCGAAACTGATGCACGGGATCGCCGATCTCCTGTGACAAATCCTTCGCTCTTGAATAATTCTGTTCCATTTCGTCGGATGCATATCCTTTTACGGACAGCAAGGGGGCTCCGCGTGCTATCAAGAGTTCCAACTCCAAGGTATTACGCTCTGGACCTTGTGGCAGATCCTTTAGCAGATGTAGCGCTCTATTAAAATGATTAAGCGCTTCGATATTAGCCGAACGTTCCGCGGCGCTACGAGCCGCAAGATGCCAATAATCAACCGCCGGGCCCGGTAATCCTGCCTGTTCATAGTGATAAGCCAGGAGTTCCGGCTCCCTTTTTACACGCTCGATGAAGCTGCTCTCCAGTGTCTTAGCAATTCGAGCATGTAGCAATTGCCGGGGTTTCTTGAGTAGTGTGCTGTAGGCAGCTTTTTGTACGAGAGCGTGCTTAAAGAGGTATTTCGCAGCGGGAATCTCGCCCTCTTGGAAAATGAGCCCGGAAGCGACGAAGAGGTCGAGTGCATTCCTCAACTGGCTGTCCGTAGCTTCGCCAGTTGCCTGTAAAAGGTCGTATGTGAATTCACGTCCAATCGCTGCTCCAGTTTGAACAATTTCCTTAACCGGCCCCAATCGGTCTACCCTTTCCATCAGCGAAGCTTGCAGACTTTCCGGAATGGATAATTCTCTTAATGCGTCCTTTAAGGTATAAGAGTAGGCCTCCTCAGTCAGTAGCCCGGATTCAAGAACATTTCTCGTCAACTCTTCGATATATAGAGGCACGCCGTCGGCCTTGGCGAGAATGGTCTGTTTCACCTCGGGCGGAAGCGCTTTACCCCCTGTAATCGCAGTAACGAGCTCGGTGCAATGCCGACGTGGAAGCCGACTGAGCGTTAGAGACGTCACGTGACCGCGTTCCTGCCAAATGGGGTTGAATTCGGGTCGAAATGTTACCAGTAACAACACGCGCATCTGCTGGATGCGGTCAATGATTCGCGTCAAGAGATCAAGCGTTGTCGGATCAATCCAGTGGGCGTCTTCCACAAAGAACAACACTGGAAAACGATCGGCCAGGCTTTGCAGTTGGCGCATTAATGCTGCCAGAGTCATTTCCTTGCGTTTTTCGGATGACACATTGAGCGGTGGGTACCGATGATCCTCTCGGATCGAGAGCAGATCCGCCATCAATGAAACCATTTCCTGCTTTTCAACTCCGCTTTCGATGGCCATGACGTCCAGCTTAGTCAGTTTCGTATTGGAACTGTCCTCACTGGCAAGTCCGGCTGCTTGCCACAGGTAATTTATCGCTGGGTGTAGAGCCGTATTGGTATGGTAAGGTGAACACTGGTATTGAATAGTTTGGTGACGTTCGTCGGCGATGCGGTCGCGCAGAATCTGGGTAATTCTCGATTTGCCGATGCCGGCCTCACCACGCAGGAGCAATACCTGTCCTTCTCCGCCGACGGCTTCGCGCCAACGACCAAGCAGGAGTGAGATCTCGTATTCCCTGCCTACAAAATTGGCTAATTGACTGGATCGATGGGCTTCAAACCGGCTGGCTGACAACCTGGTGCTCAGAACCCGCCAGGCCTGGACGGGTGTTTCGAACCCTTTAAGAGAAAAGGTGCCATGATCTGCGAACTCGAAATCATTTCCTGCGAGACGTTTCGTCGAAGGGTCAATGATCAGCTGATTGGGTTTTGCCAGCACTTGGAGGCGAGCAGCAAGATTAGGGGTTTCGCCAAAAACTGACCTTTCCTTGGCGGTTTCCTGCCCCATTAATTCGCCGACCACGACTTGGCCAGTAGCGATCCCAATTCTTGCAGCTATACCAAACCCTTGATCCGGATTATCTTGATTAAGCGCCTTCGCCACATCCAGAATAGCCAGTCCAGAATGTACCGCTCGTTCTGCATCGTTTTCGTGGGCATGGGGGTACCCAAAATAGATTAGCATTCCATCACCCATGTATTTTGCGATGTAGCCGTCGAACCGACGGATCGCTTGACTGCATGCGTCTAAAAAACGTCGGACGACATCCTGGAGGTCCTCAGGGTCCAAGTGGCGAGATAGGGGTGTCGAATCCACCAGATCACAAAACATCACAGTCAGCTGGCGACGTTCTGCTTGATCTCCTTCTGGATAGAATGGCTGCCTTTCCGGAACGACGGAAATGGGTATTGACACCCTGTCCATAACCTCAGCGCTCTGTGACAGCTGAGCGATAGCGCGTAAGAGTTTTTTTCGATGTCCCAGTAAAACGCCCAGCGCCTCGAGGTCGCCTTCATTCAGCTCGGGAAGTACTTCCCAATCGATAGCATTTTGCTCAAATGAATCACAGTATATTCCGAGACCTAGCTCATTCAGCCACGCTGATACGCGATCGTTCATCATGGTAAAACCGTACAATAGACATTATCGGTTGCTGGTAAGGTTAAAAAAGAAAGGCTTTGAAAAGGCGGACTGAATTCGAACCCATCATTACGATTACACCGAAGATCTTTCAACAATCCTGTTGCGCTACGTTGACATCTACAACTACCCAGCATGCCCTGCACCATCAGATCCTGCACTTGCTATGATTCGGTCGCCTGCGGATTTGCGTTTTGAATATCGTTTTTGCTGTATGTTCCGTTCTCGGTTCCCACAGAGCTGCACCAGTTTCGCGCACTCACCCGTTTTGTGTCGCCCTCGTGGTAGTATGAGCGATTGAGTCTTAAAAAGCGCTTCCGTGAACAACGTCCCTAAAAGGCCTTTCTTTCGGCAAGTGGAGCGATGGCTGGTAGGCTTGGCAATGGCGACCATGGCATGCCTGCTCGAGAAAGCTGTGCTGCGTTCGATTAGGCGCGACGGGACGAAGCCACCGATCGCCGGTCTTCCCTGTAACCTAGTGTAGTGCTTCGTAATAAATGGAACTTGTCGTTGGCCGTACCAAGGTCCTTTTTGCGTATTCCTGTTCCTCGGAAAGCGTTGCAGCACAAGGATTCCACGCCTGGAATCATAAGTCCTAAAAAGAATGAAGCAGTACACTAGCTTGAGAGGGTGACATACGGACCCTCACCGCTGCCATGCGGGCGTAATACCACACTGCAACCTTCGGCGATAACGATCGCACGCAGAGGCGCCTTCTAAACTGACGTGAGTTCGACTTAAGCAAGCTGGACGAGCGGGAGGTCTGACCAGAGTAGGAGCGGCCTGGTCGTATGGAGGAAAACGCCCATGATTGTGGATTGGGGGCACCTGTTTTGTGACCTTGATGATTTCTGCCGAGGGTTCGAACCGGAGTGGCAGCGCCACTTGATCAGCGCGGGGGTTAAGCGCCGGGCTCGGTGCTCGGCGCTCTCCTTGAGCGAAGTGATGACCCTGATCATCGCCTTCCATCTGGCCCACTACCGGAACTTCAAGCACTTCTACACCGACTACATCGCCCGCTATCACCGCCAGCGTTTCCGCGACTGGTCAGCTACTCGCGTTTTGTGGAGTTGATGCGTGACGCTTTGCTCCCGCTCTGTGTCTTCCAGAATCATCGCCGCGGCCACCTGACCGGCATCAGCTTTAGTGACGCTACCAGCCTCATCGCTTGCCACCCCAAGCGCGCCCATGCTCATCGGATTTTCAACGACAGCGCGGCGTGGGGCAAGACCTCAGTCGGCCGGTTCTATGGCTTCACATTGCACCTCGTCATCAACGACGAAGGCGAGTTGTTGGCCTTCAAGCTGACCCCGGAGAACATCGACGATCGGGTTCCCGTGCCGAAATTGACCCGTCACTTGTCCGGCAAGCTCTTCGGCGACAAAGGCTATATTTCGCAACGGCTCTTTGAACAGTTGTTCCAACGCGGGGTGGAACTGATCACCCGGTTGCGCAAGACCATGAAGCCCAAGGTCATGCACCTCATCGACAAACTCCTTCTGCGCAAGCGCGCCGTGATTGAGAGCGTCATCGATCAACGCAAGAACATTTCGCAGATCGAGCATAGCCGCCACCGCAGTCCGGCCAATTTCATGGTCAATCTAGCCGCCGGTCTCATCGTCTATACCTATCAGCTCCAAAAACCGTCGCTGAATCTCCGCCCGGACGAACTCGATCTTCTCCCGGTCGCCTTCTGACCTTACCTTACGTCGAACTCACGTTAAACTGGGTTTGGGCCGCCCAATCCGGACTTCTCCTCCCGATCAACCACGAAGACTGCGGCAGGGGCTTACGATCAGCGCCGACGCACCAGGTCGATGATCAGGCCAACGGTAAGCAGACCCGCGACGACGCCGAATGTCGCGGGTACCCAATCCGCGACGGTCGTCGATCCGGCCGTGAGCGCGGTGGCGATGACACTCGCCGCGGCGGTCAGCCCGAGCGCCAGACGCCGTCCCGTACGGTGCACCATATCCTCCAGCGTATTGGCCCGGAAGTTCACCACAAGCTTGTGGCCAGGGCGAGCACCGATGAGGTGTTCGACCGCCTCGATCACGCGCAGGGCCCGTACTTTCAACTTTTGCGATTGATAAACCAGTGTCTTCGGATTGAGCGTGGCACCCATGCGCTTGACCACCCAGCGCATCAAGAACTTGCCAGCTACGTCGAAGGGATCGAGTTCTGGATCGAGATCGGCGGTCGCCAGTTGTACCTGCGCGAGTGCCTTGACGGCGAGCGTGAGCGAGGCCGGTAGGGGTACCCCATGCCGTAACGCGATCGCGCTCATTTCTTGCAAAATCGGCCCGATCTGCATCTCGGCAAGCGCGGCAGTGCGATATTTCGCCATCACTTCACCGATCTCTCTTTGGAATCGGGACACATCGAGATCGCTGCGATCGATGGCGCCAGTCATCATCAGTGTGACATCAGTAACAAAAGCGGCATCTTCCTGCCACAGAGCCATCAACAATAACAACAGATGCTCACGGAAGTCGGCTCCTACCGCGCCGACCATTCCGAAATCGAGAAAGTAGATGCGGTTCTTCCACCACAGCAGGTTGCCTGGGTGGGGATCGGCATGGAAGAAACCATCGACGATGATCTGTTTGTAGTAGCTCTCCAACAGTTGACGGGCGGCATGGATGCGCTCTGAACCTGCCGGTGCCTGCTTGATCGGTATGCCCTGGATCTCTTCCATCACCAATAATCGGGACGTGGACAGATCCCGGTACACGCTGGGTACGGCAAGGCGATCATAGCCTGCGAGCACACCCTGCATCCGCCCGATGTTGTCGGCCTCCTGACGGAAGTCGAGTTCACGGTGTAGCGAGGCGGATAGGTGCTTGAACACGGCCTCCATATCGATCACCTGCTTGAGCGCGGGACGCTTTCCGACTTTCTCTGCAAACACCTCGAGGAGGGCGAGATCCTGTTCGATTTCAGCACGAGCGGTGGGTCGCTGAACCTTGACTACGACCCGATCACCGCTTTCGAGTGTCGCACGGTGGACCTGAGCGATTGTGCCAGCGGCGAGGGGCGTTGGATCGATCGATTCAAAGACATCCTCCCAGGGGACACCCAGTTCCTGCTCGGTAACCCGCACGACCTCTTGCTCGCTCATTGGCGACACGTGGTCCTGCAACAGGGCAAGTTCCTCAATGTACTCTACCGGAAGGAGATCCGGGCGGGTTGACAACACTTGCCCGAGTTTCGAGAATGTCGGACCCAGTTCCTCCAAGGCAGCGCGTAAGCGCTTGGCCCGCCAGCGCCGGCCGGTCGCACCCTCCTCGTCAGGCCGGCCGAACAGCTCTTTTAGGCCATGCCTGGCCATCACAGCTACGATTTGCGCCCCTCGAACCGCCAGTCGGGGCTCGGGGGACGCGGACTCGGTGCTGCGGGTGACGGTCAGCGTCCGGTCCGGCGCACGATCGCCGAACGACAACGTGTTCACTATGATAACGGTGCAGCGGGCATTGTGGCTGATGCGGTTAGGTACATTGCCGAGCAAGAACTCCTTCCGCCCCGCCATGCCCGAGTTGCCGATCACAAGGACGTCGACCGCCTCTTGCTCGGCCGCGTGAACGATCGCCATCGCCGGATCGGCATCGACGACGGTCAATGCATGACCGCGCTCCCCGGCGAACTGCCGCACGTAAACGGCCAACTCATCGCCGGCGGTTGCTGCCCGCGTGCGCTCAGCCGCTCCGAACTCGGTGGAAGCCGGGTTATGCGGCACGTCTACCTGTACCACGAAGAGTTCCGCACCATAGCGGTCGGCGAACGATGCGGCCCATTGAACGGCCTGATCGGCGGTTTCAGATCGGTCGGTTCCGACCATCACGCGCCGCACGATGGCATTCTCCAGATACCTGTTCATAAACCCGAATAGGAACTTGAAACGACCTTTTTGTTGCGGTGGGACTATATCGCCGAGCTTGGCGGGTAGTCAATGACACGAATTATTGGTGAGAACCGTGTGCGCATGGCGTTTTCGGGGCTGTAGATCAGCCTGAGCGGGCGGATGTCACCGCCTGATGGGCGGTGTGTGTGAACGCAGGCCGAGCGAGAGATCGGCGCTGTGGCAGAAGCGGTGTCGATGCGGGGTTAGGCGGCGTGGAACAGATCGGGTCGACGTGCCGGTGAGCGCGGCGGTGCGCGGATAGGCAAGCCGAGGTGGGCGAGGATCTTGGCAATCACGGCGGGGTCGAGGATGGCGGCGATAATCGTTAAGGCGCCGCCGCAGTTGGGGCAGCGCTCGATGTCGATATCGAATACGCGTTTGAGCAGCCCGGCCCAGCTCAGGCGGACCGGCGCCGAGGAATGAGGTGTCTCGGCGTGGCCTGATGGGTCGTCAGTCGCGTTGACCGGCGCATTCGGGATGATCTGGGGCCGGAGCTTGGCATGGGGTGTGAGCACGCCATGGAAGCGGATGAGGTGCAACCGCGGACGGGGAACCAGTGCGGCAAGGCGCTGCATGAATTCCAGGGGTTCCATGACGATATGGGTGGTGCCATCTCGGTAAGGTGTCTTCAGCGTGAGCACCACCTGCCCGGCACGGTTGAGCGCTGGGCGCTCGTTGGCAAGAGCCGGGCGGGTGATGTACCGACAGAGGTGTTCGAGCTTATGACGCCGGTTGATGGCGAGCCGCACGTCAGCATGCAGGCTGAAGCCCTGCTCATTGACGCAGCAGTGTTCGGTGGGCGGCGCCACTCGGTTCGGGATGGTCTGCAAGGTCAGCACTTTCTGGCCCGCCCGGGGCCCGAACGCGATCCGGTAGGTGCAGGCCGCCGCTTGCAGGGGTGCCAGGGCGCTTTCCGGATCGCGGTCGGCCAGGTAGGTCATGCCCTGCTCTTCGATGAGATAACCCTGGCGTGTAAACAAACGCAGGAGGCGTTTTATGATCCGGTTGAGTAAGGGTTGCAGCTCCCCGGCGGTAGGGGCGCGCACGGGGTGGAATACCGGCACGCCCTCGGTGAGGCGGTAGACCCCATCGAGCAGGAGGCAGTGTAGATGTATGTTTAAATTGGCGGCCGATCCGAAACGCTGAATCAGCGTGACGGCACCGGTCGCAGCTTCAGCGCGCTTGAGTCCGGCTTGTTTGATCAAAAATGTCGCAATAACGCGGTGGACGATTCTCAAGACCGGCGCGAGCAACTCGGGATGAGCGGCAAACAGCAAGCGCAGCGGAATGGGAAACGATAATACCCATTGCCGCACCGGCACCCGGGGGATGACGTGATCGACCAAGTGGGCGGCGGTTTCTGCCATGCGCCGCGCGCCACAACTCGGGCAGAAGCCACGCTTCTTACACGAAAAGGCGACGAGCTTCTCATGGCCGCAGTCGGCGCAACGCAGGCGCAGAAAGCCGTGGGCCAAAATGCCACAGTCGAGAAACGCATCGAATTCCGCTTTGACAAACTCGGGCAGGCCTGTCCCGGTCTCGGCTTCAACTTGGGCTAGGAAGGTTTCGAGGTGTTCTTGGACCACCTGGTAGAGGACGGTGTCTTCGGGACGCCGCCGCTCGTAGTGGATGCGCCTTCCATCCTCGGGGCGCTGATCCCCGCTTTCGCGGGGAGGCGGGGTCCCTGTCCCTGGCTTTCCCGCTGGCGCGGGCTGCACCGCTTGATCCATCCTCCCTGAACTCCTGCCCTTCCTTGAAGGCGGTCGGTATTGACAGCCGCAGTTGTCGCGGCCGACCAGAGCATCCGGCCGCCGCCTGGCTTCCGATGCTCAGCCCGCTGAGCGTGGTTAATGCGGCGTACGTGATCCCGGGAGAAGCCCAGGGAACACCCCGGGCTAACGCCAAAGGAAGGATAGAGAACTTCTTGAGAACGTTCAAGCCGTGGACCGTAAGGCCTCGTCCACCCGACGCCCGCTTCCGTCCCAGTCAAACCGTCCCACGCAACACCCCGACACCGGCAAGCCGTATGAGTGGGCGGGCGACTGGCGCCACATACCGCGGCTTCCGGATGCGCTGCTGAAGCTTTGGCGCGAATTGTCCGCGTTGGATTCGCGGCAAAAGCCGCGCTTGGAAATCGAGCATGACCCGGTGCTAAAAGCGCTTGACGAGCATGGCATGGTGCTAGGACAAATTCACGGCAAGCTTGGGGGTTGGAGTGTCCGCTGCCCGTGGGAATCAGAGCATACGGGGGAAGGCGGGAAGGCTGATACCGCGTATTTTGAGCCGCATACCAATGGCTACGTGGGGGGCGCATTCAAGTGCTTGCACAGTCATTGCGCAAATCGGGGAATACGGGAGTTGCAGGTGTGGCTGGGGCCTCAACCGGGCGCGGAATACGCGCCAGCGGGCGACTCTGCAAGCCGCGAATGGCCGGAACCGCTGCCGCTGGCCGTCAAGGTGGAACCGGAACCCTATCAGCTGGATGCATTGCCAGGCACCATCCGTGCGGCGGTAGAAGAAGTGCAAGCCTTCACGAAAGCACCGGTTCCGTTGGTGGCGTCGTCTGCACTGGGGGCGCTGTCACTGGCGATCCAACCCCATGCGGATGTGAAGCGGGCGGAGAAGTTGACCGGGCCGGTATGCTTGTATTTGCTGTCTATCGCCGACTCAGGCGAGCGAAAGTCAACGTGCGACGGCTTTTTCACGGCGGCAATCCGGAAATACGAGCGGGAGCAAGCCGAAGCTTTCAAGCCAGAATTGAAGCACCACAAGGCGGGGCTCGCGGCATGGACGGCGGAGCGCGATGGGATCCTGCTGGCGATCAAGGAAGCCAGCAAGAAGGGGAAGGCGAGCGAGGCCGGAGCCGTGCTCGGGGCGCACGGCATGAGCAAGGACAGCATCACGCGAAACCTAGCACTGCTGAACATCCTATGGGACGGCGGGGTGCTACCTATTGGGCGGCGCACGTCAGAGTCTTTCACTGTTCGCGGTGTGCGGCTGACGATGGCATTGCAGATTCAGGAAGCGACCTTGCGTAGCTTCTTTGACAGATCTAATGGGTTGGCCCGTGGCACCGGCTTTCTTGCCCGTTCCTGGTGGCGTGGCCGGGAAGCACACAAGGTTTTCGACCATTCACCGAACCGCCGACCGACTGGCCTTCGCTGGCCGCATTTAACCGGCGCATCGTGGCGATCCTGAATCAACCTGTACCCATAGATGAGGAAGGCGCATTATCCCCGGCAATGCTGGCGCTGGCACCCGACGCGAAAGCCGCGTGGGTGGCATTTCATGATGCAATCGAGGGCGGGCTACGGACGGGCGGGGAGCTTTATGACGTGCGCGATGTGGCGAGCAAGACAGCCGACAACGCGGCACGACTGGCGGCGCTGTTCCAGGTCTTTGAGGGCGCAGGCGGCGCGGTGGGCCCGGAAGCCTTCGAGTCCGCAAGTCGAATCGCGGCATGGCACCTGAATGAATCGCGGCGCTTCTTCAGCGAGCTGGCCTTACCGCAGGAACTGGCGAACGCGGCAAGGCTGGATAGCTGGCTAATCGAGTATTGCCGGCGGGAGCGGACGCCCCTTGTCGGGAAGAATCACACTCGCCAGCATGGGCCGCTGCGGGATGGCGCGGCATTGGATGCGGCGATCCGTGAGCTCGCCGACCTTGACCGCGTGCGGCTGGTGAAGGAAGGAAAGCGGCTGACCATCCAAGTGAATCCGGCGCTGGCGGGGGTGGCAGCATGGCCCTTGCCGCGCTGATCCGAAAACGTGAGTCCGGGAAGGTTGCTACTGCTATTCCTGCTATTTCTGCTACTCAACAAGGGGGAGCGACGGGAACAGTAGCAAGAATAGCAACTGTAGCAGTAGCAACCCCCCAAAACGCAAAAGTCGAAGGCGTCGATCTGACCGCCCTTTTCACCGAAGCCTGCCAAGGTGTCCCTGGTATCGACGCAACTACCTTCCGGGCACTCTTAAGCCCCGAGGACGTGGAAGACATCGAGGGCGGGCATATCCCTATGGTGACGCTCAACGCCTACGCCAGGAGCTTTGCAGAGGGCATACGGTGCGGCCGGATCACGGTGCTTGCTGCTGTCATTTCCAAAGCCATGTTGAATGAACGAAATGCTGTGTCCATAAAACCCGCATCCCGCTCAGAAATTTACAGCAACCGGCGGACTTGACCCTCTACCCTACCCCCTAGCCTATGCCCCTCACAGCAACACCAAACTACGAGCACGCTTTAATTCATCTTTGGCATAATCTGCTGTGTCCACTGAACGCAACAACGGCAACGTGCCGACCAGAGCTGGTAACGCAGTGCTTTGATAAATTTTGATATTGCCACTTTTCAATACCCGAATGGCATCCATTACACTATCACGAGCATCGGCCAGTGCTCTCTCATTAGCCAAAGTTGGGTCCCCAGAGGTACTATCAAGTGAAGCGATTGCCGAGCGAATATTTTCAAGTACATTCAAAGCTCGAAGAAAAGCGGCAATTTGGTTACGCTGATTGTCGTCAATCAGAAACCCGTTACCCGCTCCAGTGATTGAATTGTTGAAAGCGCCACTGCGATAGAAATCGACCACATCCTCTAAAGTGGCGGCAGAGTTATCATGAAAGAAAGGTGCAGTATCAGCAGCCTCGATTACTGTCTGAGTATTAAAAAACAGACTGCCAAGGAAATTTACTAGACCCTTTGCACCATTGGTACAGAACGTGGCTTTATCCACCACGGGGTCTTTACCCTCCACGGGCGGTACCGGCGGATCAATACCGAATCCACCATCGGCCGGAGCAGTTGGAAAGAAACAAGTAGCTGCCCCGGGGTGACGATCGAGTCCGGTGGCTCGCTGCTCGTTTTCGCCCACACCATCCACATCATTCAGTGCACCACCTCCGTTATGACAACCTGCGCACCGCCGCCCCGCACCATTACGACTAGGCATCCCATGAAACAAAGTCTGACCAGCAGTCACACTGGCATCGCTAAATTCCAAAAAACCTGGAATGTTTGGAGCACCTGGAAGGTTTGGATCAACTATCGGTGTTTCACGTCGCCCTAGTGATAGTTGAAAAGCTTCGAGGGCATCAAGCTCTAACGCCGTTGGTATACGAAAATCTCTACCTTCAAGTCTGCCGAGCGAACGAGTGAAGTGCTGTACTACTGCGCCCACAGCAAATTCGCGCAAGCTGCCATCACCTGGTGAACCATCACCGCTCCAACCTAAAGCATGCAAAGGAAGACCAGTCTGCGGGTTCTGAAAACTAGCCTGCGGCTTAATAGTCAATCCAAGCGCCAATGTGTGCATGACACTGCGCAGTGTGCCTGGTTGATCAAAACCATCAAGGTTTTCCAGAATCAACGCTTTGCCACGCAAGGCCGCGCGATTTTCTAGACGAGCCAATGCCGGTATGCGTTCGTGGATGAACAATGGATCACTCTTTGGCAACCTACTGATAAACGGCACATCCAACGTAAAGTTGTTTGAGCGTGGATGACAAGTGGCGCAAGTACGACCATTGCCACCAAATGTTTCCCTTTCAAAAATGAGTCTACCCCGCTCAATCTGGCTGGGACTACGCAATTTCTTTAATGCATCTGGCAAGCGATTTGGAATGCGTTCGGCCATGCCAGGGGGTAAAAACTGATGTGCCTGTACTAGTTTGGGTGTTCCCAAACCGATTACTAGAGCTGCAACAGCGCATAGTAAGGTTTTGATCAGGCTTTTGTCCATTGCGGTGCGCTAAACGGCAAACGTCTGGCCAGGATCCACGTTCCGATTTTGTCCGTTTTCAAGCGTCGCTCTAAGACTTTTCGCGTTCTCGGCATAGACTTCTTTCGCAGCTTCGGTTTGCGCCTTGAAAATACGGGTCGCGCCTTGGAGCGACAAATCGGTGAACGGCATCAAGATTGCGCAGTTCTGCTTGCCGAGTTCAATAAATTGTTGTGAAGGGTTTTGCATCGGTGTCTCCTCTCGGGATTTAGTGCTCAAACCCACCGCCCGCATAACCGTTTATTGTCCGCACCGCAATAGACGGTGAAATCGGACAACGGCCTATTCTGATATCAGCCGCAATAGGCAATTGAAATCGGACAACGGCCCATTCTGATGTCGGCGAATGTCCTATATGTGACAGGAGGTGTAAGTCGGAGATCGGGAAGCGAGGCTGACTTTGATTTTCTATCCTCTGCTGCGCATTTAACCACAGGAGGGCCGGCGGCTGATGCGGCCATTGAGAGGCCACAATACAGCGCTTGATCCAGTCGAGGTACGCATGCTCGGTGCGATGCTATAATGCTTTAAACGAAGCTTCTCTCGGGACCTGATCAAGTAAGCGCGGTGGGGTAGGCATCGGAATAAAATCTAATTCGACTGACCAAATTGAGGTCTATCATCTACCGAGGCGGGAGGATCCGGAACGGCCCGGACCCTGGGCGCCGAAGCCGATGCAGCGTTTTAAAGGCGTCAGGGTAGCTCACCCTCAAACTGAGCGCATTGCCAGCATTCCGTGAACTGCGGCTCGATCCATTCGCCGCACGCGGGACAGCACCATGGCTCCGTGCCGGATCCGCCTTTTAAAACTGAAGCGATGAGAGTGCGAGCCTGCGGCAGATCACTCTCTTCGATCACCCAAAGCTCGGGCCAACAGGCGCCCGGCGGCAGCTCCCCGATGCCGCCGATGAGATATTCATTCTTGACCAGGCAGTCGATGCGGTGGCCATCGAGGACACCTTTGAGAAAACCGACGAGTAGTCGATCCTCCGAGCAATAAACGCGTTTCATGACTCGTGCGGCGAGACAATCAGATTCTCACGCATCCAATGTCGTACAGAACCACTTCAACAAGTCTGGAAGTCCCTTCTCCCTCCGGGAGAAGGTTAGGATGAGGGGAATCAAATCAAACACATGCTTCGAGTATTCTGATCCCCTCACCCCAACCCTTGTATGTTCTATTTTGTAGAAATTAATGAAAATGTATTTCGGACTGTGGGGGCTGGTGGGCATCAATCCACAGACCTTTGGTTGCGGTGCGGCAGCTCGTCCAGCCCTTGGGACATCAAGCCCGTGGGAGAGCAAAGAGCGTCGCGCCGTTTTCTCACCGACAACCCGAACGGTTGCTGGGGCCTGTAAGCCCGTATTTTTGCAAGGAGGGGTATGAGCGAGAACACTGTAGAGAAGTTTGTTGGCATTGATGTGTCCAAAGGCACGTTGGATATTGGTATTGAACCCACTGGAGAAGCCCTGCGTGTCGTTTATGACGACAAGGGCATCGCTCAACTCGTCAAGCGTCTGGTGGCCGTTGGACCGACGTTGATCGTTATGGAAGCCACAGGCGGCCTGGAAGTGCGGCTGGCCAGTGAACTGGCGGCGAAAGGATTGCCCCTCGCCGTCATCAATCCCCGTCAAGCGCGCGA
Source organism: uncultured Gammaproteobacteria bacterium (assembly GCA_963764725.1). Classification (GTDB taxonomy): domain Bacteria; phylum Pseudomonadota; class Gammaproteobacteria; order JACCXJ01; family JACCXJ01; genus USCg-Taylor. The sequence continues at coordinate 87,909 of CAVXTM010000009.1, read as the reverse complement.
TTTCGCCAAGGCGACGGGAGAATTGGCGAAGACCGACTCGGTTGACGCCGCCGTCCTGGCGGCCTTCGCCCGCGCCATCCGGCCTGCGGTGCGACCTATCAAGGACGCGGACACCCGTGAGCTTGATGAACTCCTGACGCGGCGCCGTCAATTGATCGAGATACGCGTTCAAGAAACACTCCGTTTAGGCACGGCCTCGAAACTGCCACGCAAAAGCTTAGTGGCGCACATCGCTTGGCTGGATAAGCGCATTGCTGATCTCGACGTTGATTTGACCAAACGCTTGCGCGCCTCCGAGGCCTGGCGGGCTAAGGATGATCTGCTGCAAGGCATTCCTGGTATCGGCGCCGTCACCAGCTTGACGATGCTGGCTAAGTGCCCGGAACTCGGCAGCTTGAATCGCCGCGAGATCGCAGCTTTGGTGGGCGTGGCGCCGCTGGCGAACGACAGCGGAAAACACCGGGGTAAGCGCTTCATCTGGGGCGGCAGGGCCGATGTCAGAGCCGTTCTGTATATGGCGACCGTTACCGCCATCCGGTGCAACTCTGTCCTCAAGGCCTTCGCTGAGAGACTCAAACAGGCGGGGAAACCAGCCAAAGTGGTGATCGTCGCCTGTATGCGGAAACTGCTGACCATTATGAATGCCATGTTGAAAAATAATGCCCCTTGGCAGCTGCAAAACACTTGACTTTGAACACGGTTGCTCTCCCGGCGGGCTGTCTCTTGATCGGATCTTTTCACTGTTTTTTGAGGCTCAGAAATTGCGCGCTGACCTGAGTAGCATCGACGCGTTCCTGCAAGCGGAACCAGCCCTCCCACAATACAGCCCAGCCAGCGCGTCCGGTGCGTTTTGTGTCTATCCAGCCGCCCAGTTTGGCGAGGGTCTCGCAGGCCCACTTCAGCGAAGGCGCTTGCGCGGGCGGGCGGCACCGGTGCTGTGTGACCCACAATACTTTCCATTCCATCTCCTCGAGCACCCCGGCACAGCTGACTTGCCCTGCTGCCTCCACCGACAAGCCTTTGCCTGTAGCGCTATCGAGCCATTCGCGCAATTGCAGCAGCCGCACCGCGATGAATGCCAATATCACGGCCATGCGCTCCAAATTGTCGGCCGACTGCATACGTCGGGCTTCTACCCCAGCGCCGGATTTCCACGCCTTGTGAAAATCCTCCACTCGCCAGCGCCGCGCATAGTGGCTCAATACCCGCTGCGCCTCGATGATGGTAGCCACCGGTTCGCTCGCCAACAACAGCCAGCACAAGGGTTCCTGCCCATGCGGGGGATGTGCCTCCATCGCCAACACCGCATTGACCTGCAGCGAGGGCAGTCCCGGTGCGCGCCGTGGGGCGCAAAACTCAATGCAGGCGCTGCGCACCTGCAGATGCGCTTGCCGCGAACGCCGTGCATGCGCCCCACCGCGTTGCTGGACCCGCACGCCATGCGAACCCAACACCGGCGCACGCTCCAGGGCTTCGAACAGGTGGCGCGCCTCGCCCGCCACGCGCCGGTCCCAACTTGCGCGCACGACGAACCGCTCGCCACGCTCGACTTTGTACTGCAAATACTCGTAGATGTCAGCCTCACGGTCACACACCGAAATCACTCGCGCCTGCGTCACCCCCAAGCGCTCGGCCATCCGTCCACTGGCGCGCTGCCACTTGAAGCTTTCCTTCTCCCCATAGGCGCGCTCCCCACGCTGGTGCCGCTTGCCACGCTCCGTCACCGGCCGACACCAGCGCTCTTGCTCGATCAATCCCACTGTGCAACCGCTCTCAGCCGCCAACAACAACACCGAGTGCACAATGAACCCGCGCTTCTCGCTCTCCTGCTTGGCGCCCAAATCGCCCAACTGCTCGGCCGCTGCGTGCCCATACGACAAGCTCGTACTGTCTTCCACCGCCAGCAACTCACCCACAGTATTCGCCGCCAACTGCGCCGTCGCCTGAAAGCCCCCTTCGGCGATCGCCTGCGGGTCTACCCCCTCATTGCGCAACAATCGGTACGCTCCTTCACAGGCCGCCGAGTCGCCCCGACAGGCCCGCACCGGCGCTTGCCCCACATGCGCCGCCAATTGTGCACCCATCTTCACCAACCGTCGCGTGCGTCGCGGATCGCCCAAATCACAAAGCCCAAAGGTCCCGTGCGCCCATTGCATCGCTTCATCCGGTACTCGCATCGACCTCGTCCTCCCATGGGACATTATTAATCTGGTCGATCCGATCCGCACACCTGATGAAAGTTCCCGCTGGCCGGAAAAATGTGTATAAGAGTCAGCCCACCGGGAGAGGGATAGGGTGGGTACAAACCGGTATGATCCTTTACAAAACAAACCGGGCACATGGTTTACATCAGTTATGGTATTGGCGAGGAGGAAACGCCAATGCCGTGGAAAGAGACCTGTGCGATGGACCAACGAGTTCAATTTATCGGTGACTGGTTGAATGGTCAGTGCCCCAAGATCAATTTGTGTGAGTTTTATGGGATCAGTCGCCCGACAGGTGACAAATGGATTGAGCGGTACCAGCGGTTGGGGCTGGATGGGCTCAAGGAGTGGTCGCGGGCGGCCAAGTATCATCCCAATGCGAGTGAACCGGCGCTGTGCGAAAGAATCGTGCAGTACAAACTGCGGCATCAACGTTTTGGGCCGAAGAAGGTGATGGATGGGTTGCGCCGTGAAGATCCCGCGGTGGCTTGGCCCGCCGACAGTACGGCGGGTGAGATTCTGAAGCGGGCGGGTCTGGTGGGTCCGCGTCGCCGCCGTCGGCGGGTGGCGCCTCACAGCGAGCCGTTGCTCCACTGCGACGGCGCCAATGCCCTTTGGAGCGCGGACTTCAAAGGCGATTTCGTGCTGGGCGATGGCCGGCGCTGTTACCCGCTGACGATGACGGACAACTTCAGCCGTTACCTCTTGCAGTGCCGAGGTCTGGCACGACCGACGTGGGCCGAGGTCCAGCCTTGGTTCGAATGGGTCTTTCGGGAGTACGGATTGCCGGAAGCTATACGGACCGACAACGGCGCCCCCTTTGCCTCGCTGGCGGTGGGTGGGTTGAGTCGGCTGTCGGCCTGGTGGATTCGGCTGGGTATCCGTCCCGAGCGCATTGAACCTGGCCGGCCGGATCAGAATGGCCGACATGAGCGCATGCATCGGACGTTGAAAGAAGCCGCGGTGGCGCCTCCTGCAGCGACGCTCGAAGCCCAGCAGCAACGCTTTAACGCGTTTGTCAGCGAGTACAACGCAGAGCGTAGCCATGAAGCGCTGGCACGGCGAACACCTCGTGAACGGTACACGGCCTCGCCCAGGAGTTATCCCACGAAGCTGCCGCCAGTGGCGTATGGGACTGAGGTGACGGTCCGAAGGGTGCGACATAATGGCGAAATCAAGTGGAAAGGCCATCTGCTCTATGTCTCAGACATTCTGGCCAAGGAACCGATCGGCATGCACCAGATTGACGAGTTCCTGTGGGAAGTACGCTATAGCTTTCATCTTCTGGGTGTACTCAATGAGCGAAACCAGAAAATCAACCCTCCCAGCCAATGGCACGGACAGGGAGAGAATTTGTAAACCATGCGCCCCGGTCTATTTTGTAAACCATGCGCGGCTTGCACAAGGCGGTGCCACTCCCGGAGGAACATGGAACGTGAAGAGGTACCCCGAATTTCATATATGTTTGGCTAGGCTTACGCTGCCGCCCGCTGCCTCAGTTGATCGAACAAACGATCGAGCGCGCCGATGCGCGCATCGGCATCGGGCAGCGAGGCCGTGATCCGGATCTTGTCTCCTTGCTCGAGCTTGTAGGTATGAAGTTGGGTCTGCACCAGTTTCACTAAGGCCAGCGGGTTGACCTCGGCCTGCGCATGGAAGAGCACCCGCCCGCCATGCGCGCCGAGTTCGATCTTGCGGACCCCGAGAGGCGCCGCCCGCTGCTTGAGCCGCGTGATCCGAAACAGATCCTTGGCGGACTGCGGCAGCGCGCCGAAACGATCGATCATTTCTTCTTCCAGCCGGCCAAGCTCCTCAGGATCACTAGCGTTCGCGATCCGTTTGTACATGATTAGACGGGTGTGGACATCGGGTACATAATCGCCGGGGATCAGCACCGGAACATGGATCTCGATCTCGACGCCATGATCGAGCGGCCGGTCGAGCTCCGGCTGCCGCCCGGCCTTGAGCGCCTGGATCGCCCGCTCGAGCAGTTCCGTGAACAAGCCGAAACCGACTTCCTGAATATGCCCGCTTTGCTCCTCACCGAGGATCTCTCCAGCGCCGCGGATCTCAAGGTCATGAGTGGCTAAGGTAAACCCGATGCCGAGATCCTCGATCGACTCGATGGCTTCGAGTCTCCTCAGCGCGTCGCCCTTGAGGGCCTTCCGGGACGGCACCACGAGATAGGCATACGCCCGGTGATGCGAGCGGCCCACCCGGCCGCGCAGTTGATAGAGCTGCGCGAGCCCGAATTTGTCGGCGCGATTGATGATGATGGTATTGGCGTTCGGCACATCGATCCCGGTCTCGATGATAGTCGTGCAAACGAGGCACGCAATGCGGCGATGGTAGAAATCGAGCATCACCTGCTCGAGCTCGCGCTCCCGCATCTGTCCGTGCGCCACGCGCACGCGCGCCTCGGGAATGAGCGCTGCAACCTCGCGAGCGGTTCCTTCGATCGTTTCCACCTCGTTATGCAGGAAGTAGATCTGGCCGCCGCGGCTGATCTCGCGCCCCATGGCTTCGCGCAACAGCGCCTGGTCCCACTCGGTCACGAAGGTCTTAACGGCGATGCGCCTCGCAGGGGGCGACGCGATAATCGACAGCTCGCGGGTGCCGAACAGGGCCAAGTTGAGCGTGCGAGGAATTGGAGTCGCGGTCAGCGTCAAGATATCCAACTCCGAACGCAGGGCTTTCAGCCGTTCCTTTTGCCGCACCCCAAAGCGGTGCTCTTCATCGATTACGCACAGCCCGAGGCGCTTGAAGACAATTGACTCCTGCAACAGTTTGTGGGTTCCGACGACAATATCGACCGCGCCGTCCTTGAGCCCTGCCGCGACTTTATCCTGGTCTTTCTTGCCCTGGAACCGTGACAGTAGCTCTATGCGCAGCGGCCATTCCGCGAATCGATCCTTGAAGTTACGATAGTGCTGTTGCGCCAGAAGAGTGGTCGGCACCAGGATCGCGACCTGCTTGCCGCCCATGGCCGCGACGAAAGCCGCGCGCATGGCCACCTCGGTTTTTCCGAACCCCACGTCGCCGCATATGAGCCGATCCATCGGTTGCTCGCCTTGCAAATCGTGCACAACCGCGCCGATCGCCGCCTCCTGGTCCGGTGTCTCCTCGAAAGGGAACCCCTGTATAAACGCCTGGTATTGATCCCGTTCCAGCGTAAACGCGTACCCTTTGCGCGCGGCGCGGCGCGCGTAAATCTCCAGAAGCTCCGCGGCCACGTCACGGATGCGTTTCGCAGCCTTGGCGCGGGCCCGTTGCCACTGACCGCTGCCGAGCTTGTGCAAGGGCGCATGACCGGGGTCCACGCCGGAATAGCGGGTGATGAGGTGGAGCGATAGCACCGGAACGTAGAGGCGGTCCGCATCGGCGTACTCCACGCCGAGGTATTCACCAGGAACGCCGTTGGTCTCGATCATAAAGAGCCCCAGATAACGTCCGACTCCATGATGCTCATGCACGACCGGCGCACCGGCGTGGAGCTCGGTGAGATCGCGAATGATGCTTTCAGGATCCCGTGCCGCGCGGCTCCGGCGGCGCTCTTGCCGCGCGCGTTCCCCGAACAACTGAGCTTCGCCAACGATGGCGATGCGGGGACTGTCCAACTGCATGCCTTGATCGAGGGCAGCGATGGTCAATCCGATTCGCGCTTCGCCTTTAAGAAACGACGCCCAATCCGCATAGGCTTGGAATTCAATCTGGTGCTGGCGCAGGAGCTCCGAGAGTGTCTCGCGGCGGCCTTTCGACTCGGCGGCAAATAAGACCCGTCCGCCGAAAGATTGCAAATAGTGTTTGACGACGGCCAGCGGATCCGCGGCCCGGCCGTCGATCGGAAGCCGCACCGGCATGCTGCTTGAGAAACTCACAGCATGCTTTGGCGCCGTCAGCCCCGCGATGAGGATCGCCGGATGGATTTTTAGCCGAGCAGAAAGCTCCTCGGGCGGGAGAAACACCTCATCGGGGGGTAACAACGGCCGCTCGCGATCGTAGCGGGCGGCTTCATAGCGTTGACCAATTTCAGCCCAAAACGCTCTTGCCGTCTCCAATGCACCGTCATCCAGCACCACGACGCTCCCCTCGGGCAGATAATCGAACAACACTGCGCCACTGGTGAAAAAAAGCGGGGCGTAATACTCGATACCCCCGGGCGCGAGGCCCTGGCTCACCTCGCGGTAGATCGGGCAATCCCCGGGCGCGCCCTCAAAGCGCGCGCGCCAGTTCGCGCGGAAGCACTCGAGCGCCTTCGGCGTTAGAGGAAACTCGCGCGCGGGTAGCACCTCGATCCGATCGCTGCTCTCGATGGACCGTTGCGTTTCCGGATCAAAGAAGCGCAGCGTATCGATCAGCTCGTCGAACCAATCGATGCGATAAGGGAACCGGCTGCCCATCGGATACACATCGAGTAGCGATCCCCGAACGGCGAAGTCACCGTGCTCCAGCACCTGCGAGACGCAGCGATACCCTCCGTGAATCAGTCGTTCGCGGAAACGCTCGCGATCCAGGCGCTCGCCCACTTTGAGCACGAGGGTGTTGGCCTCAAGATAGTCGCGCGGCGCCAACCGATGCATCAAGGTGGCGACGGAGATGATCAAATAACCTCCTCTAAGTTGCGGTAAGCGCGCCAGCGTTTCCAGGCGCCGCGAGACGATGTCCTGATAAGGTGAAAAGCGGTCATAGGGCAAGGTTTCCCAATCAGGAAAGCTAAGGATCTCGGTTGCTTGACCACCCCCGCTAAAGAACCCAAGCTCCTCCTCGAGGCGCTCCGCATGCAGCGCGTCCTTGGCGACGACCGCCACCAGGCCGTCCCATCTCTCCGCGAGCCTTGAGACGGCAAGCGCCTTGGCGCTTCCGTGTAAACGCGTCCAATAGAGCCGTCCACCGGCCGGACGCGGACCCGGAGGCTCGAACACGCTGTATTCGGGGTTTGATTCGCTCATCGCGTCACCGCGTTGCGCGGAGCTTGTGAAGAAATCGTAGCGAGCAAGCCCGCCCGCAAGGCGCACGGCGCGCAGGAACCGCAGTGTATGTGGAAATACATGAGGATTCCGAGCACCGCGCAACGAAGCGGGCGGGCTGCGCAGTAGATTTATTCACAAGCTCTCAGTTGCCGTCGAGATCATCGACCGGCTTAACGCTGCTCCAATGCTTGCAAGTCGGGCATTGCCAATGGTGTGTCTTCGCCAGGAACCCGCAGTGCTGACATTGGTAGTTCAATCGTTGGCGTAACAAGCGGCCTACGTAGTCGCTGAGCACCGCCAACTGTGGCTTGGACAACGCCACGCCGTGTGCTATTGAATACTTGAGCATTTGGTTCAATCCGCGTAAGGAAGGCCGCCGGTTTAGCTCGTCACTCAAATAGCTTATCGCCGCTTCGATGCCCCGCTCTTCCGCGATCAGATCCGCCAGCATCAACAAGATCTGGACACCGAATTTCTTGGCGACGAGCGTCCGCAAATACGCTATAAACTCGTTGGATTGCCCCAAGCTTCGATAGCATTCGAGCAAGTGCGGTAGCGCTTGTACCAGAACCGAAGGGTCCTGATGCTCTATCCTTTTGAACACCATGACCGCCGCGCGAGTGTCGCCGGAGGCCTTGGCGATTCTACCTTCCATCAGGCTCGCGCGCGCGCAGCCGGGATCAGCTTCCAACCCGCGTTGCAATAACCGGACGGCCTCGGCGGTTTGGCCTTGAAGCTCGCACTGCCGCGCCCATTCGCAGTAAAACTGGGCCGTCATACTGCTCATATCCTCTTTGCATCGGGTCTCGATCTCGCGCGCGCACGCGATCGCCTTATCCCAATCTTGTTCTTGCTGATAGATATCCAGCAACTGCGATAATGCCTTCTTCGTGTGGGCTCCGGAGTTCAACAGGCCCTTAAATAGTCCCTCCGCCCGATCGAACAAGCCCGAGCGCAGGTAATCCATTCCTAACTCGAGCGCCGCCAAAGAACGTTGCTCGTCGCCCAACGCAGAATGCGCAATTAACCTTTGATGGATGCGGATGGCCCGATCGACTTCGCCGCGCCGACGGAACAGATTGCCCAACGCAAGCTGTGTTTCAATCGTGTCCCTCTCGACATCCAGCATCGCGATGAACACGTCGATGGCCTTATCCGGCTGTTCGTTTAGGAGGTAGTTTAGGCCTTTGAAGTAATCCTTAGAGAGGGCGGCGGGCTCGCCACGGCGGTAAGCACCGCCACGGCTTGCCAGATACCAACCGGACGCCGCGGCAAGCGGCAATAGCAACCAAATGAGGTTCGAGAACGGCTCAGGAGGCATCCTTGAGCGTTGTGATGGATTGGCCTCTCGTTAACTTCTGATCCACGGATTTCAAAGAACGCTTGAGCTCACCAATTTTACGCCGCAAACGCACAACGACATTGAGATTTACCAGGACGCCCAGAACCGCTCCCAAGAGCAACGTGCAAGCGATCAAGAGCGACACGGGCAACTGCACCGTACCCAAATAATAATCGACCACGACTAATTGATGATTCTTGACATGCAGCTCAAGGCCGACGAGTACGATGACCAACAGAAAGATTACTTTTAGAACGCGAACCATAGCCACACGCCTTAGCCGTTAAACCTAGCACGCCCCTTCTTCGAATCCCCCAACGGGGCAGGAAACCATGCTTCGATTGTTTTCCGAGACCGAACTATTTCACGCCGTTGACGCGTTCTCTCATCTGTTTTCCCGGTTTAAAGTGCGGCACGTATTTCGCCGGCAGGGGCACCGGATCTCCGGATTTCGGATTACGTCCGATCCGGGCCGGGCGATAATGGAGAGAGAAACTTCCAAAACCGCGGATCTCGATGCGTCTCCCCGTCGAGAGCGTATACGCCATGAGCTCCAACAAGGTCCTAACCGCCAACTCAACATCTTTATTCCCCAGTTGGATCTGCTTGCGCGCGAGGGATTCGATGAGTTCCGACTTAGTCATGTGCTGCCTTATCCGTGTCGCTTACCGGGCGGGAAGAAACCGCTGCCATTCATGCATGGCGCGCCTTCAATCGGGCGACTCGGCACCGTCGAGGCGCTGCTTGAGCAGATCGCCGAGCTTGGTGGTCGCCATGCCGGCCCCCGCCCCGTAGGTTTCCAACGCTTGAGCCTGTTCGTGAAATTCCTTCGCCTTGATAGAAAGAGAAATCATGCGCTTCTTGCGGTCGATCGCAACGAATAAGGCCTCGACCTCTTGCTCCTCCTTGATCACCTTGCGCGCGTCGTCCACTGGATCTCGTGAAAGCTCAGACGCGCGAATATAGCCCTCGACGCTTTCCGCGAGCCGGACTGTTACCCCTTGCGCATCGACCATTACGGCAACGCCCGTCACGATACTGCCCTTTTCGTGCTCGGCCAGATAATTGGAAAAGGGATCCTTCTCCAATTGTTTGATCCCTAGCGAAATCCGCTCCCGCTCCGCATCGATGGCGAGAACCACCGTTTCGACCTCTTGACCCTTCTTGTAATTTCTGACCGCCTCCTCACCCGCACTCGACCACGAGAGATCAGACAGGTGCACCAAGCCATCGATGCCCCCTTCGAGCCCCACGAAAATACCAAAATCAGTGATGGACTTTATGATTCCATGGACCTTACTGTTCTTGTTGAATCTTATCGCAAACTCCTCCCAAGGATTCGGCTGGCAGTGCTTCATGCCGAGTGAGATGCGGCGCCGCTCCTGGTCGATGTCGAGAACCATCGCCTCGACCTCCTGCCCAACATGGACCACTTTCGAGGGATGAACGTTTCTGTTGGTCCAGTCCATCTCCGAGACGTGAACCAAACCCTCGACACCTGGTTCTATTTCCACAAAGCAACCATAGTCGGCGACGTTGGTGACTTTGCCGAAGATACGAGAACGCTGCGGGTAGCGGCGTGCAATGTCGATCCAGGGATCCTCCCCAAGCTGCTTGAGCCCCAAGGAGACGCGGTTGCGCTCCCGATCGAATTTCAGGACCTTAACGTCAATTTCATCGCCGACATTGAGAACCTCGCTCGGGTGTTTAACGCGTTTCCAAGCCATGTCCGTGATATGAAGTAAGCCATCGACGCCACCGAGGTCGATAAACGCACCATAATCGGTAAGGTTCTTGACTACCCCCTTGACAACGCCGCCCTCCTCGATGCTATTCAACAGCACATCGCGCTCGGCGCCCCCCTCGCTTTCCACCACGGCACGGCGGGAGACCACGACATTGTTACGCTTATGGTCAACCTTAATCACTTTGAACTCGAGCGGCTTGCCTTCCAGATAGGTGGTATCGCGTACCGGCCGGACATCCACCAACGACCCCGGGAGGAAGGCACGGATGTCTTCGATCTCTACCGTAAAACCCCCTTTCACGCGCTCCGTGATCACACCGGTCACGTTGCTACCGGCCTCCAAAGCTTCTTCTAGGCGCTTCCAGGCCATGACGCGCTTCGCTTTTTCCCGCGACAGTCGAGTGGCGCCGAACCCGTCTTCGATCGCATCTAGCGCGACATCGATCCGATCGCCAATGGTGACTTCGATGGCGCCTGCCTCGTTGCGGAATTGCTCGATGGGGATCACCCCCTCCGATTTAAAGCCGGCATGAACAACCACGGCATCCGGCCGGACATCGACGACGATACCGGTCACGATGGTGCCCGGACGCATCTTGTGCTCGATTTGACTCTGCTCGAATAATTCCGCAAACGTTTCAACCATAAGGTCCCGAATCCTCAAACGACTATTAATTTTTAGCCGCGCGCCGAGCGCGCGCATCGATTAAGTATATAACACGCTCAACCACCGCTCCGAGATCAAGGCGCGTGGTGTCGATGGTCACGGCATCGGGCGCGGCCCGTAAAGGCGAGGCGCCACGCTCACTATCACGGGCATCGCGTTCCAGGATGCCCTCTAAAAGATTGTGGAGACTAACATTGACTCCCTGATCTTTCAACTGCTTATAGCGCCTTTGGGCGCGCTCCTCCGGACTGGCCGAGAGATAGATCTTAAGGCCGGCGTCCACGAAAACCGCCGTTCCCATGTCGCGGCCGTCGGCTACCAAGCCCGGAGGCTGCCGGAAGGAGCGCTGCTGCGCAAGAAGCGCCGCGCGGACCGCGGGCAACGCGGCGATCTGAGAGGCAGCGTGCGCGCAGGCTTCCGAACGAATGCTCCGAGTCACATCCTCTCCCCGGCAGATCACGCGCAACTCCTCCGACCCCGGCCCAGCGTCTCTGAATTCCACCGCGAGCTGCGCCGCAAGATGAACCAACCGCTGCACATCATCGAATGCTACAGCCTTCCGCATCGCCAGCCACCCCAAGGTCCGGTACAAGGCCCCGCTATCGAGAAAATGCCATCCCAGCGTCCTTGCGAGGCGCACCCCGACGCTGCCCTTGCCCGTGCCGCTCGGACCGTCGATGGCGATGACGGGAATCGATTCGGCTCTCACGATCGGGCGCCCGCCGTGATTCGGAGACCTGCTTCCCGCGCCAGCGCGAGGAAGTTTGGGAAAGACGTAGTGATCAGCGCGCAGTCGGCGATGACGATACGCCCCTCGGCCCGCAATCCCGCGATCGCAAATGCCATCGCTACTCGATGGTCACCACGGCTGTCCACGCGGCCCCCCTGGATCGCGGCACCGCGGATGCGCATCCCGTCCGGGGTGGGCCGCGCCTCGATGCCCAGCGCCTTGAAGCCCTCCGCCATGTTGCTTATCCGATCGCTCTCCTTGTAACGAAGCTCCTCGGCGCCTTCCAAGAGGGTTTCGCCGCGGGCGCAGGCCGCGGCGATTAAAATGACGGGAAATTCGTCGATAGCCGCCGGTACCAGATCGCCCGGAATACGGATCCCGTGCAGATCGCTTGCGCGCACGCGCAGATCGGCAACCGGTTCACCGCCCTCCTCGCGTTTGTTTTGAAGTTCGATGTCCGCCCCCATGCGCCGCAGGATCTCGATCACACCGATGCGCGTTGGATTGACGCCCACCTCCTCGAGCACGACATCCGAGCCGCGAGCTATCGTCGCGCCGACGATGAAAAACGCGGCCGAAGACAGGTCCGCCGGCACATCGACATCAACGCCCGCGAGCGGCGCTTCACCGCGCATGCAAACCGCGCTGTCTTGTGCTTGTAGCCGGCAGCCGAAACGGCCCAACATGCGCTCGCTGTGGTCACGGCTTGCGAGGGGTTCCCGCACACAGGTTTGCCCCCGCGCGTACAGACCGGCAAGCAAGATAGCGGATTTGACCTGGGCGCTGGCCACCGGCAGATCATAATCGATGCCTCGAAGTCGCGCTCCGCCGAACACAGTGACCGGCGGCGTGCCCGCGGAGCTACACTCGATCCGCGCCCCCATGCGGCGCAAGGGCTCGATGACGCGCATCATCGGCCGCCGCGACAGCGACTCATCGCCGGCCAATTCCGTGTCGAAAGACTGGCCCGCGAGGAGCCCCGTCATCAATCGCATCGAGGTACCGGAATTGCCTAAATCGATCGGCCCGGGCGCCGGCCGCAAGCCGTGCAAGCCTACCCCGTGGATCCTGACCTCGCCCGCCCCGAGCCGCTCGACACCCACGCCCATGGATTCGAAGGCCCGCAGCGTCGCGAGCGTGTCTTCACCCTCCAGGAATCCCCGGATTTCGGTGACACCCTCGGCGATCGCCCCGAGCATGAGCGCGCGGTGGGAGATGGACTTGTCACCGGGCACGCGCAAGCGGCCGGCGAGCTTCCCGCCCGGTTCAACGCTAAGCAGGTGCGGCGGGTCGAGAGTCACCGCTTTTTTTCCGCCGCGAGATCCGGCTCGATCCGCTGCTCGGCGGCCAAGGCATCCCTTGTCTTCTTGGCCTCGTCCAACAACGCAGCGATCGCAGGACCGTCCTCGGCCTCGATAGCGTCGCGGAGCAACGCGAGATCCTCGCGAAAACGTTCGACCATCTCGATGAGCCGCACGCGATTAGCGAAAAAAATATCGCGCCACATGACGGGGTTGCTCGAAGCGATGCGGGTGATGTCCGCGAATCCTCCCGCCGCGTAGCGCAAGAGCGCGGACCGGCCGCTCGCGCGCGCGGCGGTGCGCACCAACGCATAGGCCAGCACATGCGGCAGATGGCTGGTGGCGGCAAAGACTTGATCGTGCCGGCCGATCTCCATGTCCTCAACCACGGCTCCAGTTTGTCGCCACAGCAAGCGCACGCGCTCCAGCGCGCGCGGGTCGGTCTCGGCGAGGGGGGTTAAAATCACGCGCTGTCCATGAAAGAGCCCGGCACAAGAATTCTCTACGCCGCTATGCTCGGTGCCCGCGATAGGGTGTCCCGGCACGAAACGCGGTAGGTGATGCCCGAGATACCGGCGGGCGGCATGAACCACGGAACCTTTCACGCTACCGACGTCGGTGATCACCGCATGCTCATCCAAGCTCCCGGGGAGACCCTGAAAGACCCCCGGGACGGCCCCCAGCGGCACGGCGATCACCACGATCTCGGCGCCCTCGACCGCACCGCAAAGATGGGCGCACGGCTCATCGATGACACCGATCTCGCGCGCCCGGCGCAGGACCATTGGGTCCGTGTCGTATCCCGCCACGCGCTCTCCGGCGCGCTTCAAGGCGCGGGCGAGCGATCCGCCAATGAGACCGACGCCGATAATGGCGACCCTTGAGGGCGGCACGATGGCTACTGCGCCTCCTTAGGATCGTTCATTCAGCACCGTCTTGAGTGCGTCGATGAAACGCGTATTCTCCCGCTCGGTTCCAATTGTGATCCGGAGGTGGTTTGGCAGGCCATAGTTGGCGATCGGCCGCACGATCACACCCCGCCTGAGCAAGGCCTCATAGAGATCGCACGCGCGGGGGCCGAGCTCGATGCAGAGAAAATTCGCGGCCGAAGGGATGTAGCCGAGCCCCAATGCTTCACATGCCCGAGTCAGTCGCGCGAGCCCGGCGGTATTGACCGCCACGCTTGTAGCCACATGCTCCTCGTCGGCAAGCGCGGCCTCCGCCGCCGCGAGCGCAACGCTATTGACGTTGAAAGGCTGGCGCACCCGGTTCATCAACTCCGCCACCTGGGGATGCGAGATCGCGTAGCCCACGCGTAAGCCGGCAAGTCCGTGGATCTTGGAGAACGTACGCGTCACGATCAGGTTCGGAAACCGATCAATAAGCCGCAGGCCGTTCGGATAACCCGGCGCCTGCACATACTCAAAGTAGGCTTCATCGAGAACGATCACTACCCGCGGCGGTACGTACTGGATAAATTTCAATAACCCCGGCTCGTCGATCCAGGTGCCTGTCGGGTTATTAGGATTGGCGATAAAAATGAGCCGGGTCCGAGCATTGATCGCCGATCGCATCGCTCCAAGATCGTGCCCATAGTCGCGGGCGGGTGTCACGACCGCTTCGGCTCCGATGGCTTGGGTGACGAGCGCATACACCGCGAAGGCGTGTTGGGAAAAGATCACCTGGTGCGACGAGGTGACGAAGCTGCGCGCCGCCAACTCGAGGACGTCGTTGGAGCCGTTTCCCAAGGTGATCCGATCGCTCCCGATCGCCAGGCGCGCAGCCAATGCCTGCTTCAAGGCATAACCGCCGCCGTCCGGATACCGGCCGATGTCCGCGCACCCAGCCCTGATCGCGGCGCGGGCGCGTGGTCCCGGACCGAGCGGGTTTTCGTTCGAGGCCAGCCTTACGGCATCGGTGATCCCATACTCCCGCGCCAGCTCCGCGAGCGGCTTACCGGGTCGATAGGGATCGAGCGCGCGCACGCCGGGCGCCGCCAGCGCAAAAAAATCGATGGGGTTGCGTCGATCGTTTTCCATGGGCTGCGCAGCAGATTTATTCACTAGCTCTCAGAGTACCGCCCGAGGATAGGAACCAAGCAGCTTGAGCATGGCCGCGCGCTGCTTGAGGTCCTTCAAGGCTTGTGCGACCACCTCGTCCCGCAGGTGCCCTTCGATATCCACAAAGAAGAAATACTCCCACATGCCGCGGCGCGAGGGACGCGATTCGATGCGCATCATGCTGATCCCGTGTTCGGCGAACGAGGCGAGCAGGTGATAGAGGGCGCCGGGCCGATTCGGCGTCGAGAATATCAGCGAGGTCTTGTCATCCCCACTCGGCGGGACCGACTGGTGGCCGATGACGATAAAACGCGTCGTATTGTCGGATTCGTCTTCGATATTCCTCACCAGATGTTCCAAGCCGTAGATCGTGGCCGCCGCATCCCCGGCGATCGCGGCAGTCGCCGGCTCGCTAGCGGCGCGCCGCGCGGCTTCCGCATTGCTCGCAAACGCCACCCTTTCGGCGTGCGCGAGGTGACTATTCAACCAGCGGCGGCACTGCGCCAAAGCCTGCTCGTGGGCGAATACGCGGGTGACTTCTCGCGGCATGACATTCTTCCCCAGCAGGTGATGGTGAATGCGCAGCTCGACCTCGCCGCAGATCTTGAGCGGTGAATTGACGAACATATCCAAGGTGTGGTTGACCACGCCTTCGATCGAATTCTCTACCGGCACGACCCCGTAATGGCAAGCCCCCGCTTCGACTTCGCGGAACACCTCGTCTATCGTACCCATCGGCAAGGCATGCACGGAATTACCGAAATGTTTATGCACCGAGGCATGGGTGAACGTGCCCTCGGGCCCGAGAAACGCCACGTTCAAGGGCTGTTCCAGCGCGAGACAGGCGGACATGATCTCGCGGAACAAGCGGGCCATCTCTTCGTCCGACAAAGGCCCTTTGTTCTGCGAGATGATCTTTCTCAAGACTTGGGCTTCGCGTTCCGGGCGATAGTAGACATCGGGCTCATGATCGTTACCCTTCGCCGCCGCGACTTCCTTAGCAAGCTGCGCCCGGGCCGTAATCATGTGCAGAATCTCCGCATCGACCTCGTCGATGCGCGTGCGCAAGCCCTGCAATCGGTCGTCGTTAGGGAGGTCCACGCGGGGATCTATTCGTTATCGTTATCGCTATCGTTATAATCCGCGACGCGCTCGATCCCGACCAAGCGTTCGTCATCGGCGAGGTTAATTAACGTGACACCCTGGGTATTTCGGCCGACAATCGAGATATCGTTCGCGGCGGTGCGGACCAGGGTTCCCCGGTCGCTCACCAGCATGACTTCCTCATCATCGCGGATGCCGACGGCCCCGACGAGCTTTCCGTTGCGGGCGGTGGTCTGGATGGCGATGACGCCCTGGCCGCCGCGGGCGTGCACCGTATAGTCGCCTACCGGCGTGCGCTTACCGTAGCCGCGTTCGGTCGCACAGAGGATCTGGCTCTGCGCATCGGGAATAATGAGCGAGATCACCGCATGCCCGGCCCTCAATCTGATACCTCGTACGCCCCGGGCCGCCCGGCCCATCGCGCGCACCTCCGTTTCGCTGAAACGGACGGCCTTGCCCGAGGTGCTGAACAGCATAAGCTCCTGACGGCCATCGGTCAGAGCCACGCCCACCAGCCGATCGCCATCGCTCAAGTCGATGGCGATAATACCGCTCGCGCGCGGCCGCGAGAACTCCGCTAACGGACACTTCTTGACCACGCCGCGGCTGGTCGCCATGACCAG
Organism: uncultured Gammaproteobacteria bacterium; assembly: GCA_963764725.1. Taxonomy (GTDB): domain Bacteria; phylum Pseudomonadota; class Gammaproteobacteria; order JACCXJ01; family JACCXJ01; genus USCg-Taylor. The sequence goes on along the minus strand of CAVXTM010000009.1, from coordinate 71,161 downwards.
GAATCCATCCTGCTCGAAGGACTTGATGGGAAGAATGGCCGTGATGCGCTCCTCGTTCTTCAACGGCAAGAGATTGACCATCGGCTTGCCGCGCGCGGCGCGCCCAGCCTGAGGCAACTCATAGACCTTGAGCCAGTATGCCCGGCCGCGGTTCGAAAAACATAGGATCGTATCGTGGGTGCTGGCCACGAACAGTTTCTCGATAAAGTCCTCCTCTTTCATCGCCGTAGCCATCTTGCCCTTGCCACCACGCCGCTGCAGGCGGTACTCGTCCATCGGTTGCGCCTTGGCGTAGCCCTCATGCGACAAGGTAACCACCACATCCTCGACGCTGATCAGATCCTCGAGGCTCAATTGCACGTGCCGTTGCCGGATCTCGGTACGGCGCTTGTCACCGAACTGTTCGCGGATGTCGATGAGCTCCTCGCGCATTACTTGGGTCAGCCGTTCCGGGCGTGCCAGGATCTCCAACAGATTCGCGATGTTTTCCAGGACGGTTTGATAGTCCTGCACGATCTTTTCTTGCTCCAGCCCGGTGAGTCGGTGCAGCCGCAGATCCAAGATCGCCTGCGCCTGGGCTTCGGACAAGCGGTAGCCATTCGGCGTCAGTCCGAACTCGGGCGCTAGATTTTCCGGACGGGACACTTCGGCGCCCGAACGCTCCAGCATCTGCACGACCGCTCCCGGCGCCCACGCGCGCGCCATCAGTCCCGCCCTGGCTGCCGCGGGATTGGCCGAGGCCTTGATAAGGGCGATCACCGGATCGATGTTCGCCAAGGCCACGGCCAAGCCTTCTAGATTATGCGCCCGTTCCCGCGCCTTGCGCAGATCGTAAATGGTACGGCGGGTGATCACCTCCCGGCGGTGGCGCAGGAAGCACTCGATCAATTGCTTGAGCGACAAGATCTGTGGCCGGCCCTGGATCAGTGCGACCATGTTCACGCCGAATACCACCTGCATCTGCGTCTGCTGATAGAGGTTGTTGAGCACAACCTCGGCGATCTCGCCGCGGCGCAGCTCCACCACCATGCGCATTCCGTCCTTGTCGGACTCGTCCCGCAGCTCTCGGATCCCTTCGAGCTTCTTGTCCTTGACTAACTCCGCGATTCGCTCCATCAAGCGCGCCTTGTTGACCTGGTAGGGCAACTCCGTCACGACGATGCGCTCACCCGCATCATAGGACTCGATCGCGATGCGCGCGCGCACGTGGATCCTCCCGCGCCCGGTCTCGTAGGCTTCCCGGATCCCCTCGGTCCCATTGATGATCGCCGCCGTGGGAAAGTCCGGTCCCGGGATGAACTCGAGCAGCCCGCTGACGTCGATATCGGGGCGATCGATGAGCGCCAGACAGCCGCTGATTATCTCGCCGAGGTTGTGGGGCGGAATATTGGTGGCCATGCCCACGGCGATGCCGCTCGATCCGTTGATCAAGAGGTTCGGGACGCGCGTCGGAAGGATCGTGGGTTCGGTCTCGGAGCCGTCGTAGTTGGGAGAGAAATCGACGGTCTCCTTGTCGATATCGGCGAGCAGCTCGTGGGCGATGCGCGACATCCGCACCTCGGTGTAACGCATGGCAGCCGGCGAGTCACCGTCCACGGAACCGAAGTTGCCTTGCCCGTCGATCAGCATGTAGCGCAAGGAAAAGGGTTGCGCCATGCGCACGATGGTGTCATAGACGGCGACATCCCCGTGGGGATGGTATTTACCGATGACATCACCGACCACGCGCGCCGATTTCTTGTTCGGCTTGTTCCAGTCGTTGCCGAGCTCCCGCATCGCATGGAGGACGCGCCGGTGAACGGGTTTCAGGCCGTCCCGCGCGTCCGGCAGCGCCCGGCCCACGATTACGCTCATCGCGTAATCCATATAAGACTGGCGCATCTCGTCTTCGATATTGACAGGCGAGACTTCTTTGGCGAATTGGATCATCAGATACTCTTCACGGCTGGACTAGCCTCTGCCGCGAAATGCTACCATAACCCGGAACGAGATACCGAGGTGTAGGATTTTTAACGTGATTTTTAGATGGTCGTCGGGCGCCTGGCGCTGTGCGCGCCCAAACTCGCTGATTGCACGGACGACGGAGGGGTGGTGGATAGCACGACCTCAAACAACCCGGTGATCCCCCGTTAGCAAGGCGTTGAGACTAGCGGCAGTCGGATGCTCGACGGCGCCCTTCTCGGTCACCAGGACATCGATAAGCGCCGCGGGCGTCACATCGAAGACCGGATTCCAAATATCTACGCCAGGTGCGGCAACTCGTTGCCCGGCTAGACCCACAATCTCCTCCGACGGGCGGTTCTCGATCGGGATCGCGCAGCCATCGAGCGCCTCCAGATCAAACGTCGAGGTGGGGGCGGCGACCATGAATCGAACCCCGTGCGCCCGGGCCGCAACGGCCAGGCCATAGGTGCCGATCTTGTTGACAACATCGCCATTGGCGGCGATGCGATCCGCCCCAACGATGACCCAATCGATACCCCGTTGCATGAGATACGCCGCCGCGCTGTCGGCGAGCAGGGTGACCGGGATCCGGTCGCGGAGCAGCTCCCAGGCGGTCAAACGCGCACCTTGGAGCCAGGGGCGCGTCTCGCCGACATGGACTTGCGCGATCTTCCCGCAGGCGTAGGCCGAGCGGATCACGCCTAGCGCCGTGCCGTATCCCCCGGTCGCCAAGGACCCCGCGTTGCAGTGGGTCAAGACGCGCGCACCGGATTTGAGGAATGCCGCGCCGATCGCGCCCATGCGCCGGTTGGCGGCGATATCCTCTTCGTGGATCGCCTGCGCCTCGGCGAGTAAGGCGGGTTCGGGATCTCCGGGACTCTCCGGAAACGCCGCGCGCATGCGTTCGATCGCCCACCCGAGATTCACCGCGGTGGGACGCGCGGCCCGCAAGCCTTCACAATCGGCACCGATGGCCTGCCGCCAACCCTCGCGCTCGTTCGCATAGGCCTTGCGCGCCGCCAGCACGACCCCATAGGCGGCCGCGATGCCGATGGCCGGCGCGCCGCGTACCACCATGGTCGTGATGGCCCCAGCGACCGCCTCGGGCGTATCGAAACTTAGGTATTCGCATTCCGCCGGCAGCCGCCGCTGATCCAGGAGCACAAGACGCCCTTCGCACCATCCGATGGCGCGCACGGTGTCGTGAAGGCTTTTGGGCTTATCCAGCAACATATTCGCTCCCGATGTCATGGTGCGGGGTTTCACCTACGATTTGCAACCGGCAGGTCAAGAACGATACCCATGGAAGCCGATCCCCTGCTCCGCGACGCGAAAGCGCGTCACCTCGCAGCAGGACGCGCGTCGTATGCACCGACGAGATTTGTGGTCACCCACTCGGCCTCCATGCCGCGGCCGCGAGCATCGATCACCCGCAGGACCAAGGACGGATCGCTCCGATACCCGAGTGTGGAATCGATTAAGGCTAAGCCGATCGGCCGCAGCAACAGCTCCCCGGTTTCCATTGCTTTACCCTCGCTATCCGATTTCCAGGAATACGGCGCCACGGTCCCCGAGCTCACATAACCAAGAAATTCATCGCCGCGGAAAACTTTCGATCCGGCCCTGAAAGGCCGCTTGTCAGTACGACTCATGATCGGCCGCACTAAGCGCTTTAAGATGCGGTCCCCAAGAGGAGTGTGTAACTCTCCTCGTTTGATCAATTGCAGCTCTTTTCTCTGATTGTCTAACCGCGCTTGACCAATGTAATCATGTCGATCGGGGACCCGGACGGCAAAGCTCGCAAATGTGTTCGCGAAAATAGGGATGTCATTACCGTCGTGATCCCGGCCCAATTCGTGACCGTAAAGCGGCAGTCCGGCTTCGACTCGAAGCGTATCGCGCGCGCCCAAGCCCGCGGGGACCGCTCCGAGGCTAACTAGCCGTTCCCAAAGCGCCGGGAGATGCTCCGACTTCGGGAACAATTCAAACCCGAGCGCCTCGCCGGTATAACCGGTACGCGCAATGAGCAGTGCTTGTCCTTCGACCCTCGCGATACGGCAGCAATTTCTTCTGCTCTCCGGCAGCGCCTCCTTCCCGATGACCGATTCCAGGATGGAAACGGAGGCAGGGCCTTGGATAGCGATCATAGCTGTATCGTCGCTCACATCGGTGAGTTCGACTCCCGCACATTTATGTTGCTGTAACCATAGCCAGTCTTTGTCACGGTTGGACGCGTTGACGACGAGGAGAAATTCCCTCCGCGTCAGTCTATACAGGTAGGCATCATCTATCGCGCCGCCCTGCTCATTGGCCAGGAAGGTGTATTGCGCCTGAAGTAGTTCCAGAGATCGCGCGTTATTCGTCAACACGGTCAGCGCGAAATTCTCGGCTGCCTCTCCCTCGATCTTGAACCGCCCCATGTGGGAGACGTCGAAAAGACCCGCGCGCTGGCGCGTGGCGAGATGCTCCTGCAGGATACCGCTTTGGTAATTTAGCGGCATCGTCCACCCCCCGAATTCGACCATTCCGGCACCATGGGCAGCGTGCCAGGAAAAGAGCGGCGTCCGACGGGCCTTACATGGTACGTTCGACATGGCTTCCAACTCGCTTTTTACCAATAACTCGAATTGTACCGGCTGCACCGCGTATTCTCTAACGCCTCCCATCCGCGCGGCGCAAACACGCGTCACCTTGAATTAGCGAACGCCTATGGGTTGAATTTCAGGGCATGACGTTGAAGCGAAACGCCAGAAGAGAGCAGCGGCCTAAGGTGTTTATTTGCTGCGCAAGATGATGCAAAATTGGGTGGACCAATGTCCGTCCGCTCGGCCTCCCGTAGCGGGTCCGTCCGCGGTACCCAGTCCAACGTCCTGGGTTTTCGTCTTCCCTAGGACATGGAGTAGCACGCTATGCCTACCCAGATACAGCGAGTGTTCATTAGTCATACTTCCGAATTCGCATTGTTCCCAGAAAAGCGTTCGTTTATCCAAGCGGCAATCGCCGCGATCAACCGAGCAGGTGCGGTTCCGTGCGACATGGGCTACTTCACTGCGCGTGACGAAAGACCCGGTAGCTACTGTAAAGAACGAGTACGTGAATGTGATGTGTATGTTGGCATCGTTGGATTTCGCTATGGATCACCCGTGCGGGATCGGCCTGAGGTTTCTTATACGGAACTCGAGTTTGAAGCAGCCTCTGATCCGCCTGCAAAACAACGTTTGATATTCTTCTTAGACCAAGGTGCGGCGGTACCGGTGGGATCATTTTCCGATCACGAATTCGGCACTCGGCAGCAAGCTTTTCGAAAGCGATTATCCGACGCGAATTTGACCGCGGGGAGTTTTTTCGATGTACACGAGCTTGAAAAGCTTATTTACCAAGCACTGGTCGAGATATCGGGCTTGCGTGCGACAGAAAGCGTGGTCACCCGTATCGACTGGCCCAAAGAAAAATCGCCTTATCCCGGGTTACTGCGATTTGACCAGGAATACGCTCCCGTCTTCTTCGGCCGTGAACGCGAAGTTGACGAAATCATCGCTAAGATGAGTGAACCGATGGGCCGGTTTGTCATTGTGAGCGGTGCGTCGGGATCGGGGAAGTCATCCTTGGTCGATGCCGGTGTGTGGCGCGGCTTGATTCAGGATAATCGCATCGCCGGCAGTCAGGATTGGATCTGGCTACGGATCCAACCCGGCGATGGCGAGACACCGTTCGCATCTTTAGCCTGGGGACTCAAACAAGTGTTTCCGAAAATTCCGACTCGACCGCCCGATGTCGCGAAAGAAGTGAAGGAAAAACAAGACGAGCTACAAGAACTTTTAGTCAAACATCTGGCGGGTGATTCAGAGCTCGTTTTATTTATCGATCAGCTGGAGGAGTTGTTCACGCGGGGATCTAGCGCATCGGGCATCGAGGCTTTTCTTGAAATGATAATCGCTGCAACGGGTATCAAGGGCAGCCGCCTGCGTGTGCTGGCAACCGTGGGTAACGAGTTCCTGGGTCAGTTGGCAGACATCCCCGTGGCGCGGGAACTGCTAAACGCGAGCGCTGGCTATCATCTCGGCACGGTATCGCCGAGAGATCTGCAGGACATGATCGAGAAACCGGCCGAAGTGACGGGCTACCGATTCGAGCCTGATGTCGTTCCGAAAATCCTGGCCGAGTCACACGAGCCGGGTCAATTACCGCTCGCGGCGTACGCGTTGAACAAACTATTTGAGCGGCGCGAAGGCCGGGTCTTTACGAAGAAGGCCTACCAAGAGATCGGTGGCGTAGCCGGCGCGATCGGCACGCAAGCCGAACTAGCCATTGCTCTTTTGGATGAAGCAACGCGCGCTGCGTTCAATCGGGTTTTTGCACAACTTGTGCACGTTGAGCGTGACCGGCCACCGACCCGAAATCGAGCGTCGATGGAAATCTTCAAAGCCGATGCCGATGCACGGAAGCTGATCGAGGCACTCGCCGCCGCCGATTGCCGGATCCTGGTCAAAGACGAAGCCACAGTTTCGGTTTCGCATGAAAAACTATTCGCGGCCTGGGGCAGATTAAGCGCATGGATCGTGAGCGGCGGTGACTCTTTACGCCTTATTGAACATGCTGCGGAGGAGTCGCACCGCTGGCATCAGGGTGGCATGCAGCCGAAAGACCTTTGGAGCGCCGAGCGGGCTCGCGATGTAATCACGGCACTAGGGCGTTTCCACAAGAACCCGAGCGAGACTTTAGAGCGGTTTTTGCGACCGCAAGCTGTTCTCATCGAAAAGCTCGCTAACGATGCCTTATCGCACGAACAACGTGCCTTGATCGGAATGAAGCTCGCGGAGTTCGGCGATCCGCGCCAAGGGGTGGGTCTTTGTGCAGACAGCCTGCCCGATATCCGATGGTCTAAACGAATAGAGCCGAAAAGGATCGACATTGAGTACCATGGAATGATGTCGGTAGAGCAGTCGTTTCGAATAGCCGTATATACCGTGACTAACGCGCAGTTCAAGGCTTTTCTTAAGGCCCCCGATGGCTACACACAAGCGCGTTGGTGGCAGGATCTAAGGCGCATGGAGCCGAGATCGCCGTCGTGGACGTACGCAAATCATCCTCGTGTGGCCGTAAGCTGGTATGAAGCGGTGGCCTTCTGCCGCTGGCTCACGCACCGGTATAAAAACGCCGGTCTGCTCGGACCGGAGATGAGCATACGGCTGCCTACGGAAAGCGAGTGGCAGCTTGCGGCTACGGGCGGAGAACCGGGCCGCGAATACCCGTGGCCCAGCGATTTCGATTCCACACGATGTAACACTGTTGAAAGCCGTTTGAATCGTACCACTGCCGTTGGCATTTATCTGCGCGGAGCGAACCCCTGCGATGCGCTGGATATGGCCGGCAATGTTTGGGAGTGGTGTTTGAACAAATACGATAACCCGAATGATACCCACCCAGAAGGTGGCGACACGCGGGTGTTGCGTGGCGGGTCTTGGTACTACAATCGTGGCTACTCCCGCTGCGCCTACCGCCTCTGGGGCCTTCCCGACCTCGTTTCCTACGAGTACGGTTTTCGGGTCTGTTGTGGTCTCCCCATCTCCAGAAACACTGCTCTCTGAATTGCTGATCTCGGTAAACGGCGCGCGCAGCGCGCCGTTTTTAAAGTAGGTATTTGCCGAGCAGGTGTCGTCGGAAGCCCCCCGTTGACCGAGCTGCACTTGTATTTAAGCCTTGCACATCTGGCGCTGGTTTAGCGACGGCCAGTATGAACACTAAGCCGAATGGTCGCCGAAATCGGCGCTTGGTCCACTCGGGTAGGGCGTCGGCTAAGCCGCTTAGTAAGTTCCGCCGGGGGAAGTGCGGGCCGCTCGTTTCGGGGACTTCGTTGACCCCATCCAAGATAAGCATACACTGTCCTTTGGCGAGCTCGGCGGCAAAAACTTCTGGCATCAGTCCGCCGGGTTTGGTCTCGGTTAACCAAAGAACCGAAGGAGTCTTCAAGCTGCTTGGGCGTCCACTGGCCCTTGCCTTCTAAGCATTCGGGATGGCGGCCCATTCGCGGAGCCGGCAGAGCAGAGAGATAGTTTTGCAAAGGCTTCGGAAGTTTTTCGCCGAATTCATCGGCGGCTGCGGTGCTGGTGGACATTCGCGCTCATGGCAATATAGCTGGGATCGATATCGGTTTGGTTATCTTCCCAGCCCATCTTCGCGAAGAGCTGCCGGATTTCGCTCGGCGACTCGTCGCGCCAGATCCGAGGGTTTCGCCAGGTCACAAAACTAGGCGAAAATGTCACGAGTGCTGATCCGGTTTCCAGTCAGAGAACGAGATAGGATGCAAAAAAGTGGTACCCGTGAGCGTTTCGCTACACATAAATTTAAGTATTGTTAATTAATGCACTAGAATACGGCCTATATGCTTCTGATGATCGACAATTACGATTCGTTCACCTACAACCTAGTGCAATACCTAGGCGAGCTGGGGGCGGAGGTGCGGGTATTCCGCAACGACCAAATCAGCATCCAGGAAATCGAGGCGCTGGCGCCGGATCATATCGTGATATCACCGGGACCGGGCACACCGAACGAAGCCGGCATCTCCATCGACGTGATCACCTACTTCTGCGCTAAGGTCCCCATCTTAGGCGTCTGTCTCGGTCACCAAGCGATGGGGCAAGCCTTCGGAGGCCGAATCGTGCATGCGCGCGAGATCATGCATGGCAAGACATCGCTGATCCGGCATCGCAGCACCGGCCTATTCCAAGGCCTGGAGAATCCGTTTCAAGCGACCCGCTACCATTCGCTGGTCATCGCCAAGGACAGCTTGCCGGACTGCTTGGAGATCACCGCGTGGACGGAAATCCCCGGCGGGGGAAGGGACGAGATCATGGGGATTCGGCATCGCGAACACCCGCTGCTCGGCGTGCAGTTTCATCCCGAGTCAATCATGACCCATCATGGCCACGATCTGCTCCGAAACTTCTTGACCCCGCCCTGATGCGGCCAGGCGGCGAGATCGATCGAATTCGGTAGCACGTGAGCCGGGCTTAGATGCTTAAGCACCCCGGCGACGCGACCTGTTAGTCATCGACAGTCGCGGATTTTGATCCGGCTTCATCTTTTTGCCGCGGGCCATCGTTGAGCCTGGCCCTATGGCCGCGGTGGTGGCGTTGGCAATAGGTCTCCAGGCCTTGTGCAAGGGACAAAACGAGCATGCGCTGGTACACCGGGTCCCGCAGCAGGATCTCCTCGTCCCGATTCGCGATGACTCCATTTTCCACCAGGACCGCGGGCATCTTCGCGGTCTTTAGTACCACCAGTTCATCGAAGCGGTAGATACCCAGGTATTCATCCAGAAGCGGGCGATTTTCGCCTTTGATCTTCTCCGCATGATGGAGCGTCGGGGTAAAGAAGTTGCGGCGAAACTCCGCCCCGATTGAGCGCGCCAATGCTACGCTCTGTGCCCTCGCTTCGTTTTTGTTTGAAACGAAAAGCGAATAGCCGGCGAACCGATCGCTATATCGGCGTTCCGTCTCATCGTAGGTCCAGGCGGCCAGATAATGGGGCTGCACGGAGTCATGGTGGATGGACAGAAATACGTCCGCACCGCGGGTTGCCGCGATGCCTGTCCGATCCCTGAGCGCAATTTCTGCACCCCGTTCATTGATGAGAAACGCCCGTGTGAAGCCGCGCTCCAGAAGCTCCCCATGTAAGCGCACCGCCAAGGTTCGATTGAAGTAGAACTCGGCCACACCTCGGGCACTGAGAGCCCCTGGGTTGTGCAACGTGTGCCCCACATCGATCGCGATTGCGAATTCTTTCTTGTCGCAGTCCGCATGGGAATACGAGGTGAATTGGGCAAGTGGGACTAGGAGCCAGAGCCATCGTCGAGGTCTCATGGCAATTGCTTGCGGTTGGTGACCCTCTGCTTTTCATCGATGATCTTGAGCTCGCCATCGATCGCGCGCACGACCAAGGTGTTAGTCGCGGTTCCCGACACCATCGCTCCTCGCGCCGGGCTGCGCCCGAAGAACCGGATCTTGAATGTAAGTCGCTTTTCGTTCTCGGCCCCCGTGTCCGCAACGGCTATCGGCCCGAGAAGCTCGGAGCGAACCTCTTCCCAGCGGCGGCAGTACCGATCCTTGTCTTGAAAAATGAAGTCCTTCGTAACGATCCCCGCCCCGAAATAATCCACCGCGTCCGCGTAAAATCCTAAGGTCGCTGCCGGCTTACAGCGATTGACAACCCCGAGATAGCTCTGCACGAAGGTTTCGAGGCCTTGAGGGGCAAATCGCGCCTCGCTAATGGTACCGTCATGCAGGCCGAGCCGCTAGACGGATGGCATGACGAAATAAATCGGTGGCTTTCAGCGAACCCAATAATCCCCGGCGATCCCCAAGAAAATCACGCCCCCGTACCACCCGTTGTTGATGAACGCCTTAAAACATCCGCTCCGGTCGCGATTTCGAATCAGGTATTGCTGGTACACCGCCAACCCTCCCCCCACCGCGAGCCCCATGTGATAGACCCATCCCAGGCCCGCCTCCTTGCCGACGACCAACAGCGTGATCAGCATGAGTCCCTGGATCAAGCCGATGATCAAGCGATCAGCCTCGGCGAGTAGGATAGCGGTGGATTTAACGCCGATGCGGAGATCGTCTTCGCGGTCGACCATCGCGTACATCGTGTCATAAGCCACCGACCAGAGCAGGCTCGCGATCAAGAGCAGCCAGCCGACCTTGGGCACGCTCCCCGTCTGCGCTGCGAACGCCATCGGCACGGCCCAACCGAAGGCGAGGCCGAGATGCACCTGAGGAAGATAGGTGTAGCGTTTGGCAACGGGGTAGGTCGCCGCGAGCAGCGCGCCGACGAAGGCCAGGATCACGGTCAAGGCATTCATCAGCATGACCAGCAGGAAGGCCATCAAGAGCAAGCCGAAAAATAGCGCAATGGCCTCCCTGGGGCTGACCGCTCCGGTTACCAAGGGCCGGTTACGCGTGCGCTCGACCCGCGCATCGAAACCCCGGTCAGCGTAGTCGTTGATCACGCATCCCGCCGAGCGCATTAGGATCACACCGAGCACGAACACCACGAGAACTCCGGGATCAGGACGGGCGTGAGCGGCGATCCAAAGCGCCCAAAGCGTCGGCCACAAGAGCAATAAAATCCCGATGGGCTTATCGAGACGCATGAGACGCGCGTATTGCAGCGACCGATCCTTGACGAGCGGCCAGCGCGGGTGCGTGGTGACCCTCCGCAGCCACTTGGAAACTAGCGTTCGGGGCCCATCGAAGACGAACATAGATCCATGATCGCGTCGATCTCGATCGGTGCCGCCCGAGGTAACGCGGCGACGCCCACGACCGCCCTTGCCGGGTACGGTTCATGGAAATAACTCGCCATGACCTCGTTGACGAGCGGGAAATGGCTTAAGTCGGTGAGGTAGACATTCAGCTTAACGACATCCGCGAGTGTTCCGCCCGCGGCTTCGGCCACAGCTTGGAGGTTTTGGAACACGCGCACGACCTGAGACCGCATCTCCCCCTCGACAAGCTCCATGCTAGCGGGATCGAGCGGGATCTGACCGGATAGATAGACCGTTTGTGCCGTGCGTACCGCTTGCGAGTAGGTACCGATCGCTTGGGGCGCTTGGTCGGTGGAAACAATAGTACGTGCCATGTTTTGTCTTATGATTTAAATATTCCCGGCTACGTACGCATCCGGATCACGCGCGTCACCGGTTGCAGGCGCCGGACAGCCCTCATGACCCGGGCCAGGTGCAGGCGATCGCGCACCTCGACGGTCAGGGTCAGCGCGGCGATCCGATCCTCGCGTTCGTTCATCCCCACAAACTCGATATTGGCGCCTTCTGCTGCTATCGCGGCGGCGATCGTCGCGAGCGCCCCGCGCTCGTTGGTCGCCTCCAGACGGATCGCCGCCGGAAACTCGCCCTTCACGTCCGAACCCCATTCCACATCGATCCATTTCTCCGGATGATTCCGGTATTCAGCAAGATTCTTGCACGATTGCCGGTGGATCACGATCCCCCGCCCGGCGGACACATAACCGAGGACGGAATCTCCCGGAATGGGATAACAGCATTTCGGAAACGAGACCACCATGCCTTCGGTGCCCTTAATGGCGAGCGGCCCGGCGTGCGCCGCCGGGGCATTGCGCGCGCTGTCTTCGGCAGTGACCGGGATGAGATAGCGCGCGACGATGGGCGCCATACGCTTGCCGAGGCCGATCTCCTCCAGCATCGCATCGAGGCTCTCGATCTTGCATTCTTTGAGGGCGGCATCCAAACGTTCGCGCGGTAGAGCATTGAGATCGAATCCAAGTTGTTGCAACTCGCGATTCAGCATCCGCTGACCGAGACCCCGCGCCTCATCGCGCTGCAGGTTCTTAAGAAAATGGCGGATATTCGCCCGCGCCTTGGCCGTAATGACGAAGTTGAGCCAAGCCGGGCTCGGACAGGCGCCGGGGGCGGTGATGATCTCCACGGTCTGGCCGTTGCTCAATGCCGTGCGCAACGGCACCAAGCGCCGATCGATGCGCGCCGCCACGCACCGGTTCCCGATGTCGGTGTGCACGGCGTAGGCGAGATCGACTGCCGTGGCGCCCCGCGGCAACTTCAGAATGTCACCTTTGGGCGTGAATACGTAAATCTCGTCCGGGAAAAGGTCGATCTTTACATTTTCCAAGAATTCTTCGGAATTCCCGGCTTGGCTCTGGATCTCGAGGATGGTGCGCAACCATTCCCGCGCGCGTTTTTGTGCGGTATTGCTGGCGCTGTCGCCAGTTTTATAAAGCCAATGCGCCGCAATTCCGTGCTCGGCCACGGCGTCCATCTCCTTGGTGCGGATCTGCACCTCGATCGGGACCCCATGCGGCCCGAATAAGATTGTATGCAGCGATTGATAACCGTTGGCCTTGGGTATCGCGATATAGTCCTTGAAGCGTCCAGGCACTGGTTTGAACAGGTGATGCACGACACCGAGCACGCGATACGCGGCGTCCACGGTGTCGACGATCACGCGGCAGGCATAGACATCGAAGACTTCCGAGAACGGTAGGCGCTTGCCGTGCATCTTTTTATAGATGCTGTAGATGTGCTTTTCACGTCCGGCGACTTCCGCGGGGAGGTCTTCCTGCCTTAGGCGCCGCTCGATGGAATTTTTGATCTGCAACATCAGTTCCTTGCGATTCCCCCGGGATTGCTTGATGGCTTTCGACAGGATCCGGTGGCGGTTCGGGAACAGGGCCGCGAATCCGAGGTCCTCGAGCTCGCGGCGCAGCGCGTTGATGCCAAGCCGTTGCGCGATGGGGGCGTAGATGTCCAGGGTCTCGCGCGCTACCAACCGGCGTTTTTCCTGTGGTAACGCGCCGAGCGTGCGCATGTTGTGAAGCCGGTCCGCCAGTTTCACCAGGATGACCCGGATATCATGGGTCATCGCCAACAACATCTTGCGGAAGTTCTCCGCTTGCGCCTCGGCGTAAGTCTCGAATTCCATTTGCGTGAGCTTGCTAACACCGTCGACGAGCTTCGCCACCTCGTCACCGAACTCGTGGCTGATCTGCTGCTTTTCCGTGGCCGTATCCTCGATCACATCGTGCAGGATGGCGGCGGCCAGTGTTTCATAATCCATCCGCATCCCGAGCAGGATGCGCGCGACGGCGAGGGGATGCTCGATGTACGGCTCCCCGCTCATTCGCCGCTGACCTTCATGCGCCCGAGCCCCGAACTCGTAGGCGCGCCGCAGCGCCGCTACTTGAGCGGGCTTCAGGTATTCGCGGGCAAGCAGGCACACCTCATCGATTTGACGTAGCGCCGAGGCTGAAGGCACGGACGATTCCTTCGCTGCTCGGGTTGAAGCCAGAGGAAGAAACGGCCAAATCTTCATGTTGATGCTGCTTGCTAGCAAGCCCCCGCGCCGGGACCCGACGCCAGTCACGCTTTAGTCGAATCGGGAAGCGGATAGAAAATGTCCTCTCCCTTCTCCTTGGCTTCGATGGCAGCCAAGGTATCCCGAGTAATCAAGCCCTCGGCGATCTCGCGCAGCGCAATGACTGCCGGTTTATCATTCGCCGGGGCCACCAACGGTTGCGAACCCATTGCGAGCTGGCGGGCACGCTTACTTGCCAGTATCACGAGATCAAAGCGATTATTAGCATAAGGAAGACAATCTTCCACGGTGATTCGCGCCATAGTTGTTTCCTCTGATTTAAGCTTACGTAATCTTGGGCTCCAATAAATCCCGCACCAGCGAGTCCAGCGCGGCGCGTTGGCGTCCGCTGCCAAGACGGCCGGCGCGCAGGATCGCGCGCAGATCGCCAAGCGCGCGGTCGAAGTCGTCATTGACGAGCAGATAGTCGTATTCGGAATAATGCGACATCTCTGTCACGGCCGCCAGCATCCGGCACCGAATGACCGCCTCGTCATCCCTGCCGCGGGTTTTAAGCCGATGTTCCAAATCTTGGTAGGACGGGGGAAGGATAAAGATCCCCATCGATTGCGGCCATGCCTTGCGTACCTGCCGCGCGCCTTGCCAATCGATCTCCAACACGACATCTATCCCGTTCGTCAAGTGCGACTCCACCCATTCCCGCGAGGTTCCGTAGTAGTGGCCGAACACTTGGGCGTATTCCATGAACGCCGACTGAGCAACCATTGCTTCGAACCTCGCCTCTCCGACAAAATGGTAATCCACGCCCTCGCGCTCTCCCGGGCGCATCGGCCGCGTAGTAAAGGAGATCGACAGGGAGACGCCGGACTGCGCCGCGGTCAAGGCGCTGACCAGGCTCGTCTTGCCGGCGCCCGAAGGGGCCGAGACGACATACAGCAGACCGCACGCCGCGGGTCGATCATTCAATATTCTGCACCTGCTCTCGCATCTGCTCGATGAGCACTTTCAGGTCGACCGCGCTCGACGTTGTCTCGGCGTGCGCCGATTTCGAGGCGATGGTATTGGCCTCGCGGTTCATCTCCTGCAACAGAAAATCCAAGCGCCGGCCGATGGGCGACGCGGTTCCGAACAAGCTTCTAACCTCATCCAAATGGATCTCGAGCCGGTCCAACTCCTCCGCGACATCCAGCCGCTGCGCGAGCAACATCATCTCCTGCTCCAGGCGCCCGGGTTCCATACCGCTCGCGAGCTCCGGCACCCTGTTCATTAACCGATCCTTGAGCGCGCTCATGATCTCCGGCACCCGCTCCCGCAGCCATGCGAGCCGCGCGGCGGCGGCCGCGCAGCGTTCTTCGATGACGCTCCGCAACCGTCCCCCTTCGCGCCGCCGAGCCTCGACGAGCCCACTGAGCGCCGTGTCCAGGATCCGCAACAACGGCTCGCCGATCGCCTCCACATCGGGCGGCGCCAGCGCCACCACCCCTGGCCAGCGCAACAGCTCAACCGCGCTGACGGGAGCAGGCCGATCGATTAACGCGTTGACTCGCTCGCAGGCCTCGATCAATTGTCGCACCAGCTCCAACCGCAGCACCGGCGCCACCGAGGTGTTTTCGGACGGACTGTACCGTAACACACAGTCTATCTTTCCGCGCTGGATACGGCTCCCGACTAGCTCGCGCACACGCCCTTCGAGAGCGCGTAACTCCTCCGGAAGACGCACGGAGATCTCCAGGTAACGATGATTGACCGAGCGCAATTCCCAGATGGTGTCGGCCCATTCCCCCTGCCCCGCCTGGCGCGAAAACGCCGTCATGCTACTTACCATGTCCTGCCCCCGGTGCGAAGTACCGTCATAGTAACTAGGCACCCGGGCCCGGGAAAATCGCTGATTGCTGTAGCCTCTGTCCGGGCAAGCTTTTGAAACATCTCGGCTTTCGCATTAATTGTTTGAACAATCTGCTCTGCTAAGCGTACTACTCCCCTCTCAGTCAATTTTTTCAAGTATCCCTTGACTTCGACCACGAAATCGCCGGTAAGCCGCTGAGAATTAACGTTCACTAAGTGGACCTTCAAATAAGCGAACAAAAAACTCGGCTTATGAACGCGCCCGATCACAACCCATTCAGCCCCGAATCGGGCGCCCAGCTCGGCCGCCACCTCCGGGTGGTCGAAGAGGTAACCAAACGCCGCGTTCGTTTTCGCTTGGGTGTCCGGAGCGATCGTCACCGACTCGTAACCGCCGTTTTTTATCAATGCTGCTCGTAACAAAGGCGCAACTGAGGCGGTCCGTTCCAGCTCCTCCGGCGTACGCGGCAGCAGCGTCAAATCGTTCAACTCGAACTCCAACACCGCGATGCGCGTCAGCGCGAATGCGGGGAAACTACAAAAAGCGATCAAACTCAATGTGACGCATGCGAAGCACTTCGACGCGGGATTAACACTTCGCATGAGTCACCTGTTATTCCTTTTCGAATCCACGGGCGAGATAGGGCAAAGCACTTCCATTAAAGCGCACCGCCGAGGTCGAGATCAGCCCTAGCCCTGGCGGACCTCCGCCTGAGACAAGCCGCACAGGCGGTTGGCACGGACGGCCTGATCGATGAGCCGCGGTTTCGCTAGCTTCAGCTCATGCATGATCGTCGATGAACTGCTCGCGGGTCTTGCCCGCCAGGCGCGGATTGATCGAACGCTCTTGCTGGATGCTGCTAACCCAATGGCCGTGATAATCGTGGCCGGGATAGACCAGCGTCTCTCCCGGCAAGCGAAACAACCGCTCGGTGATAGTGTCATAGAGGGTTCCGGCATCGCCGTCCTGGAAATCGGTGCGGCCACAGCCGTTGATCAAGAGGCTGTCGCCCGTGAACAGGCGCTCACGCCACAGGAAGGACACGCTGCCCGGCGTATGTCCCGGCGTGGCGATGACCGCGATTTCCTCGTTTTGCCCGAAGCGCAGGATATCGCCGTCCCGCAGCTGGTGATCGGCGCATACCGCTCCGCAGCGCTGGCTGACCGCGGTCTCGGCACCCAAGCGTTCGCGCAAGAGCCCGCCCGCGGTGACATGATCGGCGTGCACATGGGTCTCGGCCGAGTATCTCAGCCGACCGCCGAGCTGCGAGAGCAGCGCAACGTAATCACTGATGTGGGTGGCAACAGGATCGATCAAAACCGCTTCCTTGGTATGGCGATCGGCGATGAGATACGTGTATGCCGAGGACGCATTGTCATAGAGCTGGCGGAAGATCATGGGCGCCTCCCTCAAAGAGTGTGGGGTGAAATTTTAGCCGCTGCCCATCTCCTCCAACAGGCTCACCAGATCATCGGCATGCTCCTCTTCCATAGCCAGGATCCCCTCCAGCGTCCGGCGGGTGGTCGGGTCATCGCTGCCGAGATAAGCGACCATCTCGCGATAGCTATCGATCGCGATGCGCTCGGCCACGAGATCTTCCCTAATCATGTCGATGAGCGAATTGCCCTCGACGTACTCGGCATGGCTGCGGCTAAGGAGCCCTTCGGGGGAGAAGTTCGGCTCTCCGCCGAGCTGCACGATGCGGGCGGCAATCTGATCGGCGTGCATCTGTTCCTCGTTCGCATGTTGCAGGAACTCCGCGGCGACGCTCTGAGCATTGATGCCCGAGGCCATGAAGTAATGGCGTTTGTAGCGCAATACGCAGACGATCTCAGTGGCGAGCGCCTCGTTGAGCAGCTTCAGCACCGTCGCCCGGTCGGCTTTGTAACCTTCCGTGACCGCGCCCGCCTCGAGGTGCCGGCGGGCGCGCTTGCGCAAGGTTTTGATGTCGGTAAGGAAGGGCTTGTCCACCATCCTTAGTGCGCCTTGCCTTGTTCCCAGAAGATTTGCGCCTTGCCCATATTGCCCGGAACGTCTTTCAAAAACTCAGCCTTGGCCGCTTCGTTGCCGAAGCAATAGGTCTTGCCGTCCTCCCCTGCCCAGTTGACCGAGCAGTCGGTGGCTACGTGCTGCTTCATCGCGAGACCCATGGTGCAATCTTTCTTGAATTCACCTTCGGCGGCGTGAGCGGAAGCCGCCGCGAGCAACGCGATGACTGAGTTAATCCAGAGTGCCTGTTTCATCGTTTTGTCCTCTCGACGCATTTTCATTGAGTAATAAGTATACATGCTACGCTCGGATCGCACTCTAGCGGTGCCCTACAGCATGGCGATGCGACCAAGTGGCTAAGGATTTCCGACGGGTTTGCCATACGAATCCAGTTTATAATGTCCAATTTACGTTGAAGGAGGGGGAGATATGCGTCCGAGCGGACGAAAGGCCGATGAATTACGGCCGATCGCGATCAAACGCAACTTTACCCGCTATGCCGAAGGTTCCGCGTTAGTCGAATACGGACACACCAAGATCATCTGCAACGCGAGCATCGATGAGCGCGTTCCCCCGTTTCTGCGCGGTAGCGGGAAAGGCTGGGTGACCGCCGAATACGGGATGCTGCCGCGGGCGACGAATAGCCGCATGCGACGGGAATCGAGCGACGGGAGGCAAAGCGGCAGGACGCTCGAGATCCAGCGGCTCATCGGCCGATCCTTGCGCGCGGTGGTTGACTTTAGCGCTTTAGGCGAACGCACGGTCACGATCGACTGTGACGTCATTCAAGCCGACGGGGGCACGCGCACCGCTTCCATCACCGGGGGCTACGTGGCCCTGGCGGATGCGATCGCCACGCTGGTCCGCAAAGGCGTGTTTAAGGCGAGCCCGATCCACGGAATGGTCGCCGCCGTATCGGTCGGCATTTACCGTGGAAATCCCATCGTGGATCTCGATTACAGCGAGGACAGCGAGGCGGAAACCGACATGAATGTGGTGATGAACGATATGGGTAACTTTGTCGAACTGCAAGGAACCGCCGAAGGTCACGCCTTTCGCATGGATGAGCTGCACAAGATGCTCGACCTCGCCCGTCAAGGAACCGCCAAGCTTATCGCGCTGCAACGCCAAATATTAGCCACGTGACGATCTCGGCAAAGGTGCGTCTTCCGCGCCGGGTGCTTGTCGCGAGCGCCAATCGCGGCAAGCTTCAAGAGATCGCCGCGATCCTCGGCGGCGTGGGAATCGAGGTTCTCGCACAGTCCGAATTCTACCTCGGGGAGGCCGCGGAAACCGGGCTCACGTTCGTTGAAAATGCTATTATTAAGGCACGGTGGGCCGTGGCCCGGACGGGTCTCCCCGCCATCGCCGATGATTCCGGTCTCGAGGTCGACGCCCTCGGCGGCGCTCCCGGGATCTATTCGGCACGCTATGCCGGGCCGGAGGCTAGCGATCAAGCGAATGTAGACAAGGTATTGCGCGAAGCGGCGCGTGTCCCGGACGACCGCCGCCAGGCCCGATTTCATTGCACCATGGTTTATCTCAAGCAGGCCGCCGATCCCGCCCCGCTCATCGCTCAGGGCGTTTGGGAAGGCCGTCTGCTGCGCGCCCCCCAGGGCCCCAATGGGTTCGGTTATGACCCGATCTTTTTCCTACCGGACCGTGCGTGCTCGGCCGCCGATCTGGATCTGGAAACCAAGAACCGCTTGAGCCACCGCGGTCAAGCGTTGCGACAACTCTACGCGCTGCTATGCGCGCACTATCGCCTGCCATAGCCTATGAAACTGCGGGAGCCGCCACCGCTTTCGCTCTATGTCCACGTCCCGTGGTGCGTGCGCAAATGTCCGTACTGTGACTTCAACTCGCACGAGGTCCGCGGCGAGCTGCCTGAGCAAGACTACTTACGAGCCTTGCTCCAGGATCTCGCCTGCGAACGGGCGCGCGTGCCGAAGCGCGAGGTGCTGAGCGTGTTTATCGGGGGCGGCACGCCGAGCCTATTATCCGGAGAGGCGCTGAGCGCTCTGCTGGATGGGATCCGCGGGCGGCTGCCGCTCGGCGCGCAGAGTGAGATCACCTTGGAATCCAATCCCGGCACGCTAACCGCCGAGCGCCTCCGGGAGTACAAGCACGCCGGGGTCAACCGCTTGTCGATCGGCGTCCAAAGCCTGCGCGATCCGCAATTGGCGTCGCTCGGCCGCATCCACAGCGGGGAAGAGGCCCGGCGTGCGTTCCACGCCGCGCGCGAGGCCGGATTCGACAACATCAATCTGGACTTGATGTTCGGGCTCCCGGAAGATACTCGCGCTGGCGCCCTTTATGATTTGTCGCAAGCCATCGCCCTCGGGCCTGAACACCTGTCGTGGTACCAGTTGACCATCGAACCCAACACTGCGTTTTTCCGCCACCCGCCATCGCTTCCCGATGACGACGCGCTCTGGGAGATCTACCAGGCCGGCCAGGCCACGCTCGCCGCGCAGGGCTATGTCCAGTACGAGGTGTCGGCCTATGCACGCGGGGAGCACCGCTGTCGGCATAACCTCAACTACTGGCGTTTCGGCGATTACTTGGGCATCGGTGCGGGTGCCCACGGAAAAATCAGCGATCCGGTCGAACAGCGGATCGTACGCACGGCCAAGCGCCGCAACCCCGAGATCTTCATGCACGGGGCTGGGACCGCGGCCGCCATCCAGGATGAACACCGCCTCGGTGCGGACGAAATTATTGTCGAATTCATGATCAACGCCCTGCGGCTGAGACACGGATTCCCCTCGACACTTTTCAACCATCACACGGGCTTGCCCATCGAGATCATCGAACCTTCCTTGATCGACGCCGCCCAACGCGGCCTCATCGATTACAGCGCTGGGCATATCCAACCCACAGCGCTCGGTCTCCGCTATCTGAACGAGTTAGTGTACTTGTTCTACGATCACGGCACGAATTTCAAGCGGGCCACGTAAGCGGCTTGCGCGAAGGCGAAAAATACTACTTCGCCAATCCCGGCCTCCACTCGTTGCCCGCGCTCGCTGCCGGTGCCGCCCTGCTCCGCGCTAACTCAATCACGTCGTGGAGCACATAGGCGGTCTCGTACAGCGTCACCTGGCCGATGTCGATGGGTTTATCGGCACTAGCAGCGCTCGAATCGCTTGCTTTCTGGTAAGGCGTCGGCGTTGTCTTAAAAACTTCGCGATAACGCTTTTCCAATTCGCGTTGCCAGCGCTCCTCCGCCTCCTGCCGTTCCCGGCGCTTACGCTCGAGGAGACTGACGCGATTGCGCACCTCTTCCTGCCGCTGGCGTTGCGCTTCATGAATCAACAGCGAAAAGATAGGCGCCTGGCTGACCCGGGAGTTGTGGCGCCATCGCGCTTCCTGAAGCGTGTGCATCGGAGCGCTCAATGGGGCGTACTTCGCCGCTCCGATCCGATCCCAGGGCAAGGCGTTGTCGAACGTCCGTTCGCCCAGATCGGTGCTGTTTAATACCGCCGGGAACGCGATATCCGGTACCACACCGCGGTGCTGCGTACTGCTGCCGTTGATACGGAAGAATTGCGCCACCGTGGCCTTGAGTTGGCCGAGATCCTCACCCTCGGTGCTATCGATTTGATCGAGGTCTATTAGATTCTGCACTGTGCCCTTGCCGAACGTGGGCTGGCCGACCACGATCCCGCGCCGGTAATCCTGGATCGCGGCCGCAAAGATCTCCGAGGCGGAGGCGCTCTGCCGGTCCACCAAGACGGCAAGCGGCCCTTTATACATAACGGCGGGGTCCGGATCTTCATTCACATCGATCGCGCCTGAGGCGTCCCGCACTTGCACAATCGGCCCCTCGGGAATAAACAAGCCCGTAAGCTCGGTGGCCTCGACTAAGGATCCGCCTCCGTTGCCGCGCAAGTCCATGACGATTCCATCCACCTTGGCTTGCATCAGCTTGACGATCAATGCCCGCACATCGCGGGTGGTACTGCGATAATCTTTCTCGCCCCGCGCCCGCGCGGCAAAGTCGATATAAAACGCGGGCAGCGTGATCACGCCGATGCGCATGCTGGGCTTCTCCCGTGGCACCTCGATCACGGCTTGCTTCGCGGCTTGATCTTCCAATTCTATCTTCTCGCGCGTCAGGACGATGACCGTCGGCGTGCTCGTGGCCGCACCCTTCGGAATGAGCTGTAGTCTAACGACGGTGCCGCGCGGCCCGCGAATGAGGTCCACGACTTTTTCCAGGCGCCATCCGATTATATCGGCCCAAGAACCCGCCGATCCCTGTGCAACGGCGACAATCCGATCCTCCGGCTGGAGCCGTCCGCTTTTGGCCGCGGGCCCGCCGGCAACCACCTGCTGTACGATCGTGTACTCGTTCTCATTGCGCAACACCGCGCCCACGCCTTCCAGCGATAGGCTCATGCGGATCTTGAAGTCCTCGGAGTTGCGCGCTGAAAAATAGGTTGTATGCGGTTCCACACTCGCCGTATAGGAGTTGATGAAGATCTCGAAGACGTCATCGGCCGACATTTGATAAGTATGGCGCGCAAGCACCTGATATCGGTCGGAGATGGTGCTTACCGCCTTCTTTTGATCCTGGCCGGTGGTCACGAGGTTCAACACGTCATTCTTGACGCGCTTGCGCCAGAGTTCTTCAAGCTCGCCGCGGTCGCGCGCCCACGGGGCGCGGCTGCGGTCGAGCACGAACTCCTCATCAACGGTGAAATCAAGCGGCTGCGCGAGCAATTCGCGGGCGTAGGTGACCCGCTCCTCGAGCCTCCGGCGGAATACCTTGAAGATCTCGAACGCCGGCCCAAGCTTAGCCTCCTTCACGGCCTCGTCTAATTGGTCTCGATAGACCGCGAAGCGGTTCATGTCTTCGAGCAGAAAGTAACTGCGATTCGGATCCAAGGACTCGACGAAGCGTTTCAACACCTCGGCCGACATGGCATCATCGAAGCTCACCTTCTTGTAATGGTAATTGGCGAGGTAATGCGCGATGAGTTTAGTGGCGCGCCGATGCTCGGGTGTCGCCACCAGCTCGGCATCGTCGACACGCGGTGAGGTACCCCAGCCCCCTTGCGTAAGAGCGGCCAGGAAAACAAACAGTAGCCATCGAATTTTCGGCATCATGAACGCGCCTGCGTCACTACGGTAGGCAGTTGTCGGATTCTAAGCGGGAGCACGCTATCGCGGTATGGCAAAGATTAAAACCTCAGAACTCGTCGGCAGGGTAAAAGATACCACGTTATTCGCTATTAGATAAACGGCTTGTGCGGGCGGTAGGCGGGGATTTTGCCAGCGCCGGGTTTAGGGAAAGGCAAAACGTGTGCCGCATCATCCATGATAAAGTCTATCCATGCAATGGAATTCTCAAATAATTGTCACCACCATCAGCGAGCGCGGCGGCCGCTTTCCGCTCGATCGTATCGCGGAATGCGTCGCATGAGCGGGATGCACCCCTTCGGCGCGACGGTGTGCCGAAACCAACGCGTCATCGTCGCCCTCTCGGGCGGCGTGGACTCCGCCGTCGCGGCCCTGCTCATGAAACGTCAAGGCTATATGGTCAGCGGCGTGTTCATGAAAAATTGGGAGGACGAGGATACGGAAAGCGACTGTCCGAGCCGCGAGGATCTCATCGACGCCGTGGCGGTCGCCGAGCGCCTCGGCATCGATATCGAAGTCGTCAACTTCGCTGCCGAGTATCGCCAGCGCGTATTCAGCCGTTTTCTCGCTGAGCTTCAGGCGGGACGGACGCCCAACCCGGACGTGCTTTGCAACCGCGAGGTCAAATTTAAGGCCTGTCTCGACCACGCGCTGGCGTCGGGTGGTGGCTCCATGGGCACGGGACACTACGCAAGGATCGCGCATCGGGATGGGCAGTTGCAACTGTTGCGAGGGATCGACCCGGCCAAGGATCAGAGTTATTTTCTCTATATGCTCGGCCAGGCTCAGTTAGCTCATAGTGTATTTCCGGTCGGGTCCATGCGTAAATCAGAAGTACGCGCGGCAGCAGCCGAGGCACGGCTCTGGGTACACGACAAACGCGACAGCACCGGGATGTGCTTTATCGGCGAGCGCCGCTTTCGGCCGTTTCTCAGCCGCTACCTTCCCATCACCCCGGGTGAGATCCGTAGCCTCGACGGCGAGGTGATCGGCGAGCACCCCGGCGTCGTCTATTACACGCTTGGCCAGCGTGAGGGGCTCGGGATCGGCGGCGTCAAGGGAGCCTTGGAAGCGCCCTGGTACGTCTTGGAGAAGGACCTGAAAAACAACATGCTCGTGGTGGGGCAGGGACATGAGCACCCACGGCTTCTCTGCCGGTCGTTGGAAGCGTCGTCTTTGCACTGGGTGGCCGCTCGCGCCCCGATATTCCCATTGCGATGCACTGTGAAGACCCGCTACCGCCAAGCCGACCAGCCCGCCACGATTACGGCGATCGACGCTGGCCGCTGCCGGCTCGTATTCGAGGCGCCACAATGGGCGGCCACGCCCGGCCAAGCCGCGGTGTTCTACCAGGAGGAAGTGTGTTTAGGCGGTGCAACTATCGATCACGTATTCCGCGGCGCCCCCTGATAGCCTATCGGTTCACCGTCGGATAGCGGATAATCAAGAGTGCCCGACGCAAGCGGCGGGGTAGTAGTGAATTACGCGATTCCTCGTTACATGGGAGAAATGATGAACGACAGTTTTAACACGCGGGAGATTATCGAGGCCGCTAACGCGCCTTATCAAATCCACAATCTCACCGCCCTTGAGCGCCGCTATCCCACGGCGATGCTCCCTTATTCCCTCAAGATTCTCTTGGAAAACCTCTTGCGCCATGAGGACGGCGTTAACGTTACTAAAGCAGACATCGAGGCGCTTGCCACCTGGGATCCAAAGGCCGAGCCCAGCAAAGAGATCGCCTTCACGCCGGCGCGCGTCCTGATGCAAGACTTCACGGGCGTACCGGCGGTAGTCGATCTCGCGGCGATGCGGGAAGCCATGCAGCGCCTCGGAGGCGACCCCGCCAAGATCAATCCCTTATCTCCCGCCGAACTGGTCATCGACCACTCCGTTCAGGTCGATGTCTTCGGTAGCACGGATGCTGCGGAAAAAAATGCGGCGATCGAATTCGAGCGCAATCAAGAGCGCTATGCGTTTCTGCGCTGGGGGCAACAGGCCTTCTCGAACTTCAAGGTCGTGCCGCCTGACACGGGCATCGTCCATCAGGTCAACCTCGAATATCTCGCTCGTGCCGTCTACTCTCACGGTGTCAACGGAACCGCCCAAGCCTATCCGGACACCGTGGTCGGAACCGACTCGCACACGACGATGGTCAATGGGCTCGGGGTGCTTGGGTGGGGCGTCGGGGGCATCGAGGCCGAGGCGGCGATGTTAGGACAACCGATCACGATGCTGATCCCGCAAGTGGTCGGATTTCGCCTCACCGGCCGTCTAGCGGAGGGGGCGACTGCGACCGATCTCGTGCTCACCGTCACGCATATACTCAGAAAAAAGGGCGTGGTCGGTAAGTTCGTCGAATTCTTCGGCGAGGGACTCGACCACCTCCCCTTGGCCGATCGGGCAACGATCGCCAACATGGCGCCCGAGTACGGCGCAACCTGTGGTATTTTCCCCATCGATCAGGAAACCATCAACTACCTGCGGCTCTCCGGCCGCGCCCCCGAACAGGTCGCTTTGGTGGAGACCTACGCGCGCACACAAGGGTTTTGGCGTGACGCTAAGAGTCCCACCGCTCGTTACACCGAG
Source organism: uncultured Gammaproteobacteria bacterium (assembly GCA_963764725.1). Classification (GTDB taxonomy): domain Bacteria; phylum Pseudomonadota; class Gammaproteobacteria; order JACCXJ01; family JACCXJ01; genus USCg-Taylor. The sequence goes on along the minus strand of CAVXTM010000009.1, from coordinate 45,775 downwards.
GTGCTCACGCTCGACATGGGCAGCGTCGCACCGTCGCTTGCCGGACCCAAGCGACCCCAAGATCGGATCGCGCTCAAGAACGCCAAGGAGGTGGTGTCGAAGGTGCTGCGCGTCTATCAGGAAGAGCGCTCCGGCTCGGCCGGAAAGGACCGGGACATGGCGCGCTTTCACAATGAGGGCGGCGGGACCGCAGTGGGCAGCGAGGAAGCCCATCATACGGGTGTGGAAATGATCAAAATCAACGGGCGCAACGCCGCGCTCAAGGACGGCGCCATCGTAATCGGGGCGATCACCTCTTGCACGAACACCTCGAATCCGAGCGTGATGATGGCGGCCGGCGTGCTGGCAAAGAAAGCGTGCGCGCGCGGCCTGCGGGTCATGCCTTGGGTCAAGACCAGCCTCGCCCCCGGTTCGCAGGTTGTGAGCGCATACTTGCGGAAGGCGGGACTCATGCGTTACCTCGAAGAGCTTGGCTTTCACGTCATCGGCTACGGTTGCACGACCTGCATCGGCAACTCGGGGCCCTTGCCCGATGTAGTCAGTCAAGGCATCACAAAAGGCAGTTTGGCCGTATGCTCAGTACTTTCGGGAAACCGGAATTTCGAGGGCCGCGTCCACCCCGAGGTCAAAATGAACTTCTTGGCTTCGCCGCCGCTGGTCGTTGCCTATGCTATCGCCGGCACCATGGACATCGACCTCTATAGTGATGCGTTGGGAACGGACCAGTCCGGTGCGCCGGTCTATCTCAAGGACATTTGGCCCACCCAACGGGAAATCAATGATACGGTCCTGCGCACACTCGACTCGGCGATGTTCTCGGCGAGTTACGACGGTGTATTTACGGGAGATGCGCGCTGGGCCCGCATGAACGTGCCCACCGGCACGCTGTACCGGTGGGACCCTGCATCGACGTACATCAAGAATCCTCCCTACTTCGACGGCATGGGAAGGGAGCCACCAGAGATCCATCCAGTCAACCGGGCACGGGTGTTGGCCCTCTTGGGCGATTCCATCACCACCGATCATATCTCTCCTGCGGGTTCGATCAAGATCGATAGTCCGGCGGGGCGTTATCTGATCGAGCGCGGAGTCCAACCCAGGGATTTCAATTCTTATGGAGCGCGCCGCGGCAATCATGAGGTCATGATGCGCGGCACCTTTGCCAATATACGCTTGCGCAACCGCCTGGCGCCCGGAACCGAGGGGGGATGGACGCGGTATCAACCCTCTGGCGAGCAGCTTAGCATTTACGACGCCGCCGTTCGCTACCAAGACGAAGGGGTCCCGTTATTGATCATCGGCGGTAAGGAATACGGCACCGGATCTTCCCGCGACTGGGCCGCGAAGGGAACCCGGCTGCTCGGGGTCCGCGCGGTGCTCGCCGAGAGCTTCGAGCGCATCCATCGCTCTAACCTGGTCGGCATGGGGGTCTTGCCCTTGACCTTCAAGGACGGGCAGAACGCCGAGACCTTGGCGCTCACCGGCACGGAGAGTTACGATATTGAGGAGATCGAAGCCGGCGCGCGCGAAGTCACGGTCGTGGCGGCGGGAGCGGGCGGCCGCACGCGGCGTTTTGCCGCCGATGTGCGCGTCGATACGCCGAAGGAGTGGGAGTATTACCAGCATAGCGGGATCCTACCCTACGTGCTGCGGCAGCTTGCCGGTTGAGCATTCGAAAGCACCACCGTGACCACGGAATGCGGCCATGACCGAAAGCGCAGCCGATCTCGGGCTAATATCGCTCTTTGTCAGCGCTTTCATTTCGGCAACGATCGCGCCCGGCGGCTCGGAGGCGGTCCTGGCCTGGCTCGCGCTGCGCTCGGAAACGGCGCCCGGCCTATTGCTATCGGTAGCAACCGCCGGCAACACCCTCGGTGCACTGACGACCTGGCTCCTTGGTTATTTCGCCGCCCGCGGCTACCCCATCGAACGATTCACGCAGGGTAAGAGCGAGCGGGCTATCCTGATGGTGCGCCGCTGGGGCACACTGGTGTTGTTACTGTCCTGGCTGCCTCTCATCGGCGATGCGCTGTGCCTGGCCGCGGGATGGTTGCGGCTTCCCTTCTTGAGATCGTTGACGGCGATCGCCATCGGCAAGGCCGCGCGCTATGCGGTTATTTTGTACACCCTACCCTAAAGGGAGCTCTGCAAAAGTGTCGCGAGCAAGCCCAGATGCGCGAAGCCGCGGAGCGAGTCGCGAAACATATCAGGTAGATAGGCGAGCGACGAGCGAGCACGCAACAAAGGAGATGGGCTGCGCAGTAACTTTTGCGAAGCTTCCCTAAGTGTCCACGATCTTTGACACCCGCCTGCGGCGCCTCGCGGACCTCGCACTCGGCCGCTTGCTAGTCCTAGGACGGAAGGGCCTTGAAAGGGAATGTTTGCGCGTGACTCCCGGCGGGCACATCGCGCAGACGCCGCATCCGGCCGCGCTCGGCTCCGCGCTGACACACCCCTATATCACGACCGACTATTCGGAAGCCCTGCTCGAGTTCCGCACCCCCCCTTGCAAGGACGCGCAGGAGACCTTGGATTTTCTTACCGAGCTGCACCAGTTCGCGGTGCGGCACCTCGGCGACGAGCTACCGTGGGCATCGAGCATGCCCTGTGAGCTGCAAGGCGACGACAGCATTCCTATCGCACAGTACGGAAGTTCCAATGTCGGCCGCATGAAACACGTCTATCGCCGTGGCCTCGCGTATCGCTATGGGCGCGCGATGCAGGCGATCGCCGGAGTGCATTTTAACTATTCGCTACCCGAGGAGTTCTGGCCCATCCATAAGGATCTCGAAGGAGATCCGCAACCCCTTCAGGACTTCATTTCTAGTTGCTATTTCGCCTTGGTTCGAAACCTGCGGCGCTGGGGCTGGATCATTCCTTATTTGTTCGGCGCTTCACCGGCCTTCTCCAAATCGTTCTTGACAGGACCTAGCCGGGAGTTCGAGCAATTCGACGCTACCTTGTTCCGGCCGGATGCCACCTCCTTGCGCATGAGCGATATTGGCTATAAGAATAGCACCCAGTCCGGCCTGAGTATCTCCTATAACAGCCTGGCGGAATACGTCGCCGGACTCGCTCATGCGATCGACACGCCTTATCCGGACTACGAGCGCATCGGCACCAAAGTCGATGGCGAGTACCGGCAACTCAACACCCACATTCTCCAAATAGAGAACGAATATTACAGCTTTGTGCGGCCCAAACAGATTGCGGCGTCCGGTGAACGCCCAACCGTCGCGCTGACGAGGCGCGGTGTCAAGTACGTAGAAGTTCGCGCGCTCGATGTCCAAACGTACGATCCGACTGGGGTGAACCTGCTGCAACTCCGATTCCTCGAGGGCTTCTTGCTCATGTGCTTGTTCTCCGAAAGCCCGCCCCTTACCGAGAACGACCGCCGCGAATTCGAACGCAACGAGCTGCTGGTTGCCGCCCGCGGACGAGAACCCAACTTGATACTCCGTGATCATGACCAGGCTCGCATACTCACAGATTGGGCGGCCGATATCCTCGCTAGGACCGCAGCGGTGTGCGCATTCCTTGATGACGGCGTCCCCGAACGTCCTTATACCGCGGCGCTCAATGCGCAAGGTCACGCCGCGGGGTCGCCCGGCCTGCTTCCCTCCGCGCGCATGCTCACCGAGATGAGGAACAAGCACGAGTCTTTCCTGGAATTCTCCCTGCGCCTGTCAAATCAACATGTCCAATACTTCAAACAATTAAGCCTACCCGAGGACCGCTCGAACGCGCTTATCGAAGCGGCACGGGAATCTATATTGAAACAGCAGGAGATTGAAACGGCCGATCACATTTCATTCGACGAGTACTTAACGCGGTATTTTTCGCGCTAACTCCATGTCCGCGCCCCACGCGGATATGGCCCACGCTCGTGCAGGGATCGATGGGCGCGCTCCGCACCGCGGATATTGTGGGTCGCCGCCTCCTTGGGAGCGCGGCGAAGAAGAGCCGGCCTCATGCCTCCAGCGAATTCCCCTTGCGCCACGCCGCGCGGCGTTTCGCCCGATGCATTAACAAAGTCGCAACGGCATAGCTGGTACAGACCGTCAATACAAACTCGGCTAAGGGACCGACTTCGGCGAGCCGACAGAACGCCGCGCACAAAAACCCGGCGACGATCCCGGCGGCGCCGGGCCACCGCATCGCGCGACCGATCTCGATCGGGGTTAGTCGAACCAGCACTAGTTCACTTCCTGATTGTCGTGCATCGGATGGGTGATCAGGTCCTCGCTCAGCCTGCCGGCCTCGCGCAAGGCCGCGACCATCGCCGCTTCGGTCTTGCCGTAGAAGATAACGGCCATGCCCTTTAAACGCATTTCGGCGAGGTCGATTTTATCGACTGCGCTTGACGCAGCCTGCGCAGATTTTCGCCTGAGAGACCGAAGAGGAGCAGTGCCGTCTTGCAGCTTAGCGAGCCTTACTAGGTCATTTGTGTCGACATCCCGTGAGCGAGCTTGGGCGGTCATGGCAAGTTAAGCACCTAAAAGAGGATAGTGCATTGCTAGCGGCCGAAACCGTCGAATGCCTAGCGCGCTGTCGCCATAGACGGAGCGGAGGCCAGCATGTTTCCCAGTCAAACACAGACTGGCAAGAATAGTTGGCTGGAGGTAATGGCCTCCTCGATGAGCGAACTCACGAGATAGCGGTCGTTGTCCTCGCCCGACACGATCGGCGTGCTAATCTTAGAGAGAACTCTGGACTAATTGCAGTTTTGTCAATCCGTGTTTGGCTTGTTAGGTAGCAGCATGCAAGAACTTCGTCACCGACAGCGGATCGATCACGCGTATCCTCGCCTACCTCGGCGAACTCAACGAAAAATACGGGCCGCGGCTAGTTCAAGCGGCGGTAGCGCTATTCATCGCCCACTCCACTATCGGGTGCCGGCGCGCATGCATCGCACGGCCTAAATCGGCTTCCAGCCGTCGAGTGCCGTTCCACAGAGTTCCATCAACCGCGCGATACTTCTGTCGCGGGCTTGCCGCCATGCGCTTGTTGATCGTCCCGCTTGACGCCATAAGCCCAAATCGCTTCCTTCAACAAGGCGATATCCGCTTGAATCGCCCGGAACAGCCACAGGGCTAAAATAAAACCGACAAGGCCACCAAACCCCAATATTCCCAAGAGCATTGAAGCCCAGCGTGACCCGACCTGTGGGCCGAGGACGAGTCCCAAGGTTAAGACCAGCATCGGCAAGGCCCCGGCCATCGCCAAATAGCGCCACTTCCAGGCATCAACGCGCGTTAACGTTGCCGTATCGTCGGCGGCGACAGAGCCGGGCGTGATGAATGCCAGATAGAACACATGGGTGCATAGCCACGTCACGACCAAGAAAGGGTAAGTGGCGGCGATGACGCCGCATATCGTCAGCGAAACGACGAAGTAGACATAGTCGCGAATTTCCAGCGCGCCGATCGTCAAGGGATAAATGGGACCAGCCACAATCCAAAGGCAAGCGCTGATAAGCGCGACGTAGTGCCCTAGCATCAAACAGCGTCGCCGCAAGGACGCCAAGGATTCGTGCCGTATGGCCACTCCCCTCAGAGTGTCCGCGAGGCTACGGGTCACGGGCCTGGCGAAATAGACGAACAAGGCGATGCCCAACGAGAACCCGATACTGTTGACGAGTAGCGCCCAAATCCGAAAATAGTGTTCCGCCTGCTCGATCCCGCGCCTGGACATGGGATGCACGATGACCTCCCAATTAAAGAGATAGTTGAACAATGCGGCGGCGGCATTCGGGAGCAGGCTGACAATCAGCATAAGCGCTAACGGATACTTCGCTGCTAACCGATGTCCTGCAGTAGCCGTCGGGCCGAGCCGCGACAGGTTGCGGGCCAGCGCGCGCAGCGGTTCGATTTTCTCTAGAACGTCAAGATAGTGGGGTTGAATCGACGTAATAGCTTCCAAGTCGCTCAGCGCCGCTTGCCAACTCCCACGACTCAACTTAGCCAACGCCACGGCGTATTGGCGCGAGATTCGCGGCTCCACGGTAACGCTTTCTATGGCTGCGAATAGCCGGAGAATGTCGGCGTCCCAGCGATCATGCGCAAGCGAAACCCCTTGCAGAGATGCGAGCAGCTTGAGTTGGTCCGGGAGCTGGTCCGCCTCCGGCATCTTGGCGTTGTCCACCAGCACCGGAATTATCGGAATTTTCCGTGCGAGGGCGGCGGCGATCTCGAGACGCACGAAATCGGTATGATCATCTAATCTGCGTTGCCCGACCTCATCGCGCACCTCGGCCCAAGTCGGGCCAATGATCGCGAGCAACAGTTCACAATTGCCGACCGCCTCTTCGATGATGCGCTGGAAATCGCTTCCAACCCCGATGTCTTCCATGTCCAGGAAGACTTGCTTACTCCCGAAGGTATTACGCATATCGCTCATGAGGGCTCTGACGTATCCAGGCGAATCGGTACGCCGGTAGCTTATGAAGACCGAACCTCTGAACTTCGGGTTAATCGGCATATCGTCGCGCGAAATGGCCGGGATCAGACGGTGACTCTACAAGCTTAACCGATCGAAGTCTCGTATCCATCAACCGGTGTGCCCGAACAGGAGTCCGTTCAGACGACGACGGCTTCTACATCGCGTTGGCGATAGAACGTGGCCTGAAGCTCGCTACGGCGGACAAACGTCTCCTCGACCGAGTTCATGGTACGCCGTGGGAGGCGACGGTGGTGCACATAAAAGCGCTGTCACCGGAAGTGTGAAGTTCTCCCTAAAATTAGGGAAACTCTGAACAAGTACGGCGTGCATACGAATCGATTTCAGACGGAAACGCAGCCGAGAGATCTGTTTTTCATCGTTCAGAAGGCCATGTTCGCCCCGTTTGCCACTGCAGAACACACTACGGCCCTGCCAGTGTCGCCACAGCCGCCGGCGCAACAGGTAGAGGTCGTAAGCGCACAGGTGACGAACAAGCGGTGTGCGTTCCATCCTTTGGTGGGCCGTGTAGGGCTCGAACCTACGACCTACTGATTAAGAGTCTGCGACACGAAATCCCGTAACCTACTGAACTTAGGAAATACATCGGAAAGGCACTGCGGAAAATAACGGCAAGTTTTGGCGAGAAAAGCCGAGTTTTGGCGAGATCTTGGCTGTTTTATTCCGCACTTTTTTAATACACTAGGTTCGGGACGAAGGGACGGGAGATGTAGCCCGCATTCTCACCAACGTGTCGATACATGGGCTAAAGGCATTGATGAGGACATCAGAAAAGAAAGCCGCTTGAATTAGCCACTTGCAGTCGAGAGACGCCAATAAGACAAATTGAGTAATTAATGGAGGTTTCTGTCGATAAGTGCAGGTGCTTTGAGGCATTCTGTGATCTCAAGCCAAGCGATCCCCTGACCCCCTTTTTTCGGGCCCCTGGCACCAGGAGACGGAACAGGCCAATCGCTCGGGCTAACAGCGCAAGGGAATCTGCTGCACTCGGGTCAGCACCGCTTGGAAGAGGACATTCTAACAGGCAAGTCAGTAACAACCTATTGATCGAGGGATTGTTTAATCGCCGTGGACAATGATCTGACCATCGCGGATCTAAGGATTGAATCAGACGCCGATCCGCTCTTACCCGGGACGAAGCTTCATTGGTATCGCGTCGACAGCGTCCTCGGCCAGGGGGACTATTGGTTAACCTATTTAGCCAGTGACCTGAACCTGGGCCGCACGGTCATTATTACCGAATACATGCCGTGCGAGATCGCCGTACGCGATACGCGCGGCGTGATTCATCCTGCCGCTGCGGAGCATGGCGCGGAGTATAAGGCTGGGCTTGCGTGCTTCCTGACTGACGCGCAAAAGCTTGCCGGGATCAGGCATCAAAATATCGCCCTAGCGTTGAATGCCTTCGAAGCGAACAACAGCGCTTATATCGTCGTCGCGCACGAGCAAGGCAAGAAAGCAGAACACCTCTTTGATGGCTCAACTGTGGCGGAAAAGGAGCTTCTCGCCTTGGTATTACCGATCCTGGACGGGCTCGAAGCGATCCACGCAAGCGGCTATATTCACCGCTACATTCAGCCGTCAAACATTATTATTCGTCCAGATGGGAGCCCCGTGTTAACGGGCTTCAACCCGGGCGGCGGCGCTCTCTTCAACCCCGCTAGCACATTGACCAAGCATTTCCCATCGGACTTCGCGCCCATCGAGCTTTGCTTTGGCGATGGCGAGCTGCATGGCCCGTGGACCGACATTTTCAGCCTTGGCGCAACGCTCTACCAGGCAGTGGTTGGCGTTGCACCGGTAGCTGCAATCGAGCGCAGTCGCATGGTCGTCCAAGGCGAAACCGATCCGCTGATGTCCGTACTGCCGGTTGGGCAGGAAAACTATAGCGATGCCTTTCTTAAAGCCATTGATCATGCCTTACGTTTTTTACCCACGCAGCGGCCGCTGACCGTTGCGGCGTGGCGCAAGGAGCTATCCGGGAACGACTCGCTCGACATCGACTTTGTGATCCGGCCTAAATCAGAGCACGTGGCCAAGCTGCGTGATGATGTCGAGACACTACGAGCCCAGGAAGATCACAAGCGGCGCGTGGCCGAAGAGGAGCGGACCGTCAGGAAGCTTCTCGACCTCGCGCGCACCGCCATAAGCGAACACGATCTGCAGACGGCTCAGACCAGGCTCGACGAGGCCGCGGGAATCGCACCGACATCGGAAGCCGTAGCCCACCTTCGCGAGGAACTCAAGGCACGCGAGACCGCGGTCGTACAGCAACGCCTCGTGAAGGAGACGCGGCACCGACAGGCCGAAGAGACCGCGAACACGTTCGTTGCGCTTGGCCGCAAGGCGCTCCAGGCCAACGATATTAGAATGGCCGAAGCCCATTTTGACCAGGCCTTCGTGATCCGGCCTGAATCAGAGCAAGTGGTCAAGCTGCGTGAAGATCTCGAGACATACAAGCTACGAGCCCAGGAAGATCACAAGCGGCGCGTGGCCGAAGAGGAGCGGACCGTCAAGAAGCTTCTCGACCTCGCGCGCACCGCCATAAGCGAACACGATCTGCAGACGGCTCAGACCAGGCTCGACGAGGCCGCGGGAATCGCACCGACATCGGAAGCCGTAGCCCACCTTCGCGAGGAACTCAAGGCACGCGAGACCGCGGTCGTACAGCAACGCCTCGTGGAGGAGACGCGGCACCGACAGGCCGAAGAGACCGCGAACACGTTCGTTGCGCTTGGCCGCAAGGCGCTCCAGGCCAACGATATTAGAATGGCCGAAGCCCATTTTGACCAGGCCTTCGTGATCCGGCCTGAATCAGAGCAAGTGGTCAAGCTGCGTGAAGATCTCGAGACATACAAGCTACGAGCCCAGGAAGATCACAAGCGGCGCGTGGCCGAAGAGGAGCGGACCGTCAAGAAGCTTCTCGACCTCGCGCGCACCGCCATAAGCGAACACGATCTGCAGACGGCTCAGACCAGGCTCGATGAGGCCGCGGGAATCGCACCGACATCGGAAGCCGTAGCCCACCTTCGCGAGGAACTCAAGGCACGCGAGACCGCGGTCGTACAGCAACGCCTCGTGGAGGAGACGCGGCACCGACAGGCCGAAGAGACCGCGAACAAGGTAGTTGCGCTTGGCCGCGGCCGGACGGGCAACCAGGAACGGCTCGCCGTTGCAGGGAGGCCGCATGGGAAAATTGACAGCATCCCAGATCGGTCATTACAACCAGCGGGTGTTCCGGTGAACACTCCGATATCGAACGACCGAGTAGGGAGCGCAGTCGATCCCTCCAATGAAACGGCGGGCGGCAGCCCCCCCGAACGGAACGTGCGACGACGGCACCGCGACAAGTGGCTCGGATACTCTGCCGCGATTGCAGGGATAGTGGGTCTGGGGCTCTCCTTGGCGTGGATGGGCCCGGGTTCGTTTGCTTTCCTTTACGATGCAGCAGAGGAATGGCTTTCCCAAAACCGCGTGCGCGAGGAGGCAACCGAAACCATACCCAAGCCGGCGGCCCAAGTATCCATACCGGAGCAGCTCGCGCCGGACGGTGTGGCACAAGGTCGTGAGGATCGAGCCGGAAAGCCCACCCTTTTCCCACCGATCTTAGATCAGCGCATCGGTAATCTCCTCGAGGCAGCGAAGGCCGATGTCGAGGCCGGTCGAATCACTCATCCAAAGGGCCGCAATGCGATTGAAAAATATCAGGCGGTCCTCGCGCTCAAGCCCGATCTTGCGGAGGCGACAGAAGCCATTCAAGATTTGTTGGAGCGGTTGCTCAGCGCCGCCCGGGACGCCCTCGACGGCGAGCAGTGGGACGCCGCTCAGAGCAAGCTCGATGAGGCCGCCACGATTGCGCCGGCTTCGCAACGCGTGGCTAAACTTCGGGACACGCTCAATGTCCGGAAGAGCGTGACCTTAATGCAACACGTTACGGCAGAGACGAAGCGCCTGCAGGCCGAAGAGGTCGTGAACAAGTTAGTTGCTCTTGGCCGCAAGGCGCTCGACGCCAATGATATGAGAATGGCCGAAGCCCATTTAGCGCAGGCTTTGGTCATCCTTCCTGAATCAGACCAAGTGACCAAGCTTCGCGACGAGCTGGACACGCGCAAGTTAAAAGCCCAGGAAGCTCTCAAGTCGCGCGCGGCAGACCGCACCAACGAAGAGGAACGAACCGTCAAGAAACTCCTCGAGCTCGCGCGCAAAGCCATAAACGAACACGATCTGCAGACGGCACGCATCTATGTAGGCCAGGCAGCAACGATCCGCCCCGATTCAAGCGATGTGGCATTAGTACGCGATGAAATAGCAAGTCATCAGGCTCAACCCAATGCCGGGAGTAATGCGGGCCAGTCATCGCTCGGTGTCCCCACACGCCGCCAAAATACCCAAAGCGAGAAGCCCACTGATGCGGCCCGATTAACGATTCAAGAAGCTGCTTCATCGCGTTTTCGCGTGCAACCCGGCGAGACAGTGCAGTTTTCTACGGAATATTCTCTAACCCTTCCCGCCAGGGACAAGCACGCTTATGTTCAAGCCACATGGGCGCTGTTGAAAAACGGTAGGAGAATCGGGCAAACGGGCATGGACTACGGGTTCGCGAAGCCCGGCCGCAATACCGCGGCAACCGAGCTACCCTTACCCTCCTGGACCAAATCTGGCCAATACACCGTTGAGCATCGGGTACAGGTAGGTGATAGCTTTGATGTCGCGCGTTCGCACTTTGTTGTCGCAAGGTAGCAGCAATCCTACCCAGCGTTTGAGGTCACCATGAAAGCCCTCGGCTCTTGAGGTGCTGCGTCACCGCGGTGATCGCCAGGATCCTTCCCATCTCAGCTTGCCTATCGTTGCACCACCCCGATCGCCGCGACTCCCGCCGCGGATTACGCTCATGCATGCGATTAACAGAAACACCATTGTCCTGGTTGCCACAACGGTTATCCTAACCCGGCATAGCCGGAACCAAGGTGTTGAATGTACTATTCTGGCGGATGGGCAATAAGAACTGAGATGGGTCGTCGCCATGAACTCCTTTGTTGAACGCCATCAAGCGAAGATCGCCGCGGTGCTTTGTTGCTTTGACCGCATCGTGATCACTGGCACGCTTCCGGAGATCGCCCATGCCGAGGCTATGGCCCGGTATTTGGGTGTCCGGGGTATGCGTCTGTTTGACTATCCCCGCTGGGCAGAACCGCTGCGCGAGGCGCTTCGGACCCCATGCCGAGCGGCTGGCCGCTGAGGCTTCGTTGGAAATTGAATTCATCCGTCATTACAAGGCGTTTCGTAAAGAAGAACGGATCAAAGCGATTTTGGCTTTGCGCGGTGAGCACCCGGGGCTGGTGCATATCTTCTCGGCGATGGAGGCCTGTCCTTCGTATCGCCCCTGGCATGACAAGCTTCAGCATACGACCCGTTTGAAGTCTACCCCGGGCAAGTGTTTGCATTATTACTTCTATTTCATCGATGAGATCTTCGGGCTCTGTTATGTCCGAGTACCCACCTGGGCACCGTTTCGCCTGCAGGTCTATTTGAACGGCCATCACTGGTTAGCCCAACGACTGACCAAGACAGGGATCGCCTTTGAGCGCGCCGATAATGCCTTCTTGTCCATCGGCGATCCCCAACAGGCTCAGGCGCTTGCCGATAGCCTCGATCCCAAAGGCTTGCATCGGCGTTTGGACCGATGGGCGAAAAGCTTCTGTCCTATCTTGGGTCAGTTTCGCGCTGGTTATCACTGGAGCTTCATGCAGGTGGAGTTGCATCCTCGGCGCGCCAAGCAGGGCCACTCCCTGGCCCTGGCTTTCTCGACCGATGTCATCTTCCACCGCCAAGCCGATTTCCAACCCCTCTATCAAGCCATCGTGCGTACCGCCGTGCATGCCCTCAAGGCAGAACACGTCGCCACCTTCTTGGGACGCAAACTCACCTCGGCCTTCAGCGGGGAGGCCGGTAACGATTTTCACACCCGCATTCAGGGTACACGCATCCGCCATCATATGGGACCAGCAAGCCTCAAGCTCTACGATAAATTCAGTCTCATGGCTCGGGTGGAATGCACCGCCAACGATGTCTCCTTCTTCAAACACCACCGTTGGGTGGAACAACGCAATGGGCGCAAGCAATTCAAACTCGCACCCCTGCGAAAAAACATCTATAGCCTCCCCGATCTGCGAGAGCTGATGCATGCTGCCAATGAACGCTATCTCAGCTTCATGGCCAGCATCGATAACCCCAATGCAGCTCTGCACGCCATCGACAAAATGGCCAAACCTGTACGAGAGAAAGACCGCTCCTATCGGGGCTTCAATCTCTTCCTCGGTGAAGATCATAGCCTTTTTATCACCCTCGCCCGCGGGGAGTGGAACATCAGCGGCTTTCGCGCCTCCGATCTCCGAGCCCATCTCCGGGATCTCTCCACCGGCCGTGCCTCCTACTGGTTGAAACGCTTGCGCACCCATGGCCTCATCAAAAAGATTGGACATCGCTACAAGTACTACCTCACGACATTCGGTCGTCGTGTGCTCAGCAGCGCACTCGCTATCCGAGAGTATGTGGTCATGCCTGCTCTCAATACCGCTCATGCATGACACTCTTTGCTTTTTTGCACAAGATTTCATGGATAAGGGACTAATCGGATTGCCGCTAGTGGGCGCAGCGGTTGCTGGCCAGCCAGTCTCCGTTTTTTTGGAGTTCCCACCGCAAACGCGGCTTGTGGAGCCTGCGGCGTTCTCTTGGCCGGCGTTTGCACTCGTCAGCGCATTGGCCCTCTGCCTTGCGCTTACCTGGGTGCGCTTATATCTGCCTTTTTCACGCCCGCATGCACCGCGCGAGCCGCGCTATCCTTTCCCCTGGTGGGGCTGGGCTGCAAGCATATTGCTCATTGTCTGCTGGGTTTTTGCGTGGAACAGGTTCGAATGGTTCGAGCCTCTGCAACCCCATACGTTCGCTCCGCTTTGGGTCTCCTACATCATCGTCGCGAATGCGCTTAGCTTGCGGCGCACCGGCAAGTGTCTGCTTACGCACGAGCCGCGGTATCTGATCATGCTGTTTCCTTTAAGCGCTGTGTTTTGGTGGTATTTCGAGTACCTCAACCGCTTTGTGCAGAATTGGCACTACGTTAATCATGCGGCGACTACGCCGCTCGCCTATATTGGCCACGCGACGCTGGCTTTCTCGACCGTGCTGCCCGCCTTCGCCAGCACGCTAGAGCTATTGCGGTCGTACCGCACATTGGCCACAACGCGTTTTCGTAAACCCCTGTCCCTCACAAGACCAAAATTCGGGGCAGCAGTGGTGTTGATCCTTGCCTCAGTGGCCCTGCTTGGAATCGCGGTCCGGCCGGACTACCTATACCCGCTTGTCTGGATAGTCCCCCTGTCGATCCTGGTTTCGCTGCAGGCACTGCTCGGGACCGCTACCCCATTCGACCGCTTAGCGCTGGGTGCCTGGGAGGTAGTCAGCCTACCGGCGCTCGCGGCGCTAGTCTGCGGCATATTGTGGGAGCTGTGGAACTACTACAGCGTTGCTAAGTGGGTTTATTCCATTCCCTATGTCCACATCCTACCGGTGTTCGAGATGCCATTGCTGGGCTATGCGGGATACCTTCTGTTCGGGCTCGAGTGTGCGGCAATTGCGGCGCTCATTCGTGCGCCTCAGCACTGGCGGCACTTCTAAAGCGCAATGACCAAGGATCTAACGATCAATCACAGACATCCACACGCTGGATGGGCCTTTCATGGGACAGGAAACGGCGGAAGGCACGCACGCGTGTTACGTAACCGTGTCTCTCTCCCGATATTCCACTATGTAGGCGCAAAGACGCGGAGGAACACATCTGGCCACCGGCGATGGGGCCTTGGGATTCTGGAAGGCATTACCGCAAGTCTTCGGCATGACCCGTGGTCAACGCTGTTGGGTACACAAGACTGCCAACGTGCTCAACAAGCTACCCAAGAGCCAGCAACCTAAGGCCAAGGCGGCGCTGCAGGAGATCTGGATGGCAGCCACCCGGCAGGAGGCCGAGCGCGCCTTCGATCAGTTTCTGACCCTCTACCGTCCCAAGTATCCGAAAGCTGCGGAGTGTTTGGAAAAAGATCGGGGGTCACTGTTGGCCTTCTACGATTTTCCGGCAGAGCACTGGATCCATCTTCGGACCACGAATCCGATCGAATCCACCTTTGCTACGGTCCGGCTGCGCACCCACAAAACCCGCGGCTGCGTGTCTCGAGAAAGCATTTTGGCGATGGTATTCATGTTGGTAAAAAGTGCCGAGCGACATTGGCGGAAACTGTATGGAATTCCCGCCTCGCTCAAGTCATCGAGGGAGTTATTTTCAAAGACGGCCTATGGGAAGACCCCGAAAGAATCGCCGCCTAACCTAGCCCCGTACACAACATTTGACTATTTCTCCTCTCCACCTGATAATCACGAAGAAAAAGAAGCAGTGATCGGCAAATTGACAGAACCCTGCGGGGGCAAGCTCGTGCTTTCAAGCGGCGCGCGGCTTGACGTCCTTGTCTATGTGTTTGCCGTGCTCACGGCGCGTCTGTCTTAGTTCATAGGCCGTTTGCAGATTCATCCAGAACTCTGCCGTGCTACCGAAGTATCTGGCCAGGCGCAGCGCGGTGTCCGCGGTAATCCCGCGTTTGCCGGCGAGAATGTCATTGATACGGTTCGCTGGCACCCGCAGATCCAGCGCGAGCGCGTTACCGCTTATACCAAGCTCGTCCAGTTCATCCCGGAGCTGCTCGCCGGGGTGGATCGGTCGCATGTTATTGGTCATCTCCGCTTCCCTCAGTGGTAGTCCACAATCTCAACATCGTACGGCCCATCATCCCGCCACACGAAACAGATGCGCCACTGGTCGTTAATGCGTATGCTGCACTGCCCTTTCCGGACGCCCTTTAACGCTTCCAGACGGTTGCCACGCAATGCGGCCAAGTCTCCTAGCTCTACCGCGTTGTCAATCCGGTCCAGGCGGCGTTCCGCCTGCTCTTTAATGGCATTGAAGCGCGGTACGTAGTGACCTTCATAGAGTGCTTGCGTGTCTTTGCAACGGAATGATCGGATCACCTGGCTATTTTACTCGTTATACGTATACCGTACAACGTAAGTCTTGAGCCGGCATCCGTGCTACTGCCAGGCTTGGGAAACGTGCGCTGTTACCACTGCACTGCTGGGGTATAAAGACGCTTAATCGCTTTAGTTCGCCCTATTGCCGGGCACTACGACGCTACTGTTACAAAAAAAGCCAACGAAAAATAGAGTTCTCTCTTTCGTTAGGTGGGACGTGTGGGACAGGTGGGACAACCAAATCAATATTGACGTGTGTGCTCCGCATTTATTTTCCGACCAGTCAATTAACCCCATGTTCCATGGGAACTCTCTTCCTCGTGTCTCAGCCCCCATCCCTTGTAGGTGGCGATGCAACTGCGCCCTTCGGCGAAATCGCTCTCCTTGGCGATTGCGACAAGCCGCTCGCGCGTGTGCCGCGAGAGAAACGCACGGTCGGGACGCCAGTGCTTCTACCTGTCGGCCTCAAGGGCCTTACGCCACGCGGTTGAAGAGGCTGTCTGCGCAGTGGAGCCGACGAAGTTCTGCTGCCTGAAAGAGAACGCCGTAAGAAACGTAGGCATTGACGCAAGCAGCCCGTTGCGGACGCAGGTCCAGAGAATCCATTCAGCGCTACGTCCTATATGTAGAACTTGAGCGGCTGTCGCTCCGCGTCCTTGGATGAGCCCATCGTGAGCACGTCTCCCACTTTGTTAGCAAAACGCACAGTGACGGGAAGGCCATCGCTATAGTTGCACGCATTGTAGTTGATTTTTGTCAGGCCCATGATGTCCGTGAGTACGGTCTTGATGTCCGGCAGCGTGCCTGTGCTCCGTAGAACTGTCACAAACAATGGATTGGGCGTTTCCGGCCCGATATAGGTATCCAAGCGCGGTATAAAACCGTTCGTCCACAAGTAGGCATTTTGGGCATCGAGCAATATTGCGATGCCACGCATAACTGGATAGTCGCCGTCTCGGAATAACTTGGTTTCGCCGTGAGTATCTTTGATTCGCACGCCAACCAGAGCTGTTTCCGGAGGGGCCGCCTCGGTAAACGCGATCCACTCCTCATCATTAAACGTGGTTCTCCCGTGGATGAAGAACTCTTTAGGCGGTCCGCCATGCTTATCCTTAAACGTTTCAAGGACTCTTGATATAAGGTTCTTAGCTTCCGCCGGTCGGAGATGAAACTCATAGTCTGACGTTTTCCACGGGCCGTTTGCGCCCCTGAAGACGACTCCATCGCCCTCGTTCAAAAACATCTGCGCTGCGCAGCATGCGTGCTCCTTTGGATCGTTGGGAATCAACTTGAACACAAGACCCACATAACAGACTCCCGGGCGGACGTGAGCCAATTTCCAAGGCGGTTCCGGTTGCGTCTTGTAGTAGAGGCCTGTCGCGATATTCCAGGCCACGGTCGCAGGCTCCTGAACAGGTCGCACCGGAAAGCCCGCTCGGTTTACGAACTCGCTCGGGGCGAGCGTCGTTTCGCGTATGAGCTGAGACGTATGTCCGAGCTTTAATAAACGCGCCTTCACCTGTCGGTGGAAGTCCGGTATGTCATCAAAAATGTCTTCATCACTCTGATCAATAATGTTTTCAAACAAAGGCAAGTCGGTTCTGGTTTTCTGTTTCTTTATAAACTCGCCTTTGACGAGAGGAAGGCCGGAACGTCGCGAGAGCGGCTTACACCGCTCAAATACTAGCTCCGGCAAAATGAAGATCCACACATCGACCGTGCGTTCTTCATTGCGGTCGTGATGTTCAATCTCATGGAGATAGAGATCGACAGCCTTCTTACCGCTTCGTGCTGATTCAGAGTCCTGGTGGCCTCATCGATCGTCTTGAGATCGATTTCTCGCTCGACAAACTCACCCGGACTTATGGAGATGCCGAACGCCTCTTCGAGTCCCGGAAAGTTCGACAAGTGCAGCCGGTGCTCCTTATCCATCTTGCCGGGGGGCGGAACCTTGACGAATCCACCTATCCGGATTGCCCAATTCCTGAAATATGAGAGTCCCAGTTTGGTCCCCAATACGCCAACGGAAATCTCCTTGGAACGCTTTGGTGCGCAGTGCGGGCCATAGAGAAACAGGCCATCTTTCGGATGGTCCGAAATTTGACCATGCCCAAAGGACAGGTCAGGCTCTTTGAAATAAACGACATTCAAGGACTTTCCCGGTAACTCCATCATTCATCTTCCTCGACATCAAGGTTGCCAAGCGTCGAAAGATCCTGCTCTTCGCCATCATCCGGCATCACATCGGGGCGGACAGTCGTAACCGGCGCTGTAACGAGCACGGGAGTCGCATCCAGCTTGAGTGAGCACGAGGCAGACAGAGGCAGCTCGATGTGCGTAGATTCGCCTGACAGTAGTTCAAGAAATGCCATGAGGCGTCCATGCCACGCCTTATTGCGCCATCCCTTGCAAACACTTCGTCTGAAACGGTGCTGCTGATCGATGTCATCAAAAACTGCACCGGCTTGGTTTCCTGCGAGTGCGGTAAACAGTACCCGCGATTTGACTTTGAAATGAGCATACGGCCAAAACTGTGGAGATATGGATACGCCGTACTGCCATACCTTGCCGCTGGCGACGTTGCGCAGCATCGAGGAACGCCTTTGCCCTTGCCTCCCCCAAGGTATCATCTTCCCCAAAGCAACCTGGTTTCCGGTTACGTGAAAGCCTAATTGCTTAGAGAACGCGTATTCATAAAGCCCCTTCTTTCTGCAGAAGCTCTCCCAGTTCTTCCGAAACATCGAGGAAACGACGTTTTTCGCTTCGCGGGGGCGAACATCTGGTGACTCGCTGCCGTCTTCTAGGAACGCCATCAGCTTGTGTTCTGAATGTTGGGAGAACTTGCCGACACTCTCGAAATCGCGCTCAATTTCGTCGGCGCTGGCAAAGGAAAAGAAGCCGCGCAGACAAACCTCCGCAGGATAATCGCATGCATTGCAAGCCCTTTTCATCGCGGCGTGGTCCAGCGCACCTGTCGGCTGGTAATAGCGAATGAAGTCCGGAACACTGATGATGCGCAACCAGTTGGAAGTCAGAACTTCAGGAAAGTCCTCAATCTTGATTGCAAGCCGCTGTCGGTACGCTTCCCAGTTCGGATTGATGACGATTTTGCCTGTATCGCAGGGAACGTGCTGTCTTTCCAGTGTGTCCAGCAAGTCACGAAGGCCATTGGCCCAACTGCCAACGAAATCCACATACTGCAATCCGCCAATGCCAAATATCTTTTTGAACTTTTCAATCCGGAGGGGAATGATGAAGCGCGGATCTTTTAGTTCCTTCCCAAGATCCTCTGCGATGGCGATTTCTTCCTGAACACCGTCCTTCGTTAGCGTGGCGTCGCGGCAGCACAGGAGCATTTTTATTGCCTTGTCTTGCAGCGTGCCGGTGACCTGCTTTCGCCACCGGTCACCGGGCTCCAGACTCAGTATGTCCGCGAACACTGTGTAACCCGCAGCTTCAAGGCGGGGAGCGATCCAGAGAACAAACTCGTCGTCGCCGGGTGTCGCCTTGCTGATAAACACAGTTTCGCGTTTCACGCTGGTTCCGTTCTGAGTCATGTGTTGCTCGTTAGCATTGCCTCCCCGCGATACGGCTGTGCTTGACGACCACGGATCTCTACCTGTCAGCAAGACAGCGACCCCAGCAGAAGTGATGTAAGCTGTTGAATTTGGTGGGCCGTGTAGGGCTCGAACCTACGACCTACTGATTAAGAGTCCCATGCACTTTCTATAAATATCAATAGCTTAACACCGTTCATTTTGGGAAAATACGTTGTCGCCCTGTCGAACAATCAATAACTTACGTTTGATTTTGGGAACGTAAGTCACCTGCCTATATTCCGACCCGCCAAAGCCTGGCTTTATCCACGAAAAAGAAAACGGTTGTAACCATCAGGACAAGCATGGTGCGAATTGGGATCCACCGTGCTCGTAAGTACCGGTGGGCAGCGAGATCAGCGAAGATCTCCTCCTGCGCATCGGCAAATATTGGTTCGTACACCCGTATGAAACTCTTTGAGCTACACACAAACTTGAAAAATCCGTACATCCGGCTGCACGGCGCGCGTTGGATTTTAGGAGGCGCACCGCCCGGTCTAGATGATGGCGCGTGTCCAGAGAGCTAGGCGGAGGGCGGCGTTGCCCAGGCTGCAAAAACCTCGGAGGCTCCCAATGCCTAAGGGTCGATCTGCGCCTCGGTGTGTGACCGAGCCCGGTGCTGTTTGCGATCTCACGTCAGCAGGTCGAGCCGCAGGGCCTGGCTGAGACCGTGGACGTGCTGAACGCCTACTAAACTGAACGGCTTCATTTCCCTGAATACGCCCTTCCGCTTTCCCCATTAATAGTGCCCATGCCAGGGGTAAGGCATTCGCATTGGTACATTTTTATCCCGCGATCTTCGAACAACCCTGCTTCAGTGGCACAGTTTCGATCCGCTATTTACACCGTACTGTAAGCGCAATGTTTCATCATTAGCGAGGATAAAAATCATGGCTAGACCGGATTCTAAAAAAAGATACCCATTGACTTTAATCATTGCCGCCGTCCTAGCCGCAAGCCCGGCCATGGCGGATAAACCGTCATGGGCAGGGGGCGGCAAGCGGGATAATCCCGAGCAGCACGAACGGCATGATCACCGGACCGAAGACAGAAAAGATCACGAGCGCAGGGACCACCGGGAAGCGGATTACCGGGACAGCGACAGCGACCGCCGACGCGGGGATTACGGGAACAGGGACCATCGGGAAGTAGATTATGGAAACAGAAATTACGGGGACAAGCAATATCATGATCGAGACCGGTCATCCTACAGCGGGGGCAGGTTTTTCATAGACCGGCACCGAACGGTCATTCACGATTATTATCACGATGAATACCGTAGCGGCCACTGCCCTCCGGGTTTAGCCAAGAAACATAACGGCTGCATGCCGCCCGGCCAGGCGAAAAAATGGGGTATAGGCAGACCTTTGCCGCGAGATGTTGATTTTTATGACTTGCCTCCAACTGTCGTTATGAATATCGGCTATCCTCCTCCGGGTTATCGCTTTGTACGGGTCGCCTCGGATATTCTGATGATAGCGATAGGCACCGGGATAGTGACGGACGCCATCTACGATCTGGGCGGGGAGCACTGGTAGCCTGTTAAAGCGGTTACAGTCGCTGCCAGCCGGTTATCGTAGTTCAAAGCCCGGCTCATAAACCTGGCTGCTTAATCAGTATCCCTGATTACTTGGAATGCAAGCCAGCCTAGCCAAGCTGCAAATGCGGGAAAAACACAATAAAAAGACCGGCTTTCCGTACACCGTCGGACCGACTGCCGGATGGGCCGTATGCCGTTAACCGAATCTGTCGGGATACCTCATGACGAGACCCCATCGAGCACAATTGATTTGATAGCCCTGCAGAGCGAATCGCCGTGTTCTGCGCTAGGAGCACGGCATCGCGATGAGAAAGTCCCACTTTCAGAATATTACCGAGACAACCGGTGGCTTGCCATGGTGGAATCGGGTAAGGTGAGGTCGCTAAGAGAGTTCGCGCGGAAGGAGGGTGTGGACAGCAGCTACGTGAGCCGGATGGTAAACCTGGCAAGTCTGGCCCCGCTCGGCGCGGTGGGCTGAAGTAAGCGAGATCCCAGCTTCGTTGAGGACTGTTCGTTTTGCCTGCTTTCCAGGCACTGTCCCGTCGTCGGCGCTGAAAACCCGTCGAGAAACTGAAAACGATTGCTGATTAAAGCGAGCCCGGCGCTAAACCGGGCTCGGGTTCATGCTGAACGAAAGGCTCGATTACTCGATCTCCAGATTCCCAAGCGTGGTGCCTCTAAAATTAATCTTATCGGGGCCTATCTTGACATCTTTATTGAGTCCGACGGCATAATGATATTCACCGGCGACCCAAGGGCAGGCTGCGTCGGCAGCGACCCGAATGGTATAGACACCGCCCCCCACGTAGTCGAATTGCGTCGGCATCATCGCGCAACCACCGGCCGGTAGGTTGAAGTTCGAGGTAAGGCTCCAACCCGTCGGCAGCGTGATGGCCGCGCTACCATCGCCGACATTGGAACCGAAATTCGTCGCCGGCTGGCTGTTTTGCCGGGTAACCACCACGCTAATCAAGGCGGACTCGGTGAGACCGAAGCCGGATTCTCCGGCGGCGGCCGCGCCGGCGTTACCCTTCGTTTGCAACGTCGCGCCGACCGGACCTGCCGCGACCGCCGCTAAAGGCGTAAGCAGCAGAATTCCTGAAATTAACGCACTACACTGTGTACCCATCCTGGTCTTCATGTAAAATCTCCATAAATTAAAGGGCGATACGGTTCCCTCTCCGCGCGTGATAGCGGCTGATACCGAGCCGGATTGAAAATGCAGCTGGGAAGGAAAACCGCAATCAACGGGCCCCGAGGCCGCCGTTCCCACCCTTGCGCTCGCAGGGTAATTCCGCACCGGGGACATGCTACCTGCCCTTGATGCGGGTATCTCACCTTCCGTCACGCCGGGCATACACCCGCAAGCTTAGGCCTCAGCGCCACCGCGTCTTTTGTTTGGATTGCGGCTCGACTTACGCCACTCTTCGTCGGTAACGAACTCGAAGCCGCGGGCGAGGATACGGAAATCTGAGCGGTCGCTATCGCGTGAAACCTCCAACGCATGCGTTTGAAGTTTCTTCCCTTGCTGCGTTGGCAACAACTGCCCAATCCTGGCTTCTGCCCGTCGCTGCGCGCCCAGCGTGGGGGCTTGAAGCCCGCGGCCGCGCAGATAAGCTTCGAGTGCGGCCCCTTGGGCACGCCGAGTGCGAAAAACGCGGACCGGCGTTATTCGTTTCTAAGGGTACCAAAACCTTTCTAGGTCGAAAGGTTTCGCCGTTGTATGCCGAGCTAACCCGGTGCCGCCATTCCCAAGGCGGGATCGGCCCATGGTCGGCCCATAGCCCACGCCGCGCCGTCCGTGCTTCAATTTCCGCGTCGGCGTAGCGTGCCCGGTCTAGTGTGTCCTGCCCGAGTTGGTAGTACTTGTAATGCCAGGCCATGCCGCGCCGGACCTGCTCGAAATTAACGTCCCGCCCGCCTTCCAATACCTTGCCCACGATGCGCCCATACCGATCCCTCTTCCACCACTCGACAGAAACGGAACGGCCGTAGGCTAGGGCGGAAAGGCTTTGCTTGGATCGCTGGCCGTAAGCTTGGGGTTTTTCCGGGGCGTCGATGCCAGACAGCCGAATCGTGTGTTGTTCGCGGTCCTGGTCTAGCACAGTAAGAGTGTCGCCATTAGCTACGCTAACTACGCGGCCCGATAACGTATCTGCCGCCGCAGTTTGAGCGGTGAGGAGCAGCAGGGCGGCGAGCAGCTTGTTCATCTGCGCCGCATGCCTAAAACATAGAGGAACCCGTTAACGGTCGCGCCCGTTCCAACGAACCCGAGGCTGTTAAGCCAGCCCGCGATCTGCGTCGGCTTATCGCCGGCCGCCAAGCGCGCCGGGATCTCGGCCTGACGCGCCTCGAATATCTCGCGATTCTTTTCCTTCACGAGATCGCACCTACGCCGCTTGCGATGTGGGTCACAGCTATCCCGAAAACCCAGCATGAAAACGCAAATACGCCCTCAACGAGCTCGACGACGAATAAAAGAATCGGAACGTCCGTGTTCATTTTCAGCTCCCCTGATTGGTTAAATTCCTTAACCTTTACGGGGCACCTTGCGTGCCCTACGTGTGGTCATGACCTGCACATTTAATTTGTGCGATCGTGCCGATGAAAATGCTAATACCGAAAGCCGTGTTTAGGTGATGCGCTTCTATCCAATGGCCGCACCGAAGTACGATCAAGAATGTATTGCGTACGGTGTCATATGTTCATTTCCTCTATTCCCTTACCCTTTACCTGCACCTCCTGTGCCGCACAGAATCGCCCCGAAAGGGGCGTGCTAGCTTGGCGGAAAGCCGGGGAAGCGGGCGGATCGTCGCAACGTCGCGACAGACTTAAGTGCCGGGCGTGTGTGACATACTAAGCCCGCGGTTAGATTATACGTTGGGGTAGGATTTTCCGCGCCCGATCTGGTTCAGTTTCGGCAGATTGATCGCCTCGGGCACCTTTGATCGGCTTCGTTAATCCACAAAACTTCGCAGAATTAGGTACCCGTTAATAGCCCCCCGCAGGCGGCCACGTCGAGCACGTTTCCAGCCGGCGCGCCCGCCTGGCTCGCTAGGGCCGAGCACGATGTCCCTATCGCTTACGGGCGCACTTGGTGATTATCTGAGTCCATAAAAACGCGTGCGCGTGCGTCATGGGGTTAATAGAGAAGGTGGTGTCACCCCCAAGGAACGGAAAGCCGCCAGGGCACCAACCCGAGAAGACGTGCGAGCTGCACGAGCGAACGCAGGGCCGCGAGGCGGCGGTCTGCGCCGCCTTGTGTCGAAACGAGAGCATTCATCGTCCCTGTGTCGGCAGCGCACCGCGCGAAGCTTAGCAGCGCACGTCCGTGCAGGCGCGCAGTCCGGTGCGCAGGTGCCAATACCCCCCAGTCAATCTCGCTGCGCTGGTGACGCTCCCATAGGTCCCATACGACAAAAGCCACTGAAACGGCGCTGAGCGCGGGAAAGGAATCCCAAAAGTCGGCGGCGCCGTCGGCCGAAATCATCCTGTTCGACGAAGTCCTCGACATCCGTGGTAAGTTCGCTGTTTGATTGTCTCGATGTCGATAAATCCATACGCTATGCAAGCTCTTCCGTGGCGAGAATCTCGCCGCCAGAATGTCGTTCAATCCAGTCCGTAATGTAAGCCGAATTGTTAGTGGCTTTTAGCTGCACTTCCCAGGTCTCGCCTATGGACCGGTCAAGCAGTTTGGGGAAAGACCTCCGCCGTATCAGCGATCCATTTCCCGTTGCGAAATCGAGTTGAAAATCCTACCCTTTACACTTGAATTCTCTCGAAAGGACACAACCATGAGACGCATTCTGTATAGTGTAATCTTGGTCTGTGCGGCGCTGACCCTGCCAGCGCAGCCGATGGAAGCGAAGAAGTCCTCCCCGGTGGCCAAGCCGGCCGCAGCTGCTGACGTGCAGCAGACATTGAAAGACCGGTTCCGCGAGTACACCGAAGCGCTGACCAAGCGCGACCTGGCGGCGCTGGACAAATCTGGGCCGAGGACTACACCTTCACCAATGGCCGTGGCGAATTCCTCACCAAGAAGGACCGCATGGAACACACAAGAGCGGCGGGCCGGTCGACAAGACCGTCCACGGGTCGTAGAGGGCATGAAGAAGCTCGCGGTTAGTTTGCTCACGGTCCTCACCGTGCTGGAGGGTGCGGGTATCGTCGATGATGCCTGGGCCGGAGGTGGACACGGCGGAAAGCGTGGAGGCGGGCACGGCGGAGGGCACGGAGGCGGACATGACGGAAAGCGTGGAGGCGGACACGGCGGGTTCCATGGGCACGGCGGGTTCCATGGGGATTTCGGGTTTTTCATCGGCGCCCCCTGGTTCTGGCGCCCACCTTATTATCCGTATTACCGCTATCCATACGGCTATCCGCCCGCGGTGGTGATCGAAACGCAACCTCAGGTCTACATCCAGCGCGAACCGTACTACTGGTATTATTGCCCCGAGCCGAGTGGATACTATCCCTATGTGCAAAATTGTCCGCGGGGTTGGCAGCAGGTGGTGCCGAGTGCCCCGCCGCAGTAAAGCGCGGAGGAGTGTGGCAATGAGCAAGAGACCGGTGCTATTGGGGGCGTTCTCGGCGCTTCTCTCGGGAGCATGCGCGACGCTTCCGAGCGGTCCCAGTGTCCTGGTACTGCCGGGGGCCCAAAAGACCTTCGAGCAGTTCCGCGCGGACGATGCGCTGTGTCAGTTCTATGCTCGGCAGGCGGTGGGGGGGCAAACTCCCACACAAACGGCGATGGACAGCGGCACCGCGAGTGCCGCCGCCGGCACGGCCGTCGGTGCCGCGGCCGGAGCGTTGATCGGCGCCGCCGCTGGCGAGCCGGCCGGCGGCGCCGCCATCGGCGCGGGCAGCGGACTGCTGTTGGGAAGCGCGGCCGGGACCGGCACCTACGAGAGTTCTGCCTACGCCCTGCAGAACCGTTACGACATCACCTACGTACAATGCATGTACGCCAAGGGGCACCAGGTGCCGGTCCCCGCAGCCTATCGGGATGCATTTTCGCGTTATCAGCCCCCGCCGCCGAACAGCGGGGCTCCGCCGCCTGCTCCACCCGGCGCAAAGCCACCGCTTCCCCCACCCGGCACACAGCCGCCGCCCCACAATCGGTGATACGGATTTTGACGCCGTAGGGTATCGGACTCTGCATCGCCAGCTCCTTTTTTACCGGCCGGTACGGGCCGCGGGTTCGGAGAGCCGTCAAGCTGCCTCGTAAGCGCTTCATCGGCACGGGATGGGGGGATCACCCATGTTGGCGCGCAGACTCTGCATGACAAACGCTGCCTGGGAGGACGACCCCTCCAAGTTATGGATCAATAGCTCAGCAAGTGCTGCGTCCCACCCCAAGCCCATGAGTTCGGTCTTGTATCGCGCCATGGCGCTAATCGCTTCGAGTGACCGGTTGACCCTCTGTTGAAATGAAGCATCACCCGGATCACCGATGCCACGGTTCCGATAGATGTGCGCAGTGACGGTATCAATCGCGCCAGCCGCGGCCGTAATTGCGCCTGACGGGTCCGTTGTGATCCGCGCCGCGGCCTTCGTAAGATCAGCCCTCGCGATATCCGGCACCTGCACAAGATCTTGCTCGTCGATAACGCCCACGGGGATGAGCGCGCCATCGATAAATCGCCAACCAATTCTTGCGAGGATCTCATCCAAGGTGCTTTCGAGCCCCGCATCTCTTCCCACAAGCGCTCTAGCGACGTTCGCCACGAACAGCCGGCGCGCGGGTTCGTCGAGACCGTTGTACTGACTGGTAACCATCCCAAGGTATGCGCGCACACGCGTCTTATGCGAGTACGCCTATTTTTCACTAAGCTCGCGTGTCGGTGGTAGTCCGGCCGAAGCCAATATGGCTAGCACGAATTCGCTGTCGTTTTGGTCCTGGAGGACAGTTTGCAGTGGTCCCCACGGATCAAAGGTCATGCGAGTACCCGCTCGGCTTGGACAGTGACATTGGTAGTTAAGAAGGAGCGACGGCCCGAGCTAGCAGGTCGGCAAAATCGTAGTTCACGCTGGTCACACCGAAGTCCGGCTCGCGCTGGAAGGGGCGGCGCAGGTAGTGAACGCGGTGCTCGTCGCCGTCGAGGAACTCGACCATCGCGAGGATGAAGTCGTCCGGCTTGTTGAGGCGAGTAGAGGATCTCGTTCTTCGTCACGGTGACGGTGTCCGCGCCGGTCACGCGGCCCTTGACCTCGATGAAGCGCAGCCGTCCGGTGCCGGGGACGCGGCTCTCGATGTCGTAGCCGAGCTTCTCGAACTCGCGGTCGGTGGGCTCGAAGCCGAGGCTGCGCTCGACCTCCATCACGATGGCGCGGGCGCGGGCCGCGGCGGCCTGGGTGTCGGCGGGGCTGCGCGGTCGGCGAGCGGCGCGCCCGGTCATCGCGGCGACGAGCCCGAGCGGCACGACCACGAGCCCGCCCAGCACCACCGGCGGCAGCGCCGAGATCTGCGCCTCGCGGTCCAGCTCGGCGAGGCGCTTCTGGAGCCGCGCCTGCAGGTCGTCGGCGCGGCGGCGGGCCTCCTGCGAGTTGAGCCGCGCGCCGGCCTTGCCGGCCTGCTCCTGGAGCTTGAGCTGCTCGGCGCGGTGGTCCCAGTAGGTGATCTCCTTGGTCAGCCGGTCCTTCACCGCGGCGCGGGTCTTCTCGATCCACGTCGAGCCGCCGGCCGCGCACCTCGGCGATGTGCTCGGGCACGACGTGCGCGATGGCATGGCCCTGCGCCTTCTGCTCGAGCGCGCGCGTGATCCAGGCGCACTCGGGCCGGGCGAGCAGGTCGGCCACCGCGGGCTCGCCCTCGGCGAGCGGACGGTAGTCGAGGTAGGGCGCGTACTGCAGATGGCGCGTGCTGCCCGTCGGCGTCCATCTCGACGTAGAGCATGCGCCGCGAGATGGTGCGGCGCTCGCCCGAGGGCAGGAGGCTCGCGTCCTGGATGGCGTGCTCGAGGGTAGAAGAGCACGCGCGGGCTCGTGCCCGGGTCGCGCTCGTCCACCAGCACCGTGCCGCGCTTCAGCAGATCGCGGTGGCGCTCGAGCGTGAGGTCGAGGGCGGCGTCGAGCAGCGGGTGGCCCGGGCAGACGAAGGCGGCGAGCGGCTGGCCCGGCGGCGCGATCAGCTCCTTCTCGAAGGTGATGCGCTCGTAGCGCGGGAGCACCGGATCGCCCGACGCCGATCTGGCGGTCGCGGTTGCGCACCGGCGCCGGGCACGTGGGTGATCTCGTAGCGGCGCGGCTCGCGCTGGCGGACGGTGCCGCCCAGGCGCTTGAAGGCCTCGAGGAAGAACGACTCGATGTAGTGCGGCTGCAGGCGGCGCGCCTCGGCGCGCTCCATCTCCTCGCGCACGCGTGCCACGCGGCTCGAGTCCATCGCGTCGTGGGCGAGCGCCCGGTCCTCGATCAGGCCCTCGAGGTGCGGCCGGTCCACGCCGTGCTCGATGGCGCGGGTGAGGCGCGCGCGCACCTCGGGCTGGTCGCCGTAGCGGATGGCCTCGATCAGGAGGTCGCGCAGCGGCCGGCCCTCGAACTGGAGCTTGCCGAGCACGTCGAAGACCTGTCCGCCGAGCGCCTGGCGCGCTTCCTCGAGCTTCTCCAGCAGCCGGCGGTAGACGTCGCCCTCGCGCGTCTCCTCGGCCACCAGGTTCCACAGGTGGCAGACCTCGGTCTGGCCGATGCGGTGGATGCGGCCGAAGCGCTGCTCCAGGCGGTTCGGGTTCCAGGGCAGGTCGTAGTTCACCATCAGGTGCGCGCGCTGCAGGTTGATGCCCTCGCCGGCGGCGTCGGTGGCGAGCAGCACCTGCACCTCGGGGTCGTGCAGGAAGCTCTCCTGCGCCTTGCGCCGCTCCTCGCGGCCCATGCCGCCGTGGATCAGCACGACCGCCTGCGGGCGGCCGAGCAGCGAGCCGATCTGGCGCTCGAGGTAGTTGAGCGTGTCGCGGTGCTCGGTGAAGAGGACGAGCTTCTGGCGCGGCGAGGGGACGGGCTTCGGGATCGGACCGGCGCCGTAGGGCACGGTCGGCTCGGCGACCCGGCTCGCCGAGCGCCCGCCGGCGTGAAGATCTCGCCGAGCAGGTGCGCGAGCTCGCGCCACTTGGTGTCCTGGCCGCTGCGGCGAACCTCGGCGGCGAGCGCCTCGAGGCGGGCGAGCGTGGCGATCTCGATCTTCAGCTCGGCGAGCGTCGCGGCCGCCGTGGCCTGATCGAGGATCTCCTCCTCGGCGGCCTCGACCTCGTTCTCGGGAGCCTCCTCGAGATCCTCGACGTCGTCGGCGTCGAGCACGGGGCCGGCCGAGCGCCGGCGCGGGCGCCGCGGCGCCGCGCTGCAGGAGCTCCAGCTCGCGCAGCCGCTTCTCCAGGCGCTCGCGCCGGCGGCGGAGCGACTGGTAGATCGCCTCCGGCGACGAGGCCAGGCGCCGCTGCAGGATGGTGAGCGCGAAGCCGACCGTGCCGGCGCGCTTGTCGTTCTGGAGCGCCTCGGCGCGGTTGAACTCCTCGCGCACGTAGTCGGTGACTTCCTTGTAGAGGCGCGCCTCGGCGTCGGAGAGCTTGTAGGGGACCGTGTAGGCGATGCGCTCGGGGAAGAGCGGCCGTGCCGTCGAACTTGAGCAGGTTCTCCTTCACCATGCGGCGCATCAGGTCGGAGACCTCGACCTGGTGCACGCCGTCGCGGAACTTGCCCTCGAAGCGGTCGCCGTCGAGCAGCGCCAGGAAGAGCTGGAAGTCCTCTTCCTTGCCGTTGTGCGGCGTGGCGGTCATCAGCAGGAAGTGGCGCGTGAGGCCCGAGAGGAGCTGGCCGAGCCGGTAGCGCTTGGTGTACTTCACCTCGCCGCCGAAGAAGGTGGCGGAGAGCTTGTGCGCCTCGTCGCAGACGATGAGGTCGTAGCGGCAGTCCGGCGCGCTGAGCTTCTGCTGCACGTCCTCGTTGCGCGACAGCTTGTCGAGGCGCGCGATGGCGAGGTCGTTCTCGAGGAACCAGTTGCCGGTGCGGGCGGCCTCGAGCTTGTCGTTGGTCAGGATCTCGAAGGGCAGATGGAAGCGCCGGTGCAGCTCGTCCTGCCACTGCTCGGCGAGGCTGCCGGGGCAGACGATGAGGCAGCGCTTGAGATCGCCGCGCGCGATCAGCTCCTTGATGAGGAGGCCGGCCATGATCGTCTTGCCGGCGCCGGGATCGTCGGCGAGCAGGAAGCGCAGCGGCTGGCGCGGCAGCATCGCCTCGTAGACCGCCGTGATCTGGTGCGGCAGCGGATCGACGAGCGAGGTGTGGACGGCGAGCACCGGATCGAAGAGATGCGCGAGGCGGATGCGGTGCGCCTCGGAGACGAGGCGGAAGAGCGCGCCGTCGCCGTCGAAGCTCCAGGGCCGGCCGATCTCGACGACCTCGAGGCGCGGCTCGTCGTGTCTCATGCTTTACAGACGGAGCAATAAGGCCTCGACGTTTTTCGGGGCATGATGGGTCTTATTTTTTCTTGATTGCGCGTACGGTCATCGTCAAGAAACGGCGGCCCCTGCTCCTGGATCGTGATCCCGTTGCGCCCTCTAGTATAACGATTCATCAATTAGCTTACTGTTATGCCAGCCCCAGATCGAACTTCGTCCAGCGCACAACGACTGGGGCGAGATTCATCTCATGCACACCTTGCAAGATGCGCTTCTTAAGTTCCTCGCGAGACTTGACGCGTATAGCCTTGAGGAACGTACGGGCCATTTTTCCGAACACGGTTTCGATCAGGTTCAGCCAAGAGCCATGCTTAGGCGTATGGACGTAGATGAACCGGTTGGGCCGAGAAGCGAGGTAGGCCATGGTTTCCTTGGAGATATGCGCTGAATGGTTGTCCAGGATCACGCGAATGGTGCACGCCTTCGGGTAGTGCTCATCGAGTTCCTTGAGCAGCAGGATGAACTCGCGGCTACGGTGGCGCGGATGAACTTGTGCGATGACTTCGCCGGTGTGCAAGTCAACGGCCGCGAGAATGGACAGGGTTCCATGGCGCTGGTACTCGTGGTCCCGACTCCAGGTGCCGTGCTGCCCTGGCACCGGCGGCAAATCGGGCGCGGTAGTCTCGATCGCCTGAACGCCCGGTTTCTCGTCCACGCTGACGGTAATGACCGAACCGGCGTCCTCGCCCAAGGCCTGCGCGGCATTGGCAAGGGCGACTTCCTGGTAGACCATCAACACCTCGCACATTTTCTCTTCAAACTGCGCATCGCGGCGCTCCAGGTAGTACTCCACCTTATGGGGTTTGATCTCAGCAGCGTGCAGGATGCGCCAGATCGTGGCCTTGCCCGCCTGCGCCAGGCTCCCATGCCCCGCGACAGGGGCGTGCTCGCGGGTATAGCGGGCGAGCGCGGAGAGCGTCCACAACTCCGCCGCCAAGCCATGATCGGTGGGCTTCGTGCACGCTATATTCAACACCCACGCCTTCGCCTGCTGTGTAATCAGCGGCTCCTTGGGGCGGTGGTAGTGATCTTTCAGTCCAGCGTCCACCCCGGCCGCCAGCGCCTTGTCGATGCATTTGTAAATAGTCGGCCGGCTCACCCCCAACGCCTGTTGGATCGCCGCCGGACCCTCACCCACGGCGTAGCGCAGCAGGATCGCCGCGCGTTCGACTTCCCGCTTCGGCGCCTTGCGCGAATCCCGCAAACGCTCCAACCTCTTGCGTTCATCTGCCGAAACCTCCAGCGCCGCCCGCCTTGTCTTTCCCGCCATCATCACCCTCCCAGACCATGGATAAGCCTGGGAAGCCAGGATGACACCGCTACTCATAAAAGTAAATGTTTTATAGAATCGTTATACTAGTCCCGGATCAGCCCCTCGAACATATTCGCGATGGAGCGATGCGTAGCGCCTCTTCAGGGCCGGTTCGATACGGAACGTCAGCGCGGCGCTCTTGGCGAGGGCCATAGTCTCCCCTTCGACGACACTTTTGCTGCCAATGTACCGTAATGTACAACATAATCCAGCCATTGGGTCTGTCTGATGTGTTCAAGAGCAAATTGGACCGTCGCTCTCCGCGACGTTTAACCCAATGTAACGCCCGGAACAGGCGCGGGAGCGGTTGGACCTACCACCTAGAGGCCGCGGAGCGGGGGGTTCGTCAACGCTTTTTCCTCGTTGCATAAACGAAATGGTGCGACTGTGGCGCCAAGGCCAGATGGATCAATCCTGGGATTGAGGCCAGTGATCGCGGAGTTGCGTAGGCTTTCGTACTCGTGCGGGTAAATGCAAAAATGACGGCATGACCCGCCAGGGTTTTCGACTCTCCACCCTCCTCGGCCTCGCGCTATGGATCGGCTCTGCTTGGGCTGACCAGTTGATTGGCCGGGTCGTCGGCATCGCGGACGGCGACACGCTCACGGTCTTGAGCGCCCAACGGCAGCAACACCGCGTGCGGCTAACGTGCATCGATGCCCCGGAGAAGGGCCAAGCGTTCGGGCAAGTATCGAAGCAGCACCTCTCGGATCTGGCATACGACAAGACGGTCTCGGTGGTTTTCCACAAGCGGGACCGGTACAAGCGTATTCTTGGCAAGGTGCTCGTGAACGGGGCGGATGCCGGCCTCAACCAGATCCAGACCGGCCTGGCATGGCATTACAAGCGCTACGAGCGCGAGCAATCCCCGGAGGACCGGGTCGCGCCGAGAAGAAGGCTCGGGCAGAGCGGCGCGGTCTCTGGCGCGATCCCCGGCCGGTGCCGCCGTGGGATTTCCGCAGGCACTGACCCATGTGCGGCCGGTTCGCCCGATTCTCATCCGTCCAGAAGTTTGCCGATCTGTTCCGCACGGGTGCCGGATTCAGCCTCAACCCGCGGTACAACATCGCTCCGACGCAGGCATTGCTGCTGGCCCGCAACGCCGCGTGGGGCAACCGGGAGCTCGTGTCCCTACACTGGGGCCTGATCCCTTACTGGTCCAAAGAGCCGAAGACCGGCTATAGCACCATCAACGCGCGCGCCGAGTCAGTGGCCGAGAAGCCGGCCTTTCGGAACGCCTTCCGTCACCGGCGATGCCTTATCGCGGCTGACGGGTATTTTGAGTGGCGCAAGCTAGAGCGCACCAAGCAACCCTACTTCATCGCGCTCAAGGACTGCGAGCCGTTCGCGTTCGCCGGCGTCTGGGACCACTGGGCCAGCATCGATTCCTGCGCCATCATTGTCACCGAGGCCAACGAACTGACGAAGCCAATTCACGATCGAATGCCGGTCATCTTGGCGCCGCAGGTTTACGACACCTGGATGGACCCCGATCTCACCGATCCCGGCCGGCTGAAAGCCTTCTTGAAACCCTATCCTTCGGAACGCATGCTCGCCTACCCCGTCAGTAAGGAGGTAAACGATCCCAAGAACGACCAGCCTGAGCTCATCGCACGGGCGGAGAAGGCTTGAGCACCCAGCCCGCTTTCGCTAACAAAGCCTGGTTGGTTCCGGCGACGGCGCCCATACGCAATGCGCCTCACTGCGTTTTGAACCGGCGGGCAAAGGATATCGGATAAGCCGCCGAACGCGCAGCGATCATCGGATCGGCCGCCTTGATGCCTGGAACCACCGCTCCCGGCAGGAAAAGCAGCCTGTCTGTCGTGTGGCTCTCTGTCGTCGTTTTGGTAACTGTCAGTGCGCAACCGCCGCATTTACCCTATCTCCTGTACCCGGTGGGCTTTGTCATCTTGTGCTGACTCGCCCGGAGGCTGAGCCTTCTATGCGCTTTCTGTCCGTCGGCTCGCACCTTTGCGCTCGGGCTTTCTTCAGACAACCCCTCACGAGGTTGCCCTTGCCGTCGGCTAGTAGTTATAGTCGTCCACATCGTGGACATCAGAGGTACTCCTACAGGGGACTTTCACCCCATAAGTTCATGCCCATGTCGGGCGTACACAAGCCGTTGAAGCAGACGGTCGCCGTCGCCACGGCCGAAGGCCGTGGCTCTGCCGCCCGCAGCTTAACGGCGGTACGTTCGGCGGCGCCATCGAAACTCGTCAAGCCCGACAATGTTCTGGAACAACGTGGGCGATGAAATCAAGCGTCCTTGTACTTCGTGGAGCACGTGGCATTCCGCAACGTCATGAAGAGATCGCATCACCACAGCGCCGATATCAGCAGTCACATAGGAAATCCCAGCCAGTAGGGGGACCACAGAATGCCCGATTTTTTCATTCCTGACGCACAGCAGTTAGCTCAAATTTTCTCGAACGCGTTGGCCCCCACGTTTTTCCTAGGTGCAGTTGCCGCGTTTGTATCGCTCATGAATTCGAGGCTGTCAACGGTGATTGAGCGTATTCGAACCCTAAACGAGATATCAGATGAGGACCACGCACGAGCCCACCTCAAAGTCGATCTTGAGCGATTGAGACGCCGTGCTCGTTACTTGATCAGCGGCATCCACTCAGCTCTTCGCGGCGGCGTTTGTGCCACTCTTCTTCTCGCTATCATGTTTACAACTGGATTCTTGGGGCTAAAACACGCGTATGGCGCTGGATTGCTCTTCATTATTGCGACAGCCTTTCTCGGTTTTGCATTGATTCGCTTCGCGCAGGAAGCACGCATCAGTCTCAGTGAGCACGATGAATACCATTGGGTGTAGGTCTCAAACTGATCATCAGTGTACCTTGGCGCCAGGGAATGCAATGACGTTATCCGGAGCCGCGACGTGGGCACGGTAGGTTTGTGCGAGCAGCCGCCAGCCGTGATCGAAGCGCTGGCTCTGCGCCAGCGCACGCAATGTCAAGATCGCTTGACCGCCCTCGTGTCGCCAGCGCATGCCCGAGCGTTTCATCCGCTGCGTCACCAACGTCTTGCACGCCGCTTCCACCACACCTGAGCCGATCGGCAACCCCAGCGCTTTTGCCGCCGCATAGCCCATGCGCGCTCGATTGCGGCGGAAGTAGCCGAGCTCGGTCGCTAGCACCTTGCGGCGCGGATGCCGGTCGCGCTGATAAGCGAGTGTGCGGATCACCTTTTCGACTCCATCGTTCTCCGCGCGCAGGATGTGCCGATAGGTCTCAAACTGGGTGCGCGCCTTCGGGGTGTTTTCCCCGTAGGCCACCGCAAACGCTGCTTTGAGATGCTCGGCGGCGTGGTAGAAGTCGATGATCTCCTCACCCGCGGGCAGTTCATCGCTGAGGAAGGTCCAGTTGTCCTTGGCCCCGTCGGCAAGCTTGACCACCCGCAACGGCGGGCGTTGTCGGAGTGCGGCCGCCACCTCCGCCGCTAGCATCGTCTTCACGGTCGCTTTCTTTGACTCCGGCATCCGCGCCATGCGCACCGTGCCCAGCCGCTCGCCTTCGACATCGTGAAAGCTCAGCGTCGCACAGCCCACTTCTTGATAGCCGGCCGGTCCTTTCGTGCGCTTGCCTTCGGCAACACCCTGGTCGCGCTTGGCAGCGCGTGCCCCGTCCTTCATCGGCGTCATCACCCCATCGAGCGACACCGCCACCGTGACCGCCGCTTCGGGAATCGTCATCGCTCCGTGCAACTGCGCCTCGAAGTGTTCCCGTTGCGCTTCCCACTGCGCCGAGCACTGCTTCGGCAACCGATCCAGACTGCTCTTCGAGGGGCTCATGTTGCCCACTTCCCGAAACAACCCTTCGGCCTCCTGCGGGGTCAGATGCGCCACCGCCCACAGCGCTTGGCGCGCCGCGCGCGGGGTGAACTGACCGGCCACCATACCCGCACGCAACTCCAACGGCACCACCGCCCCATCGCGACCACGGCGGTACAGCGTGCGCCACACTTTCACCGCACCCGCCGCGCTCAGGTAGGTCTCCGAACTGCGTAGCACCCGATGGTGCAGGTGCCCGTCAATCAGCAGCTGCGGCTGGTTCACATCCAGCCGCTCCAGCTCCTCGGCGAGGATCTCGCACTCGGCGTCCATGAATACGGCGTGCAACTCCTGTTCAAAGCCTTCGAAGTTCTCCTCCGCCCCACGACGGGCGCGCAGCTCCGCAACTGCCTTGTGCAGTCGTTCGATCGCCGCGTTCTTAGCTGTGGCATCGTTCTTGGTCGTGTGAAATACTTGCATCGGGGCAGCCTCCGGATTTCGTTGAATTAATGCACGACGAATTATCCACGAGGACCACTGCCCCTTCACCTCTCTACCGCCATGACAAATTGTCAGCTCACGCTACCCTAACATGCCACAACTTCAATAAAATCATATCAGTTACCGATCTACACCCATACCATTGACGCCAACTCGGCGGACGCGATGGGCCGCTCATGGCCGGTATGCGACCGCATGTCGAGAAGTCGGTACCCGACCCATTTGAGACGTTCGAGTGTGGCGACAATAATCTGCCCAAACCGGCCGCTCGGAATAACCCTCTAAACCCGCCGGTAAGCCGTCATGTAGAGGGACCCTGTCTGTTGCGAATTATTACTCCTATCCGGCAACAGGCAGGCAGGTCCCGTCGGGGTTGTAGTCTGATAAATGCTTGCCGATTGGCATGATGTAATCCTCAAAGTTAAGTCCATAAAAAAGGGGGCCGTTAGTCAATGTGTTTCCAACTGCGCCGTTTGCGGATGTCGCAGATCGTTGCCGGCGAGACACCGTTAACGTTTGACATCGTTTGACATGAGCGGCCCGCGGAGGCCGTAGGCCGGAGTGGGTCCGCTCGATGGAAGGGTTCAAGTAAGCCGCTACGCGGCAGATTCGGTTCATTGAGGTTGGCTGTCGCAATTCGGTTTGCCGGCGGTTGATCGGCCGTCGCCCTTTAGCCCTCACGTCAACTCTGTTTTCCTGTCGGAGGTCCGCGGAAGGTTCCGGACATCCCATCCCCATGACAGGAGAACGGCCATGATGAAAGATTGGTATCAGAAGTCAATCAATGCCCTTCAGCTCAACGGTAAAGGCGAACGCACCCAAGAAGCTTACACCCGCGCCGTGCGCATGCTTGTTGAGTTCTACCATAAAACCCCGGATCAGATCACCGAGGACGATCTGCAGCGCTATTTTCTCCACCGGCGTAACGTCGATCGTTGGTCACCCGCGACCTTGCGGATCTGCTACAGCGGGCTGCGGTTTTTCTTCGAGCATGTCCTGCATCGCGACTGGCACACGCTCAAGCTTATCCATGCTCAACGCGAGCAACAGTTGCCCACGGTGCTCAGCCGTGAAGAAGTCCGCCGACTCCTGGGCTGCGTACGCACCCCGCATAACTACGCCTTCCTCGCCACCGTCTATGCTTGCGGTCTGCGCTTGCAGGAAGCCCAGCATCTGGAGGTGGGGGATATTGATAGCCAGCGCATGATGTTGCACATCCACCGCGGGAAAGGCTCCAAGGATCGCCTCCTCCCGCTGCCCCAAGCAACCCTCCTCATCCTGCGCAAACACTGGGCTTCACACCGCAACCCGAGACTTCTCTTTCCGGCGATGGGGCGTAATGCGAAGTCCGCACGCTCGGCTGACCATCCCATGGCTAAAAGCTCGGTGCAGGGCGCCTTCCGGCGCGCCAAGTTCGCAGCCCAGATCCGAGCCCGAGAAGCCTGCGTGCATTCTCTCAGGCACTCCTATGCCACACACCTCCTGGAAGCGGGCGTCAATATCCGCACCATCCAACGTTACCTCGGCCACAGCAGTCTTGAAACCACCATGATCTACCTGCACCTGACCCAGACCGGTCAGGAAAACGCCTCGGCCCTCATCAACCAGGTGATGGAGGGACTCTGAGATGGGCATCATCAATGACATCTTCCGCACCTACGGCCCTGGATATCTCCAGCACTACGAACAATCCATGCCCAGAGAGCACAAAAAGACCATCGAGGCCATCTGTCAATGCCGCACCGAGACCTATGGCTCAGTCTGCTATCAGTGCGATGACTGCGGCCATCACCATCTCGTTCCGGCCGCCTGCGGCAATCGTCATTGCCCCGGCTGCCAACACCGCAAGTCCCAGCAGTGGCTCGAGCGACAGCTCCAACGCCAGCTGCCAGGCCACCACTTTATGCTCACCTTCACCGTTCCCGAGCCCCTGCGCGCGTTTCTGCGTAGCCACCAGCAACTGGGCTACGATGCACTGTTCCAGGCATCCTCTCAAGCCATCAAGACGCTGGTGCGCGATCCGCGCTTCCTCAACGCCGACCAAGCCGGCTTCTTCGGCGTGCTTCACACCTGGGGCCGGCAACTGCAGTATCACCCACACATCCATTACGTCGTGCCGGGCGGGGCGCTTTCCGCTGAGGATGGCGCCTGGCATGCTTCAAGCCTCGCCTTCTTCTTGCCCGTGAAAGCCCTCTCACGGCTGTTCCGCGGCAAGTTCCGCGATCTCATGCACACCGCCGGACTGCTCGATCAGATCCCCTCGGAGACCTGGCTGCAGGACTGGAACGTCAACTGCCAGGCCGTACCCCGTGCCGAGGCTTCGATCGCCTATCTCGCTCCCTACGTCTTCAAGGTGGCTATCTCGGATCACCGCATCCTCAAGGTCGAGGACGGACGGGTCTCCTTCTCCTACAAAAAAACCGGCAGCGCTCGGTTGCGGACCGTGATCCTCGACGCCTTGGAGTTCATCCGCCGTTTCCTCCAGCACGTCTTGCCTACCGGGTTCAGGGCCAGGGCCAGGGATTGGCCCTGCTTGGCGCGCCGAGGATGCAGAGTCCGCTACTATGGCTTCCTGTCGCCCACCGCCAAGGTGCCCATCGCAGATCTCAAGGCCAAAGTCGAATTGGCCTTTGGCTTCACCGTGACCGTACCGGAGGTCGAACTGCCACCCCGGCCACAACCGACCTGCCAGGCCTGCGGGGGACGACTCCGCTTCCATAGCTCACGGCGCATCCGCCGCCCATGGATGCCCACAAACCTCAGACCACCCGGCTCGACACGATCCCCAGCCCATGTGTAGCCCATAGCAACTTGCAAACGCTCGCGCCGCACCGCCCAGTGTTTTCTTCGGGTCACGGCCTCCCTTTGCCTGCGACCCCTAATTCGCACCCTGAAAGGCATTATTCATAAGTTAGGTACTTAAGCCCTGGTTGAAAACTGGTTCCAAATGCAGTTCCAGGCGTCCGATGCGCCTATCGCGTTGAGGGTGGGCACGGCGGGCGTTGGTTGCAAGAAAGGCGACGGCGTTGTTGATTGCCTTGCGAATTATCGAGAGCCGACCATCGAGGAGCGCGGCTACCATGGCTCCCATCACATGGCATGCACACATGGCCACTTTACGGGTCGAGATGTCCACGTTGGCAAGATGCTGTGTGATATGCGCGAGATAACGTTTTACCGTCGCGGTGGCGATGGCGGCCCAGATGAGCCCTTCGGCGATCTCTGGATTTGCCGGTGTCGAAGGCGTGCAGGTTCGCGTAGGATTTCCACTCTTTAAACAAGAGCTCGATCTGCCAGCGGAGCTTGTAGGCCAAACCGACCTGCTCGGCAGCATAGCGGGTACGGGGGAGGTTGGTGAGGAGGTAGCGGAATTCACGGGTCTTCGGATTGAAGCTCACCACCAGGCGACAGGAGACGTGTGACTCTGCATTCCGCCAGCATACATCGAGATCTACCGGGGTCTTTTTGGGGAATCGTTCGAGCACCTCCTGCAACGGCTTCCCACACAACCGCCGTAGGCGTTTACCCGCTTTCCCATAGGCGTTGACCACCCGCGGATTGAGGTTGGTCTTGGTCCGCAGCACCAAGCTCGCCCCCGCCTTTATCATCTCCCCCACATAGGGCAAGCTGAAGTAACCGCGGTCGGCGAGCAATAGGCAGCCGGATAAACTCCCAGGGTCGGGAAGCTCGGCCCGCTCACCGAAGGTGTCGGGGGTCAGGGTGATGTGCTCGAGCGCTTCGTTCAACAAATCCATGCTGACGTGCAGTTCTACCGCCGCGGGGCTCACGCGCTTGAAGCGACCGGGGAAAACATCATCCAAGCGGTCCTTGACCGCAAAGGAACTCCCGTCTTGGATCACAATGCGCCGAAATTCCGAAAAGGCGTGACAACAGGTCCCTAAATCCGATTACGATACCCAACACCCAGATCCGATCGCCCTCTACTGCGGCTATCTCCAGCTCCCGATTCCCATAGCCACCACATCACCCACCCTTCACCGAAGCAATCCCCTTAATAAAGAACCCACCCAACACCGGGCTTCTTGAACATTGGATTGAAACGACCATCCATGGTCGTCTCAATCCTTACTGGTTAGCCCCGGTCGCCGAGGGTGCTGCGCAACTCATCTTCGAGGCCTTCGAACGCGCGACGGATATCGACTTCGAGCTTTTCTGTCAGCTTGATCCATTCGTCGTAGTCGGGAGCGTTTGGCCGATCAACTAGTGTAATGCTTCTGAATTGATGGAACTATATGCCTTCCGGTCGATCTGATCTAGAGATCGAACGAGGAGGCGAACATGCGAACAGCCGGTGTAATTGAGCTTACAGATGAACAACGGCAACAACTGCAACGATGGACCCGGTCGAGCACGGTCAGCGTGCGTCTGGCGCGGCGGGCACGGATAATCCTGTTGGCGGCCGAAGGTATGGACAACCACCAGATCGCAGGAGAGGTAAGCGTTGGGCGAATTCAAGTGGGTCGTTGGCGCAAGCGCTTTGCGCAAAGCGGGCTTGCAGGCATTGAAGCCGATTTGCCGCGTAGCGGCCGCAAGCGCCGCATCAACGCTGCCAAGGTCGTGCGCCTGACCACCCAGAGCACACCGCAAGGCGCCACCCACTGGAGCACGCGCACGCTGGCGGCAAGGGTCGGGATCAGCGACAGCAGCGTGCTGCGGATCTGGCGCGCCAATGGGCTCAAGCCGCATTTGGTCGAGACCTTCAAGGTCTCGCGCGACCCGCAATTTGTCGAGAAGCTCGAAGACATCGTCGGACTGTATTTGTCGCCGCCTGAACATGCGCTGGTGCTCTGCTGCGACGAGAAGAGTCAAGTGCAGGCCCTGGACCGTACCCAGCCTGGGTTGCCGTTGAAGAGGGGCCGCGCGGGTACGCTGACCCACGACTACAAACGTCATGGCACCACGACGCTGTTTGCCGCGCTGAACACGCTCGATGGCTCGGTCATCGCTCGCTGTAATAATCGCCACCGTCACCAAGAATGGCTGACCTTCTTGCGCCAGATTGATCGGGAAACCCCAAAGGGCAAAGCCCTGCATCTGATTTGCGACAACTACGCCACGCATAAGCATCCCACGGTCCGGGCGTGGCTCGCGAAACATCCGCGTTTCCAGGTGCATTTCACCCCGACCTCGGCCTCTTGGCTCAATATGGTCGAACGGTTTTTCCGCGACATCACGACCGAACGCCTGCGCCGCGGTGTATTCCGCAGCCTCCCCGAACTTATCAGCGCCATCCAGGACTATATCGCCGTGCATAACCATGACCCCAAGCCCTTCGTCTGGACCGCCAAGGCCAACGACATTCTGCAAAAGGTCATTCGTGCCAATCACCGCTTAAGTTCCAAGAAAAACGAAGCACTACACTAGGATCGTGAATCGATTTGCGATTCTGAGTAGTTCTTGATTTACGGTCGCAACCACCTCTGCGACTCGCTTTGGCAAGAATATTTGGTTCTGTGTGAAGTAGGGGTTGAACTCACTGAATGCCTTTGCGGCATCTCCCAAACGCTCTGGCCGAGGCTTCTCGCCTACCATCTCGAAGTCCTTTGTGTACTCAGCTACGCACGCGTGGAGGTTGAGTTATGATTGAAAGTTGTGGATGAAGGAGTAAAGGAGGCGGCGTATTCTTGATGGTCTTCAAGGTCATCAATTCCTACTGAAAGGAGTGAATACGCCATGAGTGAAGATAAAGTAATTGCGTTGAAGAATCCAGGGACGCCGGCTCCGGTCGCGGATGCGCTCACAGAGATTCTGCGGGCGGGTGCCCAACGGATGCTAGCGGCTGCGATTGAAGCGGAAGTTGCGGTTTTTCTGGAAGGTTTCATGGGACAGGAAACGGCGGAAGGACGCCAGCGTGTGGTACGTAACGGTCATCTGCCGGGACGGACGATACAAACCGGTGTGGGAGCGGTGGAGGTGAAAATACCGCGGGTTCGGGACCGGGAAAAGACGATCCGGTATAACTCCTCGATATTGCCACCCTATATACGGCGCACCAAGACGCTGGAGGAACTATTGCCCTGGTTATACTTGAAGGGGATCTCGACAGGTGATTTTCAGGAGGCGCTGACGGCTTTGTTGGGGCGAGAGGCGCCGGGCTTGTCGGCCAGCACGATCGGTCGGCTCAAGGCGGTATGGCAAGACGAGCACGCGCGCTGGTCACGGCGCGATCTATCGAACCGGCGCTATGTGTATCTATGGGTCGACGGTATCCATTTCGGGGTACGGCTGGAAGATGCGGCCCAGTGCATTCTGGTGGTGATCGGCGCGACGGCTGAGGGTAAGAAAGAATTGGTGACGCTCGCCGATGGCTATCGGGAAAGTGAAGCGTCCTGGCGGGAAGTGCTATTGGATCTGAAAGCCCGTGGCTTGAAGCTCGATCCGCATCTGGCCACCGGCGATGGGGCCTTGGGATTCTGGAAGGCATTACCGCAAGTCTTCGGGAGGTACCATCAAAGGGTGTGTAAAAAGGTGAAGGCGATGTACCCTTTCTGTAGTAATTAACAAAGAACGGGCTGGCAGGCCCGAGAGAAAGGAGCACACCGCCATGAAGAAGCAAAGCACCGAAGGAGTGGGTAGGTCAAGTGTGGTATGGGAGAATCTCGAGGAATGGGTCCGTGGGCGGATTCAAGGGTATTTGCAAGATTCTGCTCGAAGAGGAAGTCACCGTGTTCTTAGGGCGAGAGAAATCGGAGCGTCGGGCGGAGATAGACGGCCCGGGCGGGTACCGCAATGGGTATGGGAAGGTACGGAAGTTGGGCCTCAGCTGTGGGACGGTGGAGCTTGCGAGGCCGCGGGTGCGAGGGGTGGAGGAGCGCTTTGAGAGCAGGTTGTTGCCTTTATTTGTCCGCCGCACGGAGACGGTGGCGGAGTTACTTCCCACGTTGTATCTCCATGGGTTATCCCTGG
The DNA here is from genome assembly GCA_963764725.1 of uncultured Gammaproteobacteria bacterium. GTDB lineage: Bacteria > Pseudomonadota > Gammaproteobacteria > JACCXJ01 > JACCXJ01 > USCg-Taylor. The sequence continues at coordinate 3,144 of CAVXTM010000009.1, read as the reverse complement.
GCGACTTTGAGCTTGCGCTGCGGGGGCTGCTCGGGGATGGGGCGCCGCTTTCGGGGGGTTCGGTGGCGCGGCTGAAAGCGAAGTGGGCGGGGGAATATGCGCTTTGGAATCAACGGCCTCTCGCGGAGTTGGGGGTCGTTTATTTGTGGGTAGACGGGGTGTATGTCAAGGCGGGATTGGAGAAGGAGAAGGCCGCGCTCTTAGTGGTCGTGGCGGGCCTGAGCGATGGGCGCAAGGCCTTTTTAGCCATCACCCCCGGGTTTCGGGAATCCACCGAGAGTTGGTCGGCGGTGTTACGGGATTTGAAGAAACGTGGCCTACGTGCACCGCGCCTGGTGGTCGGTGATGGACATCTGGGGATTTGGGGTGGACTGGCCGAGGTGTATCCCGAGGCCGAGGAACAGCGCTGTTGGAATCATCGCATTTTAAACCTCTTGGATAAGCTTCCGAAGAAACGCCAGGCCGAAGCGAAAGCGCTGCTCTGTCCGATCCCCTATGCCCCTACCCGCCAAGAAGCGGAGAAGGCCAAAGCGACCTTCCAACGCTGGTGCCGTCAACAAGGCTTCCAAGCCGCCGCTGAGCTTCTCGATCACGACTGGGAGCGCATGGTGGCGTTCTACCGCTATCCCAAAGAACACTGGATCCACTTGCGAACCACCAATCCGATCGAATCGCCCTTCGCCGCTGTGCGGCTACGTACCAATGCGGCCAAGCGGTTCAAGAAAGTCGATAACGCCACCGCCCTGATCTGGAAAATCATGATGGTCGCTGAAACGACTTTCCGCCGGCTCAACGCCACCGAGCTACTGAAAGACATCTATAACGGCGTCGCATTCGCCGATGGAATACGAACAAATAATGACACCATCAGAAAGGCCGCCTGAACTTATTTACACACCTCTTGACGGAAGCTCATCGAATCGCGTTTCTGAGTCTCTCTCCGATCCACGCTTTGGTTAGCCAAAGCATGAGAGCGACCAGTGCCGCGCTTGTGGCCGCAGACGAAAGGATCGTTCAGTAGGAACTCTGAGGGGCTGATCATGGAGGGCATTGGGGGGCTAACTATTATGTAAACAGAACGTCATTCCGTCTATCTCTTCCCGCAATAGGTCTGGTCGTAGCCAGGAAGCTCTTCCAGAACAAGATATTACCTCGCACGCTTCCGTCTATCCAAACACAAGGCTGGCTCATCACAACTATGGGACGCTTGTCAACCCGGAGGAGTCATTCACACCAACATCGTGATTCACCTCAAAGCGGACGCTGAACGTCCGGCATCAGCGGGGCGCCGGCACGATGCCAGCAAAGAACGACGACGCTTCTCGGCGCGTCCCCTGCAGCCGCATTAGGCGTCTATCTTAGCGTCAGACGGAGCCTCGTCGTGGCATGAACTCAAAGGCAAACAGTCACTCGCAAGAAGGTAGCAGGTATTGAAGTGCCGCCGTCAGTGCTCTTGTTCTGTGCTTTCGCCAGTTCCAAAAGTTGGTTGTGGAGCTCCTCCACTTTTCCGCTCTTTTGAGCCGCTTCGAAAGCGTTCATGGTTGGGCCATAGAATCGTCTAAATGATTCGATGACATCTGTTGGGCTTTTGTCAGGCGATATGAAGTAGTACGTGTCCTTGACCATGGATATCTTCTCCTTGGGCACTCCGGCCTGACCAAAACGCTCGATGATGTGAGTATCCACACCCCAAGTCATTGGACTGACGAAGCCTTCTGGAGGCGGAGGCATAAACGATGAGCTTATCTTCAGCAGCTGCGACACGAATGAAGTTGGATCGTTTGGGATCCAGTTGCCCATCACAATACGACCACCTGGTTTTGTGACCCGGACCATCTCCTTGGCGACGTCGAAGGGCTTGGGAGCAAACATGGCGCCGAATACAGAGAGGGTCAAATCAAACGAATGGTCGCTGACCCCTTGCAGGTTGCACGCATCTCCCTCTTGAAATGTCAGTCGGTTGAGACCCGCCTCCGCAGCTCGTTTGTTCCCGGCGTCAACGAGGTTCTTGGCAATGTCGATTCCAACAACTTCAGCCCCCAAGCGGGCTAGAGGAACCGCCGTAGTGCCATCTCCGCAGCCGAGGTCCAAGACCCGCAGCGGCGTCGTTATCCCGAGAGACTTAACGACTGCTTCTCCAGATTGACGCATCAAGGCGGCAATCTCGGTAAAGTCGCCTTTCTCCCACAACGCTTTGTTTGGATTCATGATAGCTCCCTTCTACTATGGTACCAGCGTGAAGAACGCCTAACTGTTATGTGAATGAACAGATCATCATTCCGTCTATCTCTTCTCGCAATAGGTCTGGTCGTAGCGAGGAAGCCTTTTCCGAACAACATACTACCTCTGACGCTTCCGTCTATCCAAATCTGGATGAACGGACCCGCCTATCGTTCACGCATTCGCGTCGAACATGCGGTCTTTCCCCACAGGAGGACATGCTCATGCAACCAACCGCTCCCAAACAACCCCGCTTTCTGGATCAACTGCGCCTTGTCTGCCGGCGCAGCCACTTCTCTCCCCGTACCGAGGAAGCCTACATCTTCTGGATCCGCCGTTTTATCCTCTTCCACGGCAAGCGCCATCCTTCTGAGATGGGCAAGACCGAGGTCGTGGCCTTCCTCAATCACTTGGCCGGTCCGCGTCAGGTCTCGGCGAGCACTCAGTCTCAGGCACTCAATGCCCTGCTGTTTCTCGATAAACGGGTGGTGGCAACCGACCCCGGGCTCGCCCCAGGTGACCAGCTTGGCATCTTGCTGGGTGTTGATCTGGGAGGTTTGCACCGTTACGCCGGGCCGGCCTGACAACGACATTGAGATCGGCGCCCAGCTGCTTGCTGGCGCGGCCTGGCGAAACACCGGGTAGGTGTTGCTGACACCGCAGCCTCCAGCAGGATAGCTGTCGTCAAGCTGGCCAAGATGGGATCGGCTACCCTTGCGCAAGCCGTAGCCGAGCGCGAACAAGGGCGCATAGCCGGGCTGGCCCGCATTGAGATCGGTCTGGCAGGCCGACTTCGGCCAGGAGAATGACAGCGTGCCGGTGAAGTCGTAGGCCCGCTTGCTGATTGGCGCGACCAGCAGGTCGGCCACGCCCTTGCCTTCGCGCCAACCACCGATGAAAACGGAACAGCGGATCGTTGTCGGC
>CAVXTM010000008.1:0-29615 GCA_963764725.1 uncultured Gammaproteobacteria bacterium | reverse complement strand
GCCCGGGTCAAGCAGTATTTGCTAGCGAGAGTAGGATAATGGTATGGACTCCTCCCCTCCCTAACGGCATCGTGATGTGCCAAAGTGGAGGATGTAACAACCACTTGAACAGAAGAGGAGAAGTCCGCTATGAACGTTACAACAATCGGGTTAGACATTGCAAAGAATGTCTTTCAGGCACACGGTGTGGACGGGAAGGGGAAGGTCGCGGTGCGCAAGTCGCTCAGGCGAGGGCAGGTCTTGGCGTTCTTCGCCAACCTCGACCCTTGCGTGGTAGGGATCGAAGCCTGCGCCGGCGCACACTACTGGGCGCGGGAGCTGGGGAAGCTCGGGCATACGGTCAGGCTCATCAGCCCGCAGTTCGTCAAGCCCTACGTGAAGGGGAACAAGAATGACAAGAACGACGCGGAGGCAATCTGCGAGGCGGTGGGGCGCCCGAACATGCGTTTTGTGCCGGTGAAGAGCACCGAGAGCCAAGACATTCTGGCGCTGCACCGGGTACGCAGTGGGTTGGTAAAGGAACGCACCGCGCAGGCAAACCGGCTGCGGGGTTTGTTAGGCGAGTATGGCATCGTCATCGGTCAGGGCTTGGCGCAGGTACGCAAGCGCCTGCCGGAGATCTTGGAAGACGGCGAGAACGGCCTGAGTGGCTTGGCGCGAGAGCTGTTTGCCGATCTCCACCGGCAGGTCCTGGAGCTGGACCGGCAAGTGGGGGCCTACGGCGTCAAGCTCCAAGGGCTCTACCATGCGAGCGAGGCGTGCCAGAGGATTGGCCGGATGCCGGGGGTAGGGCCGATCACGGCGACGGCGGCCGTCGCCTCGGTCGGTGATGGTCGAGCGTTCGAGTCCGGGCGGCAGGTCGCGGCCTGGGTGGGGCTCGTGCCGCGGCAGGATTCGAGCGGGGGCAAGCCCAAGCTCCTGGGGATCAGCAAGCGGGGCGATACCTACCTGCGCACTCTGCTCATCCACGGGGCGCGGTCCGTGGTGAAGGCGGCGGCCAAGAAGACCGACGCCCAGAGCCGGTGGATCAACGACCTCGTCAAACGGCGCAACAAGAACATCGCAGCGGTGGCGGTGGCCAACAAGAGCGCTCGGGCGATCTGGGCGCTCCTGAGGCGAGACGAGGGTTACCGCGCGCGGGTTTCGGTCAACGCGTAGCACGCGAGGCCACAGGGTTTTTCACCTTCCACCCAGTTGCGAAGCATCTTTCGAAGCGATGGCAAAGCGGTCAGACCGGTGTTTTCAGCAATCCGCTCAGCGCATGGGCCTTCGAGGCCGGTAGGATGATTGAGATGAAGACACGCGGATATTCCATCGGGGCCAGAGGCATCGCAAGCCTCATTGACAGGCCGGATATATGGGAGCAACTGCGCTCACCGACCGCTGCAATCAAAGCGAAAAGATGCTTGCAAATCGGGAGGAGTCCATATATGCGCTGTGCGAAAGAGGCGGTGTCGGGTCTTTGCATATCAGTCGGCGTCACCCGTCTGTAGCGCAGCGGAACACGGGGAACGGACACCATCTCCATTTCCCGGATTCCATTGCATTCCATCCGGGCTACACTCGCTGCCGTACGGAAAAAACGAGCGAATTGTTAGAGCCTGTCGAGCCAGTAATTCGGGCGACGACGGTGCGGAGCGATGACCAAGACCTCGACGTCAGTACCCACCTGCCGGTAGAGAATGTTGTACGGGAAGCCTGGAACGCGATAGCGCCGAATATTTGGAGGGAACTCGACCCGATAGCGGTGCGGCGCTTCGCAAACCTTGACCATGGCTGCGTCAAAGGCACCAAGGTAACGCGCACCAAGACCGGCTTGCTGAGACTCATAGTAAGCGACATGTTCAAGGTGCTCGACTCGCGCCAATGCGTTGAAGAAGTAACTCACTTAAGAAGTGCTTGGGCCTCTTGACGCACGGTCTCAGCGGGGATACGTAGCACCAACCCCTGATCCATCTCGGCAGCTCTACGTGCTGCTTCCCGAAACCACAGTTGTTCAATCTCATCCTCTGATAGGGTATCGAGGCTGGACAGCAGCAGCTCCGCCAATTGAGCCCGCTCTTGTGCGGGCAGGGACAAAACTTCATGACGAATGGTTTCGATGTCCATAATTATATATTAGCACTTACCAACAACATGCTCTAACGTAAAGGTAACGGGCGTGGCGCGCGCATGCGCCCGCGCTAGCCATTCTTGGTGTTCTCGAGACGTGGCAGTATATGCAGAAAAATCAGGACTGCTCTCGAGAAGAGATCGCAGTTGGGCTAGGCAAAGAGCAGAGTCCAGAGTTCTATGCGCTTTGAATGACATGGACCTCCCCGAATCTGAGGCATCGATGTGCCAGAATGGAAGATGTATTTATTTCCAAGCAACGAGCGAGGAGGTCCACCATGAAGATTGTACGCATTGGGTTAGATTTGGCAAAGGCAAAGGCCGTTCCGACGCGGACATTGCTGCGCTGGTGTACCTATGTGCCCCGGCCGGTTTGGCGCGAGGGAAGCGGCGGTCACACCCGATCAAGTCGCCGGGCGTCGCGAGAAAGAGTGATACAATAGCCTTTGCGGGAGGGGGGGACGTTTGCCTGAACTACGTTGAGCTTAGAGGGGGATGCCGATGAGTTTAGATCCCGTTATTCTTTCGCGTCTCCAATTCGCCTTCGTCATCGCCTTTCACTTCCTGCTGCCGGCGTTCACGATCGGGTTAGCGTCCTACATCGCGGTGCTGGAAGGGCTGCTCCTGGCGACCAAGAAGCAGGTCTATCTTCGGATCTCGACCTTCTGGATCAGGATTTTCGCTGTGGCGTTCGGTATGGGTGTGGTATCGGGGATCGTCTTGCCCTACCAGCTCGGCACCAACTGGAGCCGCTACTCGGACGCCACCGCGAACATCGTCGCCCCGCTGATGGCCTATGAAGCCCTGATGGCGTTTTTCCTGGAGGCGGGATTCCTCGGCGTGCTGCTCTTCGGACGCAAGCTCGTCCCGCAGTGGGCGCACTTCTTCTCCGCGCTGATGGTCGCGATCGGGACGCTCCTCAGCGCGTTCTGGATCCTGGCGGCGAACAGTTGGATGCAGACGCCCGCGGGCTTCGAGATCATCGACGGACGGTTCGTGCCGACCGACTGGCTGGCGGTTATCTTCAACCCGTCGTTCCCGTACCGGTTGCTGCATACGGTGACCGCTGTCTATCTCACCACCGCGTTCACGGTGATCGGAGTCGCGGCCTGGTATCTGCGCCAGGGCCGCTATCTCGACGAGGCGAAGGTCATGATCGCGATGGGCGTGATCCTCGCCTCGATACTGGTGCCCGCGCAGGCGTTGCTCGGCGATCTGCACGGGTTGAATACGCTCGAGCATCAGCCGCAGAAGCTCGCGGCGATGGAGAGCCTGTGGGAGACGCGCGCCGGGGCGCCGGCGGTGCTGTTTGCCCTTCCCGATGAAACTGCCGAGAGGAACCGCGCCGAGCTGGCGATCCCCAAGCTCGGGAGCCTCTATCTCACCCACAGTTGGGACGGCGTAGTCCGCGGGCTCAAGGACTTTCCGCGTGCGAACCGCCCGCCGGTGGTGCCGGTGTTCTTCGGCTTCCGGGTGATGGTCGGCATGTGGGCAATCATGTTCGCGCTCACGGCCTGGGCATGGTGGCTCGCGTGGCGCAATCGGCTCTTCGGCAGCCCGGTGTTCCTGCGCGCCGCCACCTGGGCGATCCCGGTCGGCTATGTCGCCGTGACCGCCGGCTGGATTACGACGGAGGTAGGCCGGCAGCCTTACGTGGTCTACGGACTCCTGCGCACCGCGGACGCGGTGACGCCCACGCTCACGGGCGGCGACGTCCTTGCGTCACTCCTCACCTACATCGCGGTGTACATCGTCATCTTCGGCGCCGGCCTTAACTATTTCTTGCGGCTCGTGCGGCAAGGTCTCCCGGAAGCGCTCGAGAGCCAGGAGCTGCGGCCCGAACAACGTCCGGCCCGGCCGTTGTCGGCGGCCACCGGTCCGGGGTCTGACTGAAGCCTACCATGGTCCTCGACCTCGTGCCCATCTGGACTGTCATCCTCGCCTTCGGGGTTTTCATGTATGTACTATTGGACGGTTTCGATCTCGGCGTCGGGATCCTCTTCCCCTTCGCGCCCGGCGATAGCGCGCGCGATCTCATGATGGCTTCGGTGGCGCCCATCTGGGACGGAAACGAAACCTGGCTCGTGCTCGGGGGGTTGGCGCTGTTCGCGGCATTCCCGCTCGCCTTCGCGATCATCTTCCCGGCGCTCTACTTTCCGCTCCTAGCGATGGTGCTGGGCCTCGTCTTCCGTGGCGTCGCCTTTGAGCTCCGGCCCGGCACGCGCATGACCAGCAAGCGCTGGGACCACGCGTTCTTCTGGGGCTCGCTCATCGCGACCTTCGCCCAGGGCTGCGTGCTTGGAAAGTTCGTGCTGGGCTTTGCGGTGAGCGGACGGCAGTACGCCGGGACGAGCTGGGACTGGGTGCACCCCTTCGTGCTCGCGGTGGGTGTCGGGCTCGTCTTCGGCTATCTCTTGCTCGGTGCGACGTGGCTGGTGATGAAAACCGAAGGCGGGCTACAGGACTGGGCGCGCACGAGGGCGCGGGTCGGACTCTTCGGTACGCTCGCCTTCATCGGCATGGTGAGTCTCTGGACGCCGTTCCTGGACACCCGGATCGCCGTGCGTTGGTTCTCGTGGCCCAACATCGCGTACTTCGCCCCGGTGCCGATCGCAACCGCAGCGATCGCCTGGTGGCTGTGGCGGTCCCTTGCGGGCGGGCGCGACGTCGTGCCGTTCGTCGCCGCGATGGGACTATTCGCGACCTGCTATCTCGGGCTTGCGATCAGCTTCTTCCCGTACATCGTGCCGCCGACGATCACGCTGTGGGACGCAGCCGCCGCGCCGCAGTCCCAAGCGTTTCTGCTTATCGGCACACTGTTCTTGCTGCCGATCATCTTGATGTACACCGGCTGGTCGTACTGGGTGTTCCGCGGCAAGGTGAAGACCGAGACGCGCTATGAACACTAGCTGAGATCCCGTCTTCTTTGAGTGACTGGCCGCAGAGCTATTACTGGTCGGCCTATCAGAGCGAATGTGCCACTGACTCTGGTGTTCCGCAACCCCCAGTCGCTCGCCGCGATCTCACGACGCATTTCAAAAGCCCAGACGTGCTGCGCTTAATACTCTGTTAATAAAACCTGCATCCCGCTCACACAATTGCAGCAACCACGGGACTTGACCATTCCTTGACATCCTCACGCTAAATCCTGAAGATCTCCCGCCTTTCCGTAGCACACACGCCCAGCGGCATCGCGGGGATACACGCAGCGTTTTGGCTATGTAGCTCAGCCGGTTAGAGCGCGGCACTCATAATGCTGAGGTCGGTGGTTCGAGTCCACCCATAGCCACCATAGAGATCAGTCGTTTATGTGGTAGTAGTCGCGGACTTCCAGCCCGGTGGCCATGGAGGTCAATCGAAGGCAATCCGCCTGCCTGACAGGTAGTATCCCTCAAGCAGTTGCCGTATTCTGAAGCGCAAGTCACACCCCAGATCGCGAAGGAGGTCCATTTATGGCTCAGGCAGGCGTGCCCGGCAGCTTCAAGGCGCAGCTCACGGAGACCTCGGGATCCCTGACGGTCGGGCAGTTCGATTCGCTCCCGAACACCCCCGGCAACGTCGGCGTCTGCCTGAGCGGCGGCGGATCGCGGGCGCTCTCGGGCGGCATGGGCGAGCTGCGTGCCCTCTCCGCTTTGCAGCTCAACGGCCAGAGCCTCTTGAGCCAGACCAAGGCCCTCTCCACGGTCTCCGGAGGATCGTGGGTCGGCGTGACCTTCGAGTTCCTCACATCGAGCACCAGCGACGCCGCTTACCTGAACGAGTACGTCGCGGACCCGGGCCGGCTGGTGCCCACCGCCACGCCCGGCCATTCACCGGCCGAAACGCTCGACGAGCTGCCGCCGGGCAACATCGGCAACTCAGTGAGCTCGGACCTCTTCTCCCCGGCGGCCCTGGCCGTCGAGGCCTTCCTCCTCTACAAGATCCTCGGCACGCCCCTGGACTTCATCTGGCAGGCCTTAACGGGTTCTCATATCCTGTGGCCGTACGGCCTCTACAATCCGGGCCGCCAGGCCTTGCCGGACTCGCTCTTCTCCTGGAATCAGGCCACGCTGCAATCCCAGATCACCGGTCCCAACCCCCAACTCGGGAGCGAGACGGCGCATCTCATCGCCAGGGGCCAGGGCCGCACCCGCCGGCCGTTCCTGATCTGCAACGCGGCCATGTTCCTGAGCGAGCCGACCACCAAGTTCCAGCCTCTGGCACCGGTGCAGGCCACCGCGTTCATGACCGGCATCGTCGGCTTTCCCACGGGCACGGACGCCAACGGCCGCACTCCGGGCGGGGGCGGCGTCACTTCCTTCGCCTTCAGCTCGAACCCCACCGCCGTCCAGGGCGCCGGCGTCACGGTCAACCAGCAGCGGCAGCTTTCGCTCACCGACATCGTCGGCGCGAGCAGCGCCTTCTTCGCCGACATCCTGAGGAACCAGTTCGTCCTCTGGGAGCAGGACCCGCAGCAGTTCCTGGATACCCTGAAGGAACTGGCGGACGACCTCTGGGACTGGATCAAGAAACGGTTCTCCCATCTCGACGAGGTCGGGCGTCTGGCTGAGGACGTAGCCGAGCACGTGGCCAAGGGCCTGTCCGGGCCCGAGAAGTTCCTAGAAAGCCGCATCGAGCTGGCGACGGCCGGGGACCTGGCCAGCTTGAAGGCGGACTTCCAGGTCCTCCAGGGGCTGATCCCCGAGTACCAGTACTGGCCCGTGGCAGGTGTCCAGCCGTTCCCGCAGACGAGGCCGACCGGCTTCGCGGACGGCGGCAACCTGGACAACAGCGGCATCAACGCCATGCTCTCCTATTCGGACATCGACAACGTCATCGCCTTTTTCAACTCCTCCACGCCCATCGCCGCGGCCAGCCTCGGCATGATCGGCGCCGACGGCAAGGAAGTGCCGAACACGCGAGTGATCATCACGCCGGATATCCCGCCGCTGTTCGGCTACCAGCCGTACAACCCGCAAGCCGGCTATGTGCTCTACAAGGACCACCCCAACCCTACTTTTCCCCAGGGCAGCAACAGCCAGGTATTCGAGTCGCACCTGCTGGCCGACGTGATCCAGGGCCTGTGGGCGGCGAGCGGCAGCGGCGCGAACAGCGGCAGCACCCTCTATAAGCAGACTCTCACCGTACTGGACAACCCCTGGTTCGGAGTCGAGAGAAGACCGACGGCGGTCAACGTGCTATTTGTCTACCCCAACCGCGACCAGGGCTGGTTCAACCTGCTTGGCCCGGAGGTGCAGGCGCTCCTGAACCCGTTCAGCGATCCCACGACGTTCAGCTCTTTCCCGCACTACAGCACGCTCCACACGGACCTCACGGCGCAGGAGGTCAACCTGCTCGCCAGCTACACGGCCTGGATGCTCGCCAACCCCGGGAACGTACAGCAGTTCCTGAGCATGTATCAATGAGGGTGGCGAAGCTGCCTGTAGCAAACCGCCAGGCTGTGTCGCCAATCATGAGGGAAAATACTGACGCGCGAGCGGTGTATAGGAATTTTGGCTCGTCTGAGAAATCTGTGGGTGGTTTAGCGGGTCAGTGAGGTTGTACCCCGCAGCGCGGAGTAGAATTCCGGCGAACGGCTAAAAAAAACGGCGTGAAAAAACCCAAACTTCCCGATCTAAGCTTTGAACGCGCAGCGCACGGCGTCGTCGCGGGCATCGATGAAGCTGGATGCGCACCGCTCGCTGGACCGGTAGTCGCGGCAGCGGTTGTCCTCCCGCAATGGGTACGCAAACCGCGCGCGCTCCACGGCTTAAACGATTCAAAGCAGGTTGCTGGACCCGAGCGCGAACGCCTCTACGCCGCAATTATCCAAATCGCACACTTCGGCGTCGGCATCGCTACGGTCGAAGAAATCGACACGCTGAATATTTACCAGGCGAACATGCTTGCCATGCGCCGCGCGGTCGCCGACCTTGGGATTACTATCGACACCGCGCTCATCGACGGCAACCGCAAGCCGGGGCTTGCTTGCCACATGACAACAATCATTAAAGGCGACGCGCGCTGTTTATCGATCGCTGCGGCTTCGGTTATCGCCAAGGTCACGCGCGATCGAATAATGCATCGCTTAGCCGAAACCTATCCTGGATATGGATGGAAGACAAACGTCGGCTATGGTACCGACGAACACTACCTCGCACTGTTGCGCCTTGGGCCTACGCCCGAGCATAGGCGCAGTTTTGCGCCCACCTTGTTTTTCAGCGGCAGCGATACGCGGTTCAGGCGCCGCTTCGCCGCTGCGGTCTCCGCCAGGTTAGAGCGTCTTCAATTGCTACAATTGCGCGCCGATCTGCACGCGGTCTTCGACGCTGCGGATAGCCACGTCGGCGTGCTCAAATGGCTGCACGGCGGATGGTTTTTTAAAGCCATCGGTTATAGCGCATCGGGTGACCCTGTGTTGGGTGCGGGCCCGCTCGCCGCTTTCCACAACCGTGCGGTCGCCGAACCTCACGCGCCTGCGCTCCTCGTCGCCCTCGGCGCCTAAGCTGCATCGGAGTTTGCCGGCGCACCTCGCGTGAGTTTATCCGTCGCCGGTAATCGCGACCTGCGTCTGCTGCTCGGCGCTCGCGCGGTGCGCGCTTTCGGCGACGGCTACATCAGTCTGCTGCTGCCGTTTTACTTAAAAACCCTAGGATTCAGCGCGTTCGAAATCGGGGCGATTGCGACCGGCACTCTGCTCGGCTCTGGGCTGGCGACGCTGGCCGTCGGCCACGTCGCGCACCGTATCGCGCAACGCGAGCTATTGATGCTTGCCTGCGTGCTGATGACTGCGACGGGTCTTGGTTTTGCCGCGTTCACCGACTTTTGGATCTTGCTGGCGATCGCCGTCGTCGGCACTTTAAATCCCTCTAGCGGTGACGTCAGCGTGTTTCTGCCCCTCGAACACGCCAAGCTTTCCGAAGCGATTGAAAGACAGAGTCGTACCGCGGCCTTCGCCGCTTATGCCATCGTCGGCACGCTAATCGCTGCCGTAGGCGCCCTCGCGGCTGGCTTGCCTTCGCTGTTTGCGGCGAATGCCCAGGATGCGCTGCGAGCGATGTTCATCCTATACACAGGGCTCGGCTTAATCTGCTTCGCACTTTATCGCGGGCTCTCGAACCATAGCGTGGCCGCACGCGAGACTCCGGCTTCTGCGCTTTCGCGCTCGAAAAAAAGGGTCTATACGCTGGCCGCGTTGTTCAGCCTTGATGCATTCGCCGGAGGATTTGTCGTGCAATCCCTGCTCGCGCTTTGGTTGTTCGAGCGCTTTGAGCTTTCGGTCGCGCTCGCCGGTACGATTTTTTTTTGGAGCGGGGTTCTGTCTGCGGTTTCTTATCTCGTCGCGGTGCGCATCGCCGGACGCTTCGGTTTGGTCAACACTATGGTCTTCACCCATCTCCCAGCTAATGTGTTGCTCATATTAACCGCGTTTGCGCCGAGCTTGCCGATCGCGATCGCATTATTGCTCGCACGCAGCCTGCTTTCGCAAATGGACGTGCCGACGCGCTCGGCGTTCGTGATGTCGGTCGTCGCCAAACACGAGCGCGCAGCTGCGGCGAGCGTGACCAGCGTCCCGCGCAGCCTCGCCACGGCGGTAGGGCCGCTGCTCGCGGGCTACCTACTGAGCGTGTCGAGCTTCGGCTGGCCGCTGATCGCCGCAGGCGGATTGAAGATCGTCTATGACTTGACCCTGTTCAAGCTTTTTAGGAGCGTAGCTCCGCTTGAGGAGTAGCTTATTCCAACGCCCGGTTGCGCAGGCTGCTCCCTCCCACGCCGCAGTCGTTTCTCCGCCGAGCGGGACTATGATTTAAAGAATCGATGCGCATACGCTGTCTCTTCCTATTTAGGCAATAAGATCAGTGCATTGTGCGCATCGTCGATGGTGACATTGAACCTCTCGAGAAAGCTCATCCCGAGAAGCATGGTGTTGCCCAGACGGTCGTCCGATATGAAAGTAACCTTGACGTCGTTCACGGAAATCTCTCCTACGCGAACTGACTTCAGGACCCCGAGCTTGGCCGCTACCCGGTCGCTTGCCGTCTGCGCAACCCCGTCTTCGAGATCCCCAGGTTGGAAGCCGAGTTGCGTACTCATGGAGGCCGGTAGCACAACGGTCGAGGCGCCCGTATCGACCAATAGAGCCACATCGCGACCCTGGTTGTTCTGTCCGATGATGAAGGCCTGTACCTGGTGATGAGCACCCACACGCGTGCTCGCTACATAAGGGCTGATGTAACGCTTGTCAGGTGGCTGTTTGAGGCTGATGATGATGACCTTCTCGATCTGCCCGGATGACGGCTCGACCACCATATAGTTGTAGTCCTCCAGCAGCGACTTGAGCCGTTCTTCCAGGGTCCCTTTCACCGATCGGTACGCAGCGGCGGCGTAGATATGGTCGAGTCCAGAAATGACGACACCGGAGCTAGCCGCCAAGGCTTCCAGTTGCGCCCGGAGCGTAGTCTCGGTGCCGCCCGCTGGCAATGCTGATAATATCGATAGAGACGCTACCGTGAAGACCAAAAACAGGATCGCTGAGAATCGTTTCAGTAGTTGCCGGAACACCCGCCTATTTTACGATGTATATGAAGACCGAAACTAGCGTGACCAGATCTGACGTATTCCAGCACCGGGCCACCGTCGGCCTTGATGGCGTCGGAATGTCTGGCAACCGCAATGCTGTGCCGTGTCATCGCATGGGGCACTGGTTTGTGCTATAGTTAAACGGACATCATCCACGGCTGATCATCTGGGGTCGGGGATGGTGGCTAGTCGGTCGCGAGATGCGACCGGATGGGCCCTTCGGCGAATAACGAGAACTCTACAATCTAAAGGAGGGAATCATGCCACAGCTAGTCGCGCTTTCTTTCAGCATCGCAGTGCTTGGGGGTATCTGGGCCTACCTGGCTCTTGGTCCACTTTCCGGGATAGTGCTTGTCTGGGCGGGTTTCATCGCGTGGGGCTGCTTTTTTCATGCGGGCGGTGACAACAAGGCGCTGATCAAGACGATCGCCGGCACCACGTACGGCGTTCTAATCGCGTGGATTGCACTTCTCATCCTTTTCAAGGCTGGCGCTGCGGACATGGGTACCGGCGCGATCGCCAGCGTCGTCGGTGTGACCGTGTTTTTCCTCGTGATCGTAGCGTCGATCGAGCCATTGTCGGCGGTTCCCGCCAACGTTTACGGCTACGCTTCAACCGTTGCCTACTCGCTGCACCAGGCCTCCGCACCGGGCGCTACACCCGATACGCCAGGGACAGGGCCGCTTCAGAACCTGCTATCGGCGAGCGTTGAAAACCCGCTCATTCTATTGATCGCGTCGATGATCCTTGGCGCGATTTTCGGATACCTGTCCGGGCAACTGGCTAAGGCAATCAGCAAGTAGGGCGCTGAAAGCCGGCCACCCGATGACCGGATCGGTACTTTCACCAGCAGCCGAGATGCGCAAGGGGAAGCGGGATCGCGCCATCCTCTCGGTGTTTTTATACCATGGACTCAGTCCTGAGGAGTTCTGCTTGCTCACGGTGCGGGGTATCTACAAGCGGCGCATCGATACTCAGAAGAGGGATCAATAGACAGAAACTGTTTTTAGTGACGAATCACAAACCGGTTACCGGAGCATCTGTAGTAGCGTTTGCGGTAAACTGTTCGAATATTTTTTGTGCACTACAGTCAATGGAGAACGGGATTCGTCGAACGGATACCCCAAGGATATGAAACGACCAATTCCCGTTTGCTGATATCCCAGACCTTATAGACGTCGTCGTCGCTTAAGGAGATTATTCGCGCCCCGTCGCCGGAGAAGCTTGCGAGCCCAACCGGCGTCGTTCCATGGTTGAACGATGCGAGCTTCACGGGGGCGCCGTCGGCAAATCGCCACACATCAATCTGACCGGTTTGACTCGCCGTGAGAAAACGACCCGTGTGGGGTCGTGGAATGAAGGCAGCGTGAATCGTGCCCTTCGTCCCGAGCTCATACTCAGCCGGGGAGGACGGGTCATTGATGACGACGAACTGGACTCGCCCAGACTCGAAGACCACGATCGCACGGTTGGCCTCCGAGTTACTTTCGATGAACAAAGCGGCGTCCGGGTACAGACCGCCCTTCAATTGCGGTCTCTTCTCGGATGATGTGTCCGCCAACATGACATGGCCGACTGTGTCCCCGACGAGGACGAAGGAACCGAACATGCCAGCGATCAAATGGGTCGGTTTTGCGTGGTATTCAAGCTGCGCACTCTTAGTCCGATTCCCCTCGAGATCGTAGACGTCCAGATAGAACTGGCGAGCCACGAATATTTCATTTCCTGACGAGCTGAATCCCATATACTCGACACGCCGACCCTTGGCTGCATCGCCTGGCTGCAGTTCCTTCGTGCGCAGGTTGTCCATGCCGATCATGTAAACGTTGCCCGGCGGATTGGGACCATCTTTGCCCCTTTCGCTCGCCACCAGTGCGTAACGCCCGTCATTTCGCAGCTTCGTGAAAACATCACCGCGTCGCCATCGTTCCATCAGGTAACCGACACCTGAGCCAAGTACTTCCCTTTCGTCCTGGCGGTTCTCGCGGCGGCGCAGGCCGACTTCCATGGCAGTTCGTAGGGCCTGCTTGCCTTCCGAAGTCTCTTTCACCGTCAGTGCCTCGCGCGCCTCGTCAACGGCTTTAAGTGGATCGACGGACAGTGCCTGGTACGCGCGCGCCACGGATGCCAAAACGTGTTGATCGCGTTCTCGGTCGATCGCCGCAAGTCTCGACTGAAACTGCCAAAAGGCGATTCCCAGGATTGTTATCAATGCCACCCCCGTGGCGTATGCCGCACGCAACGTGCGACGATGCTGCCTGTGGTCTTCACTGACAAGTTCCGCGACATCTAGATTACGTACCGGCGCCGCCAGCTTGGCAACGGAACTCAGGAACTCCGGATTCCGAAGCGTCAATATTTGCTGCTCACTCGTCCATCGAAGGTCGGCCCAAAACGGTTCACTTCGACTCGCGCCGGATAACTGCTTTGGCAATGACGTCGTCCGCTCCCAGTCGAAGTCGCCTCTGCTGTCGTCCCAAACGATGTCACCATCCGTCAGCGCGATCAGTAGTGTTTCAGTGGAGCGATTCGTGCGCCAGTAGGCGAGTTCTTTAGCGATCCATTTGGAGCCCGCAGCCTGTTTGGATGCCATCAACAATAAGAACCGAGATTCTGCGAGTGCCGATTGGATGGCCGGCCATCCCTCTGGTGCCACTGACAAATCCGTTTGGTCCCGGAAAACGCGCATGCCACGTAGGCGATACCACGGTTTGGCTATACTTTGCAGGGCGCGTTGGAGTTGCGCGGCGGTCCGGCTATCGGCTCCGTGACTGTAGGAGATGAACACATCGTAACGCATCTCGGCGTCCTCTGTCGTCGCCCTTATCATCGCCATGGTCCTCATCTTGGCTGCGTTCTTCAGCTGGGGTGCAGCCAGTCAAGTGGGGTGAACTGTATCGAACCACAAGCCGCAAGCTTCACGCCTTGCAACCCCTCGCGCCATCCTGGCCAGATCCGAGAGACCCAGGCCAGAGCAAACGGTCCATTGGACGAATTTCGGTGTGATTTCTGCTTTCAGGAATTCACCAGACTGGCAGCGATATTGATCGACAGGCCAAGAATGGCGACGTTGAAGAAAAAGCTGAGAATCGATTGCGCCAGCACGGTCTTGCGCAGCGAATGCGACATGATGACGATGTCCGATGTCTGCGCGGCAACGGCGATCGTGAACGAAAAATACATGAAATCCCAATAGTCCGGGGTTTGCCCTTTATCCGGAAACTGCAATGCCCGGTTACCCGGCGGTGACCTGTAGAACAAATGCGCATAGTGGACGGTGTAGAGAACGGCGATCAGAAACCACGAGCCAATGATGGTGGATCCCGTTAAGACGTATTTGGCCACACGAAAGGTTAGGGGCAGGTCTTTCAAGACGGAAAGTTCAATGGCAATCGCCGCAAGACTGGCTATCGCGGCGACAGACAGGATTGCCAATATCGCCACCGCGCTCTCGTCCTCCTCCTCTGCTATCTCGCGCACCCTGGCGTGACTCACGCCCATCAGCAGAAATGCCATCGATACCAGATAAAGCCATACCGCGATATTCCAGGCGTACAGTGCCCGTGTAATGGGATTCCACACCGAAGGAAGCAGCAGCCCGGCAAAGACACCCACGACGATCGAAATGCTTAGATTCGGACGTCTACGGACAAATTTATGTACGGGATGCACTGTCGAAAGTGAAGTATGTGGCCCAGGGGGCCGTGCCGGACAATGCCTAGATTAACTTGGCCGCGCCGAGATCTGGCGCGCTGACCCAAAGCCTAAGGACACTAGCTCGTTCATCCTAGCGGCAACCTTCATTCCCGCCAGAAGCCTGCAACCGAAACTTCTAATACAGGGCTGCGTTCAGTCTGCGAAACAACTATCCTTTCGGGAAACATTCATCCGTAGCCTTGAGATACGACCCCCCGCGTTGCATCGCCGTGAGCACGCACTGCCACGCTGCCGAGCCATACTTGGCGCCCGCTGAGCAGCCTACCATGAATAATTTCGTTTCTGCCTCGTCGGATTCGAGCTGTTGGGCATTCAGTGTCATCACTTCTGTGCACAAATCCATGGTCGACGGGCCGGAGATCTCAGGTTCAGCTCCAGTCGCGCTCTCTGTCTGGCCGAAACCATCGAGGCTGAACAACGCTGTAAGTATCAATACCGAACTGAGGGAAAGTAGTTTCATCATCGTCATCTCCTGTATAGTTACTAGGGGAACTCCATTTGGCAAAGGCTCGGGCAGAGGAGGAGTTCAACCATCGCAGTCGTTGGTCGACTGGTATCGTGAAAGGGCTCCGCCTCGCGGGATCACGCCAACGCGAATCACGCCGACGGAATACCTTTACAGAGTAGAAGCTTGGAGAAGGAAGCGTAGGATGTAGCGCGCCAGATTCGGCAAGCAGCCCGGCCGTTTTCTCGCCGGCAATCACTTTCAACGACCTAGCATAACACCGCGTGATATCATCGTCCATCGGAACGTTTGCCGAAGCCCTGTCATTCCCAAAAATTCATGCATGCCTATTTGGGCTACGATCACTATCTCGCGGGTTGGCCACGAGTCGGTGAGATGATTCTCCAGGAAGGATCTCAAAGTAGAGGATGGCGGGGGATCTCGCCAATGGTGTGAAAGGGATCGCCCTTGCGTGATATTGGCCATGGCTTGTCCTCGCCGCTCACTTCAGCGCAAGTCCGCCGTGGGCTACTATGGTGCCACGCGCTGGATCCTCCCCATCGTCCTGCTCGCGGCATGCGCGAGAGCCTCTGCATCCCGACCGCGGACCCACCGGCCACCGACGACCTCAGCGGTCTCATCGGCCGGCCCGCGCCCGGCTGGAAGCTCGATCACTGGTTCAACTCCGAGCCGCTCGCGCTAGAGGACCTGCGCGGCAAAGTGGTGCTGGTGCGCTGGCTCATGGCTCCGAGCTGCCCGTTCTGCAGCGCCACCGCGCCGGCCCTGAACCGTTTCGATGGGGAGTACCGCGGCCGCGGCCTGGTTGTGATCGGCGTGTACCACCACAAGGGCCCCGAGCCGCTCGATCTCGAGACCGTGCGCGGCTACGTCGAGCACTACCAGTTTCGCTTCCCCGTGGCCGTGGATCCCGACTGGCAGACCTTGAAGCGCTGGTGGCTCGATGGCCACGAGCGGTCGTGGACGAGCGTCAGCTTCGTCATCGATCGGCGCGGCGTGATCCGTCACGTGCATCTGGGCGGGAAACTAGCGCCCGATACCGACGACTTCCGCGTAATGCGCGCGAAGATCGAGGCGTTGCTCGCCGATGATCCCTAGCCGTGCGCGGTGGACGGACGGCACCCGGAACGGCGGCGGTTCTGCCAGCCGTAGACGCACGGTGAGGCCGTAGGCTTAACGCTCCGCACCGCGAACTTGAGCGATCGCATAAACACGGTGTACTTTTGAGTGCCGCGATGCTATGCGCAGGCGATTGGGTTCTAGCTTGTTACTGAGCTTCCTCGTTGTGACCGGCGTGCTGGTCGTTGCCTGGGCGCTGGTGACCCAGCCGCTATTGCCGCGCGCGCCGAAAGCCGCAACCGTCAATAGCGATCCTGCTAGACTGGAAGTACACGTACGGATGTTGTCCGAGACGCTGGTGCCGCGGGACGAGAGCCACCCACACATGCTGGATCGCGCTGCTGCCTACATTCGCCGCGAATTTGAACAGGCGGGCGGCACGGTTTCGGATCAGCCCTACGATTTGGATGGAAAGACCTACCGCAACGTCATCGCGCTATTCGGACCGAATACCGCCGAACGCATCGTGGTCGGCGCGCACTACGACTCTGTGGCTGCAGAGGTGCCCGCCGCCGACGACAATGCTAGCGGTGTCGCCGGGCTAATCGAGCTCGCCTATTGGCTGGGCGCGACATCGCCACCCATGCAGATAGAACTCGTCGCGTACACCCTGGAAGAGGGGCAGCATTTTCGCACGCAGCGTATGGGAAGCTTTGTGCACGCGCGTTCGCTCAAACAGCAAGGTGTTCCAGTGCGCGCGATGTTTTCGCTGGAAATGCTGGGCTTTTTTTCTGACGCGCCCAATAGCCAGCGTTATCCGCATCCGCTAATGAACCTCTTCTATCCCACGCAAGGTAATTTCATCGCCGTGGTCGGCAAGCTGAATCAGCCTATGGTCGTGCGGCGCGTGAAGGCGGCCATGCAAGCTGCCTCTCTGCTGCCGGTGTACTCCATGAATGCCCCACGCTCGGTGCCGGGGATCGACTTCTCGGATCACCGCAACTACTGGGAAATGGGTTACGACGCGGTGATGATCACCGACACGGCGTTCTACCGGAACCCGAACTATCACACACCCCGAGACACAGCCGAGACGCTGGACTACCAGCGCATGGCCGGGGTGGTGCAGGGTGTGTACGCTGCAATCTTGGCCCTGGCGCAGTAGCATCGCTGCGCATTGTTCCAACCTGGGCTTAGGGCCGAGGTTAGTACCTTCATCGTTTGGAGGCCGTTCTCCGTTGGGCTACAGCTACTTCGGCGGAACCACCTTTAGCGTTCCGGTTTACGCGGGCTAACAGACTTTCCGTTGCCTCCTCGCCAATAGCTACCGCTCAGAGCTTCATGGGTTTTAGCTCGCACTATCCGAAGCCACTTTCGCGCCCAGGCAAACTCCACGGCGAGGATTGCCAGGCCTGCGGGGATCACTAGCACTGCAGGACCGGGAAGCACAAGCATCACAACTCCCAGAAGCAATACGGTCGTTCCAATGACGCAAATCGCGACGCGACGCGCCAGTTTTAAGGTCATGTGCATCATCGAGAAACGGCCCTTGAGTGTTTTCACTTGGACGCTTGCCACTGCCGGTAAGAGTACATCGCCTTCACCTTTTTACACACCCTTTGATGGTACCTCATAAATATCCCGGAAGTCCCCAATCCTGGACCCAGGACACGCGTGATTGACACCCCGCAGGTTAAGCAGTACCTTCACTTTTGAGAAAAAAGGAGGATTAAAAATTCGCAAGAAGAGAGGGATACCTCCTGTGGCGTCTAGACGTCCCGATACCCATCCTTGTCATTCCTCCTGCGCATCTGCGATTGAACCTAAGCTTTAAATGGTCGTTCACCTTGAGAGGAACGGCGGTAAGCACCTGGAACTAACGTTTGTGTCCAGCATCGACGCACGAACACAAACCAGAGCAATAGGACAACATTATGTTGATGACCTTACTACTGATCGGCATCGGCGCGGGGTTGATGTATTTCCTCGATCCGGACTCAGGCGCACGCCGCCGGCTGTGGCTGCACGAAAAATGGGCGAGGCCCACCAAGAAGGAACAGGCCTCCTTGGCTGGGGCAGAGGCGAGTAGTGATCGTGTCGCTGGAGCGGGCGACGATGATATCTCATACGCGGCTGCGAACGATGTAGCGACCGATGACGAGCTGGCGAGGCGGGTACGGTTGGCGCTGGAACGGGCCCTCCCCCAGCCGCCCGCGGTTGAGGTGATTGCCCATAACGGGCTGGTGATACTGAGCGGGGAGGTGTCGGCGGAGGAGCAAGACATAGTGCTCACGTGTGTCCGCGCGGTACCCGGGGTGATAGACGTGGAGAACCGCGTCGAAGTGCGTACCGCCGCGGGTAACGCCTAAGCTCTCATCAATCGAAAACGCGCTGCACGGGACACGGCCCTCCCGCGCGGCGCAGCTGCTATGGCCACGCCCATCGCGATTATCATCAATGACTCCGCGGGATCGGACACGACCGCGGAGGCGCGGACGCGCATCGCGGAAGCGTTCCACAATCTCGGCGCCGAGCGAATTTCTTGATTGCGCGCAGCGGGGAGGAGATTGTGGATCTTGCACGCCGTGCGGCCGCCGGGGATGCCGGCCCCGTGGTCGCCGGAGGCGGGGATGGGACGATCGAACGCCGTGGCGTCCGTCCTTATCGAGACCGATCGCACGCTCGGGGTGCTGCCTCTCGGGACACTCGAATCACTTCGCCAAGGATCTCAATATTCCGCTCGCCCTGGGAGAGTCTGTGCGGACGATCCTCGGGGGTACGGTGGCGCAGGTGGATGTCGGGGAGGTCAACGGCCGGTTCTTTCTCAACAATTCGGGTCTCGGACTCTATCCGATGATCGTACGCCATCGCGAGAAGCTGCAAGATCGCCTGGGGCACGGCAAGTGGCCGGCGTTCCTATGGGCGGCGCTCTCTGTGCTGCGCCGCTACCCCTTCCTCGTTGTGCGCGTGAACGCAGGCGATCACGAATCGGTGCGGCGCACCCCGTTCATCTTCATCGGCAACAACGAATACGAGATCGCGGGTTTCGAGATCGGCACCCGCCAACGCCTCGATGCGGGACGACTATGTCTCTACATGGCACGCCGTACCGGGCGCCTCGGGCTCCTGCGCTTCGCCCTGCGCGCCCTCGCCGGCAAGTTGCAAAATGAGAAGGATTTCGATGCGCTCTGTACCGACGAGGTCTACATCGAAACGAAGCGCACGCGCGTGCACGTCGCCATCGACGGTGAGGTCACCGTGATGCCTACCCCACTCCATTACCGGGTTCGACCCGGAGCGCTGCGGGTGCTCGTGCCGGCGGCGGAAACGGCAGAGCAGTGAAAGCTGCTAGACTGATCGCGGTCACTCCCGATCGCAGCTTAGAGTAACGCCCGTGCGCACCGTCGTCCATCTCTCCGATCTGCATTTCGGGCAGATCGATGAGACGATCCTCGCCTCGCTAATCGCCTTTATCCACGGGATCAGGCCGAATCTCGTGGCCGTCTCGGGCGATTTGACCCAGCGCGCGCGCAGCTCGCAGTTTCAACAGGCACGGGCATTTCTGGAAACGATCCGGGCGCCGCGGATCGTCGTGCCGGGTAACCACGACGTGCCGATGCGCAATCTCTTCGCGCGCTTTCTTCGCCCGCTCGCCAAGTATCGCCGCTACATCACGGAGGACCTCGCGCCGTTTTATCGTGACGAGGAGATCATGGTGCTCGGCATTAACACCGCGCGGTCACTGACGATCAAGGGCGGGCGCATCAACGAAACGCAGATCGAAATGCTCCGCGAGCGGCTAGGCGATGGGGGAGGGGAGAGGATCAGGATCCTGGTCACGCACCATCCTTTTCACGTGCCCGAAGGCGGAGACGAGAATGATCTGGTTCGCTGTCCGCCACAGGCACTGGCCAAGCTCGGCCAATGCCGACTCGACATCCTGCTCGCCGGCCATCTGCATCGCAGCCATACCGGGCCCCTCGCCGAGCGTTTTAGAATCGGCGGCTATAGCGCGCTTGCGGTCAGCGCGGGCACGGCGATCTCGACGCGCGTGCGCGGCGAGCGCAATTCCTTCAATGTGCTGCGCATCGAGCGCCCGCACATCGACGTCAGCTGCTGCTCCTGGGACCCCGAGCGGTTGGCGTTCGTCCCGGATGAGCCCTGAGCATTTCCTACGCACGACCACCGGCTGGGCGCGGTCGATCAGCGCGCAGATGTACGATGGCCAGTTTCTCTAACATCGATACGGCGCTCTTGTCATTCGCCGCGGCTCATCGCTCCGAGATCCTCGATCAGTTATTTCGTGGAGTGACCTGGCTCGGCTCACTCTATGTTCTCATCCCGGCTGGCCTCGGGTTGGTCAGCTTGTTGGCCCATCGCCGAAATCGATTCGAGGCCCTGTTGCTGGGGATGGGCCTGAGCGGGGCCGCGCTCATGGCCTACAGCATTAAGCGGATTCTAGCGCGGCCTCGGCCCGCGCTTTACCCGCTCTTGATCGAGCTACCCGTCTCGGATTCGTTCCCGAGCGCGCATGCCGCTCATGCGACTGCGTTTTTCCTGTGCCTAGTTCTTATCGTGCGCCGCCAAGCCCCCGAGTGGGCATGGTGGGTCGCCTGCGCGGCACTGGTGGTGGTGGCCTGCGTGGCCGCCTCTCGGATCTACCTGCAGGTGCACTTTCCATCGGATACGCTTGGCGGGATGGTTTTAGGGGTGTTGTGGGTGACTGTGCTTTATAAGCTCATGCTTCGGAGGGAGCGGCAAGCGTAGCGGCCTTAGTTCAGAGCAGTTCTGCCGGTATGCTTTGGCAATTCCCAATCACCCAGTAGCCGGAAGCCCCAGCGCGAACGCGATCTGCCTTATAGCCGAGCGCTCCTCGTCGGACACGAGCTCACCCCCGAAACCCAGCACGCTCCCTTCTTTCGCAGCCTTGGCTACGCGCTCGGCGAGTGTCACCAGCCAGCGCTTGTATTGCTCGCCCTGGGCATCGGAAACTTTGCGAAACAAGATTTCTGACGCCTTCCGTAACTGCGACAAGGCATGCTCCTTCGCGGCCTGTGCCGAAGCGATACGCTCCTGCGGCGCCGCGGGCGGCGTAACGCGCCCCTTTAGATCCGCGACCACTGCGGAGATTAAACCATTGGAATTCCCTTGCTCCGCAACCTCCTCCAACGCCTTGCCCAGCGCAACTATCTCCTTCACGGCTCCGACGGGACCACTCGGACTCGCTACGGCCACCGCCATTCCGACCATTGAAGGGGTGCTAACGATGCATTGCCATTCTTCTGCGGTGAAATCTTCTTTCTTAGGCATAAGTCCAAGGACGATTGTTCGTATCGAGGATAGGAGATCCGCCCCGATTTGTCATCCACCCATAACCATCATTCCATGGCCGGTCGGCTAGCCGGTTTGCCCCTCTTGAAAGTTTTCTTAAAGTTCTCTATCCTTGGATAGAACTTTTGAGAACTTTCCATGCTGACTCCTGCCGAACAGCGCGTGCTGGAAATCTTTCGGGATTACACCGACCGGGAAGGCCAACCTCCGTTGCTCAGGGAGATCGGGCAGGCGCTGGGTATCCGATCCAAGGGCACTCTACACCGTTATGTGCGATCCCTGATCGGAAAAGGCTACCTCCAGGAAGGGCAAGGAGGCTGGCGGGGTATTGCCTTGGCCCCGCCACACCGGCGCCCGCTCGTATTCCCCTTGCTCGGGCGCATCGCGGCCGGCCGGCCGCTCGAGGCCATCCCCGGCCAGGAAGAGATTGATTTGGCTTCTCTCCTCGGCGGGGCGGAGACCTATGTCTTGAAGGTAGCCGGTGACTCCATGATCGCGGCCGATATCCTCGATGGCGATCTCGTCTTCCTCCGGCGCCAGGAGACGGCGGAGAATGGGGACATCGTCTCGGCCCTCATCGACGGCGAGGAGGCGACCCTTAAGCGCTTTCGCCGGCGCCCAAACGCTCAGGTGCTCCTCATCCCCGAGAACCCCGCGCTGAAACCCATGGCGTACAACCCCGCGCGCGTCACGATCCAGGGGGTGCTGATCGCCAAGCTACGCCTCTATCGGTAATTCCGGTTCCAGTTCAAAAGTAGAACGCGAAGCGACGAGCGAGCGACGAGACATACCGTGGGTGGTAGGCGAGGAGCGAGCGAGGAAAGCCAGGCCCAGGGACGGTGCCTGTTTGGCGCGCCGAGGATGCAAGGCGACAAAGTTATACGAATGAAATGGAAGCGGAATAAGGTATGAGCTTGGAGGCGGTGCTGGGCGATCCCCGGCTTTGGCGCTGCGGCCGAGCGTTGCCCGTCGAGGCGGAGACCATCCCGAGCGGTTTCGCCGAGATCGATGCGCTCCTCCCCGGTGGCGGATGGCCGCGAGGCGCGCTGACGGAGATCTTGACCGACATGGAAGGCATCGGCGCGCTGCGGCTCGTGATGCCGGCCCTCGCGCACCTGAGTCAATCCAAGCAGTGGCTGGCCTGGATCTCCCCGCCGCATCTCCCTTATGGCCCGGCGCTTGCCGCCCACGGCGTCGCGCTCGCACGTCTGCTCCTGGTGTGGGGGATTGGAAGTCCGCGAGAGCGCTTCTGGGCCCTGGAGCAATCCTTGCGCGCAGGGGCGTGTAGCGCCGTGCTCGCCTGGCCGCGTGGTCTCGACGGGCGTGGACTGCGCCGCCTGCAACTCGCCGCCGAGGCGGGCCGAAGCCTGGGCCTCCTGTTTCGCCCCCTCGTGGCCCGCCGTGAGGCCTCGCCCGCCGCCTTGCGCTTAATGTTGGAGCCGCACAGGCCGCTCGCGGCAGTAAGCATCCTCAAGCGCCGGGGTGGGGCGGGTGCGAGGCCCGTGTATCTGGATTTGCGAGATTAAAATTGATTCACAACTCTGAGTTATGCGCACCTCGCTCTGGCTTTGTCTCGGTCTTCCCGCCCTCCCGCTCGAGGCGCTGGGGCTCGGGGACTCGCCGCAGGCGTGTGTCCTCACGACCCCCGGGCGCGAGTCGCGTATACGGATAGGCAACCGCGCCGCCTACGCCCTCGGCGTCGCGCCGGGGATGCGCGCCGGGGCGGCGCAGGCGCTCGGGGATATCAAAGTGTACACGCCCCGTGGATCTGCCGAGCGGGCCGCCATCGAGGCGCTCGCCGCTTGGTGCGGGCAGTTCACCTCGTTTGTGAGCCTGGCGCCGCCGGATGCTCTCCTGCTCGAGATCGGCCAGAGCCTCACGCTCTTCGGGGGCGTTGCCAAGCTCGTGAAACAGGTGCGTGAGGGCGTGCTGGACCTCGGCTACCAACCGCTCCTCGCGATCGCGCCCACGCCGCTCGCGGCGATCTTTTTCGTGAGGGCACACCGAGAGGTTTGCATCACCGATCCGCGGCAACTGCACGCGCTACTCAGGCGCTTACCGCTTGCGGTTCTGGGCGTAGATGAGCGCGTCGCAGAGGCCCTCACCGGGCTCGGGCTACGCGAGGTGGGCGAGTGCCTGCGCCTGCCCCGTGACGGATTGGCCCGGCGCTTTGGCCCGGCGCTCGTGCGTCTGCTCGACCGCGCCTCGGGCCAGCGGCCGGACCCGCGTCTACCCTTCGAGCCCCCCGCGCGCTTCGGGCGTCTCCTCGATCTCCCGCATGAGGCCGAGGACACCCAAGCTTTACAGTTCGCGGCGCGGCGGCTGTTATTGGAGCTGACGGGCTTCTTGCGGGCGCGAGGGGCGGGTGCGCGGCAACTCGATTGGCGGCTGATTCATCGCGAGCGGCGCGAGACTCCGTTCAATCTTACGCTCCTCACACCGAGCCGCGATCCGGAGCATCTCGGTCAACTGCTGCGTAGCCGGCTCGAGCGGCTGGTGCTCCCCGAGCCTGTCCGCGCATTGAGGCTCATCGTCGACGATCTCTGCCCCCTGGCAGGCGTCACGCTCGCGCTCCTGCCCGGCGGCAAGGAACAAAGCCAAGCGCAGTCCCTCGCCTTCATCGAGCGACTGCGCGCACGCTTAGGCGAGGATGCCGTCCGTGGCCTGCGTCTACTCCCCGATCACCGGCCCGAAGCGGCGTGGTGCTTCTGCTCGCCCGGGGAGGCAAGTTCGTCACCGGGCATGCGAAGCCGTCCCCTGTGGTTGCTCGACCCGCCCCAAGCGCTCGTGGTCCGGGAGGGACGGCCGCGGCTTCGGGGGCCTTTGGAGCTAATAGAGCGCGGGGAGCGCATCGAGAGCGGCTGGTGGGATGGACAGCCCATGGGGCGCGATTACTTTGTCGCCCGAAATCCCCTCGGCGCTTGCTATTGGGTCTTCCGCGAGGTCGAGGGGAAGCGGCGCTGGTTCGTGCACGGGATTCTGTGACTAGGTTCAAGCGGCGCTCGGTTGTTATCTCCCATGCCGGATTTGCCCTGCTACGCCGAGCTTCACTGCCTCTCGAACTTCACTTTCTTGAGAGGCGCCTCCTTCCCCGAGGAGTTGCTGGCAGAAGCCCAGCGACTCGGCTACACGGCGATTGCGCTGACCGACGAGTGTTCGCTTGCCGGTGTGGTGCGGGCCCATAGCGCGGCCAAAGACCGCGGCCTCAAGCTCATCATTGGCACTGAGGCGAAGTTCCTCGACGGACCGCGGCTCGTCTTCCTGGCGCAAGATCGAGAGGGTTACGGCCGGCTCTCGGCGCTCATCACCCAAGGGCGGCGGCGAGCGGCCAAGGGGGGCTACCGGCTGGAACGCGCGGACATCGCCGCCGGGCTCGATCATTGCCTCGCTCTCTTGCTACCGGGGCGGCGCTTGGACGAGCTGCAAGGGCTCAAGACCGAGGCCGGCTGGCTCGCCGGGCGCTTTCCCGAGCGCCTTTGGATCGCTGTCGAGCTACTGCGCGAGGGCGGCGATGGCGAGAGGCTCGAAAGGCTCACTGCCCTGAGCCGTGAGACGGGCATTTCGCTCGTCGCCGCGGGGGATGTGCACATGCACGTGCGCGAGCGCCGTGCCTTGCAAGATACCTTGACGGCGATCCGGCTCAAGACCACGGTTAAGGCGGCGGGCTATGCGCTCTATCCGAACAGCGAGCGTCATTTGCGCCGGCGCGAAGTCCTGGCGCGGCTTTATCCGTCCGAATTACTCACCGAGACGATACGCATCGCCGAGCGTTGTCAATTCTCCTTGGACGAGCTCCGCTACGAATATCCCGAGGAGCTCGTGCCCGCGGGCGAGACGCCGGCCCGGTATCTCAGGGATTTGACCGAGACGGGCATGCAACGGCGCTGGCCTGCTGGGGTACCCGCGAAAGTCACGGCACAGATCGGGCACGAGCTGCAACTCATCGCCGAGCTCGGTTACGAGAGCTATTTCTTGACCGTCCACGATATTGTCGCCTTTGCCCGCCGCCGCGGTATCCTCTGCCAGGGACGGGGGAGCGCGGCCAACTCCGCGGTCTGTTACTGCCTCGGCATCACCGAGGTGGATCCCGCGCGCATGGAGATGCTTTTCGAGCGCTTCGTTTCCAAGGAGCGCCAGGAGCCGCCCGACATCGACGTCGACTTCGAGCATGAGCGGCGCGAGGAGGTGATCCAGTACCTCTATGAGAAGTACGGGCGCGAGCGCACCGCTCTCGCCGCGACCGTGATCACCTACCGTGCTAAGAGCGCGATCCGGGATGTCGGCAAGGCGCTCGGGATGAGTCTCGAGCAAGTCGAGCGGCTGGCGAAGAACATCTACTGGTGGGATGGGAAACGACTCGCGCGCGAGCGTCTGCGCGAGGTGGGGTTCGATCCCGATAATCCGCTGCTGGCCCGATTAACCAAGCTCGTTGGAGATCTCGTGGGCTTCCCGCGCCACCTCTCCCAGCATGTGGGCGGGATGATCATCTCCCGCGGTCCCCTGGCTCGCCTGGTTCCCATCGAGAGAGCCAGGGCCAGGGGCTCGTACGAGCGCCAGCCAAAGCTGGCCGGGGCCGAAGGCGGCCCTGCTTGGCGCGCCGAGGACGCAATGCCGCCATGCCCGAGCGCACCGTGATCCAATGGGACAAGGATGATCTCGATGCGCTCGGGCTCCTCAAGGTCGATTGCCTGTGCCTCGGGATGCTCTCCGCGATCCGCCGCGCCTTCGAACTCATCGAGGGCTTCGAGGGAAAGAAGCTCACATTGGCCACCGTGCCCCCCGAGGACCCCGCAACCTACGCGATGATCCAAAGGGCGGACACCATGGGAGTCTTCCAGATCGAGTCCCGCGCGCAGATCGCCATGCTGCCGCGCCTCAAGCCCGCCTGTTACTACGACTTGGTGATCGAGGTCGCGATCATCCGGCCGGGGCCCATCCAAGGCGAGATGGTGCATCCTTACCTGCGCCGCCGGCATGGGATCGAGCCCGTGAGCTATCCGAGCGAAGAGGTGCGCGAGGTGCTCGGGCGTACCCTGGGGGTGCCGCTCTTCCAGGAGCAGGTCATTAAACTTGCCATGGTGGCCGCGGGCTTCAGCCCGGGCGAGGCCGATCGCTTGCGCCGCTCAATGGCCGCCTGGAAACGCAACGGCGGCCTCCAGGGTTTCGAGCACCGGCTCGTCGAGGGGATGCGCGCGCGCGGCTACTCGGAGCGCTTCGCCCGCCAGATCTATAAACAAATCGAAGGCTTTGGTGAGTATGGCTTCCCCGAGAGCCATGCCGCGAGCTTCGCGCTCTTGGTCTATGTCTCCGCCTGGCTCAAGTGTCACGCCCCAGCGGCCTTCACGGCCGCCCTTTTGAATAGCCAGCCCATGGGTTTTTATGCCCCCGCCCAGATCGTGCAAGACGCCCGCAGGCACGGGGTGGAGGTGCGTCCAGTTGATGTGGGTGCCAGCGCCTGGGACTGCACCCTGGAGCGGGGATCGAATGCTCAACCCGCGCTTCGTCTCGGGCTGCGCTTGGTCAAGGGCCTTTCGAAGAGCGGTGCCGAGCGTCTCGTGGAAGCGCGCACAACGGAGGCCTTCATGGATGTCCAGGATCTCATACGGCGTGCCGAACTCAATCGCCGCGACCTCGAGGCACTCGCTGCGGCCGATGCGCTGGTGCAGCTCGCCGGCCAGCGGCCTCAGGCGTACTGGGCCGTGCTCGGCATCGAAGCACCGACGCCGTTACTCGCCGCCACCACCGTCCAAGAAGCCTCGCCCTTACTGCGCCGCCCCACCGAGGGCGAGGCGATCGTGGCCGACTACGGAAGTCTGGGTCTCACGCTAAGACGGCACCCCTTGGCGCTCCTGCGCCCGAAGCTCGCACGGCTCGCGTTTCTGACCGCCGAACGGATCCTCGTGCTCCCACACGGCGAGCCTGTCCGCGCCGCGGGGCTCGTCATCACTCGCCAGCGCCCCGGGACCGCGACCGGGGTGGTCTTCGTCACGCTAGAAGACGAGACGGGCTACCTCAATCTCATCGTCTGGAGCAGTCTCGTCGATCGGCAACGCAAAGAGCTGCTGGGCTCTCGCCTCCTCGGCGTCACCGGCGAGGTGCAACGCGAGGGGGAGGTGGTGCATGTGCTCGCCCGCAAGCTTGAGGATCATACCGATCTCCTGGGCCGCTTGAGCACGCAATCGAGGGATTTTCATTAGGGCCGAGCGGGGCGGAGCCTAATCCGTCCGACAGCGGACCCGCTCATCGCCCACACGGAGCAACCTATGGATGTCAGAGTGACACTCAAACCCGGTCAAAAAGGAACGAGACGGGACTCGCGACGCAATACGGCGACCGCCTCGTCTGCGTCCGCTATCGTTATGACAAGGTCA
Organism: uncultured Gammaproteobacteria bacterium; assembly: GCA_963764725.1. Taxonomy (GTDB): domain Bacteria; phylum Pseudomonadota; class Gammaproteobacteria; order JACCXJ01; family JACCXJ01; genus USCg-Taylor. The sequence continues at coordinate 2,003 of CAVXTM010000008.1, read as the reverse complement.
AGCGCAAGCGTTACAAAACCATTGAGTTGATTGTGGATGAAGAAGCCTGGATCGACGGCCTACGCATGCCGCCCCGCAAAGCACCCGATCCGACGCCCGTCGGAGCGGTGCTGGTCCGAATACACTATCGCGAAGCCGAGCTCAGAGAGACGGTCAAAGCGGCCGGCGGCCAATGGCAACCGCAAGAAAGGCTTTGGAAGCTCCCTTACGAGACGGTAATTAAACTCGGCCTCGATAACAGAATCATACAGTTCGTCATGAGCAACCAGGCGTGAGGCGGGGTTAATATATCTATAAACTCGCTCGCACGAAGGTTACTATGTATATAAACAAGTTTACAAAAGTATAAACTGCTTCTATATGTATAAACGGGATCGAATTCTAGTTAGGCATTTGAAAAAGCCATGGACAACACACAGATTGGCTTGGCCGGAGAATTCTACGTTCTTGCGCAGCTCGTGCAACGTGGCCTTGTAGCCTCGTTGACACTTGCGAACACAAAGGGTGTCGATATTCTCGTGTCGAACGCACGGTTGAATCAGTTGTTCAAAATTGAAGTCAAGACGACCGACCGTGGCCCACGTCACGAATCGCTGTTCTCGAACGAGCCTTGCTATGGCTGGCCGATGAGTGCGAAACACGGGCACGTGGTCGATGCGAATTTATTCTATTGCTTTGTCGCGCTCCGCGGAGTCGAGCACTTGTCGAGGTTCTTCATCGTGCCGAGCGGCTACGTCGCGACGTATGTGCGTGAGCAGCATGCCTACTGGCTGCGAACGCGCCAGAGGGCGGTTGCGGAGACTGCCATGCGGCGGTTTCGCATTAAAAGCTCAGATCCCCTGGGGTTTGAAAACAACTGGGCCGTGCTGGCCGGAGAGGCCGTGCCGGAAAAGCACCGTATGCTTGTCGAAGCCTGGTTTGCGCCAGAGCGCAGTGCCTAACAATCGCTTGCAGGGCGACGCCTTACAGCCTGCGCTCCTAACGTCGCTTCGGCTTCCAGGCGCGCCTGAAGCGTGGCGTTGGTCGACGTGCCGGTGATGCGTGAGACCGCCGCCGAACACGCGAGTACCAAGGTCCCGCTGGTATCTCCCGCGACCACGGCAGGCGAGGCGCGACGCGGTCTGGTGGGCCGGGAGTTCGACACCGCCAGCCATATCGTCGTGCAGGAGGACGGCAAGTTCCTCGGAATCCTGAGGATAGAAGCGCTCCTCACAGCACCTGATGACTCTCTAGTCGGCGACCTGGCGGATCGCGAGGTTCCTGTTGTCTCGCCCGGTGTCGATCAGGAGGTTGCCGCGTGGCGGGCCGTGCGAAACGAGGAGACCGCGCTGCCGGTGGTGGACGCGGATGGGCGCTTCGTCGGCATCATCCCACCCCAGCGGCTCCTTGTGATCCTGCTCGCTGAACACGAGGAGGACCTGACACGTCTCGGAGGGTTCCTGAAGAGCACCTCGGAGGCCAGGTCCACGAGCACGGAAACGGTGGAGCGCCGCTTCCGTCACCGCCTTCCGTGGCTGCTCGTGGGCCTCGCTGGAGCGCTGCTATCTGCGGACTTCGTCGGTCGCTTCGAAAGCCATCTGCAAGAGACGGTGATGCTGGCGTTCTTCATACCCGGGATCGTGTACCTTGCTGATGCCGTTGGCACTCAGACGGAGACGATCGTGGTGCGGGGTCTATCCGTCGGTGTCACAATGCGTCGGATGATCCGTCGCGAGCTGCTTGCAGGCCTCGTGATCGGCTTCACGTTGGCTGCGATCGCCGGTCCGCTCGTCTGGTGGCGGTGGGGAGATGCCTCCATCGCACTGGCGGTAGGACTTGCTATGTTCGCGGCATGCTCCACGGCCACTCTCGCAGCAATGCTGCTCCCTTGGTTGTTCAGTGCCTCGGGGCGCGACCCGGCCTTCGGTAGCGGACCCCTCGCAACGGTCATCCAGGATCTGCTGTCCATCCTCATCTATTTCGCCCTTGCAGCAGCAGTGGTCCGATAGAGGTGGCCCCCTAAC
>CAVXTM010000007.1:0-118818 GCA_963764725.1 uncultured Gammaproteobacteria bacterium | reverse complement strand
CCGTCGCGCGCTTTATACGGCAGCACTTTCGGCATTTCAATGCCGCCGCATTAGTGGATGCCGCCGCGGGTTACAACAAGCACCTGGAGGGAGGCGGGCACATGCTGATTACGCTCGCCGGCGCGATGAGCACGGCCGAGCTCGGCCTGTCGCTGGCAGAGATGATCCGCCGCGGTAAGGTACATGCAATCTGCTGCACGGGCGCGAATTTAGAAGAGGACCTTTTCAACCTCGTGGCCCATGAGCACTACGTCCGTATTCCCCACTATCGCGACTTGACCCCCGCGGACGAATGTTCACTCTTGGAACGCCATTTAAACCGCGTTACCGACACCTGTATTCCGGAATATGAGGCAATCAGGCGTATCGAGGCCGCGGTCCTTAGCGAATGGACCGCGGCTGACCAGTCCGGCCGGCAACGTTTCCCCCATGATTTTCTGTATCGCATCCTTCGCGGAGAGCGCTTGAAAGCTGCATATCAAATCGACCCCAAAGACAGTTGGCTGCTGGCGGCAGCACAAAAAAACCTGCCCATTTTTGTTCCCGGTTGGGAGGATTCTACGCTCGGCAACGTTTACGCCGCGCACTGCATTCGAAAGGATATAGAAACGTCCATACCGTGCGCACCGGGATCGAATACATGATCGCGCTCGCGGCATGGTATCAGAGCACTGCGGCCGAGCATTCCGTCGGCTTTTTCCAAATCGGCGGCGGAATCGCGGGGGACTTTCCCATCTGCGTCGTGCCCATGTTGGAACAGGATTTACAGCTAAAGGACATACCGCGGTGGGGTTACTTTTGCCAGATCAGCGATTCGACGACCAGCTTTGGGTCCTACTCGGGCGCCGTTCCAAAACGAGAAAATCACCTGGGGGAAATTGGCGGTGGATACACCAAAGTATATCATCGAGTCGGATGCCACGATCGTCGCGCCACTCATCTTCGCCTGCGTGCTGGCGAACTGCGGCTAAAGCATAACGACTGAGACCGAGGAATCGCTATGCGTTCCGTCAAAGATCTCGAGTCAACGACTGATGCCGCCGCCGCGGACGGACGTGCTGACTGGACCGTCGAGGATGCGGAGGAATTGTACCGCGTTAAGGCTGGGGTGATTCGTTTTATTTCATCAAGGAGAACGGTCACGTCGCGGTCAGACCGCTGCAGCAACAGTCCCTGTCGATCGACATTTATGCTGTGGTCCAAGATCTGCGGCAGCGTAATGTTTCTTTCCCAGCTTTGATTCGCTTCCAGGATGTCCTCCAAGCCCGTGTCGTACGCTTGAACAAGGTCTTTATCAAGGCCATCCGTGATTCCGGATACCGCAACCGGTATCAAGGCGTATATCCAATAAAAGTCAACCAATTACACGAGGTCGTAGAGGAAGTGCTTGAGGCTGGGCGCGCCTATGGGATGGGACTCGAAAGCGGATCCAAGGCGGAGCTGGTGGCGGCGCTTCCCCATCTCGACCAGGACGGGGCGCTACTGATCTGCAATGGCTATAAAGACGAGATGATGCTCCGGCTCATCCTCTCCGGCCAGCAGATTGGTCAAAACGTCATCCCGGTCATAAGAAGTCCGGGGAAATTAGCATCTGCTGCGCGTTGCCCAGGCAATGAGCGTGCGGCCCCGCTGCGGAGTGCGGGTACGTCTCGGGACCAGCGGATCCGGGAAATGGGCTGAATCGGGCGGCGATCAATCGAAGTTCGGGATCTCGATTCCAGAGCTGCTCATGCTGATTCAACGCTTGAAAGAAACCAATCATACCGATGCGCTGGTGCTGCTGCATTTCCACCTCGGAAGCCAGATCTCCGATATCCAGATCGTCAAGCAAGCCGTCAAGGAAATCACCCAAGTTTACGCCCAGCTTCTCAAGCGTGGCGTACCCCTTCAGTACCTGGATGTCGGCGGCGGCTGGGGGTTAATTACGGCGCGGGTTATTCGGGCGATCACGATGGTGTCAATTACGCGCTGCAAGAATACGCCAACGCGGTGGTCTACTCCGTCAAGGAAGTCTGCGACGATGAGCAGGTGGTGCATCCGATCCTAATTTCGGAAAGCGGCCGGGCCATTACGGCGCATCATTCGGTATTGATGGTGGAGGCGCTAGGCAGTTATAACAAGGACCTCCTGGATCCTGCATTTACCCACCGACGGATATCAACCCGACGGTTCGCGAACTGTATGAAATTCTCGACAGAATAAAAGACGCCACCAATCGCAGAGACAAGCGGCAGTTATCGGATTTGCGCGAGGCTTTCCACGACGCGGTCGAAAAACGCCAGGAAGCGGATACCTGTTCGGTCTAGGGTATCTCCCGATCGAAGAAAAGGGACTGGCCGAACGCCTGTATTGGTCAGCCTGTAAGGCGATACACGAGCGGATCGGGCGCCTTGCGCCGGAGTCGGTTCCCACTGAACTGCTCGCGCTCAACGACCATCTCGTGGATCAATACCTGTGCGATTTTTCGGTTTTTCAGTCCATTCTCGATCATTGGTCGATAGGCCAAGGATTCCCGATCATGCCGTTGCGATTTTTGAATGAACGGCCTGACCGCCGCCGCCGTGCTCGTAGATCTCACCTGCGATTCGGACGGCAAGGTATCTCATTACGTTTCATCGAATTCCGACAAGCGGTTTCTCGAAGTCCATGATCTCGTAGGTAAGGAACCTTACTATTTCGGGTTTTTCCTCATGGGCGCCTATCAAGACATAATGGGTGATTCGCACAACCTCTTCGGCCGCGTCGCCGAGGCCCACGTGTACGCCGACGCCGAAGAGCCCGCGGGTTATTACATCGAGAAGATCATACCGGGCACCTCGATCCAGGACCAGCTAGCCTTGGTTCAATACTTCCCGAACGATCTCCACCGCCGGATGAATAATCTCATCCGCCAAAAGATCGAGAAGGGGATGACTCGCCCCAAGGCCGGCGTGGAGCTCCTGGAGCAATACATGGAGTGCTTCCCGCAAAGCACTTATTACAAGCCAGTGGACTGATCGCCGAGCCAGATAAGCCCCCGGTGCATCCCATCAAGACCCTCAATCTCGGTGTCCTCATCCAGATGCGCTGCGGCGACGATCCGAGCGCCAACCTTTCCAAGGCTCTGGCGATGACGCGCCAAGCAGCCGGGCAAGGCGCCGATATCGTCTGTCTGCCGGAGCTATCCGGTCCCGCTATTTCTGCCAGACCGAGGAGCACCGATTCTTTGCCTTGGCCGAACCGGTGCCGGGCCTCTCGACCGAAGCGTTCTCGGCGCTGGCAAAGGAACTCGAGATCGTCGTGATCGTGAGCCCTTTCCGAACGCCGCGCGCCCGGTCCTACCACAACACCGCGGCGGTGATCGACGCGGACCGCGGGCCCTTGGGACCTACCGGAAAATGCATATTCCCGACGATCCGCGTTATTTTGAGAAATTTTACTTTACGCCGGGGGATCTCGGCTTTCTCGCCTTCCGCACCTCGCGCTGCCACCTCGGTGTTTTGGTCTGCTGGGATCAGTGGTACCCCGAGGCCGCGCGGCTGACGGCGCTCCGCGGCGCGGAGATCTTATTCTACCCCACGGCGATCGGTTGGCATCCGGAGGAACACGAGACTTACGGCGTACAACAACACCAGGCCTGGGAGATCTCGCAGCGCGCCCACGCCATTGCCAACGGATGTTACGTCGTGGCGGTTAACCGCACGGGGTTCGAGCCGACGCCGGGAGCATCCTCCGGGCATGGCATCGATTTTTGGGGACAAAGCTTTGTGGCCGCGCCGAGCGGGGCCGTGCTCGCGCGCGCGCCGGCTGCCGAGGAAACCATTCTCGTCACGCCGATCGACCTCAGCCAGACGGAGCAAGCTCGTACGCACTGGCCGTTCCTGCGCGATCGCCGCATCGATGCCTACAGCGATCTGAGCCGCAGGTTCATCGACCCCTAATATCATAGATCGCAAACCGAACCGGGAGGGACTGCGAGCCGACCACCTTGGCGCGTTAGTCCAGCGCTACGCACCACTGCAAAAGCACTTGACCGAATTCCGGATCACCGGTGCCCGCGGCGCCGAGGAGGTCTAATTTCAAGCTCTGATAGCGGTTCAATCGGTAGCTGATCCCATCGCGCAAGAACTCTTTCACGAATCCCGGCAATAGCGCGAGCACCCCATCCTCCGCGGCGTCTGAATTCTCTCTGGACGAAAAAGCCGATCCGTTACTTAAATCGAGAGGCTCGGCGTTGGTCTTGGCGCTACAGCATATCAGCAGGATAAGGCATAGCATGCACAACGGGCGCGGTTCCACATCTCGGGACCGCTTTAAGGACTCACACGTTTTTAGAGCCATCTCGTATCCCCCTCGGACAACAAGTGCGCCGGTGCGCCGAGGGTTCAGGCAAGCCGTCCTTAGCTTCTGACAAGATCCCGACAGCGAGTTGGCGTATGACCCGTAGGTGCAATCGCTACGCCACAGGATCTCAATGTGCTCACGGCTATCGATAGCTCAGGATCTCGAGCGGAACTGCAAGAGCGCACCCGTCGGCGCTATACCGGGTGGTTTTCCAGTGAAGCTATGGACCTTTGCAACGATTCTATTTTGTTGTAGCGTATGAGGAAAAGAACGAGGATAAACCCTATGCGCGCGGGAAAATTCGCGGCTTTGGCCGGCTTGGCGGCCTGTATCAGCTCTCAGCCTGTATGCGCGCTCGATGCCGTCGCAGTCGAAGGCGGCAGCGGTGATGACGGGATTAACCGGTACGGGATGGCGTTGCAATGGGATTGGGGGGTGCAATGGCTGCCGTTGGGGGACTGGCATCTCGGCGGGTACTGGGAGCTAAGCGCCAGTTACTGGGACGGGGACGATGGCCTTACCGGTAACGACTCCTTGGGGGAGTTTGGCTTGACACCGGTCTTTCGCTGGCAGACACAAACGCCGATCTATGGCGTACTGCCCTATCTAGAAGCGGCCGTCGGCGTCCACGGCATGACGGATACCGAGATTGGGGACAAGAACTTCGATACGGAATTCGCTTTCGGATCACTTGGGGGGGCCGGTATACGCTTCGGGCACGAGGGCCGATACGAGATTGGGTACCGGTATCAGCATCTATCCAATGCCGGGATCGGCGATTCTAACCCCGGCATCAATTTCCATTTAGTGCGATTGAGCTATCATTTTTAGTTACGCTGTCGGCAGTCGCTGAAATTCTTCGCGGGTGAGGAGAAACTCCAGCACCCCGGTCAAGGCACGACCGGCGACGTAAGCATCGGCGCGGCGCTGCACCGCTTCGCGCCGGACTATCCCCCCGAAACCGACGGTGAAGATACCGTAGGCGGCGGGGTCGAGATCCGTGATCCCGTCCCCGACGATCGCCCCACGGCGGCCTTTTGCCACGCGGTGGCAAACGGCACCCTTGCCCCTGGAGCGCGTCAGGGGCGAGGATGCGTCATAACCGGTGTAGTTACCGGACGCATCATGAAACACATCCACGGCATGCACGCACGCGAGAGGGATGGAGAGGACGGCGGCGAGCGGCACGACCGCCTGGCGGATCCCGCCGCTGACGATATGCACCTCTTTGCCGAGGGAGATCAATGCGGCTACCACCGCCCTCGCTCCCGGCACTTTCGCGGCCACATACTGATTTCCTAACCAGGCGATCGCCTGGCGGTCCGGCCGGAGCGTCTCAAGGCGCCGGCCGTAGATCGACTCGAGGGGTTGTTCCCCGTCCATGGCCGCATGCGTGAGCGCGCTGATCTCATGCTCGCGGCCCGCGCGCGCCGCGAGCGCATCAATGCCCTCGATCGTGCTCAAGGTGCTGTCGCAATCGAAAAAAATAACCTCGAACCCGGCACGCGCCGCCATACAGCCCGGCGGATTACAAACTCACTTGAAATACCTGGTGGATGGCCAGGAGTTGCGCGATTCGATCGCGCGTCGTTTGCGGTAACGGCCGCGAGATCCCGATCACCGCGATCGCCTCGGGGCCCTGTGCGATGCCGACCTGCATGCGTGAAATGTTGACATTATCCTGGCCGAGCAAGGTACCCAAGGCCCCGATCACGCCTGGACGATCCTCGTGGCGCGTGATTAATAAGGTCCCCTCGAGCACGGTTTCCACTTCGTAGTCGTCGATGCGGACCAGACGGGGGTGTCTGTCACCGATCAGCGTGCCCGCGACCGAGGTTGATCCGCCGTCGTAGTGTCCCGCCGCGGTGATTAGCGACACATATTCCTCGGTCTCCTCGGAGCGGCTTTCGACTAGCGAGATCCCCTGACGGTGCGCGAGATGACACGCGTTTACGCGATTCACCGGGATTGAGAGTTCGCTTTCCAGTAGACCGACCAGGAGCTCGCTTGACAGCGGCCGCGAATCGAGCTCGGCCGCGCGCCCCCTTAATGTAACCTCGACCCGGGTCAAGGGCTGCGAGGCTAAGGCCGCCAGCACCCTCCCGAGGCGGCGGGCCAGCGCCAGATAAGGGTGCAAGCGCTTTAGATCCTCGGCCGGGATCCGGGGTAGGTTGACTGCGTTGATCGCCTCTCCGGTTTCCAGAAATTGCGCGACTTGCTTGGCGATGGCGAGACCCGCAGCGATTTGAGCCTCAGCCGTGGAGGCGCCAAGATGTGGTGTTAGCACGATTTTGGGATGTTCGATGAGAGGTGATCCGAGCGGGGGTTCTCGCTCAAAGACGTCCAACGCGGCGCCGGCGAGCTTCCCCTTGTCCAAGGCCTCGAGCAGCGCCGCCTCGTCAACCAGGCCGCCGCGGGCACAATTGATGAGCCGCGCGCCCCCCCGCATGCGCGCCAAGCGCTCGGCGTTGATGAGACCGCGAGTCTTGTCGTTGAGGGGACAATGTAGGCTCACATAGTCGGATTGTTCGAGCAGTTCCTGGAGCGCGATCGCTTCGACGCCTTCGTGCAGCATCACCTCGTGCGTCACCATGGGATCGTAAGCGATGACGCGCATCTTGAGCCCGAGACAGCGTGACGCTACCACCCGCCCAATGGCGCCGAAGCCGATGATCCCTATGGTCTTGCCGGCGACCTCCGTGCCCATGAATTGGGTTCGTTTCCACTCCGTGGCGCGCACGGATCGATCGGCTTGCGGGAGATGGCGACTGAGCGACAAGAGATGCGCGACCGTTAACTCGGCAGTGGTCGTGGCGTTGGCATCTGGGGTGTTCAACACCACGATCCCGCGTTCGGTGGCCGCCCCGACATCGATATTGTCTACCCCAATCCCCGCCCGGCCAATCACCTTGAGCCGCGGCGCTTTGGCTAGGAGCGCCCCGGTCACGCGCGTCGCGCTACGCACAATCAAGGCATCGCAACCTTGGAGCCGTGCGGAGAGATCGGCATAATCCGATCCGCTGGGAGCATCCACTTCGATCCCGGGACGCGACCTAAGGTAAGCAATGCCGTCCGGCGCGATCGCTTCGGCGATGAGCACCCGCGTCATTTCCTGATCTCGATTGCGGTTGTCTGCAGCACTCGATACCCCCATTCCAACCACGGGAGCACCGCGACGAGGTCCGTGGTTTCCACCGTAGCCCCACACCAGATGCGAATACCCGGGGGCGCGTTCCGGTGAGCAGCGATGTCGAAGGCGACACCCTCGGCCTCCAGCAAGCTGCAAAGATCATGTACGAGCTCCCAGCGCTTTGGATCCGGCTGCTCAGTGAACCACGGGGCCGTGATCTTCAGGCATACAGAAGTCGTCGAGCGCGTGGCGGGTAGCGTGGCCAGAAAGTCAATCCACGGGGTCCGTTCCACCCACGCGGCGAGCGCAGCGAAGTTTTGGGAGCAACGTTGCATCAACGCAGGCTGGCCCCCGGCCATTTCTGCCCAGCGCAACGCGTCTAGATAGTCTTCCACGCAGAGCAGCGAGGGCGTGTTGGTCGCGCCGCCGCTAAAAATATCCTCATTGATCCGGCCTCTGCTCTTGAGGCTCAACACCTTCGGAACGGGCCACGGAGGTGTGTATTCCTCCAGCCTGCTGACCGCCCGCGGGCTCAACACGATCATGCCGTGCTGAGCCTCGCCGCCGAGCACCTTCTGCCACGAGAACGTGGTCACATCGAGCTTGGGCCAGGGGAGAGCGACCGAGAATACGGCCGAGGTAGCGTCGCAGACGGTGAGCCCAGTGCGCGCATCGGCGATCCAGTCACCATTGGGCACCTTGACTCCCGAGGTCGTGCCGTTCCAGACGAACACGACGTCACGATCGAAGTCAACCTCGGTGAGATCGGGCAGCGCGCCGTAATCGGCGCTCAGGCAGCGAACGTCCTGGATCCGCAACTCATCGACTATTTCCCGCTGCCAGCTGTGTCCGAAGCTATCCCAGCCGAGACAATCCACGCCCCGCGCCCCGAGCAACGACCACAACGCCGCTTCCACGGCCCCCGTATCCGAAGCCGGGACGAGGCCGATGCGGTAACCGTCCGGCAATCGCAAGAGCGAACGTGTACGCTCCAAGACTTCCGTAAGCTTTGCCTTGCCCGCGCGAGATCGGTGTGAACGGCCGGTAGCCGCGCCCGCCAGTACCTCCGGGCTCCAACCGGGCCGTTTGGCGCAAGGCCCCGAAGAGAAAAACGGTCGCGTCGGGCGTATAGCGGGTCGCATTCGGGTCAACAATTGCCGCAGTGCGGCATCATTCTAGCGAGTAAACTCGCCGCGTCAACAAGATCGAGTCGTGTCTTGAGAGCTGCTCAGGAAATTGTGCGTGAATCTACCGGAGATCCCGATCGCTGCGTCGCATGCTCGCTCGCGGATCTTCCCCCGATGATTCGTAGGTAAGCCCGAAGTCCGTGTCGGTCATCCACCGCCGGAACGACTCGTTGTCCATGAACTGCTTGAAGAGTTCCGTATCGTCCTTCAGCACCGCCGTCATCACGCGCGCGAGCGCCTTGTCGTGCTCGATGCGGGCGTTCTGCTTATCCGAGTTCTTCTTCGCGTTCTGGTAGGCCGTATCGGCTGCGACGCGATTCGGGATGTCCTCGGTGATCAGCTTGTGCACGCGGTCGGCGTCAGTCCACGGGATGTTGCCGAACTGGTCGTTGAAGGTCTTGAGGATGTTCGAGAGGCGGTCGAGCTTCGGTTCGGGCTTGCGTCCGCCGCCAGCGGCCGGGACCGGCTCGATCTCCGCGTCCGTGTCCGGGAGCTGGATCTTCGCCGCCGCCTGCTTCTCGACCCGGTAGCTGTCCATGTCGATCGCGAAACTCCGCCCGCGGTGCTCGCTGCCGATCTCGTCCAAGATGAACGGGAACTTCTGCACCGTGGAGATGATGATCTTCTTCCCTGGGGCGATGAACCTGCGCAGATCGCCGGAATGCTCGGCGTGGCCCACAGTCGCGCCCACCTGCGCGAACTCTTTGATGGTGTCCTTGATCTGCTGGTCGAGGAGGCGCCGGTCGGTGACCACGATGATCGAGTCGAACACCGGCGCGCCGTCGGTGTGGGCACCCACAAGGGCCGCCCCTACGGTGGAACCGTCTGTGCCGGTGGTTCCGGCGATGACGACGACGCCGTGGATGTGATTAGGCATCACGACGAATGCATCCCGATCGATGTGCATGAACCGGGCGCACAACGCATCCCATTCGGCGGCTACCATTCGCCCGGCATCGTTCAACCGCATGTGGCCGTCCACCACGTCTCCAAACAGGCAGGCACGGTCTTGGGTAACGATGGTCACGAAATACGCCCCCGCCTGTGTGTAATCGTATCCCTGAAGGCGTAGCGAGCGCCGATGCTGGCCTTCAGGGTCGACAAGCACGCTCATCGCCCGCCGCTTCCGATGATCTCGCCGAGCAGCCCCTCGGTCTCCTTCTCGATCGCGAGTATGTCGGCGCGGATCTCCTCCAGCGTGCGCAGCGGCTGCGGCTTATAGAAGTACCGCGTGAAGCTGATCTCGTAGCCGGTCTTGACGCTGTCCGGCACATACCAGGCATCCGCAGCGTGCGGCAGGACTTCGCGGCGCAGGAAGGCCTCAATGCCGCCTTCTTCCAGCAGCGGCACCTGCTCGGTGTCGGGCTCGAAGAGATCGATGACGGGGTGTGGAATGTCTACTTCGGGCCCTTAAGCTCGGACGACTACTAGAAAAACACATGCGTATCGAGGATGCCTTCGGACGGCTTTCACGACATAATGTGTAACCCATGTCCCCAGACTACTTTGTTATCTATCTCCCCGACCGCTCACAAGCGGAAAGTATGGAACGCCATGCGAGAACTCCGAGAAGACTTCACCGTTGAGCTTTGCACCCACGGTGAACTGGTGGCGAATTCGTTCACCTTGGGGCCCTAGCTCATTTAGGAACAGCTCCGGGGTCCTCTCGTAAAAGGCGGCGATCTGTGGGATCTCGCCAATCAAACGCAACTCCCTCATAGCGTGGCAGATGCAATCGATCGCCGCCTCCAGCTCACTCCACGAGATAGGACGCGAGAGAATGAGATCTGGTTCATGAGCGATCTCATTTCTTCGCTCGCGGACTGCATGGAGCGCGGCGGTATCAATAGGCGGGACGTCACCGGAAACGACATTGATGCGATTGAACAGGTCCCGCTTTGTCTTGTTCGGCCAAGGAACGGCGTTGACGTCGATGTACTCCGCTAGCGCCTCGTCGAGCGTCGCAACGATCGGGAGATAGTGGAGCGCGGGAAGCATTGTGCTCAATAGCATTCCCTTCGCTGGACTCGGAGTCACGTCCGGAATTTGGGGAATCACTTGCGTATGCGTGACAACCCAATTCCCTGGAACAATCGCCGCTCCCAGCCGTTCACGTCCGCCACCCCTAAACGCTCGCGCTAACCGGCCGCCGAGGAGCGGAGCGACGAGGGTACCCGCAAGCGCAGCTTGCGGGCGGTCCGGTTGAGCGCGTGGTTCGGCGGCATGAAGCTTTAACCCTGCATCGCAACGATGCGAAGTTTGTTCAACTCCGCGTTCAGAAATGCAACGTCGGTCTCGGGCGAAAGCAGAAGCTGCTGAATGGTTCCGCCTCCCAAGGCAGCTTTGAAATCGAAGGTCAGTTGCAGACTAGGCGGAAACTGCATGATCGCATCGTCATTCAGAGCGAAATTCCCGATACCGAGCGCGGATAGCGAAATGCGAAGTTCCTTTTCGCGGAAGAACTGCGTGTCCTTAAGATATGTGTACACGATGGGATTCGGCGCAACCTTAGCGTTTGCTCTATAGGTCTTCCAGTCAACGTAATCAACGATGCCATAGTTCACGGAGAAGATCTGGTGGCACCGAACGCCGTTGTATAGGAGACCCGAGTTTCCAGGTTGGAGCGTCTGGTTCAGTCTTGCTCGTAGCTTCCCGAAGGAGAAGACGACGCAAACCTTGCCTCGGGCGGAGCCATTTCCATAGGTCGCCCAGATGTGGTCCGTGTTCTCTAGCGACGTGCAGAATGCATACGTTCTAGCGCGCGATTGGTCGTAGTAGTGAGCCAGGGAAAAGTCCGGCGCCTTCTGAAACCGGGCGCTCGTATTTAGGGGTTTGTCTTCCGGCAACTGCTCCCCGTCGTGCACATCCGCACCGGGGAAGTCTGGATAACTATCCACTCCGTTGAAGTGGAGGTAGTTGCCGACCAAGGAGCTAAGCAGGTTCTCAACCGTCGAGATCTTGTACAAGGACTGATCGTCAGGAGGCGCCCGCAATAGCCCTGCATGTGGCTCGACGTAGCCGAGGGGCACGGAAAGATGCGGGTCGGTTGAGGGTTGCTCCATCCCAAGGCTCGGTATTCTGGCGACGCTGATCCTTATGACGCCGAACGGAGCGCGAGTTGAGCGGTGCCGCTCGACCGAGAGTTGGACGGCGCGCAGCGCCGGACAACTCGACGTGCGACAACTCGCGCTCCGTTGGTGGGCGCGCGCTTAGCGCCGTCGCGATCGCGCTTATCAAAGCCTGTGATCCTATCCACGGTCATCTCCCCTTCTAATAGCGGTGGCCCCGGCGCTGCGCGCCGACCAACGAGTCTGTCGAAAAACCCGTTTATGAGCCGGTGTTTTCACCGTTACGAATAGTGTGGGCATGAATGGAAACTCGGCATGGTAGCTTACTTGCCCTAAACACCAAGGGATCTCGATCGCGCTCCATTCTGATCGCCCGACCTCCACCGTGGTTAACCTCATCGGGGTGCATAGCGGTGGATCTTTCCGACGTTATGGACCAAACAAAAGAGTAACCACTGGGTGTTCACTTTGCGCTTGCTGCGCAGGGTGAAACGATTTAGCCTGAGCATGCGCGTGATATTGGCAAAGACGGGTTCCACCGTCCCCAGCCGCCTGCCGTAGAGGGCACGGCCCAGCACGGAGTCGATTTTGCGTTTCATTTTACTGGTAAAGGTCTCGGGCCGGTTCGGTGTCTGGCCGCTGAAAAAATACACCTGTCGCACGTCGCTGCGATCAGGATGCTTCAAACACTGCGCCCTCAGGTGACGACGGCAGGCACTTTTCGGGGCGCGGAATTTGACCGCCTGATAGCCGTTGACGATCACGTTGCTCCCGTTCCGATAGAGCTTCTTGCCCGCAGGACAAATACAGAGCTGACGGTCCGGATCGTAATGAAAATCGTGGTTGGCGAATAAAACCGTACCGTCTTTCATCCGGGTCTCGCGCCGTTCCTTGCGGTGTCGTTCTTTATAACGCCCCGCTTCGGCAAAGCGAGGATCGCGCTTGCGAAACAGGGTGTCGGCCACATAAGCATCGATCCCGTCCTCAAATACGCGCTTCATGTTGGCTTCGGTGTGAAACCCCGCATCGGCCGTGAGCTTGATGTCCTCGAAGATGTCCTCCTCCCGGCCAATCCCTTGAAAGCTTTCGCGTGTCCCCTCAATCATCGGCACCAACAAGTCATGCTCCTGGGCTTCCCCGAAAGCCTCGGCATGGACTACAACCTGATGCTTGGCGTCCACCGTGGCCACCCCATCGTAACCCTGGATCACCCCATGGGCGGATTTCATCTTGGCGCTCTCGTTGTCGGTGAGGTTGCTTTTCCTCGGCTTCCCGCCCTTGCCGGGCTTGTCCTCGTTGTGGTCCAGCCAGCGTTTGATCTTCTTAACCTTCTCACGCAGCGTCTTAAGCTGCTTTTCTTCCCGCTCCACCATCGAGACAGCCTCGTCGCTTTTATCCCGCTCTCGATGCCTCTTGAGCAAATACCGTATGGCAGCTTCCATCTTCTGTTTCTTCTTCTCAAACTCCGCCCGCGTGCCACTCCATTCCTTCGAGGCGTTCGAGGGCATTTTGCACCCATCGATGGCAAAGAGCTCCCGGCCGATCAAACCCATCTCATCACAGTACAGCAGCACATCGCGAAACACTACCGGGATCTCTCGCTCATCGAGGAGATAAAACCGGCGATGGTGCTGAAATGCGGCTGGGTATCGGCACTTAAGGCCATGAAAATAATGTTCTCCCGGCAACAGCGCTCAATCTCGCGGCTGGAAATAATTCTCCGCGCATAAGCGTAAAGAATGATCTTTAACAGTATCGCCGGATCATAGGCCGGTGCCCCCGTCTCCTCGTTACGGTAACGTGTTTCGAATACCGAGAGATCAACTTCCTTGTCAATCAGGTAATTCAACGTGTATTCGAAGGTGCCTGGGAGAATCTGCTCCCGAAAGGCAATCGGGAGGAGCTTATGCTGATCGTAGGAGTAGTCTTTGTAACGTGGCATCAGTGCTCTATCTGTCGTTATGATCAGATAGCGTCATTCTACCACATAACCCACAAACAAGGGGTTTATCGACAGCTTCAACGTTCTTAATCAGCTGCCGGCCCGCGGCCGGTCGGCTGCATTACGGGGTTCAAGTAAGCCGCTACGCGGCAGATTCGGTTCATTGAGGTTGGCTGTCGCAATTCGGTTTGCCGGCGGTTGATCGGCCGTCGCCCTTTAGCCCTCACGTCAACTCTGTTTTCCTGTCGGAGGTCCGCGGAAGGTTCCGGACATCCCATCCCCATGACAGGAGAACGGCCATGATGAAAGATTGGTATCAGAAGTCAATCAATGCCCTTCAGCTCAACGGTAAAGGCGAACGCACCCAAGAAGCTTACACCCGCGCCGTGCGCATGCTTGTTGAGTTCTACCATAAAACCCCGGATCAGATCACCGAGGACGATCTGCAGCGCTATTTTCTCCACCGGCGTAACGTCGATCGTTGGTCACCCGCGACCTTGCGGATCTGCTACAGCGGGCTGCGGTTTTTCTTCGAGCATGTCCTGCATCGCGACTGGCACACGCTCAAGCTTATCCATGCTCAACGCGAGCAACAGTTGCCCACGGTGCTCAGCCGTGAAGAAGTCCGCCGACTCCTGGGCTGCGTACGCACCCCGCATAACTACGCCTTCCTCGCCACCGTCTATGCTTGCGGTCTGCGCTTGCAGGAAGCCCAGCATCTGGAGGTGGGGGATATTGATAGCCAGCGCATGATGTTGCACATCCACCGCGGGAAAGGCTCCAAGGATCGCCTCCTCCCGCTGCCCCAAGCAACCCTCCTCATCCTGCGCAAACACTGGGCTTCACACCGCAACCCGAGACTTCTCTTTCCGGCGATGGGGCGTAATGCGAAGTCCGCACGCTCGGCTGACCATCCCATGGCTAAAAGCTCGGTGCAGGGCGCCTTCCGGCGCGCCAAGTTCGCAGCCCAGATCCGAGCCCGAGAAGCCTGCGTGCATTCTCTCAGGCACTCCTATGCCACACACCTCCTGGAAGCGGGCGTCAATATCCGCACCATCCAACGTTACCTCGGCCACAGCAGTCTTGAAACCACCATGATCTACCTGCACCTGACCCAGACCGGTCAGGAAAACGCCTCGGCCCTCATCAACCAGGTGATGGAGGGACTCTGAGATGGGCATCATCAATGACATCTTCCGCACCTACGGCCCTGGATATCTCCAGCACTACGAACAATCCATGCCCAGAGAGCACAAAAAGACCATCGAGGCCATCTGTCAATGCCGCACCGAGACCTATGGCTCAGTCTGCTATCAGTGCGATGACTGCGGCCATCACCATCTCGTTCCGGCCGCCTGCGGCAATCGTCATTGCCCCGGCTGCCAACACCGCAAGTCCCAGCAGTGGCTCGAGCGACAGCTCCAACGCCAGCTGCCAGGCCACCACTTTATGCTCACCTTCACCGTTCCCGAGCCCCTGCGCGCGTTTCTGCGTAGCCACCAGCAACTGGGCTACGATGCACTGTTCCAGGCATCCTCTCAAGCCATCAAGACGCTGGTGCGCGATCCGCGCTTCCTCAACGCCGACCAAGCCGGTTTCTTCGGCGTGCTTCACACCTGGGGCCGGCAACTGCAGTATCACCCACACATCCATTACGTCGTGCCGGGCGGGGCGCTTTCCGCTGAGGATGGCGCCTGGCATGCTTCAAGCCTCGCCTTCTTCTTGCCCGTGAAAGCCCTCTCACGGCTGTTCCGCGGCAAGTTCCGCGATCTCATGCACACCGCCGGACTGCTCGATCAGATCCCCTCGGAGACCTGGCTGCAGGACTGGAACGTCAACTGCCAGGCCGTACCCCGTGCCGAGGCTTCGATCGCCTATCTCGCTCCCTACGTCTTCAAGGTGGCTATCTCGGATCACCGCATCCTCAAGGTCGAGGACGGACGGGTCTCCTTCTCCTACAAAAAAACCGGCAGCGCTCGGTTGCGGACCGTGATCCTCGACGCCTTGGAGTTCATCCGCCGTTTCCTCCAGCACGTCTTGCCTACCGGGTTCATGAAAGTCCGCTACTATGGCTTCCTGTCGCCCACCGCCAAGGTGCCCATCGCAGATCTCAAGGCCAAAGTCGAATTGGCCTTTGGCTTCACCGTGACCGTACCGGAGGTCGAACTGCCACCCCGGCCACAACCGACCTGCCAGGCCTGCGGGGGACGACTCCGCTTCCATAGCTCACGGCGCATCCGCCGCCCATGGATGCCCACAAACCTCAGACCACCCGGCTCGACACGATCCCCAGCCCATGTGTAGCCCATAGCAACTTGCAAACGCTCGCGCCGCACCGCCCAGTGTTTTCTTCGGGTCACGGCCTCCCTTTGCCTGCGACCCCTAATTCGCACCCTGAAAGGCATTATTAACAGGTCCCTAAATCCGATTACGATACCCAACACCCAGATCCGATCGCCCTCTACTGCGGCTATCTCCAGCTCCCGATTCCCATAGCCACCACATCACCCACCCTTCACCGAAGCAATCCCCTTAATAAAGAACCCACCCAACACCGGGCTTCTTGAACATTGGATTGAAACGACCATCCATGGTCGTCTCAATCCTTACTGGTTAGGACGCGCTTCGCCCAGCTTTCCTTGAGCCTGGAGCTTGCGGCCCATTTGGATGAGATCACCAAAATCACCGAGTTCTTTCATTGGGACGACCGCTCTCCCGTCTTCTTGAAGAAAGCCGCGCTCGATGCCTGTAGATGACCGATGACCTGATACGACATAAATCCACACCAGCCCACCAAATACGAACCGGTAGCCACTAAGGCCGGAAAACCGAACACGCTCCGGTTGTAGTACTAGATCTTGTTGAATCTTCCCCTCATGAAGGACTGCGCACATGATGCAGCCATATCTTTCAGAGGGGCCAGGGTCTTCATCGAGCAGCGCCAAACGTAACGGTTCTTCGTGCGGGCCAAGGGAGACATCCTTGAAGAATTCATGGCGAGAGACGCCGGCTCGCCAAAGCACTGATAACTGGAAAAGTCGAAACTGCTTGTATTCGAGGCCGGAAAGCACGATCGCCGGGCCATCAAATTGATACCCAAGCTCGATACCTCCGCTCAAGGCAAGACTTGCGTAACGTTCGTAGCGAGAGAATTGCTGCTCGCAGGCCGCGCAAAGGAGTGGTTCGCGAGGACCTTTCTGTTGATACTTATTCCGTTCAGCCTCGTCGGTCGAAATCACATGAAACCGGTGAATCTCGTCGTAAAGCGCGCGGAAAAGGAACTCCGGAATGACATGGGATCTCTGAAGTTCCCCGGCTCTGAGGCACAGCGCACAGTTCATAGCGCGTTCTAACGTCCCGCGTGAGCCGCGAGCAAAGAGCATCGCTCTTTGCGAGTCGAGCGCACAACGTGCGCGTGCTCGACGCGGTTGTTAGCTGCTGCGGGTGACAACATACGGCCCCGTTGCTGTTGCAGTGATTATTCGCGGCAAGCCACCCAGCCGATCTGTTTCAAAGATCCAAACGCCGTGGAACTCGGGGGTTCTAATGAAACGCGCATGAAGATCGAGCAACGCATGCGTCTCCTCGATGGTTGAGGGCAGATCTTTCGCGAGATTCTGAAGATTCTTATTTCCACTCCACGGATTGTGAGCATGCAAATGCTTACCGAGCCGATCGTACGCTGCTTCAAATCTCTTCTTCGTGAGATAGCCAGATTGCTTATTACCAAAGTGATGTGATCCGTCGGGCCGACGCACGGCCGGTACCAAAGCTACTGGATAGAAGTCCTTGTTAACCTTCGCCAGTGCAGTGAATATTTTCGCGGCGTGATAGTCCTTAGTGAAGTCCGGGCTGCTGGTCGCTGTGGCCCGAAACGCTGCGTATTGTTTCTTGTCTGGAGCGATTGCAGCAAAAGCGATCGTTTCCAAAGCCTTCCGAACTTGTAGCACTGCCGCCTCAAGCTCTGGGATATTTGCAGATGCGTTGAACGCAATCAGAAAGCGCTTCGCTGACAGCAACCGTAAGGTAGCCTCGGCAATTTGCGAAGTGTAGATGGACTGAAGAGATGCTTCGCTCATATGAGCAGCTAACATGAAGTAGCAACCCCAAATGACCCCCTGAAAAAGTTAAAACGTGGGGTGTAAAAATCCTTGAGCTTAGGTTTTTCCGGGCTTCTAACCATGCCCTGAATAAACCCACTTTTGGAATCGGTTTATATACACGGCTCTTCTATGCAAGACAAGCCAAGACTCCTGGACCAGGTGCGGGAGAAATTAAGGGTCAAGCATCATAGCATCCGCACCGAACAGGCCTATATCGATTGGATCAAGCGCTTTGTCCTGTTTCACCGCAAACGTCACCCCGAAACCATGGGGAATCGGGAGGTTTCAGAGTTTATCAGCCATCTGGCGACAGACCGGCATGTGGCGGCGTCCACTCAGAACCAGGCGCTGAGCGCGCTGGTGTTCCTTTATCAAGAGGTGCTGGGGAGGGAGCTCGGGTGGCTCGATGATCTGCAGCGGGCGAAGCGGCCATCGCGCTTGCCGGTGGTCTTGACCCAGGCCGAGGTGCGGTCGGTGCTGGCCCATCTCGATGGGCGCCATGAGCTGATGGCGAAGCTCTTGTATGGCGCGGGATTGCGGTTGATGGAGTGCGTGAGACTACGCGTCAAGGATGCGGACTTTGAGCGCGGCGAAATCCTGGTCCGGGATGGGAAAGGCGGCAACGACCGCGTCAGCATCTTGCCACAGAGTGCAACCGAAGCGCTGAAGAACCATCTGGAGAAGGTGCGGGCCATCCACGAGAAAGATCTGGCCGAGGGCTTTGGCGAGGTCTATTTGCCGTTTGCCCTGGAGAAAAAGTACCAAAATGCCGCCAGGGAGTGGGGCTGGCAGTATGTTTTCCCGGCCTCCAAACGCTCGGTTGACCCGCGTTCCGGGAAGGAGCGGCGTCATCACATCGACGAGAAGTCACTGCAACGGGCGGTGAAAAGCGCCGTGCGCGCCTCTCGAATAGCAAAACCGGCGACCTGCCACACCTTTCGCCATTCCTTTGCGACCCATCTACTGGAGGCCGGCTATGACATTCGCACGGTGCAAGAGCTGCTCGGCCATCAGGACGTGAGTACCACCATGATCTATACCCATGTGCTCAACAAGGGCGGGTAAGGCGGTACGGAGCCCGCTGGACCGCGCGTAGCGAGGGTCGTCCGAAAGACGCGCGGTGGGAATCCGAGTACGCTGGCGCTAATGGCGTCGCTATCGCGGCGTGGCGTGCTTTGCTATTCTGCGGCGATCGTGCAGTTCCACTCCGGCTAGTTTGTGATAGCTCGCAGTCGAGCGGCTTGGCGCGTCCGGGCGCCGCGGGTCACTAAGTGCGCACAAGCAGGGGAGTACGCGTGCTGTCCCCTCGCCTCGCAGATCGCTGGCCGCGTGAACAGTATGCGCGGTGCCGTCCACGATAATCGCCTGCATGTTTCCGTAGCGGCGCGTTAATGGCGTCAGGGCGTGGCCGCGCCGCCGCAAGCCGGCTCGTTCGTTCGGCGTGAGCGCGAAAGGTTCGTATTCGATGCGGTCGGGTAAATACTGGTGATGGAACCGCGGGCGCCCCACCCAAGTCGAGATCGGGCGGCCGGCGGAGAAATCGAGCACTGCGAGCAACACCATGCTGATTATCCGGCTACCCCCCGGCGTTCCCACGATCGCGAACCGCGCGCGATCTTCCAGGAACGATGGGCTCATGCTCGAGAGCGGTCGTTTGCGCGGCGCGATTTCGTTGGCTTTCCCGCCCACCAGTCCATACACATTGGGTACGCCCGGACTGACGCTGAAGTCATCCATTTCATCGTTCAACAGCACGCCGGTCCCAGGGACCATATAACCCGAGCCGAACCAGTCATTGATGCTGAGGGTCGCGGCCACGCGGTTACCCTCACAATCGATGATCGAAAAATGCGTAGTGTTCCCGGAACCAGACGCCGGCTTCGTCGCTAATCCATGGCTCGGCGTCGCTTTTTCCAGATCGATGCCTCGCCGGCGCGCATGCGCATAACCCTTGCTCAGGAGCCGCTCCAGAGGAACGGCGACAAAATCCGCATCGCCCAGGTGCTCCGCGCGGTCCTGATAGGCAGCCCGCAATGCTTCGACGATCACATGCTTCCGGGTGGGTGCATCGACGCGATCGAGATCATATCCCTCCAGGATATTGAGGGCTTCGGCCAGCACGATACCCCCGGATGAGGGCAGCGGCGCGGTGACGATGCGAATGCCATGGTAATCCGCTCGGATAGGCTCGCGCTCGATGGCGCGGTAGCCGGCTAGATCGGCCCGGCTCCAGATGCCTCCCTCGGCGCGGACGCCTTGCACTAAGCGGATGGCGAATTCTCCTGTATAAAATGCCGCCCCGCCGTGCTCGCCGAGATTTACGAGCAAACTGGCCGCATCGGGCTGCACGATCCGGTAGCCTACGGACGGCGGCTCGCCACCGCTCAAGAACACCGCAGCGGCGGCCGGGGAAGCGCGCAAGGCATTGAGCCGCAGCTTCGCCATTTCGCGGTAGCGCGGTGTGACCGCAAAGCCGCCGCGAGCCAGACGTATCGCGGGCGCAAGGGATCGCTTGAGCGGCCAGCGGCCGTAGTGCGTGGCGAGGTGCGCGAGGCCTGCCGGCAAACCGGGGATGGCGGCCGAGAGCGCGCCGTTAATCGATGCACCGGGGATCGATTTGACATACATGTCACGCGAGGCTCCTAGCGGCGCGGTCTCACGCCCGTCCAAGAAAACCTGCTTGCCGTCGCGGGCGCGGTGCAGGAGCCAAAACCCGCCGCCGCCCAACCCGGAAGCGTACGGTTCCACTACTGCTAAGGCAGCGCTTACCGCCACCGCGGCATCGAAGGCATTGCCTCCGGCCGCGAGGACTCCGGCTCCTGCCTCGGTTGCGAGAGGGTGGGCGCTAACGACGGCCGCTTGTGTCCCCTGCCCGGCGCGGGAGGGCGGCGTACAGATAAACCAGAGGCTGAAAAGGATTGCCAGGCGGCGGCTAGACGCCGATGTTTTCACCCGCGTCGTGGCAGCCGCCGGTTCAAGGCCTCAACCACGGCGGGATGCACGAACTCACTCACATCTCCCCCGAGCGAGGCCACCTCACGCACCAAGCTCGAAGAGATGTAACCGTACTGTTCAGCTGTCGTTAAAAACAGGGTATCGGCCTCGGGCACCAGCTTGCGGTTCATGCCCGCCATCTGAAACTCGTGCTCGAAATCGGAGACGGCGCGCAGCCCGCGCAAGATCACGCTGGCCCGGTGCTCGCGCGCCGCATCTGCCAACAGTCCGTCGAAGCTGCAGACCGTGACGTTTTGTACTCCATCAAAAACGGTCTGCGCAAACGCGACCCGCTCGTCCGCCGTGAATACGGTATGTTTTGTGGTGCTCGCGGCTACGGCGACCACCACGCGCTCGAAAAGGCGGCTAGCCCGGATCACGATATCCGTATGGCCGTGGGTAATCGGATCGAAGCTGCCGGGGTAGATGGCGGTGATGCGCATGGTAGGCCGCGGATCAATGGGCACAAGCGAGCAGGAAGTCCACGTTCCCCGCGCGACCGTTGCGTTCCACCTTCCACCGATCCGGCAAAGAAAGGGTGATACCATGCGGGGTTTCGAGAAACACATAGGCGCCGGGTTGCAGCCATCCCCCTGCTTGCAGCTTGAGCATGCAGGGTTCCCAGAGTCCGTGCGCGAAGGGCGGGTCGATAAAGACGATATCGAAGGGCCGGCCCGGGCCACCCAAATACGCGAGCACATTCTGGTTGACGATCGTGACCGCTTGCGCGCTCAATCGCCGCGCGGTCTCGGTCAATACTTTTACGACTTTGTGGTCCTGCTCCACCAGCGCCACCTCGCGGGCCCCGCGCGAAGCCGCTTCAAACCCCAGCACACCGGTGCCCGCGAAGAGATCCAAGCAACGGCTGCCCGCGATCACGGGCTGGAGCCAATTGAACAGCGTCTCGCGCACGCGATCGCCGCTGGGACGGAGGGTGGGAACATCGAGCACGGGCAGCCGTGTCCGGCGCCATTGGCCACCGATGATCCGGACGCTGCCCGGCGCCTTACTATGGAGTGCCGCCACCATGGAGATGCCGAAGCGGCGGCGGGGGCGCCGCGGGCTGTGCCGATGCGGTCTCGGCACCTTCCGGCCCGACGATGATCCTGACGAGATTCACCGGGTGCAGCCGCCGCTGGTACGCGTCGCGGATCTCACTGAGGGTCACGGCCTTGACCTGGTCTACGTAGGTCTCCAAGTAATCGAGCGGCAGATTGTAGAAGCCGATGATCACGAGGTATTCGACGATTTCGCTGTTACTGTCTATCCGCAACGGGAACCCGCCCTGGATATTTTTCTTTGAGGCTTCGAGCTCCGCCTCCGAGGGGCCCGTCTCGATGTAGTCCTGTATGGTGTAGACGAGCAGATCGAGCGCCTTGTCCGCCTGCGCATTGCTCGTCTGCAACGCGGCGATAAACGGGCCCGTGACACGCATGGGGATGAAATAACTGTAAACGCTATAAGACAGCCCGCGCCGTTCGCGGATGGTCTTATATAAGCGCGATACGAATCCGCCACCGCCCAAGCTGTGATTGCCCACGTACAGCGGGAAGGTGTCCGGATCCAAGCGCGCCAATCCTGGGGCGCCCACCCAGACATGTGTTTGCGTCGATGCGAACGGAACCTTGACCTCCAGGGTTTGGTTTAGCGCCGGCGCCGGCGCCAATGGCGGTGGCTTGGTCCCCGGCGGCAGTTTGGCGGTGAGTCGCTCCGCGATCTCCGCCGCGCGGTCTTGATCGAGATCGCCGACGATCGCGATGATCGCGTTGCGCGCGCTGTAAAAGCGCCTGTAGAACGCCAATACATCCTCGCGCTTTAACGCCAATAACGTCCTCTCGTTCCCTTGAGGCGGCGAGCCATAGGGATGATCCTTATACAGTCTAGAATAAAATGCGTCCTCAGCCTTGGCGCCGGGGTCCTGCTCTCTTTGTTTCAATCCGGTTAGCATCCGCTTGCGCTCACGCTCCAAGGCCGAGGCGGGAAAGTCTGGTGACTGCAAGACCTGCGCGAGCGTGGTGAGCGCTGCCTCTAGGGTTGCTGGCTCCGTGATGCTGCGGAGACTGACCCAGGCCATATCGCGGAGGACGCCGTTGCCGTAGCGGGCGCCGACGTCGTCGAAGCGTTCGCTGATCGTTTGCCCAGAGAGGCCGTTAGCGCCTTCCGCCAGCATGGCATTGGTCAAGCCGGCCAATCCCCATTGCGCGCCATCGCGCGCGCTGCCGGCATCGAAGACCACGCGGACATCGGCCATGGGGATCTCGCTGGCCCGGACAAAAAGGACCTTGGCGCCGGAAGCAGTTTGCCAGGACGCGATCCGCGGCCCGGCGGGGGCTGCGGCGGACGCGCACAGCATCAGCAACAGGATGAAGCAACGATTTCTCATAACGCTCCTTCAGCGGTTGCGGGGAGGCTGGATGAGGAGACCGGCTGCATAATCGCGACGGTTAATCCGTCGTCAACAAAATACTTGCGCGCCGCGCTCTGAACCTCTTCGGCCGTCACGGCCTTGATATTGTCGACATACTGATCCTTGAGCCTCCAATCGAGCCCCACCGTTTCCAGCAGACCGATCTGCATGGCTTGATAGAACATCGAGTCGCGCTCGAAGACATCGTTGGCGACCACTTGGGCTTTGATACGCCGCAGTTCAGCCGCATCGATGGGCTTAGTCTTGAGGAGCGCGATTTCCTCACGCAACGCCGTTTCCAGTTCCTGGACCGTGCGGCCTTCGGCGGGCGTCGCCTCCAACACGAAGAGGCTATCCAAGCGATCCGTCAAGCTATATTGGGCGTTGGCCGCGGCCGCGATCTGGCGCTCCCGGACCAGCCGCCGATTCAAGCGCGCGCTGTCACCGCCGCTGAGCACACCCGCGAGAACCTCAAGGGCATACACTTCTTCGCGGCTGACGTGCTTCGACCCGATGGCCGTGCGCAGTACCGGGACTTTAAAACCCAAGAATAAATAAGGCACCTTGGCCGGTTGCCGGACGGTCGCGCGGCGTATCCCTCTTTGTACCACCTCCGTGCGGGACTTCACGGGCAGCACGGGGGACTTGGGCACCGGCCCGAAGTATTTCTTAGCCAGCGCGCCGACCTCATCCGTGACGACATCGCCCACCACCACGACGACGGCGTTGTTCGGCGCATACCAGCGCCGATACCAAGCGCGGAGATCGGCGACGCTGAGTTCTTCGATGTCGTTCATCCAACCGATGATCGGCTGCCGGTAGGGACTCGTTTGAAATGAAAGCGCCCGGGCCGTCTCGACAACCAAGGCCTCCGGATTGTCCTCCGTGCGCAACCGCCGCTCTTCCATGACTACCTTGATCTCTTTGCCGAATTCCTGGTCCGACAACCTCAATCCTCGCATCCGATCCGCTTCGAGATCGAAGCTCACGGCGAGGTGAGCCCTGTCCAGCTTTTGGAAGTAGGCGGTGTAATCCATCCCAGTGAAGGCGTTTTCTTCCCCGCCGTGCTCCGAAATAATGCGCGAGAACTCGCCCGGACCGTGCCGTGCCGTGCCTTGGAACATCATGTGCTCAAGCGCGTGCGAGATTCCCGTGATGCCACCGTGCTCATAACTCGATCCGACCTTGTACCACACCTGCGACACCACCACCGGCGCGCGACGATCTTCTTGTACGATGACCTTGAGTCCGTTTTCAAGTGAGAATTCGCGCGCCTCGGCCGCGGCCCGGCTTGACGTCATCGCCATGAACGCCAGGCTCGCGATTGCTAGTTTAAAATTTATTCCCCGCGGTCTTGCCGCGGGATCCTGAGCCATGGGGTTTCCAAAGGGGAGAGGCGTAGCTCTCCCCTTTGGTCGCCCCACTGGGTTCCCCCGTGGTGGCGAAATCAAATTGACTATCTTCGACAATGCCCCTCCTTTCGCAGCCCGTTGGAAACGCGCCTGCAAAATAGCATACCGTAACCCGCGTAGTTAGCCCAACGCCGCCGGGCTAGGCCTGCCAAGCCGATGGCAAGGGTGGTAGGATGGTCGCCCCTCGTGCCTAATCATCCGACCTCCGAACGTCCGGCCGACACATTTATGATCCAACCAAGCGCCTCGCCGCCATGGGCTTTAGAGAAGGCCTAAGACGTACCCGCGAACGGTTCGGCGCGGGCTTCGCGCGGCTCACGCACCTGGGCGCGAGCATCGACGCCACGACCTTGGAACAGATTGAAACGCTGCTGCTTGAGGCGGATGTCGGGGTCGAAACCACTGAGCGCATCATCGTTAGCCTCGCGCTGCATGTGAAACGGCGTGAGCTTAGCCGAACGGATCGGCTGTTCCAAGCGTTACGCGCGGAACTCCTCGAAAACTTGGCGCCCGTCTCCCATCCGCTCATCATCCCGCCAAGCCGCCCGAGCCCCTTTGTCCTACTGATGGTGGGTGTCAACGGGACCGGCAAGACCACCACGATTGGAAAGCTGGCTCACCTCTTGCGGACTCGCGGCCGCTCCGTCGCGGTCGCGGCCGCCGATACCTTTCGCGCCGCCGCGGTCGAGCAACTGGCCGCCTGGGGCGCGCGCGCGGGGGTCCCGGTCACGGCGAAGGCGGGGGGAAGCGATCCGGCCGCCGTCGCCTTCGAGGCCTTTGAAAACGCGACGGCGCGCGGCACGGAGGTTTTGATTGTTGATACCGCCGGCCGCTTGCATACGCAACAAAACCTCATGGACCAATTGAAAAAAATCCGCCGGGTGCTGGCCAAAATCGATGCCGAAGCGCCGCACGAAACGATGCTGGTGGTCGATGCGACCACCGGTCAAAACGCGCTCAATCAAGGCGCTCGGTTCCATGATGCGGTAACGCTGAGCGGGGTTACCTTGACCAAGCTCGACGGGACGGCGCGCGGAGGGATCGTCTTTGCCTTGGCAGAACGCCTCAAGATCCCGATCCGATTTATCGGGCTGGGTGAAAAAATCGATGACCTCAAGGAATTCGATCCTACGGAGTTCGTCGATGCCTTATTAGATGGCCCCACGAGTGACCATTGAGTCCTCGCTGTGAGCGCGCCGCTGCAGGAACCTATGGTTAAAATAGCACTCTTATCCGAGGGGTGCTAAACTAGCCAACGTGAATACGGAGAAAATAGCTTCGATGACCCAAGCCTTGGAATTACCGCTTACGCTGCCCACGGGCTCCCTTGCGACCTACATCAATTCCGTCAATCGGATACCGATGCTGAGCGCCGCCGAGGAGCAGGAACTGGCGCTGCGATATCGCCACGATGATGATTTAGACGCCGCCCGCCGATTGGTCATGTCGCATCTACGCTTTGTGGTGCGCGTGGCGCGCGGGTACAACGGTTACGGCTTGGCGCAGGCGGATCTGATCCAGGAAGGCAATATCGGTCTCATGAAGGCCGTCAAGCGTTTTGACCCGGCCGTCGGCGTACGGTTAGTATCCTTCGCCGTGCACTGGATCCGCGCCGAGATGCATGAGTTCATCTTGCGCAACTGGCGCATCGTCAAAGTCGCCACCACCAAGGCCCAGCGTAAGCTATTCTTCAATCTGCGCAACGCCAAGAAACGCCTCGGGTGGATGAGCCAAGAGGAAGTGCAAGACGTGGCGCGGGATCTCGGGGTGCATCCACGGACCGTCGTGGAGATGGAAGAGCGCCTTAACGCCTTCGACACGTCCTATGATCACGCCAACGATGAGGATGCCGCGGCGCCCGCGAATTACCTGGAGGATCGGCGCTTCGAGCCCCAGGCGCTGGCCGAAAATGACGAGATGCATCACGATCGGGAAGAGCTCCTGAATACGGCGCTGGCTACCCTTGACCAACGCAGCCGGGACATTGTGACCCGGCGGTGGTTGCAAGAGGACAAATGCACACTCCACGATCTCGCGCGCAAGTACGCGGTCTCGGCGGAACGGATCCGGCAACTCGAGAAGTCCGCCTTCAAAAAACTGCGCTTGACGCTCGACGCCACGCCATTGCTCCCCGCGCCGAGTCAGTGATCCGCCGGGCGTTATTGGCGCACGCGATACCAGGTCGAGGTCAAATAGAGCGCTAGGAAAAACCGCGAAACAGTATTCCTGTGGGGGGCGCATATAGCCGCTAAGCCGCCGCCAGCAGGAAGCGCGCATAACGCAATACCCAAAGCTCCAGTAACCGGCGTGGTTTGTGATCGAACCCACTGCTGAGTTGTCGTCGCCGGGGGGCCGGTCTAAAGGAGGGCATGGATGGTCGCCACGCGGTCGGCCAGGAGCAACAAGAACAGCCCCGCCAGATAGACGATCGAAAAGGTAAAGGTCTTCATTGCCCAACGGTCGGTAGGATCGCGTTGCATGCGCACGACGTGATACAGGAAGAGCGCATCGAGAACGATGGCGCCCGTAAGATAAAGCATTCCACTCATATACGTTGCGAAGGGTAGTAAGCTCACCACGGATAAAATCACGGTGTAAAGAAAGATCTGCAGGCGTGTGTAGTCGACTCCGTGGGTAATGGGCAGCATTGGGATGTCCGCGCGCGCGTAGTCATGGCGGCGGTAAATGGCCAGCGACCAGAAGTGCGGCGGTGTCCAGGCGAAAATGATCAGAAACAACAACAAGGCGTGGGGATCGATGGTGCCGGTCATCGCAACCCAGCCTAGAACCGGAGGCGCCGCTCCGGCTGCCCCGCCGATGACAATGTTTTGCGGTGTCGCTCGCTTCAGGTACAGTGTGTATACCACAGCATAGCCGATCAGAGACACTGCCGTTAAGACCGCCGTCAACAGGTTGACATAGGCGATCAATAACGTCATTGACGCCGCACTCATTATCGCCGCGAAGATCAGCGCGTGGGACTTGTCTACGGATCCTTGCGGCAGCGGTCTATGCTGGGTCCGGATCATTAATGCGTCGATTCGATGATCAGCCACGTGATTGATAACCGCGGCCGCGGCAGCCGCCAATGCGATTCCGGCCGTACCGCAAATCAAGGGTTGGAGCGCGAGCGATGGCGCGAGCAGCATGCCGACGATAGCCGTAAGCATGATCAATGCAACTACGCGCGGCTTACACAGATCGACATACGATCGCCACGAGGCCGTGAACTGAAGCTCTAGGGTGCCGAACATATTCCCAGGCGTGAGTGGTTCGGGTTAACCGTCAGAAGCGCACACTCAGTCGCAGCCGTGCTGCGACGGCAAGGATGGACCTGAAGTCCGAACGCCGACCGGAGTTGCCGGAATCAATCCGATCACTTCGCACCGCCAATGCCTGGTTGGCTATCTGTTAGCGCGATCATCGAGCATTCTGACTTGTCGCCAGCAACGGCCAGGCAAGATCCTTGTCAGCGATTTCGGTAACCGGAATTGGCCATTTAATATCGAGCGTAGGGTCATCATAACGCAAACCATGCTGGCAAGCAGGGACATAAGAGCTACCCATCTGATAAAACACCTCAGTGTCGTCGACCAAAGTCTGAAATCCATGTGCGAACATCGCGGGGATGTATAACATGCGTCGATTTTCCGAAGTTAATTCTATATAACAGTGGCCTAGATAGGTGGAAGAGCCGGGACGCAGGTCGACGATGACATCGAAGATCGCACCCGCCGTGCAGCGGACTAGCTTCGTCTCGCTTGCGGGAGAGGTTTGATAGTGCAATCCACGTAAGGTTCCTCTTTTAAAGTTCAACGATAGATTGCATTGAGCAACGAAAACGTTTAGACCGTGGGCTTTAAATTCTTCGACGCAAAAAGTCCTCGCGAAAAGGCCCCGCGGATCGACTCTCGGTTGCGGTTCGATCAAGTATGCGCCTTTCAATGCTGTTTCGAAAAAGAGCATCCTGGTAACCGTCTTGTTCGAATTCCCACAGTGTAGAGCTATTCCAACGCCTCGCGTGTCATCGACAACGTCACGAGCGCTAGCCATGGTCCGTTGCTTTTCGTCAAACGGATTGGCCTATTGAAGCAGTTAAAACATTTCTGATTTCAACAGCCACGTGATCGACGCGTCGCCACCAGCTGAATACCTGGGATCCCCCAAATCCGCCTGGAGGTTTGAATATCGCGTAGGCTAAAGGGGCTTTAGGCTGCAGCATCATTAGGATCCTGATGGGTTCACGTAGATGAGCGGGATCCTGCCGGCGATGTGACAGGTAATTTCGTACGGAATCGTCTCGCTAAGACTGGCGATATCCCAAGCTGTGATCCATTCAGCGCCGTCTTGCCCCATCAACGTGACACTGTCACCCTCCTGCACCTCTTCATCCATCCCAACGTCGACCATGATCATATCCATACAGACCGTTCCAACGATAGGATAGCGTCGGCCTTTGATCAGCACGTGACCCTTCCCGGTTAGTAACCGCGAGAATCCGTCCGCGTAACCGGCCAGAACCGTCGCGATCTGCGTTGTTTCTGGGACATAGTAGCGGTTATACGAAATGGAGGTGCCAGCCTCGACCGTCTTGAGAAAATTCACCGTGGACACCAGTGACATCACCGGACGTAGTCCACGCGCATCCATACCTTCGCCCGGCGCGTAGCCATATAACATGATACCGGCGCGGACCATATCGAAGTGGGCTTCTGGAAGCGTCATGATGGCACCGCTATTGGCAAAATGACGGAGGGGAACCTTTACGCCCTCGCGATCAAGGTTTTCGAGGACAGCGTGAAAGTGGCCAAGCTGCTCGCGCGCGAAGGTTTGATCAGGGTCTTCGGAGGTGGCGAAATGGCTAAAGACGCTGCCGATAGTGACATTCCGAAGCCTCGCGATCTCTACGATTTCTTTTGCAGCCGCTGCGTGGTGCATCCCGATTCGCCCCATTCCCGTATCAACTTTGACATGGAGGACCACCCGCCTTCCAAGTTTCATTGCGACCTTATCCAACTCCCGTGCATTCGACAGCGACGCAACCGTGAGCTCGAGTCCCTCCGAAATGGCAACCTCCGCTCTCTCGCCTCTAACGATTTCGAGAAGCAGAAGGTGTTGCCTAAAGCCAGCCCTGCGCAGCACCAGTCCCTCTTCCACACGAGCGATCCCGAAAAACTCAACTCCAGCAGCCGCGGCTTCTCTGGCAATCTCGACGAGTCCATGCCCGTATGCGTTTGCTTTAAGCATGGCGAGGATGAGTGTGCCGGGAGAATTACAGGATTTGACAATGTTAATATTGTGTCGAAGTGCGGCGAGATCGATAATCGCACGGGTGGGCACCATAATCGCGTTAGCCGGTGCTAAAATCATTAAGGCGTTAGTGTGCGAACTCACAGCGAGCTATACGGTGAATTCGTCCTTAATGATGACCCACTCGGCTTGACCTATCGCGCCGAAGTTTCGGGCCCAGTGCTCCCAGTAGAAAAGGTTCATTATGTGGACAATGTGGATATCGCGATCCTGTAATTTCGAAAGCCACCTGCTCCACGCTTTGGTTACGAAGGAATTCGACTCGAGTGCGAATAAAAAGGGAACGATGGCGAATGCTGATATGTGCAGCGAAAAGCTTAAGACCCGATAAAACCCTGACCGGCGCGTTTTTCTAGCCACTAAACAACAGAATTTATGCAGCTGGGTCTACGTTAGGGCCGCATAAGAAGACGCAGAGCGCGTTAAAAAGGCTACAGGCTTTCACCAGACTTTCCAAGGGGGAACCCCGCTTTGCCAAGCCTGCTCTAGTACGTTTTTATCCCTCAACGTATCCAAACAGT
Source organism: uncultured Gammaproteobacteria bacterium (assembly GCA_963764725.1). Taxonomy (GTDB): domain Bacteria; phylum Pseudomonadota; class Gammaproteobacteria; order JACCXJ01; family JACCXJ01; genus USCg-Taylor. The sequence goes on along the minus strand of CAVXTM010000007.1, from coordinate 88,421 downwards.
GCCAAAAGCCCGGGTGACGGTAAGCCGACAATTGTCCTGCATGGGCTAAGGTGGTCAGCGGTTCTTGTTCCCAGACGGTCGAATCATCGGTGATTAAATCCAAAACTTGCGGTTCCAGTACAAAGAAACCGCCGTTGATCCACGCTCCATCACCTTTTGGCTTTTCCCGGAAGCTTCCAATCTTTGTATCGCATTCGTCAAGTTTAAACGCACCAAATCGGCCTTCCATCTGTACAGCGGTGAGTGTAGCTAACGTCGCCTGCCGGCGATGAAAGGCTACAAGTTCACGAATGTTCACGTCGCTAACACCATCTCCGTAGGTAAGGCAGAACGTTTCGTTCTCGATATAATCGCGTACCCGCTTAATTCGACCTCCAGTCATTACGTCAATACCCGTATCGACGAGTGTGACTATCCACGGTTCGGCACTGCTTTGACGCACCTTCATTGAATTATTACGTATATCGAAAGTTACATCGGAGTAATGCAGATAATAGTTTGTAAAAAACTCCTTGATCACGTATCCTCTGTAGCCGCAGCAGATGATAAATTCGTTGATACCGTGGGCGGAGTAGATTTTCATGACGTGCCATAGTATGGGCCGGTCTCCAATCTCCACCATCGGCTTAGGCCTTATGCTGCTTTCCTCGCTGATCCTGGTGCCAAATCCACCTGCGAGTATCACTGCTTTCATTTAACCTCTCTCCTCAGTCATCTTAGTACGATGCGGCTCGCTACACCGGCCGTGACAACGATAAGTGGCAGGCTATCTATTCGTGTCTTTCTCCTCGTGAGCCGTTTAGGCCATAGCAGCGGTTTCTTGGGCGGACCGTGGACGCAACGAGTCATCCAGCATACCGTCCGCGATTAATTTTGTTACGTGAGAAATGCGCTTGAATTTCTCCCCTTCAAAATCTTCGATCGTCAAGCCTACATTGTTATATGCCAGATACAATTGCTCGGCCCCTCGGCGGGCTGTCCATTGAGGTTTAAAACCGTGTAAAGTTTTTGCAATCTTAGTGCAATCGACTCGGTAGCAACGCAAATCGGGACTCGCATCGGGCGCATATTCGATACGGCAATTCGGCACTATATCCTTTACGATTTCTGCAAGGTCGCAAATTTGATAATTCTCCGACGTCGCGCCTATATTGAATGCCTCGTTGTGTATCAGCCCGCGCGGCGCAGTTAAGATACTCGCATATGCCCGTGCTATGTCCTCCACGTGTACGATGGGCCGCCAAGGTGTTCCATCGCTTTTCATATATACGCGACCTGAAGTAAATGCCCAGGCGATTAGATTATTTAAGACGAGGTCGAAGCGTAAGCGGGGCGAGAGACCATAGGCCGTAGAGGCACGCAAGAAGGTGGGACTGAAGGTGTTATCCGCAAGCCTAGAGACGGCTTTTTCCACGTTAACTTTGGATAGGCCATAAGGTGTTACAGGGTTGAACGGAGCTGTTTCCGTTAGAAAATCGCTACCGGCGGCACCGTAGTTACTGCAAGACGAAGCAAACAGGAATCTACGAACGCCGACCTCTTTCGCGAGTGTGGCGAGGCGTATGGATGCCTTCTCATTAATTTCCTCCGTTAAACTTGGTTTGTAATCTCCCAGGGGATCATTGGATAATCCGGCTAGGTGAATAATCGCATCGAACCCGACGAGATCGGTTTTATTGACATCGCGGATGTCTTTTTTTACATGCGGTACATCGGCTAGCGTTCCCGTAAAGGTGCAGCGTTCGAATAAGTCGCTGTCTAGTCCGACGACCTCATGCCCTTCACAGAGAAGCATCGGTACGAGCACGCTGCCAATGTAGCCACAATGTCCAGTCACTAAAACACGCATATTTCAACTCCCTGGACGATTTCAAGGCCCAGCGTTAATGTTTCCGATATACGGCTGCAACACGGATCTCTGCGGCAATCTTCACTACGGAGGGGTATTAATAGGCGTTCTTTCCGAGAAAGACTATGAACATCGTAGTAAGGATAATTTTCAGATCGAAATACGGTGACCACGATCGAATATAGTCAAGATCAAATTGTAGTCGCATTTGCATTTTATCGATGGTATCTGTCTCGCCACGCAGGCCGTTAATCTGTGCCCAACCGGTGATGCCAGGTTTTACTTTGTGCCGTAACATGTAACCTTGCAGCAAGGAGCGGTATTCTTCATTGTGGGCTACGGCATGTGGACGTGGGCCGACGATGGACATTTGACCTTGCAAGACGTTAATGAATTGCGGCAACTCATCCAGTGACGTTCTGCGCAAGAAGCGACCCAACTTGGTGACGCGCGGATCGTTTTCTTTGGCCTGATTTACGCTCGCTCCGTTCTCGCAGACGGTCATTGTTCGAAACTTCAAAACGTCTATCTTTTCCCCATTGATGCCATAACGGCGTTGCTTAAAAAGGATCGGGCCTGGAGAGGAAAGCCTAATGCCTATAGCGATAAACACCATTGGAATCGAAACGGCGACTAAACAAGTGCTAGCGACAATAATATCTTCCATGCGCTTAAATACGCCGTCTACGCCATCGAACGGCGTGTCATGGATGCTCACAGCCGGGATTCCATCCAGGCTCATCCAACGAGCGCGCAACAGATCGAACGTAAAAAAGTCAGGCACCACGTAAACCGATGCTGTAGTGTCTGCGAGCTTAAAGATCAGATCCTTTACCCGCTGTTCGGCACGTAACGGCGAAACAACGTAGATTACGTCTACTAGCCCTGTACGTGCATCCTGCAGTAAGTTATCGAAACCACCCCGAATAGGAGCTAGGTTTGTGTTAATACCGAGCGTTCTACCATTATTCGGCTGCCTATCGTCGTAAAACCCGGACAATTCCATCCCGAGATCTGGCCTGCTATGAATTACATGGGCCACCCGACCCGCTAATTCACTTAATCCTACGATCGCCACCTTGCGCGAGTTGTATCCTAGTGCGCGAACGTAGCGTAGGAGAATACGCAGACTACAACGTATACCGACTAGGCATACAGGCACGAGGGCAACCCAGGTTAATATTATTCGCCGGGAGTACTCTGTTGATTTATGCGTGAGATAGGCCAGGAGCAATAGGCCCACGACGGAATGCAGCCATGCCTTTAAAACCTGGCTCGTCTCTTCACGTAAGAGAATGCCACGCCGAGAGCTATAGAGGCCGTTATTTTCTGAGAACCATAAAAAGAAGGCTACTGCGCAAATGGCCACCCAATTATATTGGTCCGGCCAAAGCACCCCATAAATCGAACAGGCAGCCCATAAGCTCCCGGCGATAATAGCTCCATCTATCACGCGGAGCATCCCGTTCAACGTGGATTGATCCGGACGAATCAATCCACGAGAACCCCTTAGGTTATCCATGTACTGAACACTATTCACAGTGCGTCCCTCCTGATGATCCTCAACCCGCCATATTCTCGGCTAGCATTCTTCGACGTGGCACGTTTGACCGTACAAGCCTTTCAGGGATCTAGTATTTTTTTGTGTTCTACTTCCCGTTTTTTGTTTTCTTAGTACGCTTTCAAATTCGAATTTTCGATCTTGTAGGCTCAAAGTCTCCATCTCTAATAGTACTCTATTCGGTAACTATACTCCCTATTGAAGCGATGCTTCTCCGAATAAATCGGCCCCGGTATCGTTTTCGCGCCGTTAACGCACGCCGGATTGGCCGTAAGTGCTAACGGTTACAGCTTATTGCGTTAGGTATTTGTAGTCCACTATTGACATCTGAACCCGATCAGGCTCTAGTATGTTTAATACCTTAGGATAGTGGATCTGCTGTCCTTGCAACGCGGGCAAGAAGGTTTATCTTTTCGCTCCGCACCCATTGAAAAACGGCCGTCAGCGCCTCGCACGGACATGGGGTAAGAACATGGAAGGCACAAACGCACACAGCAGTCTGCAATCCTTTGCCCTTGGCGATGGGGGCGCCTCGAGTGGAATCATATGAATCGTACGCATGAAAAGGCGTATATACTTTTTTGCGAGGGTATTACCCGGACGCATGCCCACTACAAGAGGAAATTGATGATTGGAAAGAAGCAAGGCCTTCGGAATCAATTCGTGATAAGGGTAGCGGGATAGCACTAAAAGTTTGAGAATAGAGGCAGTTATGACGGAATCAACAAGACATAGCTTGCAGGAAGACGACCTGCCAAAGGCTAAAGAACACCGTTCTCTGCTCCGAGCCATTATCAAATCAATAGCACGGATCCCGGAAGACGATAACCCACGTGAGGCTGAGGAACTTCGTTCCCTGCGCCGATTTCTTACGGAATCAATCGAAGATTCCCCGCAAGAGGATGGCACGCCCGAGAATGAAGACCCCGCCGAACACGAGCTGCCCTATTCCAACCTGAAGAACGAACACCGCCTTCTGGCGGAGATTGAGCGCTGCACGAATGCGGGTCAGATCGTGGAACTACTTGATAAACAAGGTGTTTTAACTGCCCAAGTCGGGCATTGGCGGCGCCGGCATGGCAGACCTAAAGAGGTTGGTTCAAAGAGTTCGATCATAGACGCGTTTATGCATGAGATCACGGATGCCTTTGTGACCGAATCGATAGAGCATACTCCGCGACCGGATAATGCGCCCGTGGCTACGGCATCTCGTTCCCTCCTCCGATCTCTTGCCGACACAATAAGACGTATCCAGCGCCAAGCTGTTAGACCAGAGGCTAACGAGCTGCATTCCCTGCTCCAAGCCCTTGGAGACTCAATAGAAGACTTCCCGCAAGACGATAACGCGCCGGAGGGGGAATACGAGCGTCGCTATTTCGATGCCGATCGTGAACGCCGGATTCTTAAGCAGGTAGGGCGTTGCAATAATGTTACTCAAGTCCTGGAGATCTTCGATCGGGAAGGCATTTCCACTGCACAAATTTCGGCCTGGCGTCGCCGACGGGTCAAAAGCGGCGAGCTACATGTAAAGCGCCGGCGCGAAGATAAGGACATGAGCGGTATTACTACCATAAACAATCCCGGATCGTCGTTAATCAATAACCCCGGGCGGCCTTTGATGATGTCCAATGAAGCGGCCTCTGGTGAGGCACTTGTTAGCGCGAGCTCGTCAATCTCGTTAGCAGACGTTTTTTCTACACTACGGCGGCGAAGATGGATACTGATGGGTGTCGTAGGCGCATTGCTGGCGTTAACGACCGTGGTTTTATTCATGTTGACTCCACGATACGAGGCTGAAGCGGCGATCATGGTTGACGGCCAGGAACGCGTAAACATCGGCATCCCGGAAGTGATGCCGAATCTGCCTATGGATTCCCAGACCATTGCCAGCGAGATCGAGGTCCTTCTCGGACGTAGCATGGCGGGCAAAGCCGTAGATCAGCTGAAACTAGTGCAAGACCCAGAATTTAACGCCGCATTGCAATCGAAAACAGAATTTGCCGAGTTTATCGAGCAACTGAAGAAAACAGTGGCACAGGTGTTTAGCTCTCCGGAAGAAGAGCCGGAGTCCGATGCGCAACGTCAAGCGCGTGAGCGAGCAGCGGTCATTGATACCTTTCTAGGACAACTCAGCGTCGCTCCGAAGGGGCAATCGCGGGTAATCACTGTGGCATTTGCGTCAGAGGGCGCCGAAAAGGCTTCCAATATAGCAAACGCTGTTGCCGACCTATATATTGGGGCGCGGATCGAAAACAAGCTCGGGGCGGCCCGACAAACGACCGAATGGCTGGACGAGCGTATTGCCGCGGTACGTAAGCAAGTTGAGGACTCCGAGAAGGCAGTAGAAAAATACCGCCGGGAGGCCGGTTTAATCCAAGGCCGCGACGGGACTTTGGTGGCGCAGGAAATCTCTGAATTAAACACACAGTTAGTCCAGGCACGAGCGGAGAGAGCGGCCGCGCAGGCGCGCCTCAGAGAGCAAAGACGAGGGTTAACTTCAGCGGACGGTAGCGCCGATTCTATTGCAGAAGTACTCGGATCTGGTTTGATCCAGGCGCTCAGAGGACAAGAAACAGAGCTAGCGCGCAAGTCTGCCGAGCTTTCCGAGGATCTCGGGGAAAGACATCCTACCATGCTGCAGCTACAAGCTGAAAGGCGCGATTTGCAAACCAAGATAGAGGCGGAAATCGGTAAGATTTCTCGAGGATTGCAGCACGAGGCTGATATTGCCAGCGCCCGCGAATATGCGTTTCAGTCACGACTAAGAGAGCTTGAGAAGCAGGTGGCCAAGTCCAACGAAAGCGATGTTCAATTACGATCATTGCAAGCGGAAGCCGATGCGAATAAGGTGCTTTTAGAGACCTTCTTGACGCGTACAAAGGAATCGAACTCGCAAGAATATCTTGGGGCACGGCAGGCTGATGCGCATGTCATCTCTTATGCAGATGTGCCCATCAAACCGACTCATCCGAGAAAAAAATTAATCCTTGCCCTGGCCTTCGTCGTTTCCCTGTTTATTGCGTTCACTGTTGTATACGTCATCGAGGAGCTGGACCCAGGCTTTCGGAGTAGCGAACAGATTGAACGTGCCGTCGGATTGCCAGCTCTTGGTTCGATCCCCAAGTTCGGTGGATTTGGCAATATTGGAAGAAAACTAGAATCATATATTCTAAAACAGCCCCGATCGGCGATCACCGAGTCGTTTCACGCGCTTTACACGAGTATTCGTTTCAGTCCGCTAGGCGTGCCGCCAAGAACCGTTCTTATCGCTTCGTCATTGCCACTGGAAGGTAAGACAACAATCGCTTTGTGCTTAGCGAGACTGTGGGCACTCACTGGGCAACAGGTACTTATTGTCGACGCCGATCTTAGAACTCCGAAAATTCACAGTACCCTAGGCATCAAACGCGAACCGGGTCTTATCGAGATCTTGGACGACGAAGTATCTTTTGACGACGCAATCCGGACAGACGAAGCATCTGGCGCCTGCGTGATATGTGCCGGACGCCCTGTCACAAACCCGAATTACTATATCAATTCCGAGCGGTTAGACGTTTTACTCGACCAGTTGGCAAGCAAATTCGACTTAGTAATCCTAGATTCGCCGCCGGTGATGGCGGTCACGGATTCACGCGTTCTTGCAACAAAAGTCGATACCACCGTGTACATAGCAAAATGGGCCTCGACACGCCGAGAAATCGTTAAGTATGGAATAAAGATGATCGCAAGCGCAGGAGGCCGCATGAGTGGAGTTGTGTTGTCGATGGTCGATTCAAAAATCCACGCGGCTTCAAGGTTCCCGGATGCAGCTGCCTATTATACGAGCCTGAATAAATACTATATGAAGCTCCCTAAGCATACCCAACTATCGTGACAATTATCATCACACCAAGCCGGTGGTTGTTTAGCGTTCCTTGGCGCTGGGAAGCCAATGCATCCATGCCGTCTGCCAACATCAGAAAATCCAGCTGACGTCTGTTTAATCCGGCCGCTACTCGTTGCGGAAATCAATTGCGTTTCCTATCATGAGCGCTTCGGATAAATTCTTACAACGTGTATCACACCAAGAAATCATGATACCCGACATGTTGGCCGGCCTGGGGTGGATCGCTTTCAGCTACACGTACATTTCCATCGGAGAGCATCAAATTCACAAGCGCCTAATGCACGGCAAACCGTTGCCCGCGCGAGTCTACAGGGCCTTCCCTTATGTTCTCGATGCGTTCGAAGCCCATGCGATACGTCATCATGCGAGATGGTACAGAGAGTTCGACTATGAGCCCGACGAGATCGGACGCGAGGAAAACCTGCCTATACCCCTCAGGGAAACAGTGTTGATGCTCGTCGCGGCTTTTCCTCTCTGGGCCCCGATATTCTGGCTGTCGATTTACGGCGGCGGCATTTTTCTAGTCACAGCACTGGCACACAATCGTTTGTGGAGCATGTTTCACCGTCAGATGCACATTCCGCGGAGCGTGTTTTACAAGGATTGGGCATTTTTCAGGTTCTTAGCGATAAATCATTTCCTCCATCATCAAGACACCCGTCGAAACCACAATGTCGTCTTTCCCTTTGCCGATTTTCTGTTTCGCACCAGGGCCAAGCCGACGCGCGCGGACATACGCGAATTGTTACGGCTCGGCTATTTAACTCCCAGCTCAGCGCCCATACGAACACGCGTTGAACGATGGCGGAAAGCCATTGATCTCCGACGCGCGCAAACCGCCTAAAACTTCGTGGTAAGGTAGAGGTGCCTTAGGCACTTGGATTTTAGGGGCGGCGAGCGGACCTGTGCCGCGCAAAAGTGCAAGGCTGGGGGAGCAAGAAACGAGCTCTACTCGCTGAGGATCTGTTCAAACCCGCTGTGCCCCCCCCAGGACGTGATATCAGTCGCGGTCGAGAGCACGCGGCGCAGGAGCCAAGATCTCGATGCCCGCCGCGCGCAGAAGCTCCGCGGTTTCATGGGCTTTTTCGAGCGCCAGGCGCTCGACGTGGCACGCAGGTGTCTCGACGCCATTCCAGGTCTCATCGATGGCCGCCGAAATCGTGACGAATGCAACGCCAAGCTGCCCGAGCAGCGCCTGGCGGCGGGGCGATTCGGAGTTCAGATAGAGCGCGGCGCGCACGCTGCCCGATGGTAGGGATGATGTTGCAATAGGCTCCACGCCCGGTAGATTTGCTCGGCGACGATGACGCGCACCAGGGCGTGCGGCAAGGTTAACGCCGACAGCGACCACACGTGGTTGGCCTGTTGCAAGCAACGTCGCGCCAGGCCGTCGGCGCCGCCGATCAAGAGGGCGACGTCGTTCGAGGCTTGGGTCCAGGAACCGAGGTGCCGCGCGAGTTCGGCCGTGGTCCAGGCTTCGCCGTGTTCCGCGAGAGCAACGATTCCGGCGCTACCTGGGACTGCCTTCAGCAAGCGCGAAGCCTCCTCCTCGCGCGCGCGAGCCGGATCGGCGTGAGCCGGCCGGCGCGCCGCTCTGATCTCGACCAGCCCGAGCCGGCAACTCGGCGGGAGTCGCATCGCGTATTCCTCGAACGCGGCTTTCACCCACGCCGGTACGCGATGCGTGACGCAGAGGAGGTGGATGCGCATGGAGAAGCCGCAGCGGCCCACGGCGTGGATGATCAGGGAACCGCGTGGTGAGTGTCCAGGAGATGCTTGCAGCTCTCTTCGACCTGGCCCCAGAGTTTTTCCAACTGGTAGAAGTCCCGGGTCGCGGGTTGCATCGCGTGTACGACCACATCGCCGAGATCGACCAAGACCCATTCGGCTTGGCCCTCGCCCTCGATTCCAATGGGTTTGATTCCCGCGGCGCGCGCCGCCTCTACGACCTTGCCGGCCATGGCTTTGATCTGGCGATTCGAGCGGCCGCTGGCGATCACCATGATATCGGTGATGCTGGTCATCTCGTGTACGTCGAGCACCTGGATATCAAAGGCTTTGATGTCTGCTAAGGCTGTGGTTACGAGATCGGCGAGTTGTTGGGGATTCATAGAGAATTAGCGACTCTGTATAGACCGTAGCGGTGGATCAATTGCAGCACCGGTTCCGGCAGCAAAAAATGCACGTTATCTCCGGCGGCGATGCGTTTACGAATGCCGGAGGCGGAGATCTCGAGCGCCGGGATCGCGGCGAAGTAGACGCGCCCGGCGGGAGCCCGATCCAGATCCTTGGGATCATCGGTTCGGTTCCGGTCCAACAATTCGCGTAGTACGCCAGGGGTCGAGGGAGCGGCGTCGTGGCGATGCGCAACGGCAATATGGGCGAGTTCGATGATTCTCTCCCAGTGGCGCCAGGTGGGCAGACTCAGGAATGCATCCATCCCGAGGATCAGGCACAGCGGAACATCGGCGTGCTCGCGGCGGAACTCGGCCAGTGTATCCACGGTATACGAGATCCCCTGGCGGTTGATCTCCCGGTCATCGGCGAGCAGGGTTCCTTGACCCTCGATCGCGGCCAGGATCATCAGCAAGCGTAGCTCGGGGAGGGCCATCGGCGGCTCTCGGTGCGGCGGCGTATGCAAGGGTAGCAAGCGTACGGCCGCGAGTTCGAGCGCGGCTGCCATCTCCAGCGCCAAGCGCAGATGGCCATGATGGATGGGATCGAAGGTGCCTCCGAGGATGCCTACGGCCGTCATCCGCAGTTACTTGCGAACGTGGCCGTCTCCGAACACGATAAACTTCTGCGAGGTGAGTCCTTCGAGGCCCACCGGCCCGCGGGCGTGGAGTTTATCAGTGCTGATCCCGACTTCGGCGCCGAGCCCGTATTCGTAGCCATCGGCGAAACGGGTCGAGGCGTTCACCATCACGGAGCTGGAATCGACCTCGGTAAGAAACCGGCGGGCGCGGGTGAGATCTTCGGTCACGATGGCGTCGGTATGCTGGGAGCCGTAGCGGCGAATGTGGTCGATCGCCTGGTCGAGATCGCGCACCACGCGCACGGCGAGGATCGGGGCCAGGTACTCCGCATACCAATCATCCTCGGCGGCCGGGACCGCATAAGGCAACAAGCGACAGGTGATTCGGCAACCTCTCAGCTCCACGCCTTTCTCCCGATACATCGGGCCTAAACGCCCGAGGGCGGCCGGCGCCACCGATTCGGCCACCAGCAAGGTCTCCATGGCGTTGCAGGTGCCGTAGCGCTGGGTCTTGGCGTTGATAGCTACGGTGACTGCCTTGTCGAGATCGGCGCGCTCGTCGATGTAGACGTGACACACCCCGTCTAGGTGTTTGATCACGGGAACCCTTGCCTCTTCGCTGATGCGCGCGACGAGTCCCTTACCCCCGCGCGGCACGATCACATCGACGAAGTCCGTCATGCGCAGGAGCTCGCCGACCGCGGCGCGGTCCGTGGTCTCGACGAGCTGCGCGGCATCAAGCGGCAGTCCCGTGACGGCCAATCCCTCATGGACGCAGGATGCGATGGCCTGGTTTGAGTGCAACGCCTCGGAGCCCCCGCGCAGGATCACGGCGTTCCCGGATTTCAGAGTCAAACCCGCGACGTCGGCGGTCACGTTCGGACGCGACTCATAGATGATGCCGATGACCCCCAGCGGCACGCGCATGCGCCCGACCTGAATTCCCGAGGGGCGGTATTGCAAGCCGGTGATCTCGCCCACGGGATCGGGCAGCGCGGCGATTTCGCGCAACCCGGACGCCATCGCGCGCACTCGCGTCGGGTTGAGCTCTAATCGATCGAGCAATGCGGCGTCCAACCCGGCACCGGCCGCCAGATCCCGCCCATTGGCCTCGAGCAGCGCTTGCTGGTTGCGTTCAATGGTTTCGGCGATGCGGGTCAGGGCCGTGTTTTTAAGCGCGGTCGCGGCACGGGCCATCGCCCAGGACGCAGCGCGCGCGCGGCGCCCGATGTCCTGCATGTAGGCTTGAATGTTTAAGGGCTGAGGAACCGCCATGCGCTTGCTGAGCTACTCTGGCCTAAACGACTACGCAGGCGCGATCTCCAGGCTCGGGGCAGTCTATCCTCACCAACTGAAGAGCACCCATTGAGGTACCACGAAATCGGAGTAGATTGAGCTCATATTGGTTTCCATGCGCCCGTCCCCGTCTTGGTCGAGCAAGTAGTAGGGTTTACCCACGGTGGGGATAACCTTGACCATATAAAGATTTCCGTTCACGCGATATTCTTCGATGATCGCGTCTTTCTTTTGGATAATTCGAATGTCCGGCTCGAGGGATTCGCCGCTTTGAACCGGCTCGGTAGGGGGCGGGGCGGCTTCCGGCAGCGGTTCCAAATTCGCGGGCACACCGGGTTCCGTGGCGCTGACTTGCGCCGCGTAAAAAATTCCCAAGGCCAATAGCCTCATTCGATGCATATTCCTAGCGCTGTGATTGCCGTCTCTGCGGATTGTAGCACACGCGGCGCAGGTACCCGCTAATACGCTTAAGGACGCCCGTGACGGGCGCATTGCCTGCGGTTCATAAGTGCATGAGCGTTTCTTGCTCTTCCGCCGAGAGCGCAAACCCACGATGTTCATAATGCCGGAAGATCGCATCGACCACCTCGCGCGGATGATCTACTACCTCAAACAGGTCAATATCCGTAGCGTCAATAGTGGCTTCGCCGACCAAGGTACTCCTGAACCACTCGATCAAACCACGCCAAAAGTCGCTTCCGACCAGGATGATCGGGATCTTCCGCGTCTTGCCGGTTTGGACCAGTGTCAAGATCTCGGCCAGCTCATCCAGGGTGCCGAACCCACCCGGTAGCACGACGTAGGCTGAAGCGTATTTGACGAACATCACCTTGCGGGGGAAGAAATGGCGAAAATTCAGCCTGATATTTTGGAAGGCATTACCGCGCTCTTCCCCTAGTTGCATGTTGAGCCCGATGCTCGGTGAGCGACCCGCGTAGGCGCCCTTGTTCGCGGCCTCCATGATCCCCGGTCCCCCTCCGGTGACCACCGAGAAACCCGCATCCGATACACTATGCCCGATCTCTTCGGCCAGCTTGGAATAAGGATGCTCGGCGCCGAAACGGGCGGACCCGAAGATGCTAACCGAGGGCCGGATCGCGGCCAAACGCTCGAACCCCTCGACGAACTCCGCCATGATCTGGAACACCTTCCATGATTCGCGCACGAGCGCCGTATCGTTGATGGGCGCGAGCGCCGGGTGGCCGGCTTTAGTGTTCTTATTCATAATGGACCATCAGCAGACTTTTCAAACAGACACCATGACGGAAGAGCTCTTAGTTCTGGTTGACGGTTCCTCTTATCTTTACCGCGCGTTTCACGCCCTGCCTCGGCTGAGCACCTCGCGCGGAGAACCAACGGGAGCCATTCACGGGTTTATCTTCATGCTGCGCCGGCTGTTGAAGGACTATACACCGAACTACCTGGCGGTGGTATTCGATGCCAAGGGCAAGACCTTTCGCGATGAAATGTATCCCGCCTACAAGGCACACCGCCCCTCCATGCCGGAGGAGTTACGGCTTCAGGTCGAGCCCCTGCACGCGGTCGTACGCGCCATGGGTGTCCCGATGCTTGTGATCGACGGCGTAGAAGCCGACGATGTCATCGGAACCCTGGCGGTCCAAGCGGTCGAAGCCGGTCTTCGCACCCTCATCGCAACCGGTGATAAGGACTTCGCGCAAGTGGTCAGCGAGGCGGTGAGCCTGGTGAACACGATGGACAATAGTGTCATGGATGCGCAAGGCGTCGAGCGCAAATTCGGGGTCCCGCCCGCGCTTATCGTCGATTATTTGAGCTTGATCGGAGATAAGATCGACAATGTCCCCGGGGTGCCGAAGGTCGGACCCAAAACCGCCGTGGCCTGGCTCAAGCAATACCGTTGTCTCGATAATCTGCTCGCCCATGCCGGGGACATCAAAGGGACATTGGGGGATAACTTGCGCGCGAGCATGCAGCAGCTTGCCCTTTCCAAAAAGCTGGTCACGATCGCCTGCGCGGTCCCCCTCGATGCCGCACCGAAGGATCTCAAGCCGCGGCCCCCAGACAACGAGGCGCTGAAAGCGCTCTTCACCCAGCTTGAGTTCAAGACCTGGTTGAACGATCTGCTCGAAGAGGCGCCCCGGCCCGAGCCGCCGGTCGAAGCCGCCGGCTATGAAACGATCCTGGACCGTGGACAGCTCGATCGATGGATAGAGCGGCTCAGGCATGCGGAGCTTATCGCCTTTGATACCGAGACCACCAGTTTGGACTACATGCAGGCGGAACTCGTGGGCGTCTCGTTTTCTCTCCGAGCCGGGGAAGCGGCATATGTACCGGTCGCTCATGATTATCCGGGCGCCCCTCGGCAATTATCGCGCGAGGAAGTGCTCAACGCGCTCCGGCCGATCCTTGAGGACCCGTTACGGCCGAAGCTCGGCCACAACCTCAAGTACGATATGAGCGTATTGGCGAACCACGGCGTGGAGTTGCGTGGGATCCGCTGCGACTCGATGCTGGAGTCCTATGTGCTCGATAGTACCGCCACCCGCCACGATCTGGATTCCCTGGCACTCAAGTATCTGGGGGTGCGCACGATTCTGTTTGAGGACGTGGCGGGTAAGGGATCTCACCAGATCAGCTTCAACCAGGTGCCTGTCGATCGAGCCGCGACCTATGCCGCGGAAGATGCGGAGGTGTGTTTGCGATTGCATCAAACGTTCTGGCCGCGGCTCGCCGAAGAGGCCGGGCTGCGCCGGCTCTACGAAGAGATGGAAGTACCGCTGGTGCCGGTCTTGTCGCGCATGGAACGCAACGGTGTTCAAATCGATGCGGAAATGTTGCGCGAGCAGAGCCGGGCCTTGGGCGGGCGGCTGTCCGACGTCGAGGCCGAAGCGCATGCGCTCGCGGGCGAGTCCTTCAATCTCGATTCGCCGAAACAGATCCAGGAAATTTTGTACCACAAGCTCGGCTTACCCGTTAGTGCCAAGACACCCACGGGGCAGCCCTCCACGGGCGAGTCAGTGCTCCAGGACCTGGCCATCGAGTATCCCTTACCGCGATTGATACTCGAATATCGTGGCCTCGCGAAACTGAAATCAACTTACACAGACAAGCTTCCGCGGCAGATCAATGCGCACACCGGACGGGTGCATACGAGCTACCATCAGGCCGTGGCCGCGACCGGACGCCTGTCATCCGCGGACCCGAATCTCCAAAACATACCGGTGCGCACCGAGGAGGGGCGGCGCATCCGGCGGGCTTTCGTGGCGCCGCCCGGAAGCCGCTTGGTGGCGGCCGACTACTCACAAATCGAGCTGCGGATCATGGCGCATCTTTCGGGTGATCCTCTGCTGCGGCAAGCCTTTGCGACCGGACAGGATATTCATCGCGCCACCGCCGCGGAGATCTTCGGGCTCAAAGCCGAAACGGTCGGCGCCGAGCAACGGCGCGCGGCCAAGGCCATCAATTTCGGCCTCATCTATGGCATGTCCGCCTTCGGGCTGGCCCGCCAGCTCGGGATCGATCGCGGCGCGGCCCAGAACTATATCGACCGCTATTTTTCCCGCTATCCGGGGGTAAAAGCTTTCATGGACGAGACCCGGGTACGCGCCCGACGGCAAGGCTACGTCGAGACGGTCTATCACCGCCGCCTGTATCTACCCGAGATCAATTCCAGAAATACCCAGCGCCGCCAGTACGCGGAACGCACGGCCATCAACGCTCCGATGCAAGGGACTGCCGCCGATATCATCAAGCGGGCGATGATCGAAGTCGATCGCTGGCTCCATGAGGAGAGAATCAACGCTAAGCTGATTATGCAGGTCCACGACGAGCTGGTGCTCGAAACCGCGGAAGATGCGGTCGAGCAGGCGCGCGCGAGGCTCGAACGCATCATGGCAGGGGCCGCGGAGCTCACGACGCCCTTGGTGGTGGATATCGGCGTGGGCGCTAACTGGGACGAAGCGCATTGAGCCTGAGCGCCCACGATCTGGCGCGGCGGACGCTAGCGAGCAGCCGCACCATTTACTCCAAGATGTATCAAATTCCTTCCAATGCGACTCATATTGATCCTCCCCATCCTCTACATTAATTTAGACGGGGAAAGATGTCTCGGTAGTTTCTCAGTTTGAATTTCGGCTTCCGACCCAGTCCAGACGTAGGGCTCTCAAGGTTGACGCCGCAAAGCGGTCATCGGCGATACCTCAGTAGGAACCGGGGCGACTCACCAACCCCGGCGGACGTCGGGATAGTCGCACGCTGGGTCGCGATCTCCGAGGGGCGGAGGGAGTTTCGTGACGGACATGCACACCGAGTACGCGGTTACTTCAATTTGACGGCGGCCACATGGTGGTCCATCGTATCGGGATGGCACGTGTGCTCTACGATTTTCTCGTAAACAGCTTTTTCTTCAATGAAGAGGACATCGAGGAGGAGTACGCCCGTATCGCGCAGCGAGACTGGGAGCTAGAGGTCTTGCGCTACCTCAATTACATGGTAGCCAATGGCGGCGCAGTTGCTGACGAAATTGTAGCTGGAAACGCTTCCTCCACATTCTCGCTCCTGCACGGCGGCTTGGCCGGCTGGCCTGTTGGCTTGCCTGCTGTCGCTGAGCTCAAACAAAGCCTGCTGTACTTCGACCGCGTCTTGATCCCGGCGCCGGTGTTCTCTCCCAACGACCGAGTACTCGCGGCAAAGGAGGCCCGTTACATGAAGGACATGACGCCGATGGTGGCGGCCGGCGTCCTGTTTTTTGTTGCGCCTTTGGGCGCGTGGCCAGGCGAAGAGCGGGAGCGCAGCGCGATCGAAGCCTCGCGTCAGCCCTTGGAGACAAGCGTGAGCGACGCTATTGACACATGGCTCACAAACCTCGTGTCGAACGTGCGGGACGGTCCGGACGCTCTCCGTTCAGCTGTATCAGCTATACGCAAGTCAATGACTGAACTCTTCATGCATGAAGTTCTGCACAACCTGCCGAGGGCCCGACTATTTGAGAGCATGTTGGCGCCGTCCTTCCAGCTTCACAAAGAATTATTGCGCATAGCGACCGAGCCCGTAGAGCGTGGGGAGCTTGAAATCGGCCAACTCGCGCTACGACTCGAACTACCGGTTATTCAATCGGTCTCGGTGTCCGATCTCGTGCATGTTCGCGCTGAATGCTACGAGGCATTTCGCGATTTCCGAGTTGTCCTACGGCAGAAACTAGCGGGGCTGCGGGATATCGGTGATCCGGTCCGTTTCGCCCACGCGCTAGAGGACATACAGCGTGAAGTCATGGAGCAGCAGGTGCGCGAAGTTGACAAGGAACTCCGCCGTGTCAAGCGCACGATGAAGAACGACTTAATGTTGGCGGCGGTCACCGGGGTAACGGCAGCGTTGTATGCTGGTCCGACCACTCCCCTCGCATTACTTCTTCAAGCAACGTCGGCCAAGAAGGTTGCAGATGTCATTAGCGCCGTGCTGAACGTTCGTGGGCCACTTGAGCTTCCAGGATACTTTCTCTGGAAGTTGGCACGCAGCGCCAGCTAGGCGCGCAGAACTCGTCATTGGTGGTGCAGGTACTGGTGCCGGTTGGCCATCAGCCTCGCCCGCAAACGGCCAGACGCCACAGAGTGCTGCGCGCGATCGAAGCGTCGTGTTGCCGCGGGAAGCTCGTCAGTCGCAGGGTTCCGCTAGAGGCGACAAGTCGGTCCTGAACCCGGAGGTTAACGTAAGGCCCCTTATCGGACTTTCGAGAACCCGCTCTCGAATTGCTTAGGCGCGCTTCAACGCGGTCGCATATTCTACGACGCGCTCGCGCAGACGCACGAGCCTTGCGGTAGCGGCCGGCGCAACGACACGCCCGCGCGTCGTCACGCCCTGCCCGATAATAGGTGCGTTATTGGGACGCCATCCACAGCGAAGTCACGCCGCCGCCGAGCGCGTCGGCGGCATTCAGAGCGGCCACGGTGACCACTCGGGAAGCCGGGAAGCTGCCATTCGCCACCGGCGGCAATTGGCCGGTATGCGACTGGATGTCGAGAAGTCGGTACCCGACCCTAAGCGGCCGGTCGGTCTTCTACAAAGCTGACGTTCAACGTATCATTTTACCCAGCGACCGCGCAAAGTAACGCGAAAGCCGGAAACAACCTGGAAACTTCGATCATTGAATCACCTCGTCCGCGCGCAGCAACAGCGACTGCGACATTCGCGTCTAGCAGGGCTCGACCCTAAATAGCGGCTGCTCTGGGAAAATGCCATGCGAGGGGAAAGGTCCCACTGTGCAGGTCGTGTTTAGGATGTAACGTGAGCTGCAATTGGTGTCGATATGCCGCAGCGACACCCACTTGCCTGCCATCATGACGCCAAGCTCGAGTATGATTCTGGCCGCAGCTAAGCAGCCGGCTCAATTACGGCCTCGACCGTGCGCCGATGGACGGATCGAGGTTGTGGGCTTAAAGAAGGATTGAAATGCCATCGTCTCACAATCACGGAGCCACTAACGAGAGGACAGCACACTCCATGAAACCGCAAATGAATATCGCGTTGAGAACGCTCGCGGTGGCCTTCGCCATCGGTTTCGCGCCGCCGCTGTTCGCTCAACAGGCGGCCACGACGGACATCGGCACGCTCGACAAGGAGTCGGCCGAACAGGCGTTCAAACAACGGCCTTACTCGCCGTATGCGGGCCGCAACTTCCCGACCCGCCCGTTGTTCGGCGACACGCACTTGCACACCTCGTTCTCCTTCGACGCCGGCGCCTTCGGCGCCCGGCTGGCGCCGAAGGATGCCTACCGTCTCGCAAAAGGCGAAGAGCTCACCGCATCGAGCGGCCAACCGGTCAAGCTCTCCCGTCCTCTCGACTTCCTTGTGGTTGCCGACCACTCCGACAACATGGGGTTCTTCCCGCAGCTTCTCGCAGGTGACCCCAAGTTGCTGGCCGACCCGCAAGGCCGGAAGTGGTACGACATGATCGAATCGGGCAAGGGCGCAGACGCTGCGATTGAGATGATCATCGCCTTCTCTCAGGGGACCTTTCCGAAAGCACTGCTTTCACTGCCTGGAACCTCCACTTACCACACAGCCTGGCAAGAAACCATCAAGGCGGCCGAGGAGGCCAATGACCCCGGTCGCTTCACCGCCTTCATCGGCTACGAGTGGACCTCGAACACCGGAGGAAACAACCTTCATCGTAACGTGATCTTCCGCGACAACGGTGCCAAGGCGGCGCTGGTCGAGCCATTCATCACGATGAAGCCTCTCGGCAGCGATAACCCGCGCGACCTGTGGAAATGGATGGCCGCCTACGAACAGAAGACTGGCGGGGACGTACTCGCCATTGCGCACAACGGCAACCTGTCGAACGGTCGCATGTTTCCGATCATCGAGTCGTTCACGGGCAAGCCAGTAGACCGCGAGTATGCCGAGATCCGCGCCAAGTGGGAGCGCCTCTACGAAGCCACGCAGATCAAAGGCGACGGCGAGACCCATCCGTTCCTCTCGCCCAACGACGAGTTCGCTAATTTCGAGCGCTGGGACAAGGGCAATCTGGATCTAAGCGAACTGAAGAAGCCAGAGATGCTGGAGTTCGAGTACGCCCGTTCAGCGCTCAAGAACGGTCTCAAACTCGAACAGGAGTTTGGCGTTAATCCTTACAAGTTCGGGATGATCGGCTCGACCGACGCGCACACCGGCCTTGCTGCCGTCGAAGAGGACAACTTCTTCGGCAAGACTACGTCGTCCGAGCCGAGCCCGACTCGGGCAACGCATCCGTTCGTCAAGACGGACAAGGCTGTGATCATGGGCTGGGAACAGACTGCATCCGGCTACGCCGCGGTCTGGGCGCGCGAGAACACGCGCGAGTCCATCTTCGACGCGATGCATCGCCGCGAGACGTATGCCACCACCGGGCCACGGATGGTCGTGCGCTTGTTCGGCGGTTTCGATTTCGACGCGAAGGACACGGGCAACCGCATGCCTGGAGAAAGCGGCTACACCAAAGGCGTGCCGATGGGCGGCGACCTCCCGGCCGCGCCTGCTGGCAAGGCGCCAACGTTCCTTGTTGCCGCGCTCAAGGATCCTATCGGTGCGAACCTCGATCGCTATCAGATCATCAAGGGCTGGCTTGACGCGAAGGGTGAGGTGCACGAGAAGATCTATGACGTGGTCTGGTCAGGCGATCGCAAGCGAAGTAGCGACGGCAAGGTGCCGCAGGTAGGCAACACGGTCGACGTCGCGAATGCGACGTGGACCAACACTATCGGTGCGCCGGAATTGATCGCCGTCTGGAAAGATCCGGACTTCGATCCCACGCAGCGGGCCTTCTACTACGGGCGCGTCATCGAAATCCCCACGCCGCGCTGGACCGCGTATGACGCCAAGAAGTTCAACGTGAAGATGCCCAAGGAAGTCCCGATGACGACGACCGAGCGCGCGTACACTTCGCCGATCTGGTACACGCCGCCCAAGAGCTAAGCGGAGAACCATCTTGATAGGCAAGTTCCTGCGCGAGCCCCTGGTGCATTTTCTTGCACTGGGGGCGGTTGTCTTTCTGCTGTTCCACTTCAACGCCAATCGCGACGCACCTCAAGAAGGCAAGATCGTCGTCGACCGGGGCAAGGTCGAGCATCTCGTGACTGGCTTTTCAGGCATCTGGCATCGTCCACCGTCACAGCAAGAGCTCGATGGGCTGGTCGAGGACTACATCAGGGAGGAGGTGCTTTACCGCGAGGCGTTGGCAATGGGCCTGGACAAGGACGACACCATCGTCCGCCGACGCATGCGGCAGAAGCTCGAATTTCTGACCGAAGATGCGAGCGCCGTCGCGGCACCAACCGATCAGGATTTGCAGAGTTGGCTCGACAAGCATCCGGAAGAATTTCGCATCGAGCCGGCAATCGCATTTTCGCAGGTTTATTTCAACGCGATCCGCCGCGGTGAAAGCGCATCCGCCGCGGCGTCGAAAGCCCTCGCGCAGCTGAATGGCGCCGGAAAGAATATCGCGCCGGAGCTGGGGGATACTACGATGTTGCCCCGTGAGTTGCCGCTTTCAAGCGTCGGCGAGGTCGCACGCGTGTTCGGCGATGGATTTGCGCGGCAGATCGCGCAATTGGAGCCCGGCCGCTGGGCAGGGCCGGTGCAGTCCGGCTACGGATGGCATCTCGTCCATGTGAGCGAGCGAACGAAAGGACGATCAAGGTTGCTCTCGGAAGTGCGCGAAGCAGTGCGGCGCGAATGGATGGCGGCGCGTCGCAAGGAAATCGCGGATGCGATTTATAGTAAGATGCGCGAGAAATATGCGGTCGTCGTCGAAGGTCCACGGCCTCAAGCGGACGTAAGAGCGCAAGCGGGTAACGTAGCGAACGCGACGCAGCGGCAATGATGCGCTCGCTTCCGAGCCAATCGCGCTTCAGGCAGGCAAGCCGGCGCGCATACGGAACGCACGACGATAGCGTGCAAAGGCGGCCCCGATAGCCGAAATTCAAACTGAGATACTACCGATGTCTCAGTTATGTTGGCACGGGGGGGCTGGGCTTGGTGTTAAAGTGGCTGGTCTTGCGGAACACCGGCTGCAGTAGGCGACCTTTAAGGCGCGAAGCGATGTCGTTGGCCTCGATGGCCTGCTTAAGGATCGGCAGGACCGCCGCGTAGGCTTCGAGCGTGTAGTCGATGTCCGCGGACCCGTGTGCATGGCAGAGGTTATGGATGCCGCTCCATAAGATCCCGCGCCGGATGAGCTCCTGTTGCACCAGGGTCTTCATTTCCAAGGGATCCCCCGCGGCCGGCGAGAAGCTTAGCAGGGTGCGGAAGGGATAGCCCGTGAGGGAGACATAGTCCAGTGCAAGCTTGCTCACGATATTTTTCAATCCCGCCGACAATTGTTGCCCCACCTCTGCCAGGTGCCGGATGACCCCATGGTCGCGAATGAATTCGATGCAGGCGATGGCGGCGGCCAGCGACAACGCCTCGCCCCCGAAGGTGGTAAAGAAGAACACGTCTTTTTCCAGGAGCGCCATGACGTCGCGGCGACCGGTGATGGCCGAGATCGGCATGCCGTTGGCCATGGCCTTAGAAAACAGGCTCATGTCGGCTCGCACGCCGAGGTACTCTTGGGCGCCTCCGAGCGCGCAGCGGAAGCCGGTCCACATCTCATCGAAGATCAGCAGCGTACCGTTGCGATCGCAGATCTTCCGCAGCTCGGCGAGAAATCCGTTTTGTTCGCGCTCGAAGACAAAAGGTTCCAGGATGACGCAGGCCGTATCGCCGTCGATGGAGCGCGCAACCGAGTTGATGTCGTTATAGTTGAACGTGTGGGTGAGCTCCGCGGCGCAGGCCGGGATCCCGGCGTTGCGATCGGTGACCACGATGTACCAATCGTGCCAGCCGTGATAACCGTAGCAGAGCACTTTCTCGCGGCGCGTATACGCACGAGATAAGCGCACCGCGGCGCTGGTGACGTCACAACCGGTCTTGGAGAAACGCACCGACTCGGCGTTAGGGATGCACGCGCGCATGAGCTCGGCCAGCTCAACCTCGAGCGGGTGCATGAGCGAGAACGAAATGCCATTCGAGAGTTGCCGACGGATGGCTTCATCGACGGCTTCATGGCAATAGCCGAGGATAATGGGCCCGATGCCCATGTTGTAATCGAGATACTCGTTGCCATCGACGTCCCATACCCGGGCGCCCTTCCCGCGCAGGAGGTATTTGGGCGCGACGCCTTCGGAGAACTGCGTCGGCCCCTTGGCCAGGGTTTGCGTGCCGGCGGGGATGAGACCCTGCGCGCGTGACCACAGCGCATTCGATTGTTCGATGGCCGGAAGCTCGGCGTTGAACTCGATCCGGTTTGGCATCATCAACTCCGGGCCCCATGGCGTACCCGGTGGCTCAGCGCCATGAGTCGCTCGTTTTGCATGCGCCTATCCGATCACCCGTGTCTGGGCTGCGGTGATCGTACGCAGCTCACCCAGGTGATGGCGATACCAGTTAACGCCGGCGTAGCGTGCGTTGATGGCCTGTAGATAAGGCGCGCGCTCCAAGAGCCGCAAGATGTCCTCGATTCCGAACGCCGGGATCCGCGGATACAGCGCCGTGTACACCCGGCGGATGAATTCGTAATCCTCGGGATAGTCGAGCGTCCAGCGGTGCGACATCGAATAGTCTCGGACCGGCGCGCCGCCGGGGCGCGGGCCCCAGGCGACATTTGCGATCCGGAAGCGTTCGCCACGTTCCCAGAGAAAGGGCGTGGTGTGCTCGCGCTCGAAGCCCTGCGTGGCTTCCCGCCAGGCGCTAGCGAGCGCGCTCATCGACATCACCTCGGCATCGTTGCCATCGGGGTACGAGGGCGGATGCAGGTTGCTCGCATAGTCGCAATCACCTTGAGCGTAGCGCTCGAATACGGCGTCGATGATCGCCGGATCGATGAGCGGGCAGTCCGATGGCACCTTGGCCACCACCTCGGCCCCGCAGGCGCGCGCCGCTTGGTAATGGCGGTCGAGAAGATCAGTCGGATGGCCCCGGAAGACCTCGAATCCGTGCGCGCGGCAGACATCGAACAGGCCATCATCGGCTGCCTCGGTAGTGACGGCTACCACGATCCTCGCCGGTGTTGTGATCCGTTGCACCCGTTCGAGCATGCGAACGATGAGCGGCGCACCGCAGAGGTCCAGCATCACCTTGCTGGGCAAGCGCGTCGAGCGCATCCGGGCCTGAATCACGATCACGTTCATGCTAACCGAAAAGCGCCAGGCATTCGTTCGCGATGTTGGCGGCCGAGCGCCCGCCGTTTTGGAGCGGCAGCAGGCGTTTGACCTCATCGGCCGGGAGATCGCAATGCACTTCCTTGTCGAGCGCGGCCGCGACATAAACTACCGAGGAAAAGCGCGTCACCAGGGCCTTGCAGTTGGCGATCATATGGTCGGTATTGCCATCGGTGAAGCTGAGCGCACCGGGCGAATAACGCTCTACTTCCCGGCGGGCGCGTTCGGCGTTCTCGTTGGGGTGAAACTTGAAAATGACTCGGCGCCCATCGGCGATCCCGTTGGCCTTATAGATGAAGCGCTTGCGGTTCTCGTAGTTATACGTCTCGCGGCGATCGGAGGTCGCTACCAGGACATAGTCCCGGTAAGGAAAATCGTTGCTGAGAAAGCTCGCGCAATCATCGAAATTCGGGATCCCCGTCACGCGGATCTTGTCCGGCCGCACGCCCTTGCGGATGAAGAGGTCCCGGTAGCCGTCGGAAGCAACGCAGAAAATATCGTACAAATCCGAGAGTCCCGTGGCCGCGGTCTGCGCGATCCAGCGGGGTAGCTTGAGCACTTTGACGAGGTGAAACGAAAGCGTCTCGGGATCGGTCATGCCTTCCTGCACCAACACCAGCTTGGTCTCCAAGATGTTGCGCGGGACGATGAGATCGCTGCAGGTGACGACCAGATCATAGCGGCCGTTCCGTCCTTCGAGGTCCAGGGCGAGCCGATGCGTCTCCAAATATTTTAGCGTTCGCTGCAAGAACTGACCGCCCATGACCGTAAAGTCGAGCAGCCCGGTGCGGCAAACCAGTTTTTTGAAACCATCACAGTAGTAGGGCGTGAAGTAGGCCTCGAATTGCGGCAACTGCCGCGCGACCTGATGCAACATCCGCGTCTGGTTTATCGATCCACAAATGTATAATGCCCGCATCAGCCCGATTGTCTCAGATCAAAGTCAAAAGAGTAAGTGCGGAAAGATCGCGCGCCTGCGCATGTTGCGGCCGGAGATCCCCATTTGCTTATGAGCGGATTCGGGGGTGCCGAGCTTATCCAAAAAGCGCAACGTGCGGGGATACTGGCTTTGCTCAAGAAACCCCTACGTGGCTCTCGCCCGGGTGCTAGCTTTGGAGGCGAAGTCCCCTTGGAATAGCGCGAGCGGTGAGCACCCTGATAGCGACTGACGGCCTGCGCGATGCAAGCGCGCCAGCACAGAGCGCATCTAAAGCGGTCCCTGCACTAGCGGTGGGAGTGTGTCGATGGAGTACCCTCATTTCAAGAACTGGGGATCCAAGATTTGGTGAACATCAGGCTTGCGGATGAGACCGCCCGCGCCGACAAAGAAGTTTACGTAAAGTCGTACCGTATGGTAGACAGAGGCCGTCGTCTCGCCTGGCCTGAACAGCGCGAGGTTGTCCGCGAGAGTCGTTAACCGCATGCCCTGCAGAGAGATCGTTGTCGGCTCCACGTTGAGAACCATTGCGGCCACGGCATTTCCCCGAGCCGGGTGCGCCTTCCAGTGATCCACGGCCTTAAACCAACCCTTGATGAAGGCCCGGAGCGCGTTCGGGTATCGGCGAGCTACCTCCCCGCGCACGGCGACCACGTCTTGGATGAGGCCGGGGGTCGCGGTGCTGGTAAATAGCACGCGCGCGCCGTCCGCTTGTCCCTCACTCACGAAGGGTTCCCAGGTGTGGCCCGCGTCTAGCTCACCGCTCTTCAATTTCGCCGGAATTTCCGCCGCATCGGTATCAATGAGGCGGAGATCCGCCGGTGAGAGACCGTGTATCTCGAGCACGGTGACCACGAACAACTCCGCAAAGCTGCCCAGATTTACGCCGAAGTTCTTGCCTTTCAACTGCTCGATCGATTGAATGTCGGCACGGACAAGCACGGCATCGCCCCCATCCGAGATGTTGGTGACTAAAATAACTCGGATGTCGGGAATCACGAGGTAAAGATTAACAATGTCGCCAAGCGAAATACCGACCGCATCGTAGCGGCCGGCCGCGAAGTCTGCTAACAACGCGTCGCTATTGTCGTGTTTGGTACACTCAACGCGTACGCCTTGTTCGGCGAAAAATCCTTCCTCCGCGGCAATGAGGGCCGGGTAATACCCGGGCCAGTTGTCGTAGCCGAATCGCAGCACGGTGGGCTGAGGCGCGGTACGGTCTTCTCCGCAGGCCACGAGCCACAAGCTCACGATAAGGGTTGCAGCAACTAGGCGGAGAGAATCCATACTCACTCCAACGGCGCGGGGGCGCTCCCGGCAAAGCGCATCTTAGCAAATGAGGGGATGCAACCAATAGTCCGCCCAGGGAAATATCGAGAATACGTCGATAACTTGTCCGCCTCGACTCGCGCCCCGTTCAGGAAAAGTAATGCGTCGCCAGTTCGCGGCCTTGCCGGGTAATGAATCCGTCCTCGCTGATATAACCATGCTCAATGCATGAATAATAGAGCGCCGCCGATTCGCCGCTCGGCAGGTACACGGTCCCATCGCCATAGCGATTATTAAGTAACCTGAGTAATTCTTTCGTCGGTTCTGAAGTCAATGCGTTCATTTGGGTTCTCCTCAGTCGGCTTACTTCAATGGAATGCTTCGCAACGGGCTCGCTTGCTCGGCGTCCGATGGCCGTATGCTTGGAGCTAGCGTAGGGAGACTGCCTTACCGGAGGATTTCAAAACCGCAGTATTTGCTTACAAATGAAACCGATTCGGTTACGGTTGTAACGATCGTCGCAAGGCGGAACGTCGAGTCCCCCGCTCATCGCTCGCACCCTCGAGGGCGGCTCGACGCGCCTGATCCCCGCCGACTCGGTGGGCTAAACGGTGTGGCCTTGGGATTGAGGCCCACCGTATTGACCGACCCAGGCTGCGGCTGATATATGTAGTTATCTTGATATACGTATAACCCGATTTTTGAGCCGAGGTGCTATGGCGGACGAGACCATCACACGGCAGGTGAGCGAGCGATACGCCAGAGCGCTGGCGACCGGGGAGCAGATGTGCTGCCCGACCAGCTACAACTTCGAGGACCTAGGCCGATTCATGCCCAAGGAGGTGCTCGGGGCTTCCTATGGCTGCGGCGCGCCGGCCGGTCTGGCAACGGTGCGGCCGGGCGAGACCGTCCTGGACATCGGCTCCGGCGGCGGCATTGACTGTTTCGAGGCCGCGCGGCTGGTGGGACCTTCCGGCCGGGTGATCGGCGTGGATATGACCGATGAGATGCTGGCGTTGGCCAGGCGTAGTGCGCCGCTCGTGGCGGCCAACCTCGGCTATGCAGCGCCTAACACCGAATTCCGAAAAGGGCAAGCCGAAGCCCTGCCGACCGCGGACGGCTCTGTGGACCTGGTCATCTCGAACTGCGTGATCAACCTGGCGCCGGACAAGGCCAGGGTCTTCCGCGAGATGTACCGCGTGATCCGCCCGGGCGGGCGCTTCACGATTTCGGATATCGTGGCCGATCAGCGGGTGCCGAACTACCTGGTCCATGACACCCAGAAGTGGGGCGACTGTCTCTCGGGCGCGCTGCATTCGGCCGATTATCTAGGAGGCCTGGTGGACGCCGGGTTCCTGGGAGTACACCAGATCAAGTTCTCCCCATGGCGGTTCATTGACGGCATTCATTTCTTCTCCCTGACGCTCGCCGGCTTCAAGCTATCCGAGACCGGCGAGTTCCACGGGGCGCGGTACGCCACGCTGCTGGGGCCGTTCAGCCGGGCGGTAGACGAGCTCGGGAATGCATACCGCCGCGGGGTGCCGCAGGCAGTGTCTGCGCGTGTGACCCAATTGCTAAAGACGTCACCGTTCGAGCGGCTGCTCCTCCTGTCCGAGACGCCCGTCTCCTTGAGCGTCACCGATGAGCGACTGATCTCGATTCCCCCGGCGGCGGCGCCGTGCGTTTGGAAGGGCGACTTCGCCATCTTCACCGGTCCGTTCGTAGAGGCGGACGACGACGACCACCATACCTACCGGCGAGGCATGCCCCTGGAGATTTGCTCGAAAACCCTGGACGTGCTGGAATCCGGGCCATACACCCCGCATTTCGCCGTCATCAATCGGGCCGGCGAGCCCATCGCGGGCGAAGTGGTCGCCTGCGGGCCCGGTGGGAGTTGCTGCTGATGGCGCTCAAAACGGATATCAGCGAGCGGGAATGCGCCAATGTCCTGCGGGCCCTGGCGGACGAGACGCGGCTGCGGATCCTGGAGTCCCTGCTGGTGCGCGAAAAGTGCGTAAGCGATCTGGTCGAGGAGATCGGCAAGCAGCAGCCGCACGTGTCCCACCATCTGCGGATTCTGCGCGAGGCCGGTGTGATCGAAGGCATCCGCAAGGGCCAGCGGGTCTGCTACCGGATAGCTCACGGCTTGCAATTGCGGCTCAAGACCCTCCGGCACGAGGCCATTGACTTGGGGTGCTGCCGGATCAGCTTTCCGGTGGACTTCCTGGCGGCGCGCGTGCGCTCGGGCGAGGACCTTGGCACGGAGAGGCTGGAATGAGCCACCCTTCGCCGAATATGGGCCGGTTTACCCGCAAGGAGGGACGTTGCAGCGTCAGCGCTTGTGCATCGCGCGCCATCGCGCTCAAACCGCAGGTGCTGCTTATGGACGAGCCTTGCTCGGCGTTGGATCCCGTCTCCAGCGGCGTAGTCGAAGACCTCATCGCCGGGTTCCGCGGCTGCTACACGGTGGTCATCGTGACCCATAACCTCGCTCAGGCCCAGCGCATCGCCGACCACTGCGGTGTGTTCTGGGTTACGGACGGTGTGGGACGGCTGATTGAGTTCGGCGAGACGCAGCAGGTGTTCGAAGCGCCGCGCGACCCTGTTACCGCCGCCTACGTGCAGGGTTTGAGAGGTTAGGAGCCCTGTGCGGTCAAGCTCAAGGTGCTGGCGGACGTCACAATGGTTGCGGCTGCTGTGGTGATCGTGGCTGCGAAGCCGAAGCCGTTGCGTCCGCACCTTCGCGCACGAAATCCAGGATCGCCGGTAGCACTTGCGGCCAACGTTGAGGGTCGTACAGGCCCAGCAGCGGTGCGGCGTGGCCGGCACCGGGCAGGATGACGAGCTCGGCGCCGACATCGTGCTGCCGGAGTTTTTGGGCCAGTTCGACGCTGTCGCGTGCCTCGACCACCCGGTCGTGCTCACCGTGAATCAACAGAAACCCGGGTTCGGATCCGTCGATGAAGTTGATCGCCTGTGCCTGCGGCCATTGCGCGGGCGGACCGAACACCTTGGTGTACTGTCCGGTGATGGCGAAGTCGTAGGGTCCCGCCAGGCCGATCACACCAGACAGATGGCGCGGCTTCAGGCCGTACGGTTGGAGGTAGCGCTGGTCCGTGCCGAGCAGGGCGGCGATCTGCGCGCCTGCCGAATACCCCGCCAGGAACAGGCGTCGCGGGTCCCCACCGAAATCGCGTGCGTGCGCATAGGTCCACGCCACCGCGCGGGCGGCATCGTCGACAAAGTCCGGAAACATCGCCCGCGGGTAGGTGCGGTAATCGGCGACGATCGCGAGGATGCCCTGTTGCGCCAGTCGCCGGCCGACGAAACGGAATTGATCGCGCTCGCCGCGTTGCCAGGCGCCACCGTAGAAGAACACCACCACCGGCGCGGTGCGTGCGCCAAGACCCTGAGGCCGGTACAGGTCCAGCGACAGGCCCAGGTCCGGTGCGAACGCCACAGTGGCTTCCGGCGGCGGCAAGCCGCTATTGGCGATTCCAAATATCAGGCGCGCGCAACCGCTGCTAAGCAGGGTGCCGAGGGCGAGGGCGGAGCCCGCCAAGACGGATCGCAATCGCATGCAAGGGTCTCGATGAGGGTGGTGCGTCGAACCGCACGCTTTCGTAGACGCCTATTCCGTTTCGTCAGGTCGCGGTATTGTAGCCGCCAACGGTTCATTATTGTTCTTGCGCCATGCGACTCTGGACGGTCCATCCCTGCTACCTCGACGCAAAGGGCCTGGTTGCGGCGTGGCGCGAGGCTCTGCTCGCCCAGAAGGTGTTGCAGGGGGCAACGCGCGGCTACCGGTATCACCCGCAGATCGAGCGTTTCCGGTCGCATCCGGAGCCGCTCGCGGCGATCGCCGCGTTCCTCGCCGGGATCGCCCGCGAGGCGAAGAAACGCGGCTATTGCTTCGACACGAGCAAGATCGGGCGGCGACCGTCCGCCAGCAAGCTCGCGGAGACGCGCGGCCAACTCCTCTACGAATGGCGCCACCTCAAATCGAAGCTGCGCCAGCGCGCGCCCGAGCGGTACCGCAGCTATCGGGCGCTCGAGCGGCCCCGCCCGCACCCCCTGTTCCGCATCGTCCCCGGCAAAGTCAGGGACTGGGAAAGGATGGAGCACTAACCGCGTTTTTCACGCGGCGGCCTTACGAGTTCGTCAGGCCGGCAGCACCCTCAACCCTCGATCGTAGGTATCCTTGAAGTGGTCGAATCCGTGGCTCCCACCGTTGACGAGCTTACGCGCCTGCCTGAGGTCGTCACTCGCCAGCGCGGCGCGGATCGCGGTTTCCTTGTTCTTGAGGAACTGCGCGAGGATCAGGCCGGCAGTCGCCGGATTGTTGGCGAGTTCGGGGTCTCCGACGAGATCGGCGGAAACCTGTAGGCCGATACGGGTGTAGTTGAACCTTCCCGTGAGCTGGATGTAGCCGCGCCCCTTGAAGGCAGGCCCGTCGCCTGGCCGCGTGTTGCCGAGGTCGCGAGCTTTTTCAGTTCCGGCATCGTAGAGGTCGAAGGGCGTGGTCCGCGTGTTGAAGCGGCTGATACCTTCGCTGATCGGGACGAAGCCCTCGGTCTCGGCGCGGATGGTAGCGAGCGCCATCAGGACCATCGGCCGGTCGGTGATCACACGGGCGCGGAGCCCGGAGAGCACGAACGGGAGGTTGGCCTCGATCTTCGATCGCTTTGTTGCTGGGGGGAACATCTGCGCGACCTCATCGACCGTAACGAGACCGAGGACATCGCGGCGGCCGGCCATGGGCGCGCGGCAACGCAACCCCGGCACCATCGGTGGTCACGGGGCGTAGGAAACCGAGGTGCACGAAGCCGTCGGCGCGGCCGTCGCCCTGGAGATCCACGAGTGCCCATTGCCCCTCGCGGGCGAGTACATTTACCTTCGTGTCGGTCGGGAGGGTGCGGATGGCCGGGAATTCGGTGCCGGTTCCCCCGCGGAGCTTCAGGCCGTCTCGGGCGATGACCACATGCGGGTCGCCACTGCCCGCCGCCGCGGGTGGCGGCACCGGCACCGTCGACATCCCCGGGGTCTGGCCGGATTCAGGCTCATCCCAGCCGGCGACGGTCGCCGTGTCGATACCGGTGGTGAGCTCCTCGGGCGACACGCCGATCTCGAAATGCATCGAGTCCTTGACCGACTCCCACGAGCCGCCCCATTCGAGGACCTGCTGGCCACCCTTGGTCCTGATCGCGAGCGCGTCGGCGATCAGCTCTGGCGTCATGTCGGTGTCAGCGGTGCCGAGCCGCACGTCCTCGCCGCGCTCGGCCTGAGTCGCCTGGTTGGAGAAGCGCACTTTCCGCTTGTCGGGGGTCCGCAGATACGGGTTGGTGTTGCAGTTGATGTCGAGCGCAATGCCGTAGGAGTGGAGGCTCTTCTGGTTAGTACCCTTGATATTGCGGCAGTTGAAGCTGTCGGCGTCGGTGGTGCGGATGTCGTAGTGATGGTGCCGCAAGACCGCTGCAAGCGCTTCCCAGGCTGGCGCGCTCGGGGGTGCGATCCGGATCCGGTCGGGGCCGAACGGCACTACCACCATCTTGGCTTCCTCGCATTCGAAGGTCTTCCACAGCTGCCGCAGCCTTGATTTCGATTCGCCCATGTCATGCCTCCGCGGTGAACTAGTATCGTGGCTACCAGAGCGGCAACTTCCCAGCGACCTGATGCACCATCCGCGTCTAGTTCATCGATCCACAAATGTATAATGTCCGCATCAACCCGATTGTCTCAGATCAAAGTCGAAAGAGTAAGTATGGACGCCCAATGACGGATGCCAATGAGATCGCGCGGGCGATGGTGCCGCCGAACCGCGGGCAGCGCGTGCTCATGCCGCTCTTGTCGCTCGCCCTGTTTTTGGCCGCGAGCGCAGCAATCTATCACCTTCTGCAAGAGCTGGATGTCAACCGCATGCTCGCCGAGGTGCGGCAGCTTTCCCCCGGGCAATTGGGGCTCGCATTTTTACTAACGGCCGCGAGCTACACGGTGCTCATCGGCTATGACTGGTCGGCGCTCCGTTACATCGGGCAGGCGGTGGCCTTTCGCACCGTGGCCTTTGCGGCTTTCTGCGGTTGCGCGATTGCCAATACCGTGGGCGTCAACATCGTCTCGGGCGGTTCGGTGCGCTACCGTATCTATGTCCCGGCCGGCCTCGGCACCTTGGATGTAGCCCAGGTCACCCTCTTTGGCATGGTCGCCTACGGGATCGGAAACTTTGTCCTGGGGGCGGCCGCTTTGACCCTGCACCCGGATCTCATTGGCCGCTTTCTACCGGTTCCGCCTGGACTATTGCACGGCCTCGGCGTCTCCGGATTAGCCCTGTTCGTGACCTTGGCTGTTCTGATCTTTTTCCGGCGCGCGCCGATGCCGATCGGCCGTTGGCGGTTTCGATTGCCGAGCGGGCGGATCGCGATGGCGCAGTTGTTCTTCACCCTCGCGGACATCGTGTTCGCCGGGGGGTGCTTGTACGTGCTATTGAACGCACCGGATGTGCCCTTCATCGCCTTCCTCGCCGTCTATTCGGTCGCGACGCTCGCGGGCATGGTGAGCCATGTGCCGGGCGGGCTCGGCGTCTTTGAGAGCATCTTGCTCCTGAGCTTTCAAAGCTTGATTTCGACCGAATCTCTCACGGCGGCGCTGTTGCTCTACCGCGCCGTTTATCACTTGGTCCCGCTCTCACTGGCCGCCGCGTTGCTTGCCGGGCGCGAGGCGCTCGATCGCGTCCGGCCATGATCGCTCCGCCGAAGGAGAATCAATTTGATTTCGCCACCACGGGGTATGAACCCCGTGGGGCGACCAAAGGGGAGAGCTGCGCCTCTCCCCTTTGGAAACCCCATGGCTAAGGATCCCGCGGCAAGACCGCGGGAATAAATTTGAGAATGATGTCAAGCACCCGCGCCTGTTGCTCCTGTAATAGACGGGTGGTCAATAGGTCGCCACGCGCAGGTAGTACACGCTGAACATCTGGTCCGGATCGGTCCAGGTGCGCTCAACCTTGTAACCGGCGGTGTCGGCGAGCGCGTGGAACTCGGCGGGCGTGTATTTGTAGGAGCTTTCGGTGTGAATGGTTTCCCCTTCCGCAAACGTGAAAGACACCCCGTCAACGCGAATGCGTTGCGCTTGGAGACTCACCAGATGCATCTCGATGCGGCCGGCTGCTTGGTTGTAGAACGCAGCGTGCGCAAATGCTGCACTATCAACGTCGGCGAGTAACTCGCGCCGCAGACGCACTAGCAGATTGAGATTGAACATTGCGGTAATACCGGCACTGTCGTTGTAAGCGGCGTGCAGAATCGACGGGTCTTTCTTCGAATCCACGCCAATCACCAGCGCGCCGTCGCGGCCGAGCAGCGGGCATAGGCCGCTCAGTAAAGCGCGTGCCTCGTCCGGATCGAAGTTGCCAATACTCGATCCCGGATAGAACGCAAGCCGTCGTCCCACTTGCGGCAGGCCCGTAACCGAAAACGGCGTGCACAAATCGGCGCAGGCAGCATGCACTTCGAGCCATGGATAATCGCGTGCAAGCCGGCGCGTGGAATCGAGCAGGAATTCCCGCGAGATGTCCACCGCAAGGTAAACCGACGGCCGCAGCGTTTCTAGCAGCAGACGCACCTTGCGGCTTGCGCCGCTGCCAAGCTCGATTAGCACGCTGTCGGGACCGGTAAGCTTCGCGATTTCGCGGGCGCAGCGACTTAGAATGGCCGTTTCGATGCGCGTCAGGTAATACTCCGGTAAACGGCAGATATCCTCGAAAAGCGCCGAGCCACGGCGATCGTAAAAAAACTTCGGTGGAATGTGTTTCGGTTGTGCGCTCAAACCGCGCAACACGTTGTACCGAAAATCGGAACTCTCCGGCGCCTCGCCGTGGATAAGTACCGGTTGTATTTTCATCTGTCCTCCGCTAAGCGTATGCCGGAGAACTGCCAGCGATCCGCGGGATAGAAGAAGTTGCGATAGGTGGCGCGCAGGTGATCCGCGGGTGTTGCGCAGGAGCCGCCGCGCAACACTATCTGGTTCACCATAAACTTGCCGTTATATTCGCCGAGCGCACCTGCGGGCGGCCGATAGCCGGGATACGGCGCATATGCGCTTTGCGTCCACTCCCATGCATCGCCAAAGCGTTGCAGCGGCAACGCGCCCGGCGCGGCCGGCACCGGGTGCAGATAACCGCTGTCGCGCAAGTTGCCTGCAATCGGTAATCCGCCGGTGGCGACTTCCCACTCTTGCTCGCTCGGCAAACGCTTGCCGAGAAAGCGTGCGTAGGCATCGGCTTCGTAAAAGCTTACATGACAAAGCGGCTCGTTCTCGTTCACCGACCGCATTCCCGCAAGCGTGAACTGCCACCAGCGCCCGTCGATCTGCTCCCAGTAAAGCGGCGCCTGCCAACCGCGCTCGCATGCCGTGCGCCAACCATCGGCGAGCCAGAGATCGGGGCGGCGGTAACCGCCGGCTGCGATGAATTCGAGGTATTCTCCGCAGGTGACGAGCCGCGCAGCGAGCGCATAAGGCCGGAGATACACGCTGTGCCGCGGCAGCTCGTTATCGAAGGCGA
Organism: uncultured Gammaproteobacteria bacterium; assembly: GCA_963764725.1. Classification (GTDB taxonomy): domain Bacteria; phylum Pseudomonadota; class Gammaproteobacteria; order JACCXJ01; family JACCXJ01; genus USCg-Taylor. The sequence goes on along the minus strand of CAVXTM010000007.1, from coordinate 54,600 downwards.
AGTCCGCACCGGCGTGGCCGACCTCGTGCACACCGCCCTGGTAATCGATCCAAATCAATGGCGCGGGCCCCGGTTTATGGGCTTCGGGCAAATCAGCGCGATAGGCCGGGCGCAGCGGATTGAGTGAGAAGTTGTACTTGATGTCGGTGAGCAACAACTCCTGATGCTGTTGTTCGTGATGACAGCCGAGTGTCGTGCGGCGTGCGACCTCGGCGAAATCGTCTGCACTTGCTTCCGTCAGCAACGCTGCCATGGCCGCGTCCACATGGGCGCGATAGCGATAGACCTCTGCCACCGTGGGGCGGGATAACAAACCGCGCTCTGTGCGTGGAAACTGCGCGCCGATCGTTTGATAGTAGGAGTTGAAGAGATATTCAAACCGCGGATGGAAAACCGAATAAGCGTGCAGAAACGGTTTTAGCAGGAAGGTTTCGAAAAACCAGGTGGTATGCGCCAGATGCCACTTCGGTGGGCTTGCATCCGCCATGGCCTGCAGCCCGTAATCTTCCGTCGCAAGCGGCCGGCACAACTCTTCGGTTGCGCGCCGCACTGCAACGTAGCGCGGCGCAAACGCCAGCGGCTCCTCAGCATCCCCCGGCGCTATCCGCCGGGTTCCGGCAATAGATACCATTGCGACCTCCATGCTGGACCTCCCTTCAATTGGAACACAGGCCGGGGGGAATGCCAAATTAAACCTTATCCCTTTGTGACCCCGTTGCCGGTGATCTCGCTATCCGAGGGTACCGGCTTTTGCGGGGACGCGCCGAATGCCCAATTGACGGCGCTGAGATCTTGATAGATCATGCCGCATTGCGACGATCTCCTTCTCGATACGGGCGGTTAGACCGAACGTGAATAACATACTAGCGCAGCCGTGCGAGTAGAAGCCGATAAAATCTGGCCAGTCCGACCCTCTAAACTCGCGATGTCATACACTCCGCAGGAGCTGCCCGAGGAGTCACGATTCGCCTCAGCGACAACTCAATACATCGACATCTTTGTGCGGCTATTGGGTGTCGTGCTAGTGATTGCGGGTCTGTGGATAGGACTTAAGGTGGTCATCGAAGCGTGGAATCTTTACCGCATGCCCCACCGTATCGAGGTCCTGGCGAAAGCGGTTGAATCTGGATCGCATCTGGATCGGGTGCTGGCCTCGTACACGGCGGCCTCGGACGAGGCGCCCGCGAGGGAGTCGCGCGCCCCGGACGCCTTGAGGCTCTCGTATTTTCTCGCTTGGGGGATCGCGATGCTGCTGCTATTACTGGCCGGCAGCCTGACCATGGCCATGGTCAGGACGGGCGCGGAGCTTGCGCTACGCGATGCGCGGAACAAGAATCTCGCGCGTGTGATCGCCAAGGAGTTGCGCAGAACCCAAGGGCTCCCTTGATACGTTGTGATCCGCCGGAACACGCACTTTTCAGGCATCAGTGATCCCTATCTACCACGGTAAAAAAAACGCTATACTACGCTCTCAAGGTGGCTATCGAGCGAAGCGGAAGGTATGCCCCTTGAAACGACGATGCCCGCTTAGTGATTACGGCTTTCTGACACTTCAAACGACCTCGCCCGTTCAGCGATTTTCGCTGCGTATCTCGTGGACCCGTTAGACACGCCGACAGTTTTGGATGTACCGAGTGCCAAGCACACGGTACTCATCAGTGCATTGAGAGTCAGTGCTCAAATTTTGTGCTATTGGTTGAGCTCTGGCGTTCCTAAGTCAATAGCGCATTTTCGGGGATGAATAGATTATGAATATTTATGTCGGTAACTTGTCGTATCGGGTCACGGACGATGAACTGCGCAATGCGTTTGCCGCATTCGGCCAAGTCGAGTCAGCTAAGATCATCACGGACAAATTCAGCAGCCAGTCCAAGGGCTTCGCGTTCGTCGAGATGCCCATCCAGGCCGAAGCTGAGAAAGCCATTAAAGAGCTCAATGGGTCGATGCTTAGTGGAAGGAATATCACGGTCAATGTGGCCAGACCGAAAACCGATGATCGCCCCAGGAGACCCAAACGGTTCTGATCGGTTGTCCGAAAAAATTGATGCGCCTTTATCCGTGCGTTGCGGCGCGGCACGGCGCGCTCGCGCCGGTTGACGCACGATTTTCTGTCTTTCCAATCGTCGCCGGGCCAAACACCCGAAGTCGATGAATACACCGTGGTGCTACGGGGCAGCCTGTGGGTTACGACAAAAAGCAGCGTCATCGAGGTCAGCGGCGGGCAGGCCGTGATCGCCCCGGGCTGGGGAGTGGGTCCAGTACAGCACGCCCGGGGGGCCGAATACATGGCGGTATGCGTTCCGGCCTTTCCTCCCGGCAGCGTGCACCGAGATCGGGAGTGATCGCCGCCGCACGTGGATCGCCAAACGCTGCAAAAACTCTTCGTCCTCGCGAATGACTTCAAGGAAGGGGATCTTTTGGTCGGCGGAACCCGTGATAACGCCGTACGCTCGGAAGCTCGCCGGGTACTTGGCGCCGTCAAGCTGCGGACGCTGGCCGCGACCGTGCTGGTCGAGGATGCCCTCAGCGAATCGCTGTTGCGGACCTTGAAGCCCGTTCCCAGTGACATTGCACGTCTCACGCTCAATCAGGTTAAGGATAGCTTATTGGCGCCCGCGGGGCCGCGCTGGGCCCGTGAGTATGGCGCGCGCTTGAGCAGCGAGATGATCGCGGCGGTCGTCAAGCTGATGGACAATGCCGACCTTTCTCATATCGCCAAGCGCTTGTTTAATCCTCTGCCCGCTACGGGGCCCGCAGAGGGCGTCGCCCTCGGGGCGTCGGAGCATTTCGGCGCGCGCATCCAGCCCAACAGCCCGGGCGATGACGAAGAAGAGATCTTGTTCTCTATCCTCGAAGGACTGTGCTACGGCTGCGGCGATGTGATCATAGGATTGAACCCGGCGAGCGATGATGTCGAGACCATCGTGCGCTTGGAACGTCTGCTGCAAAACGTGGTGGATCGGCTGGAGTTGCCGACGCGCTACTGCGTGCTCTCCGATATCGTGAAGCAGACCGAGGCGCGCCGGCGGACTCGCGTGGATGTGGGGTTTCAGAGCCTCGCGGGAACGTCCAAGGCCTTGCTCGGCATGGTCGGGCTGGATGTCGGTGGGATCGCCGATCTCGCGTTCGGGTTCGATGGCCTGTATTTCGAGACGGGTCAGGGATCGGAGGTTACCAACGGCGCCGCCGAAGGCGTCGACATGGTGACTTTGGAAGCCCGTACCTACGGCGTCGCCAGGGCCATCGGACAGGCGTCACGCAAGCGTTTTCCGGATCGACCCGCATGGATGATCGTGAACGACGTGGCCGGATTTATCGGTCCCGAGGTTTTTAGCAGCCCTGATCAGCTCCGCCGGACCTGCCTCGAGGACACGGTCATGGCGAAGCTCCACGGGTTGACGATGGGCCTCGATGTCTGCTCGACTTTTCACATGGGGGTCGCCCCGGCAGAATTGCACAGCCTGACGCAGTCCATCGTCGCCGAGGCCGCCCCTGCCTACCTGATGGCGGTGGCCGGGAATGCGGATCCGATGCTGGGTTATATGACCACGTCATTCCGGCAACACCCGCGCTTGAGAGAGTTATGCGGCGGCCGCATTACGACCGAGATGCGGAAGCGTTTGACCGATCTCGGTGTCATGTCAGCGGCCGGTGCTGTCCGGCCGCCGGCCGAGGCTACGGTCGATCTGTATGCGTCCTACCGCAAGGCCGGCGGCGACACCCGAGCCAGGGAATTGCTGTGCGAGGAAGGACGCAAGCGGCTTGCGGCAATGCAACAAAAGGGCTTCGATCTCGGATACGGCTATGCCGGAGCGTATGCCGCGCCGCCCGAGGTTCAGGCACGGCTGGATGGGATCTACACCCACGCCCGTAACGCGCTTTACGCCAGCTTGGCAGATGCCGTGGTCGGTGATGTGTGTCCGCGCCGTCTTCGGGTGCGATCCGCGGCCGAAAATCGGGACGATTACATCGCCCATCCGGCCGCCGGTGAACGCATCCGGAGCGTTGATAGCGCGGCCGTGCGCTCCCTCTATCCGTCTCGCAAGCCGCAGGTGCAAGTCGTGATTTCCGATGGGCTCAATGCCAACGCGGTCAACGAAAACCTGCGCGCCGTCCTGCCTGCCTTTAGGCACGCCCTGGCCGATTGCCGCCTAGGCGATATCGATATCGTCGTGACCGATGGGCGGGTGCGGGCCGGATACCATATCGGCGCCTTGATCGGTGCGGACGTGATCGTGCATTTTATCGGGGAGCGTCCCGGAACCGGTCTCGATACACTTTCCGCCTACTTGACCTATGGCCGCGATGCGGCGGGCCGCCCGCGGTGGGACCCAGGGCTCGATCATTCCTGCACTACCGCGGTTTGCGGTATCCACGCCCATGGCAAGCGCCCGGAGCGCGCCGCGGCCGAAACCGCGCACTACGTCAAGCGTATGCTAGAGGAGCGCCGCTCCGGGGTGGCCCTCGGCAAAGAACCAGGAGCCGCATGATTTGACTGCATAGTGCGTCGCAGAGTCCCACGCTCTTATGAAACGCATACCCCGCAGTCTTGCCGCGGGTACCTTAGCGATGGGGTTTCCGAAGGGGAAGCGCGACTCTCCCCTTTGGTCAAGGGCGGGGTTAATACCCTGCCCGCGCAGTATATTGATTTCTGCACGCTTGCTTTACCCCCGAAGGGCGCCTAAAGTCACCATCGACGCACTTTGTTTAGCGCTGAGTATGGCTATAAGGGTAACGAATAATGAACAACAAAAAGGTCAAGCTGGCAGTGGTGGGCATTGGAAATTGCGCCTCTTCGCTGATCCAGGGTATTCATTACTATGCGGAGAAAAATCCGGAGGAGGCCGTCGGCTTAATGCACTGGGACATCGGCGGGTACCTCCCGCGGGATCTCGAGGTTGTCGCGGCCTTCGACATCGATAAGCGTAAAGTGGGCCAGGATCTCGCGCAAGCGATCTTTGCGCCGCCGAACTGTACCCAGGTGTTTCATCGGGACATCGCCAGAGCCGGTGTCACGGTGCGCATGGGCCGTGTGCTCGATGGGGTTTCCGAGCACATGCACGATTACGATGAGCGGCATAGCTTCGTCACCGCATTTGCGCCCGAGCCGAGCGAAGAAGACGTGGTGCGCGCATTGTCGGAGTCAGGCGCCGAGATACTGGTCAATTACCTGCCGGTCGGTTCCGAGGACGCGACACGCTTTTATGCCGGTTGCGCCTTGAAGGCGGGCTTGGCCTTGGTCAATAATATTCCTGTTTTCATCGCCAGTGATCCGGTATGGGCGCGCCGCTTTCACGAAGCCCGGCTGCCGCTCATCGGCGACGATATCAAATCCCAGTTGGGGGCAACCATTACCCACCGCGTGCTCACGGATCTCTTCCGTAAACGCGGCGTGAAGCTGGAGCGCACCTACCAGCTCAATACCGGCGGTAATACGGATTTCCTCAATATGCTGAACCGTGCAAGGGTGAAATCGAAAAAACGCTCCAAAACCGAAGCGGTCCAATCGGTCGCGGGGGAGAGATTGTCCGAGGAGAACATCCATATCGGCCCGAGTGACTTCGTCCCGTGGCAGAAAGACAACAAAGTGTGTTTCGTTCGCATGGAAGGTCGGATCTTCGGGGATGTCCCAGTAAATATCGAGTTAAGGCTGTCGGTGGAAGACTCGCCGAACTCTGCGGGGGTCGCCATCGACGCCATTCGTTGCGCCAAACTGGCGCTGGAGCGAGGTCAATCTGGGGTGTTGCACGCGCCCTCGGCTTTTTTTTACAAACATCCGCCGTTTCAGGTTCAGGACGATGAGGCCTTTAGGATGACGGAAGCCTTCATCAAAGGCGGTTTTCGAGATCCCCATGAGCTTGCCGATCAGACTCGGCGGGAGGTCCCGGCGGCCATCGCATAGGCATCCCGCCGGCCCTTCACGCTAGCGTGAAGGAAGTTGTCACCTGCGATTACGTTTGGCCTGAAACCATGATCTCGGCGCTCACAAAAAGATGGCGGCTCGCTATTCTGATAGGCGGCTATCCGAAGCGCGGGGTGCTCGCCTTGGCGGATGCGGTCGCCCGCGGATTAGCCCGCTGTGGCGTGTCGCCGAACCAAGTGACGCTCGTCAGTTGCCTGGTGGCCATTGTCGCGAGCTGGGTATTCTTGCTTGGATACCCAGTGGCCGCCGGTCTGCTTTTCTGGGGCGCCGGCTCGTTCGATATGGTCGACGGTATGCTCGCGCGGATCACAGGTCGAGTGACGGAACTGGGCGGGTTTCTCGATTCGCTCCTCGATCGCGTTGGGGAAGCGAGCATGTTCGCAGCGATCGCCTACCGCTTCGCGGAGGAAGGCCGCGGATTTGCCGCGGCGGCGGTATTCATCGCGATGTTCGGCGGGATGATGACGAGTTATGTCCGGGCGCGTGCGGAAATCTTGGGGATAGCATGCGCGGAAGGGTTAGTCACTCGGCCGGAGCGGGTGATCTTGCTGGTCATTGGTCTCCTCTCAGGCCTCTTGGTCGAAGTGATTTATCTTCTCGCCTTAGCGACGCTGTGGACGGCCGGGCAAAGGACGCTGCTGGTCTACCGTAGCTTGCTTGCGCGTGCTTAGCGCATGCCGCCCGCCCTGAGCGTGCCACCGCTCGACACCCGGCTCAAGCTTCGCTTGGGTCTCGTCAAGCTATTCGACCTCTTATGCCGATTGCCGCCGTGGCCGACCTTGCGCAAGGTGATGGACCACTGCGCCGCTACCATACCGGACTTGTTTTTTATCCAGATCGGGGCCAACGACGGCGTGATCTACGATCCCCTCTACCACTACGTGCGGCGTTACCGCTGGCCGGGGCTATTGGTCGAGCCGGTGCGGTGTTATTTCGCAAGGCTCCAAGAAAATTATCGCGCTCACCCGAATCTCATCTTTGAGAACGCCGCTATTTCGCACCGCGAAGAGCAACGGGCGTTGTTTCGCATCCGGGAGGATTGTGAGTATTTACCTCAGTGGTGCGCGGGCTTGGGGAGCTTTCATCGCGAGGTACTGCTGTCCCACCGCTGGGCGATCCCCGACCTCGACCGCTACGTTGTCGAGGAGATCGTGCACTGCGTGACCTTGAGCTCCTTACTGCGGAAACATGCCGTTACCCGCGTCGATGTTCTCTGCATCGATACCGAAGGTCACGACCACGAAATCCTCCGGCAGATAGACTTTGAAAGCGGGCAGCCGCGGGTGCTGCTTTATGAGCACGAATATATGCGCCAAGTGGAACGCAAACGGTGCCAGGCGATGCTGGCGAGCCGTGGTTACGCTTTAAGCCGGCGCCTCGGCGATACGCTCGCGTATCTTACCCTTCTGATCCATCCCGCGTGGCTCTGAGAGGCAAACTCGCTTAAGGTCAGGAATCGGTAGCCGGTCTCTTTGAGCCAGCGAATGATCGCACTTAGGTTTGCGAGCGCCGGCTCGCCCGTATTGAAGCGGCAATCGAGGCGGATCCCCGTCTCGCGACATATCGACGAACTCCCAGGGGTGCACGAACAGCACCGGGTCGCGCACCCGCCCGAGCACGGCCTTGACGAGTGGTAGCGGCAGCCGCAGTACGGAGGAGGTCACGGACACAGGAACGCGTGTGATGCCGTTTGCGACCACGGTTGTGCGCGCGAAAGGGGGTTTGTAAGCGGCCAGCGATGAATCGACATGGAAGCCGTGGGCGCCGAGGAGAGACACATAGCGTGCCGGCAGTCGCAGATTGGGCGCACGGAAGGAAGTTAACTGAGAATTGAACGGCTCGAGCGCCTGTCGCGTCTTTGCCAGATCGGTCCTTGCCTCTGCATTCTCCATGTGATCGAAACGCCGGTGTGAATAACCGTGACCGCCCAGCTCATGGCCTCCGGCGCAGATATCCCTGATGCGTTCCGGATATAGCTCGGCGATCCGGCCGGTGGAAAAGAACGTTGCCGATACGCTTTCGGCCGCGAACATCGCGCACAGCCGCGGCAAGCCCTCCTCGACCCCGCGCATCGAATCGAGGAATGGCGGACAGTCTTGCTCTACATCAACCGAAATAACGGCCCGTTTCACGAGTGGCATGCGCATAAACCTGCTCAACCTGCCTGGCGACCGTGTTCCACTGGTATTTGTCGAGCTCTTCGTGAGCCCGGCGAGCGACGGCCGAACGCAGTTCCGGGTCCTGGATGAGCGTATCAATATAGTGTGCAATGCCGGCCACGTCGTCCGCAAGGAAGCCCGTCTGCTGGTGGCTAATGATGTCTGAAACCCCGGTGTTTCCGCGGGCCACGACCGGGACCTTTTTCAGAAACGCCTCGAGCACGCAGATCCCGAAGGCCTCGCGCGGCGAAGGCGAGACGAAGACATCGGACTGGCCCAGAAGGTGTAACACGGTCGCGCGGGAAACGCCACCGGTAAACAGGAAATGCCGGCCGAGCCCTGACGCCTGGATCCCTTGTTCGAGCCGCAGTCGCAGGGGTCCATCGCCGACCATAAGGAACAGGAGATCCGGGTGCTTTTGGTACTAACATCGTGGCGACGGTGATGAGATCCTGCACGCCTTTGCGTTTATTCATGCGCGCCACTGTGGCGACGACCGGCCCATGGCCTTGGGGCAGGGCGATGGGTTGCAGCGCTCCGTTGGGCGAGTTCGTATCGATACCGTTCGGGATGCGAAAGACCGCACCCCTGAACATCGCCCGTGCCTGGCGCTCGACGGGAGAGCTTACGGCGATGATCGCTTGTGCAGGCCGGAGAACAACCTTTGCGCCCGATGAGAGGGCGCGTTGTGAAAGCGACTCTCCCAGCAGCGAATGGCTGGTGATAATGCTCGGGATCCCGAGCTTGGCGGCGATAGTGAGAGACACCATCGCCATCGGCGAGTCGAGGCCGTGGCTATGAATGATATCGAAATCCCCTGCGCGCAAGATATCTCGCAGGGATCTATATCCCCGCGGAGACAAGAGATACTCCGATAGCGGGCAACTCTCCAGCCTTACGATCGGTAGGCCATTGCTGGTCTCGCTCGCCGAGGCGCGGCCGTAAAGCCGCGCGATAATGTGTACCTCGTGACCAAGCGTGACAAGCCCGCGGCCCAGCGCGTCGATCGCGTACTCGATACCGCCCACCCGCGGATAGTACCAGTCACTCACCAACGCAATCTTGTAGTTTTTCATGCCTGGTCTAGCATCCGGCTACACCCTTTGACCGTCCGCGATCAAGCGCCCGATGTCCCGGAGGATCCTCGGCAGATTCAGGCCCCCCGGCGAGGCCAGGTATTTTGGGCGCCATACGGGTTTGAAGTTCTCTTCGTAACGGCGCAGGCTTTCGATGTTCTGGAAGTGCTCGCTCTGCCGGTACATGAGCTTACCGACACGTTGCCAAAGGGGCGCGAGGGGGTGTGCGTCGAAGTTTGAGAGCGGGGCGATCCCGAGGTTGAACCAGCGATAAGCTTGCGCCTTGCCGCCGAGCATGAGCTCGACTAAGAGATAATCGATGACCCCGGCCGGGGCATCGGGATGGTAACGCATGAGGTCAAGCGCCAGTTCCTCTTTGTTGCGGCTGGCCCACAAGATAGCAAAGGCGACGATGCGCTGCCCAGCGCGGACCACGGCGATGGGCAGCCGGCCAATGTAACTCTCGTCGAAGTATCCCTTAGAGAAGCCCTGTTCACGGGCTTGCTTTTCGTGAAGCCAGGCCTCGGAGACCTCTCTTAGCTCCGGGAGCAGCGGGGCGACATCGGCGGAGCGCACCATGTCGAAACGCATGCCTTGCTCGCGAAGCTCGCGGTGTATCTCACGCAATTGGGCGCTGGCGACGTTGAGGGGTGAAAATTCATCCAAGCGCACTCGAGCCTCATCCCCGAGCTTGAGGAGCGAGAGTCCGAGGTCGACGTACAGGGAAAGGTTGGCGGCATCCACCAAGTAAAACACGGCCCAGCCGCCGTAGCGGTCACATAGCTCGCGGTAGGTCCAGAGCAACTGCGACCGCTCGTCCGGCGCGCCTACGGGGTCCCCCAAGGCGACCCAGCTCTTGCCTTGGACCTGGTACATGATGAAGGCATTTCCTGAGTGGCTGAAAAGCAAGCGCTTGTCGCCGAGAAGGGCGATGTTCGCCCGCGTATCGGGGTCTGTTCGCACGATACGCCGGACTTTGTCGAGATCATGTAGAGGCTCGGGTACCGGGTCCGGGCGGAGTAGGTTAAAAAGCATGACGCCGCTCGTGATCCCGAAGACGAGGAACATAGCGCGCAGGAAGCGCGGCAGATCGGCATCGTAGGCGAATTGCCACCAAAGCTCGTGCGAGTAGATCAGATGCTTAAAATTGAAGAGCCCGAGCCAAACCGTGACCGCTAGGATCGCCGTTAGCGCGGAGACCCATTCCACGGTAAACCCCTGGCTAAACAGAGAAGAGTGACGGTGAAACTCCCTGCGCGTGGGTAGCAGCACGATGAGGACAGTAGCGAGAATGACGGCTTCCTGGTAGTCCAAGCCCTTAAGCAGGACGGCTGGGATCCCGAGCCCGAGTAGTAGCGCCGAGAGACCATAGGCCCTGGATAAGCGCCGGGAAATACCGCGCGCGAGGATAATGAGCCCAATCCCCGCCGCGCTAGCGACGAGATGGGCGATCTCGACAATGCCAAGCGGCACGGAGTCATGCAGGATCCGTAGGCGCTCGCCGTAGGTGGGTATGGCGCCCGAAAAAAGCAGGACGATGCCGGCGAAAACGATAATTACGCTCATGATCTGAGGACCAATCTCCGCCAGCCAATCGGTGGCGGCGCCGCGGATGCGAAGAATGCGGGCGCGCCGCACGACCAGCTCGTAGGCGGCGAACAGGATGGCCGCAAGGCTCAAGGGCGAGAGGTAATATACGCATCGGAACAAGAGCACGGAACCTAGCAGCGCGGCGGGCGGGATCTCGGGAAGACCGAGCAGCAGTACGGTCTCGAACACCCCGATGCCGCCCGGGACGTTGCTCATGCTACCGGCCATCATGGCGAGCGCGAAGATGCCTAAAAAGCTAATAAAGTCGGTTCCCGCATGCGTTGGCAGCAGGGTATAAATCAGGGTGCCGACAAGCAGCAGGTCGAGCGTCGCCAGCCCGCCTTGCGCCAAGGCGGTCTTGGCGGTCGGGAGCCGCAGCGACCAATTGTCGGTGGTGAAAGTGATCGGGCGTAGGGCGGACACGATCAAGTACCCCACTATCACGGCCATGATGGAAAAGCCCACGTAGCGGCGCACGCCCGGCGGGAGTTGAAGCGCGGTGTCGCTGACGTCCCCGCTCGCAAACAGCAGCGACACCGCGAAGATAAAGACCATCCCCATCACGGTGGTCAGGGAGCACATGGTGGTGACGCCGGCGATCTCGATCGCCGAGAGCCCCGCTTGCGAATAGATCCGATACCTTATCGAGCCGCCGGTGAGCATGGTGAACCCAACGTTATTGCCAAACGCCGAGGCGAGGAACGAGGCGAGCGCTGTGCGCCAGTACGGTAAGGGCCTTTGAAGGTGGTGCAATGCGAGGACGTCGTAGCCGGTGACGACGAGGTAGCTGACCGCGGTGATCAGGAACGCTAAGAGGATCGATGCAGCCGGGAGATCGTTGAAACTATTGATGACGTCACGGAGACGGATCTCGTGCAGGGTGTGATACAAGACCCAGAGGGCAAGCGTGACGATTGCCAGGCTCACCAGCGCGCCGATGTGCACGGCGAGCTTCTTCCCGACCTGGTAGGCCAAGGCGGTCGTATCGACGCCAGCGGCCGCAGCGTTTTTCATCACAGCCTCACTTGAGCGCTGATTTTATCCTACGGGGTTACAATCGGCGCGGATTGGTGTCATCATCGAACCGCTAAGCACTTGCGCAGTCCGCGCGGACTCAAAGGAACGGAAGTATAAATGTTTCTATACGGAGCGATCGTGATCTTTTGTTGCGTCCTGTACGGGGCAAGCGCCGTGCTTTGCAAGTATGCGCTCCAACGTGAGCTGCCGCAGCGCGCGAGCTGGAAACAAAAGGCTCGGGCCGCGATCCGCAACAAGTTCTGGCTCGCGGGTTGGCTGGCGGGGGCAATTGCCAACCTGATCATCATCGAGATCCAGTCGTTGGCGGATATCACCCTGGTCTACCCGCTCCTGAACTTTGCCTATGTCTTTACCTTGATCCTCGGTTATCTGTTCCTGCAGGAGATTCTCTCCCGGGAGCAATGGATCGGTGTGATCACTGCGATCTTGGGTACGGCCATCCTGCTTTTTGTCAGCGATCCATCGACAGGCCACGAAACCTACCTATTTCCACTAGGTGTCGTCACCGGGCTGTCATTGATCGCGATCATCGCTCTGGTGGCGGGGGCGTTGCGGGACGAACGCCCGATCCATGAAATCTATTTCGCCACTTGCGCCGGGATCGCTTTCGGAAACGTGGAGATCTTTCTCAAGGTGAATACCAATCTGATCGCCTCGCAGCTCGGCTATTTTTCGATCACGTCGTGGGAAAGTCTCAGCGCGTTTATCACTCTCTGGCCTGTTCTATTCATCGTCGTATTCAGCCTCATCGGCTTTATCTTCATGCAGATCGCCTTGGCGCACGGTGATGTCTCGGTCAGTGTGCCCTTGGTGATCATTACCCAACGTCCGGTGACCTTGTTGGCCGGTTACGGTGTGTTTGGCGAAGAGTTTCCCGCAATCAAAATAATCGGTATCGGGGCAATGCTCCTGAGCATCCTTGTCATTACCGTGGCCACCATCAGGAAAGGCGCCGCGGCGAAGCCCGCGGAGGCGGTAAACTGAACGCGATCGCGCTTGGGTAAACTTAAATTCGCCACCACGGGGTATAAACCTGCTGGGGCGACCAAAGGGGAGAGGTGCGCCTCTCCCCTTTGGAAACCCCATCGCTAAGGTGCCCGCGGCAAGGCCGGGGAAATAGATTTCAAGGGTTCCTCCCCAGTAGAGAAGCACAGAACGGCCGCACGCTGTGCCGATCGACGAGCTCATCGAGCACGCTCAGATCGCCACTCGCAAGGAAAGCGCGGTGCAACTGTTCGGCCTCGGGCCAAAGATGCACCAAGAGCAAGCGGCCGCGGGGAGACAGCATCGGGATGAGCAACGCCGCGAGATCCGGCGCCGATCCGCCGAGGTAGTAGAGGACCTCGCAGACGACGATCAGGTCAAACCTAGCCGGGAGACGCGCCGAGAAGATGTTGTCCGCGTGGAAGCGCGCGTTTTCGTACCGGGAACAGCGGCTCTTTGCCCGGTCGATCGCGCGCGTGGAGATGTCCACGCCGATAAACTCACGCACGTCGCGCTCCGCGAGGAGTCGCTCGGAGAACGCCCCTTCCCCGCACCCGACCTCTAACACCCGCCCGTAAGCGTTCTGCGGGATCCGCGCGAGCGCCTGGCCGCATTTGTGGTTTTGATACGCTGAACCCTCGTAAGACCAGGGGTTGGGTCGCCGGTAGAGACGCTCGAAGAAATGGCGTAAGACCCAGTCCTGAAAGCTGGGACCCGGCGCCGCGACGAGACCGAACAGCACGCGATGCAAGGCGTCACGAACCCGGTTCGGCGGGTAGCGTATGCCTTGGTCCATCGGGTCCATGGATTATAGTGTATACGCGGGGCGTTCGATCATGCGCTAGCGATGCCCGTGACACTCAAATGCTGCTGGATGTGCAGTAGATTTTCACTCAGCCAATGTTACACAGCCCGATTTCGACAAATCTGGAAATCCCTTCTCCCTCAGTACAAACTGCGGCATCAACGTTTTGGGCCGAAGAAGGTGATGGATGGGTTGCGCCGTGATCAGATCCCGCGGTGGCTTGCGCCCGCCGACAGCACGGCGGGTGAGATTCTGAAGCGGGCGGCGTCTGGTGGGTCCGCGTCCGCCGCCGTCGGCGGGTGGCGCCTCACAGCGAGCCGCTTGCTCCGACTGCGACGGCGCCAATGCTCCTTTGCGAGCCGCGGACTTCAAAGGCGATTTCTGTGCCTGGGCGATCGGCCGTCGCGCTTGTTACCCGCTGACGATGACGGACAACTTCAGCCGTTACCTCTTGCAGTGCCGAGCGTCTGGCACGACCGACGTGGGCCGAGGTCCAGCCTTGGTCTCGAATGGGTCGTTTCGCGCGAGTACGGATTGCCCCGGAAGCTATACGGACCGCACAACGGCGCCCCCTTTGCCTCGCTGGCGCGTGGGTGGGTTGAGTCGGCTGTCGGCCTGGTGCGCATCTCGGCTGGGTATCCGTCCCTGAGCGCATTGGAACCTGGCCGGCCGGATCGCGTTAATGGCCGACATGAGCGCATGCATCGGCACGTTGAAAGAAGCCGCGGTGGCGCCTCCTGCAGCGACGCTCGAAGCCCAGCAGCAACGCTTTAACGCGTTTGTCAGCGAGTACAACGCAGAGCGTAGCCATGAAGCGCTCGGCACGGCGAACACCTCGTCGAACGGTACACGGCCTCGCCCAGGAGTTATCCCACGCAAGCTGCCGCCAGTGGCGTATGCCGCGACTCGCAGGTCGACCGGTCTCGAAGGCCGTGCGACATAATGGCGAAATCAAGTGGAAAGGCCATCTGCTCTATGTCTCAGACATTGCTGGCCGAGGAACCGATCGGCATGCACCATGATTGCACGAGTTCCTGTGGCGAAGTACGCTATAGCTTTCATCTTCTGGCGATGTACTCAATGAGCGAAACCAGCGCAACAATCGACCCTCCCAGCCAATGGCACGGACAGGGAGAAGAATTTGCTAAACCATGCGCCCCGGTCTATTTTGTAAACCATGCGCGGCTTGCACAAGTCGGTGCCTGTCGGGGAAGGAGAGGGACTTCGGAGGTGTACCCGACATTTCAAATATGTTTGGATAGATTTACTCATAAGCTCACACTGGATTTTCTCGGGGCATAGATCGTTATTGATATCCGCTCCTTCTTGACGTAGTGTGGATCCGTGGGTTTGGAAGAATAAAAGGGGAGTCTGAGTCATGAACGCTATTATGGTAAAAATCTTCGATACGCTGGCCAAAGTCGGTTTAGATAAACTCGAACGAGCGCTTATCTTTGGGGCCGTCCTGGTCACGGTTTTAGCCCTCGCTGTCGGCGCCGTCGAGACGTCGCAGCTCTGGTTTGCTTTCTTGTTCCGGTGGCTGCATGTGGTCTCCGGCGTGATGTGGATCGGGCTCCTGTGGTACTTCAATTTCGTGCAGATCCCGTCCATGCCCAAGATCCCCGATGAGCACAAACCCGCCATCAGCAAGGTCATCGCGCCAACCGCGTTGTTCTGGTTCCGGTGGGCCGCGTTGTCGACGGTCGTGACCGGGCTCCTGGTAGCGATCATGAACGGTTATATCGTGAACGCCCTTATCCTCGGCATCGGCACCGGTGGCCGGGACACCTACATCGGGATCGGCATGTGGATGGGCCTCATCATGGCCTACAATGTGTGGATGATCATCTGGCCTAACCAGCAAAAGGTCCTGGGCATGGTCGAGGCGTCCGACGAGGAGAAAAAAGCGGCAGCGCGCACGGCGATGTTGGCGAGCCGCTTCAATACTATGTTTTCGATCCCTATGCTTTATTTCATGGTCGCGGCGCAGAATGTTTCTTAACGATACCCGCGGGTTCTAGCTCGCTGGTGACACCGGCAAATATTTCTGGACAATTTGCAACAACGTTTCCTTCTTAATCGGTTTGATTAAATGCTCCGTGCATCCTGCGGCGACACTCTTATCCATTTCCTGCTTTACGGCATGAGCCGTCAGGGCGATAATCGGGGTCGGATCGCGGCCCTGTTCCGTTTCCCATTCGCGCATGGCGCGCGTTGCCTGGTGGCCGTCCATCACCGGCATCTGGATATCCATCAATACCAGACCATAGGCGTGGGTCTTGAACTTCTGCAGCGCCACGCTCCCATTTTCGGCCTCCTCGATTGTGTAAGGCGTTTTCCGCAGATAAGCTTTGATCAGCAGCCGGTTATCGGGCGTGTCTTCGACCAATAAGATAGGTAAATTTTCCGCGCGCCGTTCGGGTAGCGGCGTCGTGACGATGTGGTCTTGCGTTTCGTCTAAGGTTTTTAGCATGGCGACGTTGATCGCTTTGATCAGCTCCACGGACTTTACCGGCTTGATCAAGTAGGCGCCGATCCCGAGCGCACGGGCTGTGCTCATATCACTGGAAAGTTGCGACGAGGATACCATTAGTATCGTTTTGCACGATCCACCCGCGGTACGCAACGCCTCAACCACCGCAAAACCATCGACCTCCGGCATGTGACAATCGGTAATGACGACAGCGTAATCTTGTCCCATGCGCCTCGCCTCCCGGAATACCTGGATGCCCTCCGCGCCACCGCGGGCCTCGCTCACCAATGCGCCTTGAGCGCTCAGTACTTCGCGCAAGATCAGTCGATTAGTCGAATTATCATCGATGATGAGCACCCGAACGTCCTTAAGATTAAAGGATACATCCGTAGCTATTCGAGCCTGAGGTTCCGGGGCGGATCCCAGACTGATCGCGAATGATAAAACGCTACCTTTCCCTTCGACACTCTCCGCACGTATCCACCCACCCATTAGCTCCACCAAGCGCTTGGAAATCGTGAGGCCGAGCCCCGTTCCTCCGTAATGTCGGGTCGTGGATGAATCAGCTTGGGAAAAGCTATCGAAGATGGTGGCGATTTTATCCGCGGGAATACCGATCCCGGTATCCTCTATCGAGAACAAAAGCCGACAGGGATCGCTTATGTCGGGATTGGACGAGACCTTGACTACTACCTCGCCCTTATGGGTGAATTTGATCGCATTCCCGACAAGGTTTAACAGGATCTGGCGAAGCCGCGCCGCGTCGCCCCTTACATGGGTCGGGACATCCGTGCCGATGTGACAGAGCAACTCGACATTCTTCTCGTCGGCTCTCAACGCGTGAATATCGGCTGTTTCTTCGATTAAAGTTCGTAAATTGAATGGGATTTTCTCGAGAACCAACTGCTCGGCTTCGATCTTCGAGAGGTCCAGTATGTCATTTACCAGCGCCAGCAGTGCTTCTCCGGCCTTTTTGAAGACACCGACGTAGCGTTTTTGCACGCGCGTCAGCGGCGTTTCGCGGAGCAACTCGCCCATGCCTACAATCGCGTTCAGCGGCGTCCGGATCTCATGGCTCATGCTTGCCAGAAACTCGGTTTTCACCGTGGATGCCTTGATGGCCGCATCACGGGTAACGGCAAGCTCTTTGGTTTGCAAGCTGACCTGCTGCTCGATTTCCTGATTCCGCCGGCTTAATTCCCACGCCTGTATTTCCCTCGCCCGGGCGAGGGCTACGATTAATGTCGTCACACCGATTCCCAGGACGATGGCGGTAGCGATCAATCCCTTGTCGATCTCCCTCCAAAGCACCTGCCTTTCCACGACCAGCTTCATCGAATAATAGGGAAACTGCGCAAGCGTTTCTTGCTTGAACGCGCTGATGGAAAAATTCGCGTTTTCCGGCGCCACGGCGGCGCGCTGCAGGAATACGAGTTGCCGTCCCGTGACCCCCTGAGATTCCGTATACAATCTTACCGAAACATCGCCCCGTAATAAGGACTCGCTGAATAAATGGCCGGGATTCAAGAGGATAGCCACAAATGCGGTGGGCACCGAATTCGATCGTTGGTTCACGCCGGCGTCCTGCGCCGGACCGGTGCCGATCGCTTTGATGAGCGTATAGGGACGAATACCCTCAGTGGCCGAAGCCGGAGGGCCGGGGACCACCATACCGGTGTCGACCGCCGCGCGCAGGGCATCCGCAAAACGCGGGTCAGAGAGAATCTGATCGTTGTAGAGCGCTTCCTTCACGGGGCTTCGACCAATGTATAAGTCGCCGCCGCTACCCCACAAGATAGCGGGGCCCGCGGGCGAAGGATCCCCGACCGCATCCGGTCTCAACGCCATATCTTTCGAGAGGTGATTTAGTGGAACGCCGCTCCTATGAAAAGAAATTGATTCGATGAATGGATGACGCGCGAGCAGCGACTTAAGAAAGGCGGGTAATGTGGCTATCACAGAGGCGTCCAGCCCCTCCACAAGCGCGGCGAGATTGTCAAGAGAGTTATGAGCGACCGAAGCGCTCAGTTTGACTGTATCCCTTAGCAGTATCGAGTCAAAGGCAAATTCCTTTCTTTCGGCCTCGAGCGCATTCTGCCACGCTAACATCACCAGCAGTAAAGAAAACGCCGCGCCGAAGATCGCGCTTACGGTATATATCAACGGCCGCGACGGGTGCCGTACCTCTTTCACGCGGTAACGCCCCACTCTACGGGATTAGTCGTAGATAATCTCGATCTGTTCCAGGTAGGCCTGCAACTCGTCCACGGCGTTCGTTATTGCTTCGCTGTCCCGGTTCTGCGCGCCTCGTTCTAAAATCCCGCCAAGCTCACTCAGGGCATTGAAACCATACCCGCCCGCGCAACCTCTAATGCTATGACCCAAGATCTGCACCGTTTCCATATCCTCTTGCGCTAAGGCTGCGCGAATCGTCAATGCATCCTGCCGCCTATTATTCAAAAAGCCCGGAATAAGATCTTTCAGCTCCGGGTCTACGCGAACAATTCTGATTGCCATGGGTATTATTTATCGCAAGATCTGAACCCTAATCTTCCTCTGAGGCTTGCCGCGAAGTTCTAAACTCTTCCGGTTCGATATGATGTTGTTTAAGCAGCTTGTAGAATTCCGTTCGATTGCGTCCGGCGAGCCGCGCCGCGTGAGAAACGTGGCCGTTCGTGACCCGCAAGACGCTCACGAGATAACTGCGCTCGAAATCCTCTTTGGCGTCCTTTAACGTCTGAACATGAGCGGGCTGGTCCCGCAGCGCCCTTTGCGCCATGGCCAGCGGGATAATATCGGTATTCGTGAGGGCGCAGCATAATTCAACGACATTTATGAGTTGCCGAATGTTTCCGGGCCACGGAGCCGAGGCTAAATATTCAACCGCCTCCGGTGCAAAGCGCTTCCGTTTCTTATTGTCGCGCTGGCTTAAACGTTTCAAGAAGTGATTTAAGAGCGGCTGAATGTCTTCGCGGCGTTCTGCTAAGGGGGGTAGGTGTAGCGGCACCACGTTCAGCCGGTAATACAGGTCCTCCCGAAACCGGCTGGACTTGACCCCTTGTTCCAGATCCGTGTTGGTCGCGGAGATCACGCGAACGTTGACGGGGATCCCGCGGACCGATCCCACGGGGCGCACCGCAAAATCCTGTAACACGCGCAACAGCTTCACTTGTAAGCCCAAAGGCATGTCGCCGACTTCGTCCAGAAACATCGTGCCTTTGTTTGCCGCTTGGAAGAGCCCCTCATGTTTCGTTTGCGCGCCCGTAAACGCACCCTTCTCGTGTCCAAATAACTCCGACTCGAGAAGTTGTTCGGGAATAGCGGCACAGTTGATCGCGACAAAGGGCTGATCCTTGCGCGCACCGCCCTCGTGAATGGCCTTGGCCAGCGCTTCCTTGCCGGTGCCCGTGGCGCCGGTGATCAAGATCGTGACGTCGGTCGCGGCGAGGAGCTTCGCTTGTTCCAGGAGCTGGCTGATCTTCTCGCTGCGATATATTATTTCCTTGCCGAAATTCGATCCGGAGTCCGATTCGCCAGCCGCGAGCCTTAGCGTATACCGTACGCGGGCCACGAGCTCTTCCTTGGCGATAGGTTTGATTAGAAACTCCGCGATCCCGAGGTGCATGGCTTTAACGGCATCGGCGATTTGCGCCTTGCCGCTCAGCATGATCACCGGCATCAGCGGGTCCTGGCGGTGGATCTTGGACAGCAAGGTCATGCCATCCATACCCTGCATCACGAGATCGGTGATCACCAGGTGAGGACGAATAACGTCGATGCGAGCCATCGCCTCGCTTCCGGACAGCACGGGATCGACCTCGAAACCCGCATCCTTCAGCCACGAGGACAGCAGCGAGATCATGTCCCGATCGTCGTCTACGAGAAGAACGCGATATTGCATAGACTTCGTCGGCTCGGCCACCCTACCGCTCTTATTCCACGGTCACGGATTTGGCGAGATTACGCGGTTGATCGATGTCGGCCCCTTTAAGCACGGCGACGTGATAGGCAAGCAGTTGCAACGGTACCGTATAGATGATTGGGGCGATGAGGTCATCGACGGAAACCGTTTCGACGGCAGCGACGTTGTTGGCGCTTTGCATGCCGATACTCGGATCGGCAAAGACATAAAGCTTGCCCTTGCGTGCCCTGACTTCCTCCAAGTTCGATTTCAGCTTTTCCAGTAATTCATTGTTTGGCGCGACGGCGATGACCGGCATATCTTCGTCCACCAGCGCCAAAGGCCCGTGTTTTAATTCGCCGGCCGGATAGGCCTCGGCGTGAATATAAGAAATTTCCTTCAGCTTGAGGGCACCTTCCATCGCGACTGGATACATCGCGCCACGGCCCAAATACAAGGCATGATGTTTATCCGCGAACTGCTCGGACAACTGCTTGACCCGATCGTTGAGCAGCAATGCCTGGTTCAGCTTGCCGGGCAGGCTTTCTATCGTTGACACCAATGCTTGCTCGGCCGCCGCATCCAATCCGCGCCGTCGGCCCAGCGCGACCACCAGGAGCAGCATGGCCGTAAGCTGGGTCGTAAATGCCTTGGTCGAGGCCACGCCGATCTCGGGGCCCGCCCGCGTCAAAAAGACGAGACCGGCTTCGCGCGTAAGCGAGCTTTCCGGGACATTGCAAATCGCCAAGGTATCCAAATATCCGGAGGATTTCGCGAGTCGTAACGCGGCCAATGTGTCGGCCGTTTCTCCCGATTGCGAAATCGCGACGAATAATGTGCCCGGCTGCACCACGGACTTGCGGTAGCGGAATTCACTCGCTATCTCGACGCTGCACGGCATACCGGCGACGCCTTCCATCCAGTAGCGGGTGACGAGACCGGCATGGAAGCTCGTTCCGCAGGCAACGACTTGGACCGCGCGCGCCTGGTCGAAAACAGCATGCGCCCCGAAACCAAACGCGTCCTCGACGACCCTGCCTTCTTGAGTTCTGCCCTCTAAGGTGTCGGCCACCGCACGCGCTTGGGTGAAAATCTCCTTTAACATGTAATGCCGGTAGCCTGCCTTGTCCGCGGCATCGGCGGAAAGTTGCGAGATGGATATCGGCCGTTCGACGCGCCGGCGCCCGGCATCATAAATCGCGACGCTGTCGCGACGCATGTCCGCAACATCGCCTTCCTCCAAAAAAATAAACCTCTGGGTCACCGGCAAGAGCGCGAAAACATCGGAGGCAATAAAAGTTTCTCCGATACCTATTCCGATGACGAGCGGGCTGCCGCGCCTCGCGGCAATGAGCCGGTCGGGTTCCGATGTGCTAATGACGCCCAGGGCAAACGCGCCCTCGAGCTCTTGCGCGGTGTCAAGGACCGCGGTAAGCAAGTCTTTCCCGGTCTTTATATGGTCGTATATCTGGTGAACCGCGACTTCGGTATCGGTGTCGGAGGTGAACTGGTAGCCTTTTTCGCTCTGCCCCGAGCGGAGCTTATTGTGGTTCTCGATAATTCCGTTATGCACCAATGCGACGCAATCACTGGAGACATGGGGATGGGCGTTGCGGGTGCTCGGTTCGCCGTGGGTCGCCCAGCGCGTGTGGGCAATGCCCAAAGACCCCTGAACCACGGTGTCTTTGAGCGACGCCTGGAGCTTATCGACCTTGCCTAAAACACGCAGTCGCTTCAACGACCGCTTATTATCGATTACCGCGATCCCCGCCGAGTCGTAACCCCGATACTCCAAGCGCCTTAGCCCTTCGACAAGAATGGGCGTCACATCTCGCTGTGCAACTCCGCCGACGATTCCGCACATAACGATCCCTGACTAAAAAATTATTGCGTGTAACTCGGATAACATAGCTTATACCGGTAAGCGATGCCGCATTCCTTGCTGACTTTATTATAACCGTCCTGCACCCAACAGGCCGTGCGTCGTCTGCCTCGAAGCTTACGACCTATGACTTTACGCCAGCAGTCTTACGGGATCATAATCCAAACGCGTGTCCCGCACTCTACTATCGCTACCCTGATCTAAAAAATTCCACTGCCGAACTTTTTATTTCGGCATGGTCTTGGCATACTGAATCTTCGGCTAATTTGTTACGCCGGGCTCCGGGCTCGCGGGAATCGCCATAGAACGGGTATGTTTCCCTGCGATTGCAGCGAAGTTTTACGAGAAGGAATGCGATGATACAACGGTTGGTAGCAGAATGTGCTGACGTGCGTGCAGGGGCCATGTACTGGATCACGCCTTTGGTTTTATCGCTCCTTTTGTACTGCCCGTGGGCGAACTTGAGCTATTACGTCCAGTCGGTGACGGGGCAAGCTGCTCTGCTATTAAAAAGGAAACCGATCAGTTCCGTTATCGCCGAACCGCAAACCTCCGCGCCAATCAGACATAAACTGCAGCTGATTCTGGATCTGCGCAGCTTTGCGATCGACAAGCTCGGCCTCACTGACAATGGCAGCTATCTTACCTTCGTGGATCTCGATCGGAGGGCGGTTGCATGGAACGTATTCGCAACTCCGGAGTTTTCACTCAGCCCCTTGAACTGGTGTTTCCCGTTCGCAGGCTGTTTGAGCTATCACGGCTACTTCTCCGAGAACCGAGCTCATAGCGCGGCGGCGGGATTATCGAAGGCCGGCAACGACGTTTTTGTGGGCGGGGTCACGGCTTACTCTACGCTCGGCTGGTTTCGAGATCCGGTCTATAGCACCATGCTAAGCTGGAGCGACACGCGGATCGGCGAGGTTATCTTGCATGAAATGGCGCATCAAACGGTTTATGTTCCCGGCGATAGCGCCTTCAACGAAGCCTTTGCGACGACGGTGGCCACGCAAGGCGTCCGGCAATGGCTGATGCAAACCAAACAGCATGAAAAACTCAAAGATTTTGATTTAGCGAAGCGCCACGAAGATGCTTTCGTCGCGCTGGTGCTCGATACGGCGAGGCGCTTGCAAAACCTCTACGCATCGCGATTGATTTCAGCGGAGATGCGCGCCGCGAAACAAGGCATTTTTACAGATTTTCGCGAGCGGTACCAAGCGGTACGCGACCAATGGGGGGGGTATTCGGGCTACGATGCGTGGATGGCGCGGGACCTAAACAATGCCAAGCTCTCCTCGATCGTTACCTATCGGGAGCACACCCGGGCATTCAAACGGCTTTTTGACAATGTGAAGCAGGACTTCCGAAAGTTCTACCAACGAGTCACGGCTATCGCGGAGCTAACTCCGAGCGAGCGTTCCGCTTTCTTCCGGCACCTTGCAGGCCATAGCGTGGCGGGCCAGCTCAGCGATCCATCCCCGCTTGACCGTAAATCCTAGGTTATTCATAAGCTCTCACGATTGAATCAACAAGAGGGCGGCCGCTAACCAGGCCGCGCGATTGCTCGCGAGAAGTTTTGCGGGGGATCTCTATGCGTATCCGACCTATTTTCGTATAGAATCTCGGTTGTTCTCCTGCTCAAGCGTGTGCGGGATTCCATCTTGCGCGCGACGGTCTTTTTGTGGGATCCCGATGCCAGAGGGTCGATGCAGGATTTGCCTTATGTTCGAGACGATCATTAATCGTGACCGCTTAAAGGAGCATCTCGATGCGGCCAGGTGGGTTATCGTTGATTGCCGGTTTGATCTGACGAACGAGCTGGCGGGGCGGATAGCCTATCGTGGGAGTCATATTTGGGGCGCGGTGTACGCCGATCTCGAACACGACTTGAGCGGTCCTCCTTTGATGGACCACGGGCGGCATCCTTTGCCAAGCCCGCAAGCGCTGGAAACGCTATTTGGGCACCTGGGTATCGAAGACAGCACGCAGGTCGTGGCCTACGACGACGCCGGTGGTTCCATCGCAGCGCGGTTGTGGTGGTTACTCCGCTATATGGGACACGACAAGGTTGCCGTCCTCGACGGGGGGTGGCAGCAATGGATCGCCCTGGACTTTCCGGTCACCGCCGGTGAACAATCCAACACCGCGGGCGGTTTTCACGGCGCACCTCAGCGTCATCTCTTGCATACGATCGACGAGCTCGCCGGCGCATCCTTGTTGCTGGATTCGCGTGATCCCGCCCGCTATCGCGGAGACCATGAGCCCATAGATCGCGTGGCGGGCCACATCCCCGGAGCGATAAATCGCTGGTGGAAAGACAACCTCGATGCCGAAGGTCTATTTCTCTCCGCGGACGACTTGCACCTACAATTCACAACGCTGTTCAAAGAGACGCCTCCACAGCGGGTCTCCGTATATTGCGGTTCCGGTGTGACGGCCTGCCATAATCTCCTGGCGATCAAGCACGCCGGGCTGGAGATGAGCCGGCTTTATGCGGGCTCCTGGAGCGAATGGTGCTCAGATCCCTCCCGTCCGGTGGCGCGTCATAGCGAATAATATTCGCCTAGACTGGGACGATCTAAGAGCATTGCCGTGCCATCCGAATCGGCGTTATTACCTAAACCGGCGCGGGATGAGCAGCTTTTAAAGCTTCTCGCGGACGGAAATATCTATTCCACCGCCAGTGTGGCTTCAGCGTTCGGCGGTGAAACACCTCCATTAGGAACACTCGCCCCCTTGCTTGGTTCTTACGGTGTGGAACTTGAGGTTGTGGGCGATGACGGGTTGAGATTAAAGCACCCCATCGAGCTTCTCGAGGCGGATCGGATAGTGAGACCCCTAGAACGATCTGGTTCTGCCCCTCATCGCATCGATCTAGCGTTCTCGATCGATTCCACTAACCAGGCGCTTATAGAAAGAGCGGGCCGAGAAGATGCTCACCGGCATGTGTGCCTGGCCGAGTTCCAGCGCGCCGGTCGAGGGCGGCGCGGGAAAGCGTGGACCGCTCCCCTTGGAAGCGGGTTATGTATGTCCGTCGCCTGGGATCTCCGGGTCGCTCCCGAGCTCCTGTTGTCGCTTGGGTTGACGACGGCCACCGTCGCAGTGCGCGTTCTGAGAAACCTGGGAATCGATGATGTCGGGATAAAATGGCCGAATGACATCTGGTGGAAAAACCGCAAGCTGGGCGGCATTCTCGTTGAAACCAGGGTCGGGCCGCATAAGAAGCACACGGCCGTGGCCGGGATCGGTATCAACGTGGCGTTTCCTCAACGGAGACTACGCGAAATAGAACAACCTTATACAGATATACAGACAGCGCTGGGGCGCGCCGTTTCACGAAATGCCCTTGCCACGGCCCTGCTGCACGAACTTCATACGGCGTTCACGATCTTCGAACGCTTCGGATTTGCTCCGTTTTACGATGAATCTCGACGGTATGACGTCGTTTATGGGCAAAAAGTACAATTATCCTGCGGCGGGGCGCGCCTGATCGGCCGCGCCTTTGGCATCGACCCGAGTGGGGCATTGTCCCTGAAAGTGGAGGATTCGACTTACCGTTTTGAAGCAGGTGCTTTAAGTTTGAGACCGGCCGATTGATGCTAGTCGTTGACGTTGGCAATAGTCGCATCAAATGGGAGTTCTGGAAGAATGGATTTACGCTGGCCCAGGGAAGCGCCGATACAAGTAGCGCGTTCAACGGGCTAGTCGATTGCGAGTGGGCAAAACTTCCGAATCCACATCGGCTACTCGTCTCGAATGTTGCCGGTGAAGGTATCGCCGAGCGACTGGCTCGATGGGCCGTGGAGAGATGGCGCGTCGCCCCGGAATTTGCAACGGTTAGCGTGGCGGCGTGCGGTGTGAGGAACGGTTACGACGAACCTACGCAGCTTGGTGTGGATCGCTGGTTAGGCTTGATCGCGGTTTGGCATCGCCATGCATCGCCGGCGTGCCTAGTGGATTGTGGAACGGCGGTGACAGTTGACGGTTTGTCGCCGGTCGGTCAGCACATCGGAGGACTCGTTCTACCCGGGCTGTCGATCATGCGGCGCGCTTTGGCCGCACACACCTACGCAATCGAGGAGACGCGCGCCGGGGGTGCGGCGCTCCTGGCACACAACACCCAAGACGGAGTGGTGGCCGGAACAGCTCACGCGATCGCTGCGTGTATAGACCGCGTCGCTAACGAGATCAAGCGGCGATTCCGTGACGCTCAGTGTATTATTACCGGGGGCGACGCTCGATTTATCACACCTCTGTTATCGGATCGGTTCGTCGTAATTCCAAACCTCGTACTCCAAGGCTTGCTAATTTGGGGCCGGCGTTCTCAGCCATGAAATGGTTTGTATTCGTACTCCTGACCGCCAACTTTCTGTACTTTGGCTGGGAATATAACGCGCTGCTGCGCGACTCTTTGAAAAGAGCAACGCATGATCAGCCCATCCCGCAACAGGTGGAAAGCCTGAAACTATTGCGTGAACTCGATCTGCCGCAAACGCCTCGCGGGCGCACTGGTCCAGCCGTGGGCGAGGATCCCGAGCGTAGGGACGAAACGGCGAGAGCATCACACATCGGACAAGCGAGCAGTACGTCCGAGCCAACGGCGTCAGTCACGGCGCTCGCGGATGAGCAAGAAAAAGCGAAGACCGATTCTACATCGAAGGCCGCGCGCGCTGCGGATCCTGCGCTCGGTCAACCGCATGATTTCTGCTTTACGGTCGGGCCGTTTGTGGATGAACGGGCGGCGAGCGAGGCGACATCGTGGCTTGGTCATTTCAACGCGCGTAACTGGACTAGGCAGGACGAGAAGATCACTGCTAGGAGATACTGGATATTCATAGAGCCAGCTGAGCCCGAAAGCCTCGCTCGCGCCATTCTTGAAGATCTTAAGAGCAAAGGGGTGGAAGATTATATGCTGTTAAGAGACTCGACTTCGAAGAGGATAATCTCCCTCGGGTTGTACAGCAGCGAAGGATCGCTGGAGATACGGCGGTCAGAGCTGCGGAAAAAAGGATTTGACCCAAGCGTTCGCCCGCGCCACAAAGTTGTAAAACAGCACTGGGTCGATGCCATGGTGAGCGAGAACCCCTCAATTCGGCAGCAGCTAAAAGAGAAGTTTAGCACTCAGTGGTCAGTAAGAGATTGCGCTGAGCTGCAGGCCAATCTGCGAAACTAAATCAGCTTCCGTCACCGATTCTCGCGGCATCCCTCGCCAAACGTCATATTAGGTAGTCGCGCGGGAGCTATCGGTATGCGAGTCGCGGTGTGGCGGGAAATATATCGTAAACGCGAGATAAGGACATTCCGAGCTGTTGCAGCGCTTGCTCCAGGTCGGGACCGGAATAGCGGTATTTCTGAAGCACCGCATAGGCTTCGGCAAGGAGATTGCCGTAGTATAAAGTGCGTCCGAGTGACGACATCTCACCCGCAGCGCTGGCGGACGCCTGATCTTCAAGTGCCTGCACATATACCTGAG
The DNA here is from genome assembly GCA_963764725.1 of uncultured Gammaproteobacteria bacterium. Lineage (GTDB taxonomy): Bacteria > Pseudomonadota > Gammaproteobacteria > JACCXJ01 > JACCXJ01 > USCg-Taylor. The sequence continues at coordinate 27,299 of CAVXTM010000007.1, read as the reverse complement.
GAAAATTCCAATATTCTGCAACAAATCGCGACAGTTTAAACGCATATTGCCGTACGATTTGATTAACCACCGCGGCGCGCGGAGAAACGGACGAACCGGTGGCCCGGAACGCAACGCATAGAAGCTTAAATATTACCAACTTGCCAACGTCGTGGGTTAGTCCGATAAAGGCCGCATCATTCGCATCCACTTGGTTTTCGTATGCCAACTCGGCACATGCTTGCGCACAATCACGTGCATGGTCCCACAGAGGTTTGCCAATCAGTTGAACAAATATCGGTTTAATTGGAATAGTGGGCCGAAGCATTACCTTTGTTAATACCGATCTTAGCGTGTCCGGTGCAAGTTCTTCTAATGCTTGATTGAGATTGGAAATCGGTTGCGCGGAGCTCTTGCGCGAGCCCTCATTCGCAAAACGAATAATTTCCGCCGCCACCGCGGGGTCTTGCATGGCGAAGGGATAAACACGGTCGACGGTAAATGGCACTTCGTTGAGCTTGGGAAGAAGTGCGCTTACCGTCGCCGGCATCAGAGGTAAGCTATCTAATGGATATTCACCGTCCAGGACGCTGCGTACTTTTTGTTGCAGATAATGCTCCACGCGGTTGAGTGCCTGATCGGTTTCGCTGTCGCATTCAGTAAAAAGGCCGTTCACCGCTTCGGCCAATTCCTCGTAATTGGTGGCAGCGCGCGCTATGATTTTTCCGGTTGACCCTGTCATTTAGGTACACCTGCCAGGAATAAGATAGGGACCAATATGGCGTCCAGGGGCGAGCATCAGCATCCTATCGGCGCTGATTTTTGGACCTTTAACAATGGGCGGTTGGATGCTTTTAGATTTGCTCCTCGCGGTAAGAACGCGAGAACCGTGGCGGTGCGGTTGTAAATGAGAGAGAAACGTAGGCCTTCCCTTTGGGCGTTCCACGGGATTTCCTGCCCGCTGGCGTAATCGAAGTTGATGAGGGGGTTATTGAGCCTTTACCGCCTCCAATAGATAGACGGCTTCGTTACTTGCAACCTCGGCGCTACAAGTTGCGCCAGGCGGGAAAAACAAGCAGTCGCCAGGGCATAGTACCATGGATTGACCGTCAAGCGTGATACGAAGTCGACCACGCACGACCGCGTGGACCGAATCGATATCGGGACAATGATCCGAAATCTTGGAATCGGGCTCATATCTATTCGTGTGACCTTGGTAGCCGCGAAGCGCGAGTTTCTTGACGACACCTTCTTCGGACGGTCGTCCGTCTGTACGGTTGTCCCAGCGTTCCAGCATAAGGTTTTGTAAAGCTCGATAACATACAACCCGATTGCCACCCTGAAACCTGGCTTCATAGAGCGCGGTATCGACGTACTCAATCAAGTCGTTCGGGTTTCGGGACCGCGATGGGATCACTGTCGCGACGCCGGTATGGATCGTTACGATCGCTCCCGGATCTAAAGCGGCATGAATCACCTTTTGCGTTTCCACCTCGCGCCGCAAACTCTCCGCGATACGGCTTGCACTTGCCGTGTCGGCTCCCGGCAGCAGGATACTGAATCGTGTGCCATCGTGACGAGCTGCTACGTCGCCCGCCCGTCGAGAGAAGTTTCGTATGATATTGGCTATTCGCCGCAGGCACTTAGCGCCTTGGGTCGATCGGTAAAAGTCCCGATTCCGTTCGCCATCATCAAAATCGAACATGATCAAGGAGAGCGGTTTCTTGTCACGCATCAGGCGCGGCCATTCCGTAGCGAGGATTTCCGTGAAATGGCGGATATTCAGCAAACCCGTGACGGAGCATTTGGTTGAGACGCGGACCAAGGTACCGGCTAAGGCCCTGGCTCTTAGCTCCGATGACTCCAAGACAGCCGTTGTCCGCTGCAATTCCGAAGCCGTGCGTTCTTGTTTTTCCGCATGGGTCTTTAGCGCGATGCTTAGTGTGCTTACTTGCTCTTTGCGGTTATCGACGTCATCGAGCAAAAGCCTGCCTTCTTCGCGGGCTCGCCAGTATGCAAATAGCGTCTCAGTCAAGCGGCGCGAAGCGATAAGCAGTGTCGCTGTGTAGATTACCAATACTACGGCCACCGCCAGATTATCTGCTTTCACTTGGAAAATATGGTAGGCGATGGTTGGCGCCAGTGCTGGTATTGCATACGCATAAACAGCATCCGATGCGCCCGAGTAGATGGCAAGCATAGCCATGGCGATACATCCTGTGCATAGCAAGATCAAGGTCGGGCGATATCCAGTATCGTAGGTGGAGATCATTACATCGAATACTCCCCATGCGATACCGGTTATTGCGATGCTTGAAAGAATTGCGGTCAACCACAGCGCTTCATTTTTATCGCGTGTGAACGATCGTTGGTAAAGACCGCTTAGCGCAATGCGGAGTGCGTAAATGCACACCAGGGCGCCAGTCCAAAAAGCCGCTATCCCCTGGGTGTTGCTGCCCCAAAACGAGCAGAACGCAACGATTGCTAACAGCGTTCCGACGCCAATTTCCGCTATCGCGGATCTATATAAATAACTAATGTGGTCGATCCGCACTAACCGTTTTAATTCGACCGTGCTGAAAACGGGGACACGTACCATTCGCTATACTCGCTAGGTCACCAGTTGAATTCCATTGGATCCGGAGGCCGATCGCGGCTCAATCTCGTGGTGACGATACCCGCCATGAAAAAGTCACCGCGCCAAGGAGAATGAAAAATCCATGCCATCGCGCACGTTCCACGTTAGATGAGGCGGGTTTCCCCGTTTCAAATATTCCGTCATAGTTTCCTCAGCCAACGGCGAGAACCATGGGCAGGTTGTAACAGACCGACTTTTCGGTGCTTAAATAGTGGAACGAGCGCCATTCCCGTCACGAAACCGCCGATATGGGCGTACCATGCGACTCCGCCTTCTTGGGCGCCGGCGAACGCTGTATTAAGCAACTGAAACACAATCCAAAAACCCAGCACTAAAAAGGCGGGTAATCGGACTAGGCGGCGGAACCGACCCGGCAGCAGCACTAAAATTCGCGCGTGCGGATACAAGAGCAGGTAGGCGCCGAGCACGCCGGATACCGCCCCGCTTGCGCCGACCACCGGTATCCCCGACGTCGGATGCGCCGCGACATGGCTCAGTGCTCCGGCGAGGCCACAAAGCAAGTAGAAAACTAGATAGCGAAAGCGGCCCATCGAGTCTTCCACGTCGTCGCCGAATATCCACAGGTAAAGCATGTTCCCAATGAGATGAAACCATCCGGCGTGCAAAAACATGGATGTAAACAACGTCGCTTCGGGGGATACGAACACCAGCCCGGGCGCCAGCCGCGCATGTTCAAGCAGCAGCGCGGGTATGATACCGAAACTATAAATTAGCCGCTGAGACTCGACCTCTTCTAATGATTGCTGCAGCAAGAATAGGAGACTACATACGCCGATGAGTGTGTAGGTGACGAGCGGGCGAGCTTGAAGGTGGCGATCGTCTCTGAGCGGGATCAGCATGAGCTTCGTTCGCACCAAGCCAGGGTAATCGGATAGCAGCGTCGCGCCACGTTAGTAACCCCGCCAAGAATATAGATAGCCCTCAAATCGATTCCAAAGGGACGTGGTCGGTGGGATGTCCAAGGAGCGTTATTGCAGGGATCTGCCGCTTGGCGACATGAGGATCACTGCTCACTCATGCCGGCTGAGATCGGCCACCGTGCCGCGCGTGGTTCTCCAGGCGGGATAGAGGGCCGCGAGCGCGGCCGCCAATACACCGATCAACATTCCCTGAAGCAGAATCGAGGGGACAATGTGTACCGTCATGACCCAACCGAAGGAACGCGGAATCACCACCATCTCGAGCACCACGGCAATGATCATGCCGACCGGTAGAGCAATGATACCGGCGATGAGACCCATAAAGACCGTTTCCAAGATGACGAGCCTTCCGATCTGCCTGGGCGTCACCCCGCAGGCGCGAAGCACGCCTCGCTCGTGCGCCCGCTCCAGTTGCATCGCCATCAAGGCGCTAAAAATGCCAACGAAGGCGACGCAGCCGGCAAGCACCTGTAGAACCTCGGTGATGACAAACGTGCGGTCAAATATGCGTAATGAGTTCACGAATAAAGCCCGGTTTGATTTCACCGCGACCATCTGCGAGGGCCCCGATAAGGCTCTGATCCGCGCTTTGAGTCGCCCCTGATCGACACCGGGTGCGGCATAGACCCCTACGCTAGATACACCTTTGTCGTGCCAGTAACGGTCGAAGATAGGTCTGCTCATCGCGACGAGTCCCTGATCGGATCCATAGTGATAATAGACACCCGCGAGCGTAAAGTTCCGTTGGCCCCGGTCGGTCCGCAATCGGATCGCATCGCCCAGCGATAAACCATGACGGTAGGCATAAGCCTCGGAAACCAATACCACGTCCTCTCGGTCGAAAACCCTCCAGATATGCTCAGGATCTCCGCGCTGGAGACGAAACCCCGCGCGCGATTTTGAGCTCAACTCATAAGCGACCAGTTCCGTGATCTCCCCGGGTTCTTCGATAAAGATACGGCGAGTGGTAGACACCGACGCGACGCCGGGCGCGGACCTGATGCCTTGAACCAACTCCGGGCTTAAGGCCGACACAGGCGCCCTGACCGTGGGACCGGGGATAAAGACATACAGATCCGCCCCCAGCAAATTAGTGAGCCAATCGGAAACCGACAAGCGAAAATCGCTGATCATTAATCCCATCCCCACGGTGGTGGCAATTGCGAGCATCAAGGCAGCAACGGCGACGGCGGTGCGGCTGAGCCCGGCGGTGACCGAGCGCAACGCCATGCGCAGAAGCATGCCGACGCTAGGCGACAATAGTTTTCCAACGCCATGGATGATGCCTACCATCAGGACTGGCGTGAGCAGCGCGCTCCCAAAAACGATGCCAAACAAGGCCGTGAACGCCGTCACTAAGCCCCCACTCCGGATCCCTAATGATATCGCGCCGAAAGCCGCAATCGAGATCCCAACCCAGCCCGCGATGGCGACTTTGCGGCGGCTTCGGATCTCCAGGTGAGAGCGTGCTAAGGAAAGCCTCGGTAACATCGCGGTTGCCTCGTACGCGGGGAGCACGGCCGCGATAAGCGTCGTTCCAATGCCCAGGGCAACGCCTTTCAGGACAGTTTCGGTCGCGAGAGAAAACTGCCTTACCGCTAACACATAGTAGACGTCATTGATCGTTCTCGTCATTAATTTGACGAGCGCGTCAGTCATCCCTATGCCCAAGGCCAGCCCCAAGACCGTTCCAGCGGTTCCCAAAAGAGTCGCTTCCGCGAGAATCCATCCGAACACCTCCCCCCGCCTGACCCCAAGCGTTCGCAATGTCCCTATCAGGTCCCGTTGCTGCACGACCAGAAAGCGCATCGTGTTAAACACCACAAAACCGCCGACCATGACGGCTAAGAGACCCAAGGCGAGGAGGTTCGCTTGAAACGCGCGTGTCATTCGCGCAACTGCCTGATCGCGGGTCCGGGCGGAAATCACGGCCGCGCCGGGAGGCAGCAAGCGCTGGATACGCGCGAGAACGGCCTGGGTTCGCGGCCCGGCGAGGATGAGATCGATATGGCTTAGGCGTCCCGCCATGCCAAAGAGCTCTTGTGCCGTGGTAATGTCGGTAACCAGCAGGTCGTCATAGGACCCCTGGTCTAAATCGCCGATTTCGGTGAGCCAGCCGACCACCCTGAGCCGATACGCCACTGTGCCCAAGGTTATATCCAAGTGATCTCCAATTTGGATACCAAGGCGCGTTCCGCACGCGCGGTTAATGAGCACGCTCGCGGTTTGGGTAAGAAATTTGACCAGGCCGGCCGCGGAGGCCGTATTCTCATCGGCAGGCCGTAGCGCACGAAAGCTCAGTTCCGAAAACGGATCGATGCCCAGCAGTTGCATCGTCTCGCCCGGATAATCCGCGAGCGACACGTGATCCTCCAATACCGGCGCCGCTTGCCGGATTGCAGCGCTGATCTTTAATCGAGTAAAAAGAGATTCCTCGAGACCTCTAGGTCCGCCGATGATGCGATGGGTAGCCTTCCCGACGACGGCTTGGGTGGAAAGCGTGAAAGCGCGATCGGCGCTGGTACGAGCGATGTCGATGGCGACCACGACCGCCACTCCTAAAGCGATTCCGACCACAGCGAGACCGAGCTGCCAAGGGCTGCGGATCAAAAAACGTAAGCCCGCGCGCCATAATATCGAGGTCACGATGCTGATGTCGATGCCGTCAGCCGTCCCTGCCCTAGACGATAGACGCGGTCGGCGACAGCCACCATTTCTTGGCTGTGCGTGACCATAATTAAGGTCTTCCCGGCCTCTCGAACCGTTTGTTGCAGCAGGTTGAGTACGGAACGCCCGGTCTCGAGATCGAGATTACCGGTCGGCTCGTCGGCCAGGATCACGGCGGGATCGTGTATCAAGGCCCTGGCGATGGCGACCCGTTGCTGTTCCCCGCCCGAGAGGCGATCAGGAAAGCTCGACCCTCGCCCATCGAGGTTCAGCCTTTCCAGAAACTCCATGGCCTTGGTCTGGGCCTTGTGGCCCGTGATCCCATTGAGCTCGAGGGGTAACAGCAGGTTCTCTTCGACCGTAAGCGTCGGTATAAGATTATAGAACTGAAATACGAATCCAATATAGCGACGCCGAAACAGCGTGCGCTGCGTATCATCGAGCGCGTGCAACCAAATCTGATCGAACCGGACTCCGCCTGCCGTCGGGAGGTCGATGCCACTGATGAGATTAAGCAGCGTCGATTTCCCCGAACCGCTCCGCCCGGTCACGGCCAAGAACAGCCCTTGGGCGAAGACGGCGTTCACGCCTTGGAGGACTACGCGCTCGGAGCCGCCTTCGTGATAAGTCTTGGTGAGATCACGTAGCTCGATAAGCGGTGGCTTAAGCGCCGTATGCACAGTGGCGGGTGTAGTGAACTAAGGATGCGATCGCGAGCGACCGTTCGCGTTGTCGCCCTGGTTCATGCGCGCGCCGCGCGGATTTAACCCCGTCAACGCAAAAGTTTCGCGATGGCTTTGAAATGCTGGTGTCGCGCGTCGCGCAGCCACTCGAACACCACGGACTCGGCGCTGAGCACGGCTACGCCGGATTGTTGCATGCGCGATAGGGCATTCTGGTAATTTTCCAGCTTACGCGAGCACAGTGCATCCTCGGCAACGAACACGTCGAAACCCTCGGCGCTGAGGTCAACCGCCGTCTGCAGTATGCAAACGTGCGCCTCCATCCCCGCGAGCACCACCTGTGGCCGAGCGGCATTCGTGACGGCGTCGAGAAAACCGTTGGCTTGCACGCATGAGAACGAGGTTTTCTCGAAGCGTTGCACGTCGCTCGGAAGGTGTTCGATGATCCTGGGCTCCAAGGGGCCTAGACCTTTCGGGTATTGCTCGCTGGCGAGCACGGGGATCCCGAGTGTTTTGGCAGCCTCCAACAGCAAAACGGTATTGTCGATCACGCGATTAAGGACCTTCACCGGAATCGTAGCGCCGAGTTTCGCCTGGATATCGATTACCACCAACTGACTCTTGGCGGCTTCACAGAGCAACGCCGCGCATTTCGCTTCCGATGGAGTGCTGTCTATGCTACTTGAGTTCATAGGAATTACCCTTCCTGGTGCATATCTCATACTAAATGGGTCCCCTCCCACGAACTGCTATAAAATGACCTAAAAATTTACAAGCGCATCACGGTTGACGTCGCCCGTGTTCGCTGGTATCCGATCCAGCGATTAATAGAGCACAACCCAAGCTGCTTGTATAGGGGCTCGCAGAGCGCCGCACTGCGCTACAGCGCTCGAAGCATATTTTACACCGTAAGCTTTCGAAACGATGGAAAAGCGGATTGTCAGACGCGTCATCCCGGCGACGGACGGCCTTATGGGGGGCCTGCGGCCCGTGTTGCAGCGTATTTACCTCGGGCGCGGCGTGCGCTCTTCCGAGGAATTGGACTATTCGCTCGCCCGCCTACTTCCCTACCGTGAGTTGGGCGGCATGACCGAAGCCGTGGAGGTGCTCGCCGGGGCGCTTGAACGCGCCGAGCGTATCGTCGTGGTCGGCGATTTCGATGCCGATGGCGCCACCGGCTGTGCGCTCGCCGTGCGCGGGTTACGGGCATTGGGGGCGGCGGATGTGCATTATGTCGTCCCCAACCGCTTCGAGTATGGCTATGGTCTCACGCCCGAGATCGTGGCCATCACTCTCCCGTGCCGGCCCCAGGTTCTCGTTACCGTCGATAACGGCATCTCCAGCATCGACGGCGTCGCCGCGGCCCGGCGCGCGGGTGTGCGGGTCGTGATCACGGACCATCATCTGCCGGGGCCCGCGCTGCCTGAAGCGGATGCGATCGTCAACCCCAATCGGCCCGGGGATCTTTTCCCGAGCAAGGTCCTGTGCGGTGTCGGCGTCATGTTTTACGTGCTGACGGCGTTACGCGCTCATCTACGCGCCTCGAATTGGTTCGGCGGCAAGGGAATGCCGGAACCGAACCTCGCCTCGTTCCTGGACCTCGTCGCGCTCGGCACCGTGGCCGATGTGGTCCCGCTCGATCACAACAACCGCATTCTGGTGGCCCAAGGGTTGACGCGGATCCGGGCCGGGCGCTGTGTCCCCGGGATCCGTGCCTTGGTGTCGGCCGCGGGCCGCGATATAGGGCGGCTGTCCGCGCGTGATCTCGGCTTTGCGGTTGCGCCGCGGCTCAATGCCGCGGGCCGTTTGGCGGATATGTCGCTTGGGATCGAGTGCCTCCTCGCCGAGGACGAAGGCACGGCCAAGGAACTGGCCTCGCGGCTCGACGGGCTCAACCGCGAGCGGCGCGACATCGAGGCCAAGATGCATGAAGAGGCGATCGGATCGCTGGCAGGCCTTGGATCTCGGGAAATCAATGCAACGGCCTATGGCGTTTGCCTGTTCGACGAGGACTGGCACCAAGGGGTGGTGGGGATCGTGGCCGGCCGCATCCGCGAACGCATTAATCGTCCCGTGATCGCTTTCGCCTTGGCCTCGGGAGGTGAAATCAAGGGTTCGGCGCGCTCCGTCGCGGGCGTCCATGTCCGTGACACGCTCGATGCCGTGGCCGCGGCGCACCCGGGCCTTATCAGCAAGTTCGGCGGGCACGCCATGGCGGCGGGAATGGTGTTGCGGCGCGCAGACTTAGCGGCGTTCGCGCGCGCTTTCGACCTGGAGGTCGAGCGGCGAATGTCGCCGGAAACGCTACGCGATGTGGTCTATACCGATGGCGAGTTGGGTGCAACCGATTTAGGATTGGAAATGGCCGAAGTCTTGCACCGCGCCGGTCCCTGGGGCCAAGGCTTTCCCGAGCCGCTGTTCGACGGTGAATTCGATCTGCAAGCCCCGCGAGTGGTCGCGGACCGGCACCTCAAGTTCGTCCTGCGGCCTGATCGCAGCACGCATTCCGTCGCAGGCATCGCTTTCAACGCCTTGGATGCGGACTGGCCCCTGGAGGCGCGGCGCGTGAGGCTCGCATACCGGCTGGCGATCAATGAATACCAGGGGTCTCGCAGCCCGCAGCTGATCGTCGAGCACGCGGTTCCGTTGTCCTGACCAAGGCGGCCAGGCTGTTTCTCGACGGCGTGTACGCCATCGAGGGAGAGCGCCTTTGCTTTCGCCGAGTTAGCGCGCCGATACACGCCACATTGGAGGTGCTGGTCCAACGCACGGTACCGACCCTCGATCCGCTCACCGACAGGGCCATCTCCGGCGGCAGCCCTGCCTGATAGGTCCCGGTTCTGCCGCGTTGACTCACGAGAGAGATGGTTTATAGTTCCTCTACCTACTAGAATAAATGGGGCAGGACCGCGGCGTGCGGCTATCCGAAAACCAGAGCTTTTCACGACAGGAGGGCATATGGGACTTTTCGATTTTGTTCGCGATATCGGTCACAAACTATTCGGCAAAGAAGATGATGCGTCGCAGAAGATTGAGGAGCACATCAAAGCCAATAACCCCGGGATCAAGGACTTGAAGGTCGACTACAAGGATGGTACAGCGGTATTGTCCGGGACCGCCGAATCCGCAGAAGCCATGCAGAAGGCGGTTTTGATGGCGGGAAACGTTCAGGGGGTCGGTGAAGTAAAGATAGAGGGCCTGGCGGTACCAGTCGCGACCGTTAAGGTCGAGTACTATGTCATTCAAAAGGGCGATACGCTTTCAAAGATCGCAAAGCACTACTATGGCGATGCCAACGCTTATCCTAAAATCTTCGAGGCCAATCGCGAGGTCATCAAGGATCCAAATCTGATCTTCCCGGGACAGAAGGTCAGGATCCCCCTCTAAGACTGAAGTATAACGTTGTTGTTCTAGCGCGAGCGCAGGCCTGACGATACGCGGCCTTGTGTTCTAGCTTGATAGAGACGACAGGAGGAACGATGGAAAACCAACTCGTTAGCTGGATTGTCAGTTTGATCACGGGCGGTGTCGGTGGCAACATTGCGGGAGCACTCCTCAAAAACCTCAGCCTCGGCGTGCTCGGCAACACTATAGCAGGGCTCCTAGGCGGAGGTTTGGGCGGCCAGATAATCGGCGCCCTGTTGGGCGGGGCGGCGAGTTCCGGATTGCTGGGTAACGTGGCGGGTTCCGGAATTGGCGGTGCCGTTTTGATGATCATCGTCGGCTACATTAGGAAGGCCCTCGCCAAGTAAGAGTAAGTAGGGGAGAAGGGCATCGACTCAGCCGAGAAGATGCGAGCACAGGCGCTTGAGGACTGTCGTGCGGTGGCCAAGCTGCTGGCCTCGAAAGGAAACCCGCAAGATGCATCGGAGTACAAACAATGGGCGATGGCGGTCGCGGAGAAGGCTGGAGTGCCAATGAAAAGCAGCTTCTCGCCGAGCTTGAAGACGCACTGGGTGCGGAGCGCTTATTGGCTTGAGAGAATGGCGCTCACCCACCGTCTTGTGTAGAGCCTGCTATTCGGCGGACAGGACCGCATGGACCCCAATGAGCAGATTGCCGCCAAACCGATCCGAGAGTATCGCTTTGGCTGTCTCCCGGTCCTGGCACTCATGTTGGGCGCGGTTGTCGTTACGGCCATTCTCACCGTCTGGGCGGTGAAGGCGAACATCTTCGCTAGGGAGTTCCAGCCAATCACGCTGAATGCCAAAGAAGAGGCCGTTCTCGATGGCAAGATCGAGAAGCTGGAGTCCCTTGAAGCCTCGCGCGGTAGCGGCCACGTGGGACCTAACGGTGCGCTGGAACCCGAAGCTTACAGCGAAGAGGGTGCCAGCAGGCGGATCGCCTTTACTGAGAAAGAACTTAATGCCCTTCTAGCGAAGAATACCGATCTCGCTAGGAAACTGGCGATCGATTTATCGGATGACCTGGTGAGCGCCAAGCTTCTGATGCCCGTCGATGAGGACTTTCCGGTCTTGGGCGGTCAGTTGATTAGGGTCAAAGCCGGGCTCGGATTGATGTACGAGCACGGCAATCCCGAGGTCCTCATACGAGGCATCAGCATCATGGGTGTTCCGCTGCCCAATGCTTGGCTCGGAGGTATGAAGAACATCGATCTGGTGAAGGAATATGGTGGTGAGCAGGGATTCTGGAAGCATTTCGCAGCGGGTATAGATAATATTCGCGTGGAAGACGGCAGCTTGGTCATAGATCTAAAGGAATGAGGCGACAAAGCGCATCGCTGGATCGCTGACCTCAATCCTCGTGAAGGTCGCCAGCAACGACGCCGTGTCCGGGCGTCGTTGTGTATTGGTTCAGCGCCAGGGGGTTGCTTTGCGGCGTTGAGTTCCGTATATTCAAAGTTCAGTGGGACCGACACGCTGCGCTTCCTGCAGGGGGAGCGAGAACCGTGACGCCGTGGGCGGGGGTTGAGAAACGAATGCCGGCATTCGTGTCCGCTTCGCTGCACCTTGCTGGGATTCGCCCCGATCATCCGAAGCTTAAGGTGTGCGTTCCGACGTCGGACCTCGACATACCGATTACGGCGAGGGCATTCCATCATGGCACTCAATGAGATGATCTCCGGTAAGCTCACCACCATCAAGGACAAACTCGATATCTTCCCGTTCGCCAATGATGCCGTGGTCATCGGGGCGTTGATCGGACTGTCCTATATCGGTATCGCCCTCACTAACGTTTCCCCGCAGACCAGCCGTCTCTATTGGGCGATCATGATCCCGGTTTTCGGGGCCATCACCCTCTTGGCGCAGTGGCAGCGGGTGCGGGCGGACCGAGAGAAGTGGAGTCTGCTCCTGCGCAGGCAGCTATTCCATTGGATCGGGTTGTGGGTGGCCGTGCAGTTGACGTACATGCTCTTGGGTGTGGGTCGTCTGAGTTTCGAGTCGGTAGGTTTCGTCGTCTTCCTGCTGCTGGCGTTCGCGTTTTTTCTTCAAGGGGTCTACGTCAACTGGCGCTTCTACATCGTGGGGGGGTTCCTCGGCGTCAGCCTCTTAGTGGCTATGTATGTTACCGCCTATCTATGGATCATCCTTCTCCTAGCCATCGCATTCGCGGCCGGTGGCGTGTGGTACATCAGAACGCAGGAGCAGCGCGCGCCGGAGGCTTCTACCTGAGGCGGGGACAACCGGTGTTTCTCGATTGGGGCCCTGCTGATTGCTTAGACGGGTAGCGTCGCGGTGGAACGCTTCAGCCTGATCACGGTTCTCAAATACCTGGTGGGGATCCTGCTGGCCCAGGCCGCTGCCGTCGTCATGGCGATTGCGGCCTTCCAGGCGCGGCTCGAGGAACATTGGGGTGTGTTCGCCGTGTTCGCATTGGTGATCGGTATATTCGCCGCGCTTTGGTTCACGGCGATCGCCAACGGTACCAGGCACCACGCCGTCGCTCGTGTGAAGGACGATTTTGCCCGAGAGCGGGAAAAGGTCCGTGTACAAGCGGAAAAAGACAAGAGCAAGCTGATAGCACAGACCCACCGCGAGACCCTCAAGACCATTCGCCGCGTACAGGCCGGGGCGAGCTTCAAGGTCGGTCTGGGTTTCGCGGCGCTCTTGGGCCTGGGTGGCATCATGTTGGTGAGCCAGTTCGTGACGGTGGGTTTACTGACGCTGTCCACGGCCGGTGGTGCGTTGCTCGGCTACGTGGTGCGGGCGCGCCAAGAGTATCCAGGCCGTCAGCGGGTTACGGGTGAGCGAATGTTCCGCAGGTCTGAACGATCGGGGATTATCGAGGGTCAGACGTTACCGCTGACCCGGGATGGTCTGGTCGAGAAGCACACACCTACAGCGATTACATGAGGAGGGGACGCTATGAGCATCTGGAAAACGTTATTCGCTTTCCTGGGCGGGGCGGTGACCGGTCCGGTGGCCGGCAAGGTCGTCGATGCCGCCATCGCCTTGCTCAATAACCCGCAAACAGGGGGCCTTGCGGGTTTGGTGAAGACGCTTCGGGAGAAGGGCTTGGACGATGTCGTCTCGTCCTGGATCAGCACCGGCGCGAACCGCGCGGCCTCCGCGGAGCAGGTGCGCCAAGCCCTGGGTGAGGACCGCATCCAACAAGTAGCCCAATCGGCGGGCGTCACCAACCAGAAGGCCAGTCAGGGCTTGGCAGCCCTCCTGCCCCAGATCATCGATCTGCTCACGCCCGACGGCAAGTTGCCCGAGGGTGCGGCGACACAGGGCGGTGGGACACAGACCGACGGGCTCGCCCAGGCCCTCGCCGCGATCCGCAACAAGCTCATGGCGTGAACGGCGTGACCGATGGGTAGGGCCGGCGGGTGATGTCCTGTCCCTGCCCGCGCGTGCTGGGACGTGCTCGCCTCGTCCCAACCTCCCCTTTACCGACGGACCCAGATGAGACTCGCCATGTGCGCCGTGGTGCCGTTACGGCGGTGGGAGTAGAACCGATCAGGCTGTTCCCTCTATTGTCAATGACGGGCTCCGTGGGTCTTTACGCCCGCTGGTAGCCGACAGCAGCATACGACCCACGCCAGGGCAGTCCGCTGACCGTTTGGATGCTGTTCGAGCGCGAGGTGACGCCAACGGATAGCAAGGCGGCGGGAATTTCGATGGTGCGCATCATCGCCCTTTGAAGATTGACCCCAGCACGCCGCGCACGATCTGCCGGCCGAGACTGCCTCCGATGCTGCGTGCCACGCTTTTGACCAAGGCATCGGCGGCGGTTTGCGTAGACCTACTCCTTTCTGCTGAACGGCGTGGCGACGCACGTTCGGGGGATGGCCGGTCTGCGCGTGATTGGAGATGCTCATAGGCGGATTCGCGATCGACCACTTGTTCATAGTGCCCATAGAGGGGGCTGGCCCGGAGGCTGGCGGAGCGTTCTTCGCTGCTCGCGGGTCCCATGCGGGAGGCGGGCGGGCGGATGCGCGTGCGCTGCACCACGCCGGGGACGCCGGTCTCATCGAGGAACGAGACCAAGGCCTCGCCGACCGCGAGCTCGGTGATGGCGGCGCGGACATCGAACGCCGGATTGGCGCGGAAGGTTTCCGCGGCCGCGCGCACGGCCTTCTGATCGCGCGGGGTGAAGGCGCGCAGCGCATGCTGAATGCGGTTACCCAACTGCCCCAAGACGCTTTCGGGGACATCGAGGGGGCTTTGCGAGATGAAATACACCCCCACCCCCTTAGACCGAATGAGCCGTACGACCTGTTCGACCTTCTCAATGAGGGCCTTGGGCGCCTCGTTAAACAGCAGATGGGCCTCGTCAAAAAAGAATACTAGCTTCGGTTTCTCGAGATCACCAACCTCGGGAAGCTCCTCGAAAAGCTCCGACAGCAACCACAACAAGAACGTGGCGTACAACCGGGGTTGCCGCATCAGGTAATCCGCGCGTAATAAGCTCACATACCCGCGGCCCTCGGGATCCGTGCGCATAAAATTGTGAATATCCAGGGCCGGCTCGCCGAAAAGCCGATCCGCGCCTTCTTGTTCCAGGACTAGGAGGCCACGCTGGATAGCTCCAATCGAGGCCTTGCCGACCGTGCCGTAAGTCGTCGTCAGGCTGGAAGCGTTCTCACCAACGAAATCCAGCATGGCACGCAAGTCCTTAAGGTCGAGTAACAACAGCCCTTGGTCGTCGGCGAGTTTGAAAGCGATGTTTAAAACACCCTCTTGGGCGCCGTTGAGCTGCAGAAGCCTGGTCAGCAAAAACGGCCCCATCTCCGAGATGGTGGTCCGCAGCGGGTGGCCTTGTTCGCCCGCGATGTCCCAGAACAGCGTGGGAAAACCTTGGGGCGTAAGCTCTCCAAGACCCACCGTGCGGGCGCGTTCGGTTAGTTTGGCGTCAACCCTGGCGGGCTGGCTGGTCCCGGATAAATCGCCTTTGACGTCGGCTAAAAAGACGGGCACGCCGTGGTTCGACAAGCCCTCGGCGAGCACCTTCACCGACACGGTCTTGCCGGTGCCGGTGGCGCCGGCGATCAATCCATGGCGGTTCGCGAGCTGCAACAGAAGTTGTTGCGGTGTCTCACCCTTGCCTACAAATACAGCGTTGTCGGAGTGCATGATACTCGGTTCCCAGGTTGCGGATGAAGAAGTCAAGGCCATGGCCGGTCACAATTATGCGCTATTCTACCGGGAACCCGCGCGTGCGACGGAAGTGTTAGGCTAGGCTGCGCGTCGCGATGCACGGCTCTACCATTGGCGCTCGCGAGCCAAATTTCCTATACTCGCCGTGTAAGCCGGGATTGTCCCAGCGGGTCACAGCGCGAGGAGGATCTATGAACGATAAATACAAGAATATCCTGATGGTTTACCCGCAGTTTCCGCCCACCTATTGGGGCTCGCAATACTACCTTCCGCTCATCGGTAAAAAGGCGGCGATGCCGCCATTGGGCTTGATCACGATCGCCGCAATGACGCCGGCGGACTATCAGATTCGTTTGATCGATTTGAACTGCGAATCCCTGCAAGAAAGCGATCTAGTCTGGGCCGATATCGTCTGTCTCTCGGCCATGCTGACCCAAAAGTCCTCGTTATTCGAAACGGCGGCGCGCTCCCGTGCCGCGGGGAAGCTTGTCGTATTCGGCGGCCCCTATCCGACGGCCTGTTCTGAGGAATGCGCCCCCCATTGCGACGTGCAGGTTCTAAACGAGGGCGAAATCACCTGGCGCGAGTTCCTCCAAGACCTGGAACGAGGCACATATAAAAGCGTCTACACCACTCCCGACAAGCCCGATGTCACAAAAACGCCGGTGCCGAGGTTCGATTTGCTCAACCTCGACTACTATGCGATGAATTCCGTGCAGTTCTCCCGGGGCTGTCCTTATCTATGCGAATTCTGCGACATCACGGTGATGTTCGGGCGCAAGCCGAGAACCAAGACACCGCCGCAGATGATGAAGGAACTCGACGCGATCTACGACACCGGGTTCCGAGGCGTGATTTTCGTCGTCGACGATAACTTCATCGGGAACAAGAAGGAAGCCAAGAAACTCCTGGCGGCGCTCGCCGAGTGGAATACCGAGCGCGGCCATCCGTTCTTCTACGGGACGGAGGTAACGGTGAATCTTGCCGATGACGCCGAGCTGCTGGATCTCCTGGTCAAGGCGAATTTTATCTGGGTATTCATGGGCATCGAAACGCCCTCAGCGGACAGCCTGAGGGAAACGCGTAAGTTCCAAAATTTAAAGGGTTCCTTGGTCGAGCACGTGTGGCGCATCCAGCAAGCGGGCCTGTTGACCTATGGCTCGTTCATCGTCGGGTTCGACAGCGACACTGATGATATCTTCGCCCGCCAGATCGACTTTATTACCGATGCCTCCATAGCGAACGCGATGATCGGCCCGCTCGTGGCGCTGCCCGGGACGCCTCTCTTCGCGCGCATGAAGCAAACCGGCCGCTTGATCGAAGAGCTTACGGGCGACGAAGAACGAACGCTCGGATCAGGGTACACGAACATCGTGACGCGCATCCCCCGCAAGCAGCTCTTAGAGGGGCATCTGCGCGTGATCCGGACGCTCTATGAGCCGGAGGCGTATTTTAAGCGCGCGCTCAAAATGTTCTCCCGCATGTCACATCCGGCCACCGTGGCGGGCCGCTTGAAACGACTGTTCTTCTTGACCTCTTCCGGTGTGCGCAACCTCGTCTCGAAGTGGGTAAACGGGAAAATTTCTCTGCGGACAATGTGGCGTCAGTACCAACAACAAAAGATTATTTATAAACAGTTCCCCGAAGACTACAAGAAAGCGAGTCACGAATTCTCCCGGCGGGTCATGCGCGAATATCCGGATCAGATCCCGTTCATCATGCACTACATCACACTCGGGTATCACTATTACATGTTCACCTTCGATCACGCGGTGCCGGGTTTGACCAAGCTTTTGGCGGACGAAGATCTCATCGCCCAGGAGTCCGAGCTCGAGCGCGAAGCGTCGGCGGCCTGAGCCGCGGCTCAAGGCTGCTGCGAACGCCACGTTGCACTTCTCATCCAGCGGCGCGTGGTATCACTCCCAGATGGGCTCTCCAGTGAGCGCCCGGCACACCTCGACGCCCGCGCGGAAGGCGTCCTCGTGGAAGCCGTACTTGAAGTACGATCCGCAAAAATAGCTAATGCCATTCTGGTTGAGCTTATGCAACTCCCGCTGGGCATTGATGGCGAGTAGATCGAAGATAGGATGCTCGTAGGTCAGCTCTTCGAGGATTTTCGTGTCGTCAACTCGGTCGATATCGCCGAAGGTCACAAAATAATCAGTCTTCTGAGAGACCTTTTGCAGGGTGTTCATGTGATAGGTTGTCGAAGACCGTGGATTACGGTCGCGATCGTAGTGAACATAATAGTTCCAACCCGCCCAGTGCCGCCGCTTGGCCGGCATCATCGAGGCGTCGGTATGCACGACCACCCGGCTGCGATGATATTTAAACTTGCTCAGTAGCTCCTGTTCCAACGGCGTCGGATCCGCAAGCATCGCGAGCGCCTGGTCGGCGTGACAAGCGAAGATGACATGATCGAAGGTCTTAACCTCGCCGTGGCTATCGCTGACTTCGACAGCCCCGTTCTTGCGCCTGACGCTCGCGGCGCCGCGATTCGTGAGGATGCGATCTTTGAAGGGCGCTGTGATTTTCTCCACGTAAGAGCGGCTTCCGTTGATAACGGTTCGCCAATGTTTGCGGCCGAGAAGGCCTTGCAGCGCGCCGTGGTGATACAGGAACTCGACCAGCGTGACTATCGGATAGTCCAACATCTTGTCCGGCGGTAGCGACCAGGTGACCGCGATGAGCGGGATCAGGAAGCGATGTAAGAAGTCCTCACTGTAGTTTTTCTCCCGTACGTACCGGGCGATGCTGTAGTCACGGTATTTGCGGTCCTTGAGCACCTCCGGCGCATTGCGGTGGAACTTCACCATTTCAAAAAGCATCCTCAAAAAGCGCCAACTCAGCAGGTTTTCGAGATCGCAAAAGCAATAGGTCAGGCCTCGGGTCATATACTGGAGGCCATCGGGATAGATCTGGAAGCTGAAGCTCATCGGACAGTACATGCTCGGTACATTCAATTCGCTCAGCAGCCGCATGAAGAGCGGGTAGGCGGCGTTGTTGAACACGACGAAGGCGGTATCGAAGCGAACCGTTTCTCCGTTGTGCTCCACCGTAACGGAATTTGCATGTCCGCCGGCACAATCGTTCTTTTCGTACACCGTTACATCGAATCGATGATGCAAGAAATGGCCGCACGCGAGTCCCGCCGGGCCGGTGCCGATGATGGCTACGCTGAATATTGTCATCGCTCTTTTTTTTGGCTCATCGTGAAAGTGAGTGGGTAGAAAATGGTGTTTTCACAGTACCGGCAGCATGCAGGTAAGCACCTTGAGGCGCAGGTAATCCTCGTCGCGGAGTCCGTAGGCGCGGCGCTGGATGACGCGGATCTTGTTGTTGAGTCCTTCGACGAATCCGAGAGAGATCTTGTTCTCTGGTTTGCAATAAGCAGCGATCCCATCCCAATGGCGCTCGATCATCTCGGCGAATTTCTCGTACGGTTTCAGACGCTGCCATTTAAGCGCGTTACGCCAGTTCTCGAAGAAACGTCGCGCCCACGCTTCACGCTCGTAGCTCCACAATTGGCCGAAAGATTCCTTGAGCAGATAAGCAGTGTTCAGCCGCTTGTTGGCGGCGAGGAGCCTCTTCAAGGCAGCTCGACCATCGAGGGTCAGATTCTCCCGCCGGGAGAGCAGGGTATATTTTTGGCCCTTGATGTAGGTACGTTTCTCGCCGCTGAGTCGGGCGTACTCCCCCTTGCGGACCTTATCGAGCGCTTCGCCCAGATGACGCGTCACGTGAAATTTGTCGAACAGGATGGCCGCCTGGGGCGCTTGTTCTCTGGTGCTGTTGCGAAACGGCTTCCACATATCCATCACAGCCAAGCGCACCCCCTTGGTTTTACGCGGCCCCAGCCATTTGAAGAATTCGTCCATGCTGGCCTGAGAGCGGTCAGTCCCGCCAAACCAGATCGGTCGGCCACGGAGGAGATCGCTGACCACGATGCGATAGGTGTGACCTTTGCGGATGGCGATCTCATCGATGCCGATAACCGCAGGTCCTGGCCGGCCAGCCCGTGCAAGCTGCGCACCCATGTATTGCTTGTCCAACTCCTTGACCGTCTGCCAGTCGAGATCCAACTCATCGGCCACCGCCTTGATGGTGCTCGTGCGCCAGCGCCGCCCGACGTAGAAAGCAAAGCGCTTGGTGTAGAAAGGGTTGTCGGCCAGAAAGTCCAGACGCTCGCGCTTCACCTTGCCGCACTGCCGGCAATCCACACGCCGGACCTCCAACTCCAGCCGCACGTGCGTATCCCCGCAGGAGAGATCTCGAACCTGCCGCAGCTTCTTGTCGTACCAGCTGCGATGCAACGTACCGCAGACTCCACAGCGTGTTTTTTTGAGCGTCGTACAACCGTGACGATGCGCACCTTCGGTTCCCCGAAGACCCCGCGTACCGTTGCTTGTGGACGAAAGCCGTCAAAGGCGTATGTGTCGGTGAGACGACGAGAGCGTTTGCGTTGGGTAGCCATCGCCACAGCATGCCAGAAATTACCGTCCCTTCAACCGGACGTAATCCCTTGCAGAGCAAGCCTTGCAGCGTGATCATGAAACCAATATTACCCACACGTTTTCACGAAGACCCTTTTTTTTAGAATAGGGTGAACATAGTTTACCAATACCCGCCGCTTGTGGGGCACGTTAGCATTGGGGTTTCCGAAGCGGAGCAGTGCCGCTCTCTCCTTGGGTTGCCTGCGGTGCCCACACCCCGCAGGCAAAATATATTTGACTGTATGCCGCCCTCGCACTCAAATAGTATGGCTACCAGGTCGTGCTCGTTTCAAAGTCCTTGACAGGTTTCGACGATCGTGTGTGACATCCCACTGGCCCATCGATACGCTTTTTTTGAATCACGGCGTTAACATTTCTCATACCCGAGGCGAGCTCGCCGGGGCGAGGTCCGCGTCCATGGGCCGGCTGGGCAAACGACGATCTCTACGAGAGCTTCCATGTGAGCACAGCGAGATAGTCGATGTTTGTAGATGGCCGCGAGTGACAACATTCGCATCCATGACATGGGCTACGGCATGCTGAGCCCAGCCATCGCGCTTCTCCAGTTCCACTGCGCGCGGCGGGCCGACGCTTCAGTCGGGGTCGTGACCACTTCGCGTAGGCGTTCGTGTGCAGGCTATTGCAGTTATCGTAAATGGCGTAGAGCGCTCTGTCTTTAAATCTTCACATTCGACGGCTAGACTAAAAAATTAGGCTGTTGGTAGGTATGCGTCTGAAGTGCTAGGCTCAGAAATTCTGCTCGCGAGCTTAGATATATAGCGCGTCATGCTTGGCGCATACATCCGGACCATAGTGAGACTGAACAGGCTAGAGACCACTATGTTATCAATCGTCTTTTGCGCGAGATTTTGACCAAGCCATGGAATCGATGCTCTCCGAGCTCCGCTCCTTGCTGCGTCAAAATACAGACGATACGTTCCCCTTGCTCGCAGGCGATTCTATCGGCTGGCATCATCCTCTCCCGCCCAAAATAGTTGCCATTGGCGACTTGCACGGGGATTTAGTGGCATGCGCGGCCCTGTGCCTTAAATTAGGATTGATAAATGCGGATGGACACTGGTCCGGTGCGGATAGCCACCTCGTGTTATTAGGCGATCTTGTTGGTGGTTGCAAGGACTCTCGCTTGCTGTTGAATATGGTCATGCGCCTGGAACAGGAAGCGCTTTCTCAGGGAGGCATGGTTCACGCGCTATTGGGCAATCATGATCTCTCGCCCATCCAAGGGTTACTGCACGGAATGTCCCGCAAGGAAAAGATGCAATATCAGGATTTTCCCGGCCCCGAGGACGCGTTCCGCGGAACGACTTGCTACGCGGAATGGATACGGACGAGAAATTCTATTTTGAGACTTGGAGACTGGTTATTCGCTCATGCAGGCCTCGACACTTGGGCGCTAGCAACAGAACCTTGCCGAATAAACGCCACCATTCGCGCCTGGGTGCGGTTTTGGCAGGATGCAGGCCCTAAACCACCAGATAACACTTATTGGGTCGTAGCAACAGAAGATGTAGCGCGAGAACACAAGCTGCGCCCCGGTCGCTTTCGTTCCTCGCTTTCGTCGGGCTTACCTTGCGCAACCAGGAGAGAATGCCCGGACCGCCGCATGCGCACATACAGAGGTCGATGACGGCACAACGCCGTTGTCAGTGCGTCGTAGAGTAGCCCCAACGCCCAGCTCTCGGCGTCGGACTTCAAAGACATCGTGCCGTCGGCGCGAGCGCCTAGCGACGAAAGCGCCGCCACAAGCTGCTCGTCTGGACCAAACGCGGCGACAGCTCGGCCCGTGCTGGCCACCACGGCGCGGACCTCCGCTTCCTTGAGCAGTTGCCTCACCTTTACGGTGGATGCAGGTTTGGATAGCGTCAGTCGCCGAGCGACAGTGGGCATCTGGGAAATCGGGAACGCCGAGCATCGCAAGATCGGAAACTTCCGCGCATCTACAGTCGGTAGCCGCACAGAGCGCAGCCGCTCCTGAGGGCGTCGCTCAAAGACGTGCTTATGGAGCACGTCGGGCAATGTGATCGGATTGAGTAGGTCTGCCGCAAGTTCGTCGAACCCTTGCGACTGAACGAACGCGACTGCTACGCTGGCAGCAGTCGCTCTAGCAAACAGTCGGCGAACAGCAGGCAACAGATCCTTTTCGGAGCTGCCGACCCAGTAGATACCCGCCGGGTACGCGCCCGGTGTTTGCAACACGTCTTCTAGTGCCTGCATGACGGACTCATCGCGTCCGCTGTACCCGACCACGATCAAGCCGAACCGCTGGCATGCCCCCACGAGCACCGCACGCATGTCCGCGTCCTGCCGCTGAAGCTCATCCGTGGTGTTCTTCAGCCGTACGGACTTGTAGTCACCATGGATCTTCGCAACAAGCGGCCAGCTCGACTGGCGAAGGCATCTGCTGGCACGCTCCACGGAGTCAAGCGCCGCGACGGTCAGGTGAGCGCGCTCGCTCGCATCTAGCAACTGGTCGGTTTGGGTAGTTGCGATCTCGACGAGTGGATCGAAGTTCGTTGTGAAGACGCATGGCACACGCTTTGTCGAGATCAGGGACGCGAGTACTCGATGTGCGAAAGAGGGCGTTCCCTTGCGGATCGCGTCCTCGATGTAAAGCTGCCGTTCTTCCTCGGTTGGGTAAACGGCTTCGAACGCTGCTGCATACTCGGACGGATCGCCCGCCGGAGCCAGCAATGACCGCTGTCGGAAGAACGCGTCAACGCGTTGAACCCAAAGCGGATCTGTGGCATCGACCTCTCGACGGGGTAACCTAGTCTCCTGGCAAAAGAGGTGCACCTTGAAGTCGCGGATCATCATGTAACCAGTGGGGATGCCCGCTGAAGCGGACGCCCCCGCGCCCAGCAACCACGCGAACTGCTGCGGCCGCAGTGCGAATGTGGTGGCAAGTCTGGAACCGTTGATCTGAGCTGTCTGTGGATCCGCCAACTCTGCGTCTCCCTTATGTGCAAGGTTGTCAGAGCAAGCCTAGTCGCTCGACGTTTGCGGCCGCGTATATCCCCGATCGCGCGATCGCTTGGGGGCTCGCGTTGCCCTTGCCGAACTCCTCGCGCACGATTCTCACGATGTTCCTCGGCGTGGCTGTGTTTCTTCGCTCTCGCGTCTCGCTTCGCTCGAAACTCCGGGGCCGACCATCCTTGGCCGATTGGCAAGAACCGTGGCCGGGTAGTGGGAACTCGCGGATGGCCACGCCGGACGCGCCGTGGATGTTCGCGTCCGCGACGCCGCATACCTGCCAGCTGGCGGCCCGGAGGAGATCGTCGATCGCTGATCGGGCAATCTGTTCGGGTTCGCGCATGCCGTGCCGTCAGGTGTTTCTTGCCGGAACCAAAGCTTGTCGTGTTACGGGTTCGTCAACGCCGTCGCGGTCACCAATTGCGGTTCGTTTGCGGAATAAAGGAGCACATAATCGTCCCCGTACCAATCGCCGAGGACGATGCGGCGTGCACTCTGGCCTTGCATCTCGAAGCGGTGAATGGCCGGCCGGTGGGTGTGGCCGTGGATCAGCTGGCGCACCCCGTGGTCGATCATCGTTTGTGAAACCGCTGCGGGCTCGACATCCATGATCTCGGCTTCTTTCTGGCGGGTCGCCGCGCGGCTGCCCTCCCGCAGGTTACTCGCAATGGCCGCCCGTTCCGCGAGCGGTTTTTGCAAAAACCCCGCTATCCAACGCGGATCGCGCACCTGTTTTCGGAACGCTTGGTAGTCGGTGTCTTGCGTACAGAGGGTATCTCCATGCATCAATAAGGTTTTCTCTCCGTAGAGGTCGATGAGGGAGGGATCGGGGAGCAGTCTCCCGCCGCTGCGGGCCTCGAACTCCGGACCCATGAGAAAGTCTCGATTGCCGTGCATCAGGTACAGCGGCTTTCCCGTCGCGGCATAGCGCGCCAGCGCCTCCACGATCTCTCGATGGGGTGAGGTCGTGTCGTCGTCTCCGATCCACGCCTCGAACAAGTCGCCGAGGATATAGAGCGCGTCAACGTCGAGAGCGGGTCCGTTTAAAAGCTTGTAAAACAGCGCGAGCTTGTCCGGCCGCTCCGGGCTGAGATGTAAATCGGAAATGAAAAGCGTGGCCATGATCCTCCCGTCCCAAGAAAATGCCGTGTCGATGGCATTGGTTAGTATACCTTTTTTCGGGTACCATCCCACGCGATGATGGGGGAAACGATCACCACGCGGTTTGCGCCGAGCCCCACCGGGCTACTGCATTTAGGGAACGTGCGCACGGCGCTCTTTAATTGGCTCTTCGCCCGCAAGGAACAAGGCATCTTTCTCCTGCGCATCGAGGACACCGATCGGACGCGCGAGGATGATTCCGCCCTCGATACCCTGCTGGAAGATCTGATCTGGCTGGGTTTACAGTGGGATGAGGGTTTTGGCAGCGAAGGGGAGCGGGGGCCTTATCGGCAGTCGGAACGCACGACCCTCTATGCACAATACTACCAGCAGCTCCAAGAGCAGGGTCTGGCCTACCCCTGTTTTTGCTCGCCGGACAAGCTTGCGCTCGCGCGCAAGACCCAGCTCGCCGCGGGCCGGGCACCCCGCTACCCCGGCACCTGCGCCCGCTTGACTGCGGAGGCCGTTGCGCGGTTTAGGGCGCAAGGTCAGCAGCCCTCGTTGCGCTTTCGGGTGCCGGCGGGCACAACGATCGAATTCGACGACTCGGTGAGGGGTCCTCAATCTTTCCACACGGACGACATCGGCGATTTCGTGATCCGGCGATCCGACGGCAGCGCCGCGTTCTTTTTTTGCAACGCCATCGATGACACCTTGATGGGCATTACCGATGTCGTACGCGGTGAGGATCACCTAAGCAATACGCCGCGGCAGATCCTGATCCTCGAGGCCCATCGCACTCCGCAGACCACGTTATGGCCACATCGCCTTGGTCCTCGATGAGGCCGGCCAGCCCTTGTCGAAACGCGCCGGGAGCCTGTCGGTGCATGCGCTGCGGGAGCGCGGTTATCTTCCGGACGCCGTCAACAATGCTTTAGCGCGCCTCGGGCACACTTATGATGATCCTGGTTATTTGGACACCGATGGCTTGATCGGCGGCTTCTCTTTATCCCGGTTGGGCCGCGCGTCGGCGCGCTTCAGCCCCGCGCAGTTGGATTTTTGGCAGCGCGAGGTCTTGCACCGGATGGGCGTGGAAGAACTGTGGAACTGGGTGGGAGAACCGGTGCGGGATCTTGTTCCGGGGGGGCTCGACAGATCTTTATCGAGGCGATCCGGGCGAATGTACTCCTGCCCGAGGATGCGCTTGTCTGGGCCAACATTATTTATCGAGGTCCGGCCGAGCTCTCCCAACCGGCGTCCCAGGTGATCGCTGATGCGAAGCCGGGGTATTTTCGCGCCGCATCGGAAGCCTTGGCGCGCCATCCGGACGACTTTAAGAGGTTTATTGCCACGCTCAAGGCGAACATCGCAGAGAGCGGAAAACGCTTATTTATGCCGCTGCGAGCGGCGCTGACGGGGCGCGTTGATGGGCCGGAGTTGGCGGCACTTTATGGACTGCTCGGGCCGGAGCGGCTGCGCGCCAGGTTTCAGAGTCATCTGCGTTAAGAAGATCCTGTGCTGGTAATCTATAACACGCTTACCGGCCGGAAACAGGAATTCCGGCCCCTGGTCTCGGGAAAGGTCGGTATGTACGTCTGCGGGATGACCGTCTACGACTATTGCCATCTAGGCCACGCGCGCGTCATGGTGGTGTTTGATACCGTGGTTCGATACCTGCGCGCGCGCGGATTTGAAGTGACTTACGTGCGCAATATCACCGATGTCGATGACAAGATCATCAAGCGCGCGCGCGAACAGAATGAACCGATCGATGCCGTTACTGCGCGCTTCATAGCATTCATGAACGAGGACGCAGCCGCCTTGGGCGTCATCAAGCCCGACGTCGAGCCGCGCGCGACCCAACACATTGACGGGATGTTGCGGATGATCGAGCGCTTATTGGCGCGTGGGCACGCCTACCAGTCAGCCAACGGCGACATTTACTATGACGTGAGTAGTTTTAAGAGTTACGGCCGCCTTTCCGGAAAGCGGGTAGAGGATCTATACGCCGGCGCGCGGGTGGAAGTGGATGAGGCCAAGGACGATCCGCTGGATTTCGTGCTTTGGAAGCGCGCCAAGGACGGCGAACCGTCGTGGGGATCGCCCTGGGGGCCGGGACGTCCGGGCTGGCATATCGAGTGCTCGGCGATGTCCACCGAGTGTTTAGGCGTGCATTTCGATATTCACGGCGGCGGCCAGGATCTACAGTTTCCCCACCACGAAAACGAAATCGCGCAGTCGGAAGGCGCCACCGGACAGCCCTTCGTCAACGTGTGGATGCATAACGGCTTCGTACGCGTCGATGAGGAGAAAATGTCGAAATCCCTCGGAAATTTCTTTACCGTGCGCGAGGTCTTGGCCAGGTATCATCCGGAAGAGGTGCGTTACTTTTTTTTAGCCAGCCATTATCGGAGTCCCTTGAATTACTCCGAAGAAAACCTCGACCATGCCCGTACCGCGCTCACCCGCCTGTACTTGGCGCTGCGCGATCTCCCGGCCGCAGAGTACCGCTCCGCCAATCCCTACGAGGAACGCTTTCAGGGGGCCATGGACGATGATTTTAATACGCCCGAGGCCATAGCTGTCTTATTCGACGTAGTGCGTGACATCAACAAGTACCGGGATACGGTCCCCGCTCGAGCGGCCGATGCCGGGGCGGCGTTGCGTCATTTCGCCGGAGTGATCGGGCTCTTGCGCTCGGATCCCGAGCATTATTTTCGTGCCGCCAGGCTGGAAATTAGGGCCGGGGCATCAATCGCGGAAAGCTCCGGCGCGGCAGTCCAAGCGGCCAAGCAGGATGCACTCGCCGACGAGGCTATCGAGCGGCTGATAGAGCAACGGGCGGCGGCGCGAAACCGCCAGAACGGGCGGAATCGAATAGGATCCGGGACTGCCTAGCCGATCGAGTGGCGCAATTTTGGAGGATAACGCCACGGGAACCCGGTGGCGGCGGATGTAATTCATTGCCCTCGATAGGTCGATTTTCAGTACCGCTACGAAGGATGGGTTTGCACGCGGATTGACGTGATCACCGGCCGTGCGTATTATCGCCGTCGCTTTCGCGGGATCTGTCTAGCGGGGCATAGCGCAGCCTGGTAGCGCACCTGCTTTGGGAGCAGGGAGTCGGGGGTTCAAATCCCTCTGCCCCGACCAACCTCGGCGCGCATGGGTTTACATGGGCGAAAGGCCGTCTTGGGATAAGCGCCTGTAGCTCAGCCGGATAGAGCATCAGCCTTCTAAGC